>NZ_BCWQ01000002.1 GCF_001592285.1 Hydrogenophaga pseudoflava NBRC 102511 | reverse complement strand
GTTGAACATGGCCCTTGAGCAGCGCAAACCCAAGTGGGCTGCTGCCGGTTCCATTGACAACGACCTAAGCTTTTTGAGCTTGCTCGAACTGTACGGGACTGAGATAGCCGAGCGTCGAATGCCGGCGCCTCGGGTTGTAGAAGCACTCGATGTAGTCGAACACGTCTGAACGGGCCTGCCCTCGCGTCCGGTACACCTTCCTGGCCGTGCGCTCGGTCTTGAGAGAACTGAAGAAGCTCTCCATTGCCGAGTTGTCCCAGACCTCTCCAGCCCTGCTCATGCTGCAAGTGATACCTTGTTCGTTCAGCAGCTTCTGGAAGTGCTCACTGGTGTACTGACTGCCCAGGTCCGAGTGATGCAGCAAGGCCACCGGCTTGCCCCGGCGCCACACGGCCGTCATCAGCGCATCCACCACGAGCTGCGAGGTCATGCTCTCCTGCATCGACCAACCCACGATGCGCCGCGAGTACAGGTCCAGCACCGCCGCCACGTACAGCCAGCCTTCTGCCGTCCAGATGTATGTGAAGTCGGCTACCCATTTCTGGTTCGGGCCATCGGCCTGGAACTGGCGGTTCAGCACGTTGTCGGCCACGGCACTGCGCGCGCCACGGTCCTTGGGCAATCCGCGTCGCCGTGGCCTGGCACGCAATGCCTGCTCTCGCATGAGCCGTTCGATGCGGTGCAGACCACAAGCCTGACCTTGTTCCAGCACGTCGTGCCACACACGCCGTGCCCCGTAGGTGCGGTCACTGCGCACGAAGCTCTGGTGCACATGCGCACCCAACACCTCGTCGCTGAGACTACGCCGGCTCCTGGGCCATGTGAGCCAGGCGTAGAAGCTGCCTCGCGAGACACCGAGCGCCTCGCACAGCAGATTGACCGGCCAGGCCCCTCGGTGTTTCGCCACGAAGCCGAACTTCACATCGACTCCTTCGCGAAGTAGGCCGCGGCTTTTTTCAGGATGTCGCGCTCCATCTTGAGCTTGGCCACTTCCTTGCGCAGCCGCGCTATCTCGGCGTCCTGGGTCCTTTGCTTACCGTTGCCGGGAAACGCCTCCTGGGGCTCGTCTCGCGGCTCACGAACCCACTTGCGCAGCACGTTCTCGTGAACGTCCAAGTCCTTGGCCGCCTGGGCCACAGCCACGCCTCGCTCGGTGACCGAGCTTGACCGCCTCGAGCTTGAACTCGCGGCTGAATTTCCTTCTCGTGACCATCTGCCACCTCCAGTTTCATCTTCCACCTTAACAAGGTGTCTTTGAAACCGGCAGCAGCCCACTGCTCCAGATAGCAGGCTTTGCTCGCAGCACGTTCTGACGTTACCCTCGTTCTAGCACCTCTCGCGCCTGAGATGAGGTAAGCGGCTTGACCAGATAGCCTGTGATCAGAGGCAAGGCCTGTGCGCGACGCCGGTCCTCCGACCAATTGGACGATGTGAGCATGGTGAGCTTGAAGAGCGCACGAGGCTTCAGTTCCCTGGTCAAGGACTGAGCCACTTCGAAGCCACTGAGCAATGGCATGTTGATGTCCAGGAACACGCAGGTGGGTACAGAAATCTGGTCCTTCAACAGGAATGCGAGCCCATGTGTTGGCCGATCAAACTCGAGCACTTCTCCCTCGAACCCGGCTTTCTGAAGAGCAATGCGGTGAAAGAAGTTGTCCGTTTCGTTGTCGTCGATCAATACAACTCGGTCAAACATCATGCACAAGCCTCCTGGGCAACATGAAGATCAAGGATCGACCACCTTCGAGGGGTGACTCCTCTTGAAGCCACCCTCCATGGGCCATGGCTATCTGCCGGGCAGTCCACAAGAGAAGGGAGGATTCAGTGACCTTGTCCATTTGCGCCTCATCCTTCATGTCATCAGATTCGATGCGCGGCAATGGAGTACTGCCGCCCTGGTCGACGACGGCCAACCTTGACATTCCGTCAGCGATGTCCAGCTTGATATCAATGAGTGCCGTGGTTGATGATGAAGTTCTCAGGAGATGCGCGATTGCACTGCGCAATCCAAGATCGAACGCCGCCTCATTCACCACAAGATCGCCGTCAACCTGCGCGGTGAAACTTACCTCGTAGCGTTCAACAAGATCCTTCATGTGTGCGAGGCTGGTGTGCACCAGAATGAATGCCGGCCGCACGGACTTCGACAGTTCCCCACCGGTCTCCACCTCGCCGAATGTGCGCATGTCCTCAAGCAGGCTGTCTAACCGCCGCCCGGCCTGCTCGATGTACTTCAGACACCGTGCTGCTATGGGTGACAAGTTTCCGCTCATCTTCTCTACCAGCAGCGGGGTCGCGTTGGTGATGGCATTCACCGGCTCTTTCAAGTCATGGGATATGGCATGCAGATACTTGTCCTGCAGCACTCTTCTCCTCTGCAACTCCGCCACGTGCTGTCGCAGTTGCTGGGCTTGAAGAACCAAGTCGGTCACATCACGACAGCGCTCCACCACGCCGAAAATGCGGCCATCCTCATCGTGGGCGGGCAAATATCTGAGCTCCAGGTGCCTTTTCCCGACGCCGGGAAAATCGATCACAAGTTCCAATGGGGCATCGTGACCAGCAAGAGCTTGGTTGATCCCCGCTTTGACCGAGTCGCGGTAGAGCTCTGGGCCCAGTAGCTCCTCAACGTGCATGCCGATCAACTGTTCGCGAGGCTGCACCCAGTGCGTCTCATAGGCGGGGTTGACATACAGAAAGCGGTGCTGAGGATCAATAAATGAGCAGAGCTCTCTGCCCTCGTCGATGACACTCCGTATGACGCGTTCGTTCCTTCGCACAAGTCCCAACATCGCCTGAGACTCGCGCCGCCGCCGAGCCTCGTGTTCTATCAATCCCATGGTCAGATCTGCCAGACGCTGAAGCTGGCGCTGCAGCTCCGGAGAAATGGTGCGAGGCTCTGTGTCGAGCACGCAGACCGCGCCCAAAGCCAGGCCGTCTCCTGTCACGATCGGCGCCCCTGCATAGAACCTGAGGTTGCCGTCTACAACCAGCGACAGTTCGGAGAACCGTGGATCTTGCGCGGCGTCACGGACTGCGAGCACATGGTCTGAATCCATGATGGTGCGTGCACAGAACGACTCGTCGCGAGGTGTCTCGCTTAGTTCAACACCTCGGCGTGACTTGAACCACTGCCTCTCGGCATCGACAAGAGTGATCAGTGCCATTGGGGTGCCACAGATTCCCGCTGCGAGTGCCGTGATGTCATCGAACATCTTTTGTGGCAGCGAGTCTAGGATCTGGAAGGCATGCAGAGCCTTCAATCGCTTTGCTTCATTGCCAGGTACTGGATAGCTCATGTGGTTCCCAAAACGCAAGATGACTGTGATCAGCCAGGGGGACCAAAGGTTCCTTTGAGGTCCCCTCGAACTCCTGAGCCGGTCACAAGCAGAGGTTGGGGACAGTGCGTGAGCGATGAACTCCGGACCTCATGTGCGTCTGGAAGAAGGTGATGACCCCGGAGTCGTCGCGTGCAACGGGCCAGAGCTTTCGGTCACCCATCTCGACCTCCTTGAGGAGGCCGACCATCTGCGCTTCGCCGAATCTGGACTGCTTCATGCAGAAACTGCGTTGATGGGAATTCAATGCTTCCCGGCTGGTTCAGGTTTTCAAGGGGACTTCATCTCCGCTGTACATGTGCGCGGCTTAAGCGCGGGTTATGTGCGACTTAAATTCCACTTAAATGCAGTGGATCGCGCCACACATCGGCGCCGAACCGAGCCTGCATTGCAATTCGAAATTGAGCTAGGTCAAGCTTCGTGCGATCCGGCATTGAGTCGTTCACACTTGGCGGGCTATCCTCGAAAACGAGGTGAATATTTCGCCGTGCTGGGTGTGCCCTAAACACAATACCCCTCCGGGGTTTGAGGTTGTTTGGCGAAATCATGTGCATCGGGTCAGGCACCAGAATCACCTTTCGAAACACCTGAAGTTATTTACAAAGGCGGAATGGCTGTGAAAGTACTGGTTACCGGGATCGATGGCTATATTGGGAGTTTGCTGGGTTCGGTCCTGCTGGAGCGGGGGCATGAGGTGGTCGGCATCGATACCGGTTTCTACCGGGACGGCTGGCTGTTCAATGCCGTCAAAAGATCGCCGCAATGGATCAGCAAGGACATTCGCAACATCACCGAAAAAGACCTTGAGGGATTCGAGGCGGTGGTGCATCTGGCCGAATTGTCCAATGACCCGTTGGGCAAGCTCAACCACGACATCACCTATGAAATCAATCATGTGGGCTCGGTGGAATTGGCCAAGAAGTGCAAGAACGTCGGTGTGAGCCGTTTTGTTTACACGTCTTCCTGCAGCGTGTATGGCATTGGCGGGGACGATTTCAAGACCGAAGAATCCGATACCGATCCACAAACCGCCTATGCCAAGTGCAAGGTGAAAGTCGAGCGCGACGTGTCGCCGCTGGCCTCCGAGCATTTCAGTCCGACCTTCCTGCGCAATGCGACGGCCTATGGGCCGTCTCCGCGCATGCGCTTTGACATCGTGCTGAACAACCTGTCCGGACTGGCATGGACCACCCAGGAAATCAAGATGACCAGCGACGGACAACCGTGGCGCCCGCTGGTGCATGTGCTGGACATTTGTGATGCCATCGGCTGCGTGCTGGAAGCGCCGCGCGAGAAGGTGCACAACCAGATCTTCAATGTGGGCGCCACCTCCGACAATTACCGGGTCAAGGAAATCGCCGAAATCGTTGCCGAGACCTTCACCGGATGCGCGCTCAGTTTTGGCCAGCACGATGCGGACAACCGCAGCTACCGGGTGTCGTTTGACAAGATCAGCAACCAGCTGGGCTTCAAATGCAAACGAAATGCCAGGATTGGTGCCGAACAACTCTACGAAGTGTTCAAACGCATCGACATGGCGCCCGAAATCTTCAACTTCCGGGCCTTCACCCGCCTCAAGCAGATTGAATACCTCATCCGCACCCGCCAGATTGACGGCAAGTTGTTCTGGAGCGTTTGATGATCTTCACCGAAACCAAACTGGCGGGTGCCTATGTCATTGATCTGGAGAAGCGCGGCGATTCCCGCGGTTTTTTCGCCCGGTCTTTCTGCCAGGACGAGTTCGAGCGGCATGGTCTGATCAGCAAGGTGGTTCAGACCAATGTGTCCCTGAGCAAACACCAGGGCACATTGCGCGGCATGCACTACCAGGAATCGCCCTATGCCGAAACCAAGCTGGTGAGATGCACGCAGGGCGCCATCTACGATGTCATTGTGGACATCCGCCCGGAATCTCCGACCTACCGGCAGTGGATCGGTGTGGAGTTGACCAGCAGCAATCACCGCATGCTGTTCGTTCCCCAGCATTTCGCGCATGGATTCATCACCCTGGTGGACGATTGCGAAGTCACCTACCAGGTTTCGCAGGTGTACCACCCGGGTTCGGAGCGTGGCCTCCGATACAACGACCCGGCGCTGGGAATCATCTGGCCGCAGGAGGTCAAAGTGATTTCCGACAAAGACGCCAGCTGGCCCGACATGAACATCTGAGCGCAATAGCCGCCATATCGGTCCGCCCAGCCCGGGTGCCGCCTCACGAATTGAATATTCAAGATCATGATCATCATTGACAGCGCATTGAAGAAGCGCCAGGCCGAGAACAACCCGGTGCGGGTGGCCATGGTGGGCGCGGGATTCATGGGGCGCGGGGTGGCGCTGCAAATCATCCAGTCCACCCCGGGCATGAAGCTGGTGGCCGTGTCCAACCGGACCCTCGATCAAGCCCGGCGCGCCTACAAGGAGGCCAATGTCCAGGACGTGGCGGTGGTTGAAACCGTGGCGCAGCTCGAAGATGCGATCGCGCAAGACCGTTACGCGATCACCGACGACGCGTTTCTGCTTTGCGAGGCGCAGGGCATCGACGCGATCATCGAGGTGACCGGCGCGGTGGAATTCAGCGCCCAGGTGGTTTTCAGGGCCATCCAGCACGGCAAGCACGTGATCATGATGAATGCCGAGCTGGACGGCACGGTGGGCCCGATTCTCAAGGTCTATGCCGACAAGGCCGGTGTGGTGCTCACCAATGTGGATGGCGACCAGCCCGGCGTGATCATGAATCTGTACCGATTCGTCAAGGGAATAGGGGTGAAGCCCGTCCTGTGCGGCAACATCAAGGGCTTGCACGATCCCTATCGCAATCCGACCACGCAGGAAGGATTTGCCAAAAAGTGGGGGCAGAACCCCGCCATGGTGACCTCATTTGCCGATGGCACCAAGATTTCGTACGAGCAGGCCATTGTGGCCAACGCCACCGGCATGCGGGTGGCCCAACGCGGCATGTTCGGGCCCACGGTGGAAGCCGGCACTCCCATTACCGAGGCGGTGAATTGGTATCCGCTGGAAGAACTGCTGCAAGGCCCGGGCATTGTGGATTACGTGGTGGGGGCCGCTCCCAACCCGGGCGTTTTTGTGCTGGGCACCCATGACCATCCTCAGCAAAAGCACTACCTCAATCTGTACAAGCTGGGCGAAGGGCCGCTGTATTGCTTCTATACGCCTTACCACCTGTGCCACTTTGAGGTACCCAATACGGTGGCGCGCGCGGTGTTGTTCTCCGATGCGGCGATTGCGCCCATCGCCGGCCCGTGCGTGGATGTGGTGGCCACCGCAAAAATCGACCTGAAAGCTGGTCAATTGATTGATGGCATTGGCGGCTACATGACCTACGGATTGGCCGAAAACTCGCAGGTGGTGAATCAGGGCCGTCTGCTGCCGATGGGTTTGGCCGAGGGATGCCGCCTCAAGCACGACGTTCCCAAGGACCAGGTGCTGTGCATGGACGATGTCACGGTGCCGGAAGGCCGCTTGAGCGACCAACTCCGTGCCGAGCAAAACGCCTATTTCAGCAATTGAAACCGGTGTGGATCTGAATATCTGCGTCTGGGCAAAAAATGAACAATGCTCCGTTGGTCAGTATTGGTGTCCCGGTGTACAACGGTGAAAAATCCTTGGCGCGCACACTGGATTGCCTCCTGGGGCAAACCTATCGAAATATCGAACTGATCTTGTCCGACAACGCATCCACCGACGCCACAGCGCAGATTTGCCAGAAATACTGCGCTCAGGACCCTCGGATCAGATACGTGCGGCAGGAGAAGAACCTCGGGCTGCCCGGCAACTGGACGTTTGTTGCCGAGCAGGCCACAGGCGAGTTTTTCATGTGGGCGGCGGCCGATGACCACTGGGAGCCGGAGTTTGTAGAGGTTCTGCTCAACAAACTGCTCGCGGAACCCGACGCGATATTGGCATTCTGCCCCTACCGCCTCTTCAACAGAGAGGCGCAGGAATACGAAGGCGAACCGGTCATTGAAGACTACGGGCACCGGTATGCGCTGGTGAGAATCTACAAGCTGACCAAACAGTTGCTGGACCGCAGCAACCACGCGCTCATCCGGCGCCAGCGCGCCGAGGACATTGCATACAAGCTGTGGCTGTTTCCGAAAATCACCACGGTTTACAACGTTGCTTTCCCATCCCTGTATTTCCTGGCGGCCAAGGGCAATTTCGTTCTGGCATCACTGGACAAGCCCTTGTGGCGCAAGACCATGACCAGCAAACCGGCGCATGACGTGCCGCAGCACGCACGCCACCCGGCTCTGACCTATCTGGGCCATGTGATTCGCAAAATCCACCTGTTCTTCCGGTCGCTGGCCTATATCCGGCGTGGAGCGGATTCGTATTTGCTCATGCTGGCGTGCGTGCCGATCCTGTTGGCCAGGATGATTCACGACATTGTGGTGCCGGTGTGGGTGGTGCTGAAAGTGATTTTTTCCGGCAGGAAGATGAAGGATTTGTCCCCTCATGATTTCTGGAAAATGGGCGTTCGCTGAAAGCGGCTGAGCCAGCCCCTCAATATTTCTCATTCGGACAGATTGAACAACCCAGGCAAGGGCGCAAGGAAATGAAAGCAGTCATTTTGGCGGGAGGCTACGGAACCCGGATCAGCGAGGAAAGTGCCACCAAGCCCAAACCCATGATCGAAATTGGTGGCAAGCCCATGCTCTGGCACATCATGAAGATCTATTCCAAGGCGGGAATCAACGACTTCATCATCTGCTGCGGCTACAAGGGCTATGTGATCAAAGAGTACTTCGCCAACTATTTCCTCCACACGGCCGATTTCACTTTCGACATCAAGAACAACAAGATGGACGTGCACCACACCCAGGCCGAGCCGTGGCGGGTGACATTGGTCGACACCGGCGAAACGACCATGACCGGCGGGCGCATCAAGCGAATCAAGGACTATGTGGAGGGTGAGGCGTTCTGCCTGACGTATGGGGACGGCGTCTGCGACATGGACATGAACAAGCTGCTGGCTTTTCACCATGAGCAGAAAGCGGTGGCGACCTTGACCGCCGTGCAGCCGCCTGGGCGCTTCGGGGCTTTTGCCCTCAAAGAGGACGACAGCAAGATCCACAACTTCAGCGAAAAGACCAAAGGGGACGGGGCGTGGATCAATGGTGGCTTCTTCGTCATGGAGCCCGGGGTGTTCGACTATTTCCCGGGCGACGAATGTGTTCTGGAACAGGAGCCTCTCACGCAACTGGCGCACGAAGGCAAGCTGGCGGCACATCGCCACGAAGGCTTCTGGCAGAACATGGATACGCTGCGCGACAAGAACTATCTTGAAAGCCTCTGGGCCAGCACCAAGGCACCCTGGAAGATCTGGTGATGGGTGCATTGCGAGCACGATTGACCCCATCTGTTGGGGCGTAGCCGGGCGACGCGTCTGTGGAGCGCGCTGACAGACCGTTGGGTCCTGTCCTTGTCAGAGATCTCCGAAGTTGGATCCTGTCATTCTTCGTGGCAGACGGACGTAGAAGGTCGAACCCTCACCAGGCACAGACTCTGCCCAGATACGTCCTCCGTGTGCCTGCACGATGCGCTGGCACAAGGCCAAGCCAATCCCGTCGCCTGCGATGGCAGCATCGGGATTCGCGCGCCCGAACATCTGGAAGATGTGCGAGTGCATCGAGTCGTTGAAGCCGCAGCCGTTGTCCCGCAACGAAAGGGTCCAGTCCCCATGGGTGACATCACAGGCGAAGTCCAGCCTGGTCAACGCCTGTTCGGCGCTGTACTTGAACGCGTTGTCGATCAGGTTGGCCCAGACTTCCCGCAGCAACACCGGGTCTGCCCAGACCTCTGGCAGGGACTCCAGTCCGGTCACGCAAAATGGCCGATCCTGAAAGGACGCTGCGACATCACCCAGGCAGTCCTTGCCCAGCTGTGACATCGCAACCCAGACCGGGCTGATACCTCTGCGTCCCATGCGCGAGAACTCCAGCATGCCGTCAATCAGGGACTGCATGCGCATGCCCGCATCCACGATCTTGTGGCAATAGGCCCTGGCAGTTGCAATGTCGTCCGAGGCCAGGGTCTCCTGCACGATCTGGGCGTAGCTGACCATGTGCCGGATCGGCTTTTTCAGGTCGTGCGAAAGGGCGTGTGAAAACGCTTCAAGTGACTGGTTGGCCTCTTCGAGGTGGCGCGTTCGCTCTTCGACCATGGCCTGCAGCTTCTCGTTGGTCAGGCGTTTCTGTTCGAGCAGTTCCCTGTAGACCGTGACATCCTGGATGGTCCAGGTACCTGGAGAACGGATGCCGGTGCCGTGTCTTTCAGGGACCCCGCGGCAGCGAACCCAGCGTCGGCGGCCACGGTGGGTCGTGATCGGCAGTTCATGGTCGAACTCGTCTCCGGTTTGCATGACGCGCTGCAGGCGAAGTTGCAGGTCCTGTTGCGCCTCGGGGCAGACGTATTTGAGAAGATCCCGGAAGGTCTTGGGTGTTCCTTCCTCGGGCAGTTCCAGAATCGAATACACCTCGCTGGACCACTGCATCGACTTCGTGTCGGCGTTGAACTCTACGCGGCCAAGCCGCGCCAGGCGCTGTGCCACCTGCAGGTGGTGCTGCAGTTGGACGTTGGCACTCTCGAGCGCCCGCCGTTCACTGACATCGCTCTGGATGGAAAAATAGGCCAGCACCTGACCCCGTCCATCGCGGATGGGTTCTATGTTCAGCGTGACGGTGTAGGGCTCGCCGTTTTTGCGGTAGTTGATCATCTCGGCGCCGGAGACCGATCGTCCCAGTCGCAGCTGGTTGCCCAGGCGTTGGCTGACCCGTCTGTCGGTCAGCGGTCCGCGCAGCACCTCACCCGCGCGTCTGCCCTGCACTTCGTCCAGCGACCATCCGGTCACCCGGGTATAGGTCTGGTTCACCCATCTGATGCGCTGCTCTGCGTCGGTGATCACCACCATGTTGGCGCTTTGCTCGACGACTTTCTCCAGGATCAGCAACCAGGAGGTCAGGTCATAGAGTTCATCGGTGCTGTCCAGCAAAGCGTTGCCTCCTCTTTAAGGAACGTTTGTTGCCAGGTCGCTCGGGAAGGCACTTGGCGGCATGGATCGGGCGTGCAGACGCCTCGCATGGCCTTGATCATCGACAGGAAAACTGCGATTTGCCATGAAAATCAACGTGCTTAGTGATCAGACGCACACGGGCTTTTTGCATGTGAGCTGATCGCCGCAGTCGCTCGCTAGGATGTGGCTCGCGCCTGCACCGGTCCTGCAGTTGCTGGCGCTTTGTCAACGTTCAATCGGTGACTGCAAGCATGGAACTTTCAGCATTCGAGCAAGCCTGTATCGAGGCGCGGAGACTGGTCGCGTTGTCCGAGTGTCTGCAGGACCACTTGGAGGACGGAAGGGCGGACAGGCTTGCCGGGGTCGCCGGCATCTTCGATCCGGAGTGCGATCTGCTGCTGGATCTGGTAGCCGGCATCCATGGGGCTGGCACCTGCATCGTGGAGCTGATTGGGCGCGACCTTGCCGGCGGGGATGGCCGGCTGCCAACGCCCGTCACCAACGAAGATCTTGCACTGGCATCCCAGGAAATGCTGCATGCCGTGACCGCTGTTTCTCTGAGCTGTGAACACCTGGGACAGTCGCCCTTCGCCCGCGAGTTCGCGTTGCCTGATTTCTCTGGTCTGGCGCGAACCAGCATGGACCTGAGACTTCGGCTGCAACAGGCCCGTGCCGCCTCGGGTTGAGTGGTGCCATCAAGTCGACCGATCCGACGGGCTTGCCGGCAGACAGCCTGTTGAGTCCCGGTTGGCGCTGCTGTTCAATCGGAACCGCTCAACCGCCTGCACCAGCAGGTTGGCTTGGTTCTTGAGGCTGGCGGCTGCTGCGGCGGACTCCTCGACGAGGGCCGCGTTTTGCTGGGTGGTCTGGTCCATCTGGCTGATGGCCTCACTGACCTGGCCGACACCGGCGCTTTGTTGGACACTGGCGCTGCTGATCTCTCCGACGATGTCGCTGACGCGCTGGATCGAAGAAACGATTTCCTGCATGGTGACACCCGCCTGATCGACCAGTGTGCTTCCTTGCTCGACACGTTCAACGCTGGCTCCGATCAGAGCCTTGATCTCCTTGGCTGCCTCGGCGCTGCGCTGCGCCAGGTTGCGCACTTCTCCGGCCACCACCGCAAAGCCACGGCCCTGTTCGCCAGCCCGAGCCGCTTCCACCGCGGCGTTCAGGGCCAGGATGTTGGTCTGGAACGCGATACCGTCGATCACGCCGATGATGTCGCTGATCTTGCGGCTGCTGTCGTTGATGTCGCGCATGGTCTGCACCACCTGACCCACGACGGAGCCACCCTGCCTGGCCACCGTGCTTGCGCTGAATGCCAACTGGTGGGCCTGGCGGGCATGGTCGGCGTTCTGGCTGGCGCTCGACCCCATCTGCTCCATGGATGCAGAGGTTTCTTCCAGCGCCGATGCCTGCTCCTCGGTGCGTTGGCTCAGGTCCGCGTTGCCTTGTGCGATCTGCGCACTGGCGGTGGCCACGTTTTCAGCGTTCCCGCGCACCTCACCCACCACCTTGACAAGGCTGTCGTTCATGGCCTTGAGCGCGCGCAGTAGGTCAGCGGCCTCGTCCTCTCCTTGGGGCTCAATGTTCGAAGTCAGATCACCGGCGGCCACTGTGGTGGCCACCTTCACCGCTTCGTTGATGGGGCGGGTAATGGAGCGTGTGATTGCAACAGCCAGCCCCACACCCATCAGGAGGGCAAGGCCGGTGGCGCAGATCATCGCCACTTCCACCATCACCTCCAGCTGCTGAGACAGCTTGAATTCCTGTGCCGCCACGTCGATCTGGTGGCGGGTGAGCTGGTCCGACAGACCGATGGCGGTCTGGGCCAGGGGTTCGAGCTTGTCGTTGTGGATCCGCCGGGCCGCCTCGAGATCACCATTGCGCACCGCGGTCAGCACCGCCATCAGGCCGTCGTTGACGAACGCAGCGCGTGCCGGCGTGTAGGCTTGCGCCAGTCTTGCCTCCTGTGGAGCCAGATCACCCGCCATGTAGCTGTCCCACAGCTGGCCGATGCGTGTGGCATTGGCCTGGACCATGGACTGGTTCTTGTCCAGGGACTGCGGGTTGATCAGTGTGTCCATGACCAGCACCCGGTTGGCCAGCATCAGCTGGTTGATGGTGGCCAGGTTGCCCAGGGGCACCGTACGGTCTTCGTAGATGGTCCGGCTTTCTGCCGACAGCTTGGCTGCACCCACGAAGCCCGTGGTGGCCATGCCCACGATGAGCAGCAGCAAGGCACCGAAGGCCAGGCCAAGTCGTTTGCCAATCTTGATGTTTGAAAGGATGCGCATGTCTAATCCTCGTGTAGTTGAACGCAGGAGGCTTTCGGCACACCGGCAGAAGCCTTTGGTCATCCGGATATCCGTCCATGGCCTTGACTGCGACCGGAACGGGCAGGCGCAAGGATGGCTGGAACTTTCAGCATCGACGACGGAAAGTCGCCCTGAAGCGCAGAAATGGGTGGTCTTTTGCTCTATCTGGCCGCTCAGTGATCAAACGCGCACATGGAGGGCCATCTGGCGATGGCCGTGTGTCTTCAATGCGCCGCACGGACCGTGGTTGGGCAGGTCATGGGCCGGACTTTCCTCATGTCGCCCGGCCACGCGTGGCCTCCACATGCAGGGTTTTGACATTGGTCAGTGACAGAACGGCGTCGGTCTGCTATCAAAAACAGCGTGCTTAGTGATCAGACGCACATGCGCTCTGTTACAAGCTGATGCAACGAGAAGCTGCGCCGGTACCATGCTGCACGCTCCGAAGGAGCAGGCGCAAGCGGTTGGGCGTTGTCGATCAGAGGTTGCACATGCGGTGTGACCCATGAAGGATCTCCGAGAATTTCCCGTGAACATCAGCAAGAACTCCCTGCGAACTGGCGGACCGGGCACCACGCCCCGGTGCGACCATTGCTCCACCCGGGGGCGTTGCCTGCTGGCGGTGCTGCCATCACCGCAGCACGAACACTTCCGGTCACTGGTGCGAGAACGCTCGGTGGCGGTGGGCGAGACGGTGGAAAAACAGGGCGCCCACGGCCAGGTTCTTGGGGTGGTCAAGGTGGGTCTGCTCAAGGGTCTGAGGCGAGGGCCCGGAGGCGACGGCAAGACCATCATGCTGGCGGGCAAGGGACGTCTGATCGGCTTCACGCAGCCGTTCGGACAGCCCGCGCTGCTGAGCCTGCTGGCCATCACGCCGACGCGCATTTGCGAACTGCCGGTGCAAGCGGTCAACGACATGGCCATGCCCCAGTCGCAGTTTCAACAGGCGCTGTACAGAATCACTGCCGACTTCCTGGGTTGCATGGCCGACTGGTCGCGCCTGCTGCGCGAGGACAGCTACCTGGCCAAGGTCTGCGCGGCCCTGCACCTGATTGCGGCGGAAGAGGGCCACCACGCCTTCCGCATTCCCAGCCACACCGAACTGGCCAGTGTGCTGGGCACCCGCCGCGAAACCGTCGCCAGGCACATCGCCATCCTGATCGAGCGGGGATTGCTCAGAAAGGTGGACCGATGGCATGGGGTGCTGATCACGCCTGATTGCAGTCTGGTCTGGGAGCGTTGAATCGCTCCGGGTTTCTTGGACACCCGTGAGCGGTCCGGATGAGCCGCCCCGCGTGTCGGTGGATCATTTCCTGGCTGAAGTACCGCACGGACGGGATGGCGGTGCCCGCTCCGATTTCGATCACCACCGGGCGCGTGACCTCGCCCAGCCATCGCTGCTGCTGACGCCACTGCGACCGGGTCGGTCCTTCGATCCACTCGCCATCTCCAAACATCAGGATGTTGGGTCTGGCCAGGGTGTCTGTCGCCCAGTCCTGGAGGACTTCAGGCGGCGGCCAGGCCGAACGCGTAGGAATCCATGGCCAGCACGCCATGCGCAATGCCGCCTTCGATCACGGTGGCCGGCGGGGCGCCGGCATCGGCCGCACCGGCCGCCACCAGCAGTGGCCAGAAGTGCTCCGCCGTCGGATGCGCACGCCGGGCACCGGGAGCGTCGTCCAGCGTGCGCAGCAGGCGGGCGTTGTCGCCTTGCTCCACCGCTTCGCGCACCCAGCCGGCGAATGCAGACACATAGGCTTCATCGGCACCATGGCTTGAGCGGAACTCGTACAGGTTGTGCGTGAGGCTGCCCGAACCGACGATCAGCACACCGTCCTCGGCCAGCGGGGCCAATGCCTGCCCGAAGGCCCAGGCGCGCGGCGCATCCAGCCGCGAGGGCAGTGAGACCTGGAACACCGGCACCTCAGCCTCCGGGAACAGGTGCAGCAGCGGCACCCAGGCGCCATGGTCCAGGCCGCGCCGCTCGTCGGCCTGCGCCGGCCATCCCGCCTTCGAGAGTCGCTCGATGGCGCGCCGGGCCAGTGCGGCGTGGCCTGAGGCCGGGTAGCTCAGCCGGTACAGCGCCGGATCGAATCCGCCGAAGTCGTGGATGGTGCCGGGCTGTGCAGCGGTGCCCACACGTGGCGTGGGTGTCATCCAGTGCGGTGACACCACCAGCACAGCCTGCGGACGGGGCAGGTAGCGGCCCAGCGCCGTCAGCCGGGGGCCGGCCACGCCGGGGTCGATGGCAAACGTGGGTGCACCGTGCGAGACAAACAGGCTGGGCAGGCGTGGCATCAGCGTTCTCCGGTGAGGGTCCGGTCGACCGAGAGTCGGCCGCCACCGCTGAACAGCAGGGACAGCGAGGCCGCGAACAGGGCCAGTGCGTATTCGTAGCCGCCCTTGTCCATGAAGAAGCCGTTGCCGATGTGCACCGCGAAGATGGCGATCAGCATCGCGAAGGCCAGGGCTGCGGCCGCCGGGCGAACCAGCAGACCCAGGATCAGCGCCAGGCCACCGAAGAACTCGGCCGCGCCGGCCAGCAGGGCCATCAGGTAGCCCGGGTTCAGGCCCACGGAGCCGAAGAACTGGCCCGTGCCTTCCAGGCCATAGCCGCCGAACCAGCCGAACAGCTTTTGCGCGCCGTGTGCGGCGAAGATGATGCCCACGGGAATGCGCAGGGCGAGGGCGGCCGAGCCGTTGTCGGTGGCCAGGATGCGGTGCAGGAACGAGTTGCTCATGATGATCTCCGTTGAAGGTGTGGCGGGTGGTGGTGTTCAGGCCCTGTGGACCCAGGTCGGTGCGATCGCCGTGCCCAGACCCGCGCCATAGCCCAGGTAGATGTTCAGGCCGGCCAGTGGTTCCAGGTAGCGCGCGTTCTTCAGGCCGCCTGCGTCGACCACCTCGAAGCCCATGCTCTGGGCCAGCGCGGTGGCGGTCTGCTTGGCGCGGGCACTGTCGCTGGCCACGAAGACGGTGACCTTGCGGCCCTCGCCGAAATCGGCGCCGTCGCCGAGCACCTGGGCAAAGACGGTGTTGAAGCCCTTGACCACCTCGGCACCGGGCGCGGCCTTGGCGATTTCTTCCGCGGCCGAGCTGCTGTGGCCCAGGGTCAGACCCATGTAGTCGGCGGTCAGCGGGTTGGTGATGTCGATGACGACCTTGCCCTGCAGATCGCCCACGGCCTGCAGCGCCGCGGCGGCGTCGCCGTAGCCGGTGGCCAGCACGACGGCGTCGGCCCCGTTGGCCGCGCCGGCCACAGCGACGGCTTTTGCGCCGGGGTGGGCCGCCGCGACCTGTGCCGCCTTGGCGCTGTCGCGGGCGGTGACGCTGACCTCGTGGCCGGCGCGGACGAGTTGCTTGACGAAGGCCGAGCCCATGTTGCCGGCGCCGATGATGGTGACTTTCATGATGTGTCCTTTGGGTTGAAGCAGCGGCTTGCTGCGATGGACTGAACTTTAAAATCCCGTCATCAATAGATAAAGACTTAATAAGTGAATTGACTGTCCCGAAAGCCGGCACAATAGGCGCATGGATCGGTTTCAGGAAATGCGCGCTTTTGTCGCTGTGGTCGATGCGGGCAGCTTTGTGCGCGCGGCCGAAGCGCTGGACATTTCGAAGACCGCCGTGTCGCGGCTGGTCGGCGACCTCGAGACCCGGCTGGGCGTGAGGCTGTTGCACCGCACGACACGCAAGCTGTCGCTCACGCCCGAGGGTGAGCTCTTTCACGAACGCTGCCGCCAGCTGGTCGACGGTGTGGCCGAGGCCGAGGCCGAGTTGTCCACCCACGCGGGCGAGGCCATCGGACAGTTGCGCGTCAACGTGCCGGTCACCTTCGGCGTGCTGCATCTGGCGCCGCTGTGGCCGGCCTTCATGGCGCAGCACCCGAAAGTGACGCTGGACGTGACGCTGTCCGACCGCCTGGTCGATCTGGTCGACGAGGGCTTCGATGTGGCGGTCCGCATTGCGCGCCTCCAGGTGTCCTCGCTCATCAGCCGGCAGCTGACCACGACGCGGCTGATCCTGTGCGCCTCGCCGGAGTACCTTCGCCGGCACGGCGCGCCCCGGCATCCGGCCGAGCTGGCCGGGCACTCGGTGATCGCCTATTCGTTGCTGGCCGCGGGGGACCAGTGGGAATTCTTTTCGTCGCAGGGGTCCAGGGAACCGATCCAGGTGAAGGTGTCGCCCCGCATGCGCACCAACAGCGGCGACACCTGCACCGCCGCCGCCCTGCAGCACATGGGCCTGGTGCTGCAACCCTCGTTTCTCGTCGGGCCGCACCTGGACTCGGGCGCGCTGGTGGAGGTCATGCCCGGCTTCCGCTCCACCGAACTCGGTGTGTACGCGGTCTACCCGAGCCGCCGGCAACTGACCCCCAAGGTCCGTGCGCTCATCGACTTCCTGGTGGACGCGTTCCGCATGCGGGCCTGGCCGGCCTGAGACATCGGCAGGGGAGCGTGCAGCGCGCGACAGGGTGACGGCTGCACCGGCAATGACCCTGGCAGACAAGCGGTCAACGCCGCTTTTTGTGGTCATCGGCATTAAAGATGCATATCATATGAATCTTTAAAAGAGGCTGCAGATCAACACCAAAACCACTTCGGTGGCGCATCGAATCTGCACCCATCGCCGCAGGAGCCCCACCATGACCACCGTTGAACAGGCACCGCCGCTGACCCAGGCGTTGCATCAGCCCTACCAGCACGGCTTCGTCACCGACGTGGAGACCGACTCGCTGCCACCGGGGCTGGACGCCGACACCGTGCGCGCCATCTCGCGCCGCAAGCGCGAACCCGAGTTCCTGCTGCAATGGCGCCTGGCGGCACTGGAGCGCTGGCAGACCATGGAGCATCCGCACTGGGGCCAGCTGCGCATCGAGCCCGTGGACTTTCAAGCGCTGAGCTACTACTCGGCGCCAAAGTCCCAGAAAGACGGCCCCAAGAGCCTGGCCGAGGTCGACCCCAAGCTGCTGGAGACCTACGAAAAACTTGGTGTGCCGCTGCACGAACGGGCCCGGCTGGCTGGGGTGGCGGTGGACGCGGTGTTCGACTCGGTGTCCGTGGGCACCACCTTCCGCGAACAGCTGGCCGAAGTCGGCGTGATCTTCTGTTCGTTCTCGCACGCGGTGCAACACCACCCCGAACTGATCGAACGCTACCTCGGCACCGTGGTGCCACCGGGCGACAACTTCTATGCGGCACTGAATTCGGCGGTGTTTTCCGACGGCTCCTTCGTCTACATCCCCAAGGGCGTGCGCTGCCCGATGGAGCTGTCGTCGTACTTCCGCATCAACGCCGCCAACACCGGCCAGTTCGAGCGCACGCTGATCATTGCCGAAGAGGGCAGCCATGTGAGCTACCTCGAAGGCTGCACCGCACCGCAGCGCGACCAGCACCAGCTGCACGCGGCGGTGGTCGAGCTGGTGGCGCACGACGATGCTCACATCAAGTATTCGACGGTGCAGAACTGGTACCCCGGCGACGAACAGGGCCGCGGCGGCATCTACAACTTCGTCACCAAGCGCGGTCTGTGTGCGGGCCAGCGCTCGCACATTGCCTGGACACAGATCGAGACCGGTTCGGCCATCACCTGGAAGTACCCGAGCGTGGTGCTGCGCGGCGACGATTCGCGCGGCGAGTTCCATTCGATCGCCGTGAGCAACCATTTCCAGCAGGCCGACACCGGCACCAAGATGATCCATCTGGGCCGCAACACCAAGAGCCGCATCGTCTCCAAAGGCATCAGCGCGGGGCACGCCCAGAACAGCTACCGCGGCCTGGTGCGCGTGGCGCCCACCGCGAGCGGTGCCCACAACCACACGCAGTGCGACTCGCTGCTCATCGGCCCGGACTGCGGAGCCCACACCTTCCCGTACATCGAGGCCGCGCGCGACGACGCCATGGTGGAACACGAGGCGACCACCACCCGCATTTCCGAAGAGCGCCTGTTCTATTGCCAGCAGCGCGGCATCCATCCACAGGACGCCACCGCCCTCATCGTCGGCGGCTTCTGCCAGGCGGTGCTGGACGAGCTGCCGATGGAGTTCGCGCTCGAAGCCAAGGCGCTGCTGGCCGTCTCGCTCGAAGGCGCCGTCGGCTGAGCCCCACCCCCCGATTTCCCAGGAGAGAACCACCATGACCCATGCCGAACCCCTGTTGCAGGTGCGCGATCTGCGCGTTGACGTTGGCGGCCGCCACGTGTTGAAGTCGATCTCGCTCGATGTCCCCGCCGGTGCGCTGGTGGTGCTCATGGGCGCCAACGGCAGCGGCAAGAGCACACTGGGCCTGACGCTGGCCGGCCATCCGCGCTACCGCGTGGTCGGCGGCGAAGCCCGCTTTGCGGGCCAGGACCTGCTGGCCATGAGCCCCGAGGCGCGCGCCCGCGCCGGGCTGTTCGTTTCGTTCCAGGCACCGCCCGAGATCCCGGGCGTGAAGAACAACCTGTTCATCCGCACGGCCCTCAACGCCGTGCGCGAGGCGCGCGGCGAAGCACCGCTGGATGCCTTCGATTTCCTGGGCGATGCGCGGGCCACGGCCACCCGTCTGGGCCTGCCCGAGGCGATGCTGGCGCGCCCCGTCAACGACGGTTTTTCGGGTGGCGAGCGCAAGCGCAACGAACTGCTGCAACTGGCCCTGCTGCGGCCGCGCCTGGCGCTGCTCGACGAGATCGACTCGGGCATGGACGTGGATGGCACCCGCGCGGTGGTGGAGCTGGTGCAGTCGCTGCGGGCGCAGGGCACGGCCTTCGTGGTGGTGTCGCACTACCTGCACCTGATCGAGTCGCTGCAGCCCGACGCGGTGCTGCGGCTGGACCAGGGCTGCATCGCCGAGACCGGCGACCTGGAACTGGCCCGCCAGATCGAGCGGACCGGGTTCACGCGCACGGCCGACGCGCTGGAGGTCTGAGCATGGACACCGCACGCGCCGACATCCTGGCCGCCCGCCACCGACTGGAAGACGCCGGCTGGGTTCCCCGCAACGCCGATGCGTTTCGCCATCTGCCGCCACCCCCGGCCGCCGTCTGGCTGGGCGAGGCGCCCGAAGCCACATCGACCCCCTGCGACGCCCACCCGCTGAGCGGCGCCGGCTGGACACTGCACCCGCTGGGCGACACGCCGCAAGGTCGCGTGGATGCCCGCTGGCTGGACGCCGCCGACCCGGCGCAGCGCCAGGAGCTGTTCGCCGGTCTGCCGCTGCCGACCCACCCCGATGGCGCGATGGCCCCCGACACCATCGCCCAGCACGACGCCGCGCCGTTCACCTGGGTGCATCGCGCGCTGTGCCGTCGCGGCTTGCGGCTGCGCATTGGCGGTGAACACGCCAACAGCCGCGGTGCGGCCGAGACGGTGTGGATACAGCTGAGGCACCAGCCACGCAGCGCGGTCGAAGCGCCGATGCTGGTGATCGATGTGCAGGAGGGCGTGCACTGCGTGCTGGTGGAAACCCATCACCGTGAACCGGTGGCCTGCGAACAGCCGGTGGTGCAGAACCTGCACGCCCACATCCGCCTGGGCGCGGGCGCCACGCTGCAGCACCTGCGCAGCGTGCGCCCCGGCGCCGCCGACCAGGTTGCCCACCATCTGCAGCTGCAGCTGGGGCAGGGCGCGCGCTACGAACAGGGTCTGATCGCCACCGGTGGCCGCTACCACCTGCAACGCCAGGAAGTTGGGCTGGCGGGCGAGCGTGCCCAGGCCCACAGTGCGGGCCTGCTGCTGGCGGCCGCCGCCAACGTCGAACAACAGGTGCGCATGCTGCACACCGGCGAGCGCACCCACAGCACCATCGAGACGCTGGCGCTGGCCAGTGGCGCGGCGCGCGCAGTGGTCAACGCCCACACCCGCATCGCCCCCCATGCCGCCGACGCCGAGGTGCGGCAGCGGCTGACGGGCGTGCCCACCGGCGGCCAGCCCCGGCTGGTGTTGCGGCCGCACCTGGAGATCCACCACGACCAGGTGCAGGCGGCCCACGGCGCCACCTGGGGCGCCTTGCCGGAGGACGCGCTGTTCTATGCGCGCCAGCGCGGCCTGGACGAACGCAGCGCGCGCGGGCTCATCATCGAAGGCATGGCCACGGCCTTGCTCTCGCGGGCGTTGGGCGATCCCCAGGTCATCGAGTCGCTGGGCCTCGCGGGCCTGCTGCGCGAGGTGGTGGCCCAGCACCTGGGTGGCGACCCCGCCGCCCCCATGGCCCAGCCGGAGGCCGCACATGGGTGACGCCTTTTTGATCGATCCTCTCGCGCCCGATACCGTGCGCACGCAGTTCCCGGTGCTCGCGCAGCGCATCCACGGCGCGGAGCTGGCCTACCTCGACAACGCGGCCACCACCCAGATGGCCCTGCCGGTGCAGGACGCGATGCGCGCCTTCGAGCAGCACGACCGGGCCAACATCCACCGCGGCGTGCACGTGCTGAGCCAGCGCGCCACCGATGCGTTCGAGCACGCGCGCAGCACGCTCAAACGCTTCGTCGGCGCGGGCGCAGACCACGAGCTGGTGTTCACCTCGGGCACCACCGATGCGCTGAACATGGTGGCCCATGGGCTCTCCACCCGCGGCATGCGGTCGGCCTGGCTGCAGGCGGGCGACGAGATCGTGGTCAGCGGCCTGGAACACCACGCCAACCTCGTGCCCTGGCAGCAGGCGGCGCGGCGCACCGGGGCCGCGCTGCGCGTGCTGCGGCCCGATGCCCAGGGACGGCTGCACGCCGCCGACCTGCGCCGCCTGCTCAACCCCCGCACCCGCGTGCTGGCGCTCACCGCCTGCGCCAACGCCACCGGTGAGCGGCCGCCCTACGAGGACTTGCTCCAGCTCGCCGCCGGCGCGGGCGCGCTGACCGTGCTCGACGCGGCCCAGGCCGTGGCCCACGGCGGGCCCGACCTGTCGTCGCTGGCCTGCGACTTCATGGCCTTCTCGGGCCACAAGATGTACGGGCCCATGGGCACCGGCGCATTGGTGGGCCGGCGAGCCGCGCTGGAACGCCTGGAGCCCCTGCGCTACGGCGGAGACATGGTGGCCTGGGCCAGTGCCACCGAAGCCAGCTTTGCCGAACTGCCGGCGCGGCTGGAAGGCGGCACGCCCAACGTGGCGGGAGCGATCGGCATGGCCGCTGCGGCGGGCTTCATCGACGGGGTCGGGCGTGATCGCATCGACGCCCACCTGAACGCGCTGCGCGAACACGCGGTGGCGGGTCTGGCCGAGCTGCCCGGCATCACGGTGCTGTCGGCCCACAGCCGCGCATCGGCCATCGTCTCGTTCGTCGCCGACGGCGTGCACCCGCACGACATCGGCACCTTGCTGGACCAGCGCGGCATCGCCGTGCGCACCGGCCACCACTGTGCCCAGCCGCTGCTCGAACACCTGGGCCTGGGGCCCACCACGCGCGCCTCGTTCGCGCTCTACAACACGCACGCCGAGGTGGAGCGTCTGCTCGCCGGCGTCGCGCACGCCATGAAGGTGTTGCAATGACTTCAGAAACCGCCGCCGAACTCGACCTCTACCAGGAGGTGGTGATGGACCACAAGCGCGCGCCGCGCCACTTTGGCCCGCTGGCCGCGCCGACCCACCAGGCGCGCGGCCAGAACCCGCAATGTGGTGACGACCTGCAGGTGGCCCTGGTGGTCGACAACGGGCGGGTGGGCGACATCCGCTTCCAGGGCCAGGGCTGCGCGATCTGCATCGCGTCCGCTTCCATGATGACCGAGGCGGTTCTGGGGCAGGAGGTGGCGCAGGCCCAGGCCCTGCAGGCGCGCTTTCGGGCCGTGCTCACGGGCCAGATGGCGCCCGAAGAGGCGCACCTGGGCAAGCTGGTCAGCCTGGCGGGCGTGCGCCACTACCCCGGCCGCATCAAGTGCGCGCTGCTGGGCTGGCACGCCCTGATGCACGCGCTGGGCGCCGAGGCCGGCAGCGCCAGCAACGCGCCGGAGGCCACGCCATGAGCGCGCCCCGCGAACGGGCGGTGGTCACGCGCACGGTGGCGGTGACCTGCGTGCCCGACGGAACCCCCGCGGAACTGACGGCCGGCACACTGGTGCAGATCACCCAGGCGCTGGGCGCGGCGTTCACCCTGCTGGTGGACGGCCAGCTGATGCGCCTGGCGGGTGCCGATGCCGACGCCATCGGCAAGCCGGTGCCTGTGGCGCCGGTGCTGGCGGACGTGGAGGGGTCTGAGGGTGTGCGGGCACAGGTCTGGCAGACGCTCAAGACCTGCTACGACCCGGAGATTCCGGTCGACATCGTCGAGCTCGGTCTGGTCTATGGGTGCGACGTGCTGCCAACGGACGGCGACGGGTTCAAGGTGTCGATCAGGATGACCTTGACGGCGCCCGGCTGCGGCATGGGCGACATGCTGGTGGACGAGATCCACGAAAAGCTGCTGGCCTTGCCCCAGGTGGCCGATGTCGACCTGGAGTTCGTGTTCGATCCGCCCTGGGACCGCTCCCGCATGTCCGAAGCCGCGATGCTGTCACTGGGCTTGTGACACAGCCCGGCCCGGATCGCGGGCACAGAGCCCGCCCATCCGGGCCGGGCGGATTCAGCGTTCGAGCTGGTCGCGTTTGTCCTGGACCGTGCTCCAGGTGTCGGCGTCGGGCAGCGCCGGCTTGGTCCGTGTGATCGGCTTCCACACGCGCGCCAGCTCGGCGTTGAGCGGTGTGAAGTCCCGCTGGTCGTTGGGAACGTCTTCTTCGGCGTAGATCGCCGAGACAGGGCACTCCGGGACACAGACCGCGCAGTCGATGCAGTCGTTGGGATCGATCACCAGGAAGTTCGGTCCTTCCCGGAATGCGTCCACCGGACAGACATCGACGCAGTCGGTGTACTTGCACCGGATGCACGATTCGGTCACCACAAAGGTCATGGTTGGCTCCCGGTCAGCCGCCGCACGAGCCGCAGCAGGAATCCACCCCGTGCACAGGCTGGCTGTCGGCCGGTTTGGCGATCTGCACGCGCCACTGTTCAGGGCCGCTTTCCAGCATGGTCCAGCTGAAGGCGCCATAGAGGCCGCTCTCGAACTGCCCGCGCAGCGGCTGCGGGTTGTGGTCGTTGATGAGCTCCATGGCCGCGCCGGGTGGCAGGGCCTTGAAGGTGGAGAACACCAGCGAGTGGCGTTCGCGCGGCGCAATGCTGCGCAGGTCGACGGTGGGGGTGGGAGCGGTGATGGTGTTCATGAGCAGTTCCTTGAGTGGTTGAAGAGGGAAGGGTTGAGAAAGCGCGTCAGCCGTCCTTGCCGTCGAAGCGCGTCTTGAGCAGCCAGGGCGTGTAGATAAAGAGGTAGATCGCAAACGCCACCGACCAGCCGGCGGCAGACAGCACCAGGGCCATGGGCAGCCACGTCGGCAGGGCCAGCGGCAGCAGCACGCGGACGGCGGCCGCCAACATGACGAGCACATAGGCCGTGGTCTCCGGGCGGGACACCTGCAGTGCGCGCCCGGTGTGGCCGCGGGCGGTGCGGGTGATCATGCCGATGATGAGACCGGCGGTGGCTCCGATGGCCAGCGCATGCACGCCGGCCGACACGCCGATCCAGCCGAACCGGGCCGCTGCCAGCAAGGCCAGCCCGAAGGGGATCCAGGCGTGCGACAGGTGCAGGATCCAGAGGATCGGGCGGTGCCTTGTGATCGCAGGCCGCCACTGCAGCAGCCGCACCACCTGGGCCAGCGCAGCGAACAGAAGGGCCAGGCCACCGACCAGGTTCCAGCCTGCGGCGGCGGGTGCGAAAACCCACAGCAGCAAGCCCAGCGCGGTGAGCGCCATCGCGGCGCGCTCCACCGGTGCGCGCACCTGGAGTTTCAGACCCGGCGTCGCGCTCATGGTGAAGGCCGGAATCACCCGGCCCGCGATCACGCACTCGATCATCACGATCAGCGCCAGTGCGGCGTGCAGAGGGACCAGCGGAGAAATCTCCAGGACACCGGTCACGCCCAGGTGAAAGACGCCGTTGGCCAGCGCGAGCAGCATCAGCATGCCCGCCAGCGGCAGGTTGCGCCGGTTGCGCGCGCGCAGCAGCAGGCGGGTGAGCACCGCGGCCACCAGGGGCAGCAGCGCCAGGTCCAGCACGGCATACAGCGTGTAGGGCCCGGTCACGGCGGCCACCCGGGCCGCCAGCCACAACAGGGCCAGGGCACCCAGGAAGGCGCCGCGCGGCGTGGCCAGCCCGGTCCAGGCTTTGACCGCGGTCAGCAGGAAGCCCAGGATGACCGCGATCGCAAAGCCGAACAGCATGTCGTGCGCGTGCCACAGCAGCGGGGGCAGCGCCATCGTGAGGTTCCACTGGCCCAGGAACAGCGCCACCCACAGCGGGATCGCGAGCAGCGCGAACACCGCAGCGCCCAGGTAGAAGGGCCGGAATCCGAGCCTCAGCAGCGGCCAGCCCCGAGGCTGTGGCGCGGCAGGAGGTTCGGACGGGGATGCGTGCAAGGGCAGGGTGGTCATGGTGGGGGGACGTTGCAGAAGCTGTCGGGCCGCTGCAAAGACCTCATAAGAAGCATGTGAAATGAATATTAAACCCAAACGGCCTTTAAAGAAATATACTTGGTACCTCTTTAGGGGCTTCCATGCGACTTGCCGAGTACACCGACTACACCTTGCGCGTGCTGATGTATTGCGCGGCCCGCCCGCACCAGATGGTGACCATCAGCGAGCTGGCCGAACACCACAGGGTGTCCAGAAACCACCTGATGAAGATCGTCACCGACCTCGGTCGACAGGGCGTGCTGGAAACCACGCGCGGTCGCGGTGGCGGACTGCGCCTGCTGAAAGATCCGGCCACGGTGCGCATCGGGGATGTGGTGCGCGCCTCGGAGACCGACTTCCGCCTGGTCGAGTGTTTCGACCCGGGTTCCAACCAGTGCACGCTGTCACCGACCTGCCGCCTGAAGGGCTTGTTCAACGCCGCGCTGGGGGCCTACCTCAGGGAACTCGATGGCACGACCCTGGCCGACCTCGTGGCGCCCGCATCGCCGCGGGGCACCGCGACGGCTGTGCCGGTGGCGGCGCCCCGAAGCCTTCGAAAGCCCACGGGCAAAGCAACACCTGTTATTCCACGGAGCCTTCCATGAACATCGACAAACTCAAACACCAGCACCAGGACATCATCGGCGCCATATCGGCCCTTCGGACGCTCGCGCAGGCGGGGGTGGCGCAGAACGCCGCCGACATCGCAAGGCTCGTCGTCAGCATGAGCTCCACCATCAAGCTGCACCTGGCCGTCGAAGACCAGGCGCTGTACCCGGCCCTGCGGCGTGGAGGCAACCCCGAGCTGGCGCGCATGGGCCAGCAGTACCAGGAGGACATGGGCCCGATTGCCCAGGCCTACGACGCCTTCGCCCGTCGCTGGAACCGGCCCGAGAGCGTTCGCAGCGACGAGCAGGGCTTCCGCGACGATGCCAACCGCGTGCTGCGCATGGTGCACGAGCGCATGCAGCGCGAGAACCGCGACTTCTATCCGCGCATCGAGGTGTCTACTGGCTCCGCAGGCGCAGCGCATTGCCGATGACGGACACCGAGCTCAGGCTCATGGCCAGCGCGGCGATCATCGGCGAGAGCAGCCAGCCGGTGAACGGATACAGCAGCCCGGCGGCCAACGGAATGCCCAGCGCGTTGTAGACGAAGGCGAAGCCCAGGTTCTGTTTCATGTTGGCCACGGTGGCCACCGAGAGTTCGCGCGCGGTGGCGATGCCGCGCAGATCCCCCTTCACCAGCGTGAGCTGGGCGCTGTTCATCGCCACGTCGGTGCCGGTGCCCATGGCGATACCCACATCGGCGCGCGCCAGTGCCGGGGCGTCGTTGATGCCGTCCCCCGCCATGGCCACCACGCGGCCCTCGGCCTGCAACCGTTCCACGAGCCGGAGCTTGTCGGCCGGCTGCACCTCGCCGTGCACCTCGTCGATGCCCAGGCGCTGGCCCACCGCGTGCGCCGTGGTCAGGCCATCGCCGGTGGCCATCACCACGCGGATGTGCGCGCGGCGCAGCGACGCCAGGGCCTCGGCGGTGGTCGGCTTGACCGGGTCGGACACCGCCAGCAGGCCCGCCAGTTGCCGGTCCACGGCCAGGTACATCACGCTCGCACCCTGACCGCGCAGCAACTCGGCCTCGTTCGAGAGCTCCGTGGTGTCCACACCCTGCTGGTCCATCAGGACCGTGTTGCCCAGTGCCAGCACCCGCCCGCCCAGCACCCCGTGCACGCCAATGCCCGACGCCGAGTCGAACTGCGCAGGCTTTTCCAGCACCAGCCCCTGCTGCCTGGCCGCTGCCACGATGGCCGCTGCCAGGGGGTGTTCGCTGCCCTGGTCCAGGCTGGCCGCCAGCCGCAACACCTCGGTGTCGGAGTGGCCCGCCACGCCCAAGGCGCGCTCGAACCTGGGCTTGCCTTCCGTCAGGGTGCCGGTCTTGTCCACGATCAGGGTGTCGACCTTGCGCAGGTTCTCGATGGCGGCGGCGTCGCGGAACAGCACGCCGTGGCCGGCGCCGCGGCCGGTGGCCACCATGATCGACATCGGTGTGGCCAGACCCAGCGCACAGGGGCAGGCGATGATGAGCACCGCCACCGCATTGATCAGCGCGTAGACCCAGCTCGGCTCCGGGCCCAGCCAGCCCCAGCCCAGGAAGGTGAGCACCGCGATGCCGACCACCGCCACCACGAAGGTGCCCGCCACCTGGTCTGCCATGCGCTGCATGGGCGCCCGGGAGCGCTGGGCCATGGCCACCATCTGCACGATCTGGGACAGCACGGTGGCCGATCCCACGCGCTCCGACCGCATCACCAGCGCCCCGCTGGTGTTGAGCGTGGCGCCGATCAGCGGGTCGCCCACCTGTTTGCCGACCGGCAGCGGTTCGCCGGTGAGCATGGATTCGTCGACGGCGCTGCGGCCCTCCACCACCACGCCGTCCACCGGCACCTTTTCGCCCGGGCGCACCCGCAGCAGGTCGCCGACGTGCACATGCGCCAGCGGCACGTCCTCTTCGCTCCCGTCAACGCCGATGCGGCGCGCGGTCTTGGGTGCCAGCCCCAGCAGGGAACGGATGGCGGCCGAGGTCTGGGAGCGGGCCTTGAGCTCCAGCACCTGCCCCAGCAGCGTGAGCGAGATGATCACCGCCGCCGCTTCGAAGTACACCGCCACCCGCCCCATGGACTGGAACGAGGCAGGGAAGGCCTGCGGTGCGACTGTGGCTGCGACGCTGTAGACGAACGCGGCCCCGGTGCCCAGGCCGATCAGGGTCCACATGTTGGGGCTTCGGTGCACCACCGACTGCCAGGCCCGCATGAAGAAGGGCCAGCCCGCCCACAGGACGATGGGCACCGACAACACCAGTTCGATCCAGCTCTGCACCGCCATGTCGAACCAGCCCAGGCGGTGCCCCGCCATCGCCAGCACCGCAACCACCACCGTGAGCGGCAAGGTGGCCCAGAACCGGCGCTGGAAGTCCGCGAGTTCCGGGTTGTCCTGTTCCTCGGCCTCCGGCATCACCGGCTCCAGCGTCATGCCGCACTTGGGACAGTTGCCCGGGTTCGGCTGGCGGATCTCGGGGTGCATCGGGCAGGTGTAGACCGTGCCCGCCGGCAGGGGCGCCGCAGGCGCCGCCGCCTGCGAATGGGCGGCTGGGTGATGGTGGTGGTGCGGCGCATGCATGGGCCTGCTCCTATGGGGTCACGCTGATGCCGTTGGGGCCGGCCCCCACCGGCACGGTGGCGACCGGCTTGTGCGCGACCAGGTCGATCACAGTGACCGTGTTGTCGTACAGGTTGCTCACATAGGCCTGCCGACCGTCCGCATCGACCACGACCCCGTGCGCACCCCGTCCGGTGCGGATGCTGGCCGTGACCTTGAAGGAGGTCAAGTCGATCACGCTCACCGTGCGTCCGGGGTTCTTGCGGTTGCCCTGGTTCGCCACCAGCAGGCGCTGGCTGTCCGGGGTCGCAAACAGCTGGATGGGGCCGTTGCCGACAGGAACCTTGCGCAGCACTTTGCGCGTCCGCGGGTCGATGACGGCCACCTGGTTCTCCTGCGACAGCGACACGAAGGCCAGGCGACCGTCGCCGGTGAACCCCACCTGGGCCGGCCCCTTGCCCACGGGAATGCTCTCGACTTCCTTGCGGCTGGCCGTGTCGATCACGGACACGGTGCCGCCCTTGAGGTTGGCCACATAGGCCAGCTGCCCGTCCGGGCTCAGCCGGATGCCGTGCGGGAACGCGCCGGTGGCGATGGTGGCCACCACCTTCATCGCCCCGGCGTCCACCACGCTGACGGTGTTGTCGCCGCCGTTGGTCACATAGACCCAGTGGCCGTCCGGGGACACCACCACGTGGGCGGGATGGTTGCCGACCGGCACCTTGCCCACCACCGTGTCGGTGGCGGTGTCGATGGCCCAGACCTCGCCGGAGGCGGCCATGGCGGCGTGCGCGGCGCCCGACATGCCCTGGTGGGCCGCATGGCCGGCGTCGGCGGGCGGCGTTCCGTTGTTGGTCACCCAGACCCGCTGCCCGTCGGCGGTGGCCTGGACGTTGTGCGCGCCTGCGCCGACGGTGACGGTGCGCACGGTCTGGCGGGTGTCGGTCGCGATCACGCTGACCGTGCCGTCGGTTTCATTCGCGACGTACACCTTGGGCGCGGCCAGGGCGGCGGAGATCCCGCCCAGGGCGAGGCAGGCGGACAACAGGGTGAATCGCATGGGATGGTTTCGGATGTTCATGTGGGTTCCTCAAGCCTTGACCTGGTCGCCAGACCGGTCACTGGGCGCCTGCGCCAGCGGGCGCCTGCGGCATGCGCTGCATCATCATTTCCATCATGTCCATGCCTTCCTGCATGGCCTTCATGTGTTCGGCCATCAGGGCCTCCCGTTCGGCCGGCGTGGTGGCGGCCGCCATCCGGGTGCGCAGCGACTGCATGGCCGTCATGTGCTGCTGCATGCGCTGCCGCATCTGCGGCATGGACGACATGCCCATGGACATGCCGGCCTGGGGGGCCGCTGTCTGCGGTGGGGTCACGGCGGGTGCCGCCGCGGGCGCAGCGGGCGCGGGCGTGGCCGCTGCAGCGGGTGTGGCCGGGTGGTGCTGGTTGTGGTCGGCAGCCTGCTGCGCTGTGGCGGAGAACGCCGCGCCGGCGACGGCCACGATCAGAAGAGTTCGGGTCAGGGGGGCATGTCGATTTCCTTTCATGACGGGACGCATGGCGGGATGCCATGTGGTCACTGTAGGAATCGGCCCGGGTCGCCAACATGACCCGAAGATGACAAAAATGTCAGCTTCCGCCCGGCGCACGCTGCGGTGCCTGGCGGTTGACCTCGTCGTGGAGGCGCCGGGTCTCGGGTGTCCAGCGGGACTTGATCCAGGACAGAACGGCCACGATGTCGTCGTCGCTGAGCGTGCCGCCGTAGGCGGGCATGTTGGTCTCGTAGTCCGGCAGGCCCGCCGCCCGGGCCACACCGTTTCTGGTGATCTCGAACAGCACCTCGTCGGGGTGGTGCCAGGTGTGGCCGGTTTCATCGTGGGGCGGGGCCGGCAGTCGACCATCGGCGCCGCGCTCGCGCCAGTTGGCCTGTCCTTGCAGGTTGGCTCCGTGGCAACTGGCGCAATGCACGCGGTAGAGCTGCCCACCCCGCGAGAGCAAGGCTGGATCGTCCGGGCGCAGCAGGCCCGCAGGGCGGGCCTCGGATGGGCCGGACAGGCGCCACCACACCAGGGCAGCGGCCACCCCGGCCAGTGCCAGGCCGACCAGTGCCCGGCGCGCGGTCTCGGATTGCAGTGTCACTTCGCGGGCTACCCGACACTTTCCTGTCGGGTGGATTACAAAATGGTCATCTTAGGCCAGGGCGCACGTGGCACAGGCACACTGGGGGCTGGAGAACACACGTGAAAATTCTGATCGTTGAAGACGAGCCCAAAGCCGGTGACTACCTCCGGCAAGGCCTGCGCGAGGCGGGCTATGCGGTGGACCTCGTCACCAACGGCGTGGACGGCCTGCACCACGGTCTGCAAGGCGACCACGACCTGTTGATCCTGGACGTCATGCTGCCCGGCATGGACGGGTGGCAGGTGCTGCGCAGCCTGCGCGCCCAGGGGCGCCAGATGCCGGTGCTCTTCCTCACGGCCCGGGACCAGGTCGAGGACCGCGTCAAGGGACTGGAACTGGGGGCAGACGACTACCTGGTCAAACCGTTTTCGTTCGCCGAGCTGCTGGCGCGGGTGCGCACCATCCTGCGGCGGGGCCGCTCCGGCATGGAGGCCACCACCCTGCAGGTGGCCGACCTGGAACTGGACCTGCTGCGCCGGCGCGTGAGCCGGTCCGGCAAGCGCATCGACCTGACGGCCAAGGAATTCGGCCTGCTGGAGCTGCTGATGCGCCGGCAGGGTGAGGTGCTGCCGCGCTCCCTGATTGCGTCCCAGGTGTGGGACATGAACTTCGACAGCGACACCAATGTGATCGAGGTCGCCATGCGCCGCCTGCGGGCCAAGGTGGACGACCCCTTCGAGCCACGGCTGATCCAGACCGTCCGGGGCATGGGGTACGTGCTGGAAGCGCCCGAGGGCGCGCGCTGATGCCGGGACGGCTCTCGCTCACCGCGCGGCTGACCGCGTTCTACACGCTGGTGTCGGCCGCGGTGCTGTTGGGCATGGGCGTGCTGGTGTCGCTGGCCACCGAGCGGCACTTCGTTGAACTGGACCACGACTACCTGAAGGACAAGATCGGTCTGGTCCAGAAGATCGTCCGGGAGTCCCCTTCCCAGGTGGTTTTGTCCACCCGGCTGGACGAACTGCTGGGCAGCCACCACGGCCTCTTCATCGAGCTTCGGCAAGGCGACCGGCTGGTGTACGGCCAGACGGCCCCCGGCTTTCCTGCCAGCCTGCCCACCGCAAGCTCCGGCGCCGATCCCGTCGACTGGTCCGAGGGCGCTCGAACGCTGAGAGGATTGTCGTCCGAGGTCGACGCCCCGCACACGGCGCTGCAGCTGCGCATCGCCCTGGACACGGCCCACCACGCGCACTTTCTGCAGGGCTTGCGCCAGACACTGGCGGTGTACCTGCTGGGCGCCATCCTGGTCAGTGGCCTGCTGGGCTGGTGGGCGGCCCGCCGGGGCCTGGCGCCCCTGCGGGTCATGAAGGAACGCGCCATGACGGTCACGGCCCAGAAGCTGGACCAGCGCATGCCGGTGGACGCGGTGCCGGCGGAGTTCGCCGACCTGGCCCAGAGCCTGAACACCATGCTGGAGCGCCTGCAGGCCGACTTCGCGCGGCTGCAGGAGTTCTCCAGCGACCTGGCGCACGAACTGCGCACCCCCATCAACAACCTGCTGACCCAGACCCAGGTGTCGCTGGCCCAGAAAAGGGACGCGAGTGCCTACCAGGACATCCTCGCCTCCAACGCCGAAGAGTTCCAGCGGCTGGCCCGCATGGTCTCCGACATGCTGTTTCTGGCCAAGACGGAACACGGCATCGAGCTGCCCAACCGGGAGGCGATATCGCTGGACCAGGAAACGCAGGCGCTGTTCGAGTTCTACGACGCGGTGGCCGATGAAAAGCACATCCGGCTGTCGCTCACCGGCCATGCGGTGGTGATGGGGGACCGGCTGATGGTGCGGCGTGCGATCGGCAACCTGCTGTCCAATGCGCTGCGGCATTCACCGGCCGATGCCGAGGTGGCGGTGGTGATCGAGCAGCAGGGTGCGGACACCACGCTGTGCCTCACCAACACGGGGCCCACCATCTCACCCGAGGTACTGCCGCGTCTGTTCGACCGCTTCTTCCGGGTGGACAAATCGCGCAGCCACCCGGACTCCGACGGCGCCGGTCTGGGCCTGTCGATCACCCAGGCCATCATGGCGGCCCATGGCGGTGCCGTGACGGCCCGTTCCAGCCATGGCAGCACGACCTTCTGCCTCGTGTTTGCTCGCTCGCATCCCGACCGGGCTCCCGTCTGACGTCACCCGGCCCCGCTCCCTGCTGGTGGTCGCTGAACGCATCCTGAATGGGCCATTCAGCGCCGCTTCAGGGGGGTGGTACAACAATGCCATGCATCCACAGCAGATGCGGTGAACGCATGCTGACCGATCCCTTTTCAGGAGCGTCCCATGAAGTACCCCCTCGCTTTGCGCCATGGCGTGCTGGCCGTTTCCCTGGGGCTGGCCACCCTGACCAGCTGGGCCGGTGACGATTGCGACGCGCCGCTGAACCGCTGGCAAACGCGTGAGGCCGTGCGGCAGATGGCCGCGGCACAGGGTTGGCAGATCCAGAGGCTGAAGATTGACGACGGCTGCTATGAGATTCGTGGCACCGATGCGCAGGGACGCAGCTTCAAGGCCAAGATCGACCCGGAAACCTTGAAGGTGCTGAAGATGAAGCAGGACACCCACCGGCGTGACCGGGACGGGGCGCGTGGCCGCGGTGACGAAGGACGCGAGGACCGTCCGCCGCCATCGGACCGAGCCGCAGACCCATCGCTTTCGCCAGCCAACGGCACCGCGCCGAGCGGTCAGACCCAGTAAGCCAGCCATCTCTACAGGAGCCTCACCATGTCCAAACCTCTCATGTCCATTCTGGCCACCGCCTGCGCGCTGGCCCTTCCTTCCCTGGCGCACAGCCGTCAGCTCACGCTGGCGGCCCAGCTCAAGAACTACGGCGGCGACGGTGCCTACCTGGCGGCCTATCTCACCGATGCCAAGGGCACCTATGTGCGCACGCTGTGGGTGGCCGGTGGCAAGGCCAAGTACCACAAGCACCTGTCGGACTGGAGCCGTCTCTCGGCAGGCGACGCCAAGCGCCTGAATGGCGTGACCGGCGCCAGCGTGGGGGCCGGGCGTACGCTCAATGTGACCGCCGATCTGGCGGATGCACTGATCGACGCCGGCTATGAAATCCGCATCGACGCCGCGGTGGAGGACATGCGGGACAGCCCGTCGGAAGTCCGGATTCCGCTGTCCACCGCCAACGCGGGCAAGCCGCAGGCCGGCAAGCAGTACATCCAGTCCGTGACCTTCCAGCTCAAGTGATCGGGCCCGCATGAGCTGGAAAGCCATCCACCGCTGGCTGGGTCTGACCCTTGGCACCCTGGCCGTGGTGCTGGGCATCACCGGCGCCATCCTGGCGATCGACCCGGTGCAGCAGGCCTGGCAGGCGCCCGCCGCCCCGGGTGCTCTGCCAGTGGCCACGCTGGTGGAGCGCGTGGCAAGCAGCGTGCCCAGCGCGGAGGAAATCCGCCGCCTGCCTTCGGGGGCCATCGTGGTGTTCAGCTTCGATGGCGATCAGCCGCAGGCGTCCTATGTGGACCCCGCCGATGGCCGGGTGCTGGGTGCGTGGCAACGGTCGGCGCTGCCGCGCTGGGTGAAGAACCTGCACCGCTCGCTGTTGCTGGGCGACGCCGGGCGCTGGGGCGCAGCGGCCACTGCGCTGGCCATGGGTGTGCTGTGTGTCTCTGCCCTGGTGCTGTTGCTGCGGCGCATGGGCGGCTGGCGGCGCCTGGGCGCGCGGGTGCGTGGCACGCTGGCGCAGCGCATCCACGTGGTCGCGGGCCGTGTGGTGCTCGTTGTCCTGTGCCTGACATCGCTCACTGCGCTGACCATGAGCGCGTCGACCCTGGGCCTCGTGGAACTGGACACCCGGGCCGAGCCCGAGGTGCTTTCGGTGGCCACCGGCAAGCCCGACATGCCCGGGGCGCAGCTGGTCGCGCTGCAAAGCCTGGCGGTGAACGACCTGCGCACGCTGACCTTTCCCGGCGCCACCGACCCTGAGGACACCTGGAAGGTCGCCACCGCCCAGGGCCAGGGCTGGATCGACCGGTACTCGGGCCAGATGCTGGCCTGGCAGGACGCCACCCTTGCGCAGCGTGTGTACGACCTGGCCGTGGTGCTGCACACGGGGGAGGCCGCCTGGCTCTGGGCCGTGGTGCTCGGGCTTGTCGGCGCCAGCGTGCTGCTGTTCTGGGTGTCGGGGGTGGTCATCTGGTGGCAGGCGCGTGTGCAGGCACCACGCATCACGGGCAACACCCCGGTGGCACAGGCAGACGTGCTCATCTTCGTTGCCAGCGAAGGCGGCAGCACCTGGGGGTTTGCCCAGACGCTCCAGGACGCTCTTGTCCAGGCCGGCCACCGGGTTCACACCAGCGCGCTGGAGAACTTTCGAACCACGCCGGCGACGCGGCAGGTGTTTGTGCTGGCCGCAACCTATGGCGAAGGCCAGGCGCCCGCCCACGCCAGCCAGGCCCTGGCGCAGATCGCCAGGCTCAAGGCCAGCGCCGTGCCGGTGACGGTGCTGGGCTTTGGCGACCGTCAGTTCCCCGCCTTCTGCGCCTTTGCCAAGGCGCTGGACCAGACCCTGCGCGCGCAGGGGTGGCCGGCGTTGCTGCCGCTGGAGTGCATCCACCAGCAATCGGGCCAGCAGTTTGCGCGCTGGGGCGTGGATCTGGCACAGGCGCTGGGCCAGCCGCTGGTGCTGGAGCACGTGCCCCGCCTGCCACCCACCACCGAACTCACGCTCCTGTCGCGGCAGGACTACCCCAACGCTTCCGAGGCTGGCACGGCGATCCTGCGTTTTTCGTGGCCCGAGCAGGGCCTGGGCGCGCGCCTGCGGGGACACGGGCTGGGCCGGTTTGCCGCAGGCGATCTCGTGGGCATCGTGCCGCCGGGTTCGAGCGTGCCGCGCTACTACTCGCTGGCGTCGGGCCAGGAAGACGGGTTTCTGGAGATCTGCGTGCGCCAGATGCCCGGCGGCCTGTGTTCCACGCACCTGCTGGCGCTGCAGCAGGGGGAGCGCATCCGCGCGTTCATCCGGCCCAACCCTGGCTTTGCGCTGCCGCGGGCGCGGCGGCCCGTGCTGCTGATCGGGGCGGGCACCGGCGTGGCGCCCCTGGCCGGATTCATCCGCCGCAACGACTCGCAGCGCCCGATGCACCTCTACTTCGGTGGGCGCGACCCGGCCCGCGACTTCTACTTTGGCTCCGAGCTTCAGCGCTGGCTCGCCGAAGGGCGCCTGTCCAGCATGCAAACGGTTTTCTCGCGCGTGCCCGACGGCGGCGGCTATGTCCAGGATGCCCTACGCCGGGATGCCGAGCGCGTGCGCGGCCTGGTGGCGCAAGGCGCCATCGTGCGGGTGTGCGGCAGCCGCGCCATGGCGCAAGGCGTGGCCGAGGCGCTGGACGACGTGCTGGCGCCACTGCAGTTGAGCGTGTCGGCGCTGAGGGCCAAGGAGCGTTATGCCGAAGACGTCTTCTGAGTCCGCGGCGTCCTGCACGCGCACCACCCTGCACGGCCCGACCATGGGCACCCGCTGGTCGGCCAGCATCGATGCCGACCGCTCGGTGGACGTGCCGGCCTTGCGCCAGGATCTCGCCGCTGCGGCAGAGCAGGTCGACGGGCAGATGTCGCCCTGGAAACCGGACAGCGACCTCGTGCGCCTGAACCGAGCGCCCGTGGGCGACTGGGTGGACCTGTCCCCTGAAATACTGGAAGTGCTCGACTGCGCATTCGAAGTCCGGCGCCTGAGTGCGGGGGCCTTCGATCCGTGCGTGGGCGCGCTGGTCGATGCCTGGGGATTTGGCGCCGCGCGCGATGCGCCCGACGCGCAAGCGATTCGCGCCGCACGCCAGTCCATGCCGCAGGCCATGAACGCCAATCTGGAGCTGGACAGGCCCGGTGGCCGCGCACGCAAACAGGTGCCCTTGCAGATCGACCTGTGCGGCATTGCGAAGGGCTATGCGGTGGACCGCATGGCCCATGTGCTGCAACAGCACGGCGTTCGGCATGCGCTGGCCGCGCTGGATGGCGAGTTGCGGGCCATCGGCGGCCAGGCGAGCGGCGCGCCCTGGGCCGTGGCGATCGAACGCCCCGAGGCCGGGCGCCGCGCGGTGCACGGGGTTCTCGAACTGGAGGACCTGGCCGTGGCCACCTCGGGCGACTACCGGCACTACCTGGACGTGGGAAATGCGCGCATTGCGCACACCATGGACGCGCGCCGTTGTGCGCCCGTGAACAACACCGTGGCCTCGGTCACCGTGCTGGCGCGCACCTGCATGCACGCAGACGCCTGGGCCACGGCCTTGCTGGTGGCCGGACCCGATGAAGGTCCGGTCATGGCCCAGCGCATGGGGCTGGATGTGCTGTTCCTGTTGCGCCGTGGGGAAGGTCTGACCGAGGTGGGGCTCGGTCGATTCGGCACGGCGCGTCCACGCCTCCCCGGTTGAGGCGGGGCGCCTGACCTGGCCTCGCAAGAGGCCGGCCGGTTCACCGGTCCAGAAGATCCAGCGCGACGTCGACGATCATGTCCTCCTGGCCGCCGACCATGCGCCGTTTGCCCAGTTCGACCAGGATGTCCACCGTCTTCAGTCCGTACTTCTTGGCCGCCGCCTCCGAGTGGCGCAGGAAGCTGCTGTACACCCCGGCGTAGCCCAGCGCCAGCGTCTCGCGGTCCACCCGCACCGGCCGGTCCTGCAGCGGTCGCACGATGTCGTCGGCCGCGTCCATCAGCTTGTACAGGTCCGTACCGTGCTGCCAGCCCATGCGCTCGGCCGCCGCGATGAACACCTCCAGCGGCGCGTTGCCCGCCCCGGCGCCCATGCCCGCCAGGCTCGCATCCACACGGTCGCAACCTTCTTCCACCGCCACGATGGAGTTGGCCACCCCCAGGCTGAGGTTGTGGTGCGCGTGCATGCCGGTCTGGGTTTCCGGTTTGAGCACGTCCTTGAAGGCGCGGAAGCGGTCTCGCACGTCGTTCATGTTCAGCGCGCCGCCGGAGTCCACCACGTAGCAGCAGGTCGCACCGTAGCTCTCCATCAGCCTGGCCTGCTGGGCCAGGTGCTGCGGCGTGGTCATGTGGCTCATCATCAGGAAGCCCACGGCCTCCATGCCCAGCCCGCGGGCGTACTCGATGTGCTGCTTCGAGATGTCGGCCTCGGTGCAGTGCGTGGCCACGCGCACGATGCGCGCGCCGGCCTGGTACGCGGCTTTGAGGTCGTGCACGGTGCCGATGCCCGGCAGCAGCAGGGTGGCGATCTTCGCGTGTGTCACCACGTCGGCCACCGCCTCGATCCACTCCAGGTCGGTGTGCGCGCCGAAGCCGTAGTTGAAGCTGCCGCCTTGCAGTCCGTCGCCGTGGGCGACCTCAATGGAGTCGACCTTCGCTTCGTCCAGCGCCCGGGCAATCTGGCGCGCCTGTTCGACGCTGTACTGGTGGCGGATGGCGTGGCTGCCGTCGCGCAGCGTCACGTCGGAGATGTAGATCTTCTTGTCGGGTTGCATTGGATGCTCCTCAGGCCGCGACTTGACTCATGCGCTCGGCCATGGCCTCGGCGGTGCGCAGCGCGGCGCTGGTCATGATGTCCAGGTTGCCGGCGTAGGCCGGCAGGTAGTGGGCTGCGCCCTCGACCTCGAGGAAGATCGATGTCTTGAGCCCGGACAGGTGGTCGCCCACGCCGGGGATGCGGATGTTCTCGACGCGATCGAACTGCACCGCCTGCTTGAGCCGGTAGCCCGGCACGTAGGCCTGCACGGCAGCGGCCATCTTCGCCACCGATTCGGCGATGGCGTCTTCGGAGGTCGGTTCGCTCAAGGTGTAGACCGTGTCGCGCATGATCAGCGGTGGCTCGGCCGGGTTCAGCACGATGATGGCCTTGCCCTTGGCTGCGCCGCCCACCACCTCGATGGCCTTGGACGTGGTTTCGGTGAACTCGTCGATGTTGGCGCGGGTGCCGGGGCCGGCACTCTTGCTGGAGATGCTGGCCACGATCTCCGCGTAGTGCACCTTGGCCACCCGCGATACCGCCGCCACCATGGGAATGGTGGCCTGGCCGCCGCAGGTGACCATGTTGACGTTGGGCGCGTCCAGGTGCGCCGCGCCATTGACCACCGGGATGCAGTACGGGCCGATCGCTGCCGGCGTCAGGTCCACCAGGCGGATGCCGGGCTTCCTGCTGCGCAGGAAGGCGTCGTTCTTCACGTGGGCACCGGCGGAAGTGGCATCGAAGACGATGTCGATGTCGTCGAAGACGGGCAGACGGGTCAGACCCTCGACGCCTTCGTGGGTGGTCGCCACGCCCAGGCGGGCGGCGCGGGCCAGGCCGTCGGAGGCCGGATCGATGCCGACCATGGCGCCCATCTCGATGTGTTGGCCATGGCGCAGGATCTTGATCATCAGGTCCGTGCCGATGTTGCCGCTGCCAATGATGGCGGCCTTGATTTTGCGGGTCATGGTGTTCACTCGAATTGGCAGGAGACGGTGCCGAGCGAGCCGATGCTGGCCACGACCTGGTCGCCAGCGGCCACGGGCACCATCGGGCCGAGCGCGCCGCTGAGGATGACCTCTCCCGCACGCAGGCCCTGTCCGCGCTCGGCCATGGTGCAGGCCAGCCAGTAGGCGGCCCGCAGGGGGTGTCCCAGGCAGGCGGCGCCCGAGCCTTCGGACACCGTGTGGCCGTTCTTTTTCAGGGTCATCGTCTGGTCGGCCAGCGACAGGGCGTTGACGGCAAAGGGCTGGTTGCCCAGCACATAGAGACCCGAGGACGCGTTGTCGGCCACCGTGTCGACGAGGGTGATCTTCCAGTCGGCGATGGCGCTGTCCACGATCTCCAGCGCGGCCACGGCATGGTCGATGCAGCGCAGGAACTCACCGTAGCTCGGCCGCAGCGCGTCGAGGTCGCGGCCGACGATGAAGGCGATCTCGGCCTCCAGCTTGGGCTGGATGAGACGGTTGACCGGTACCGTGTCGCCATCGAGGTATTCCATGTCGTCGAACAGCACGCCGAAGTCGGGCTGGTCGACGCCCAGCTGCTGCTGGACGGCTTTCGAGGTCAGGCCCACCTTCAGCCCGCACTTTCGATGGCCGTCGGAGCGGTGCGCGCCCTGGTTGATCTCGGCCACCGCGTAGGCGCTGTGGAGGTCGGTGATGCCATAGGCCTCTGAGATGCGGGGAACCGGCAGGCGCTGCAGCCGGGCCGTGCGAAGCGCCGCTGCGGCGGCGACGATGCGGTTGTCATGGGACATGGGGGGACTTTCAACAATCGGGCACGGCCAGGCCGTGCAGGTCGGTGGCCGCAACGAAGCGGTCCGGCCGCAGTGCCAGCACGCGCACACCGGCCTCGCGCATCCAGGCCAGCAGGCCGCCTTCGAGATCGATGACGTCCTCGCCGCCTCCGCCCTGGTCGGTGGGCGAGAGCACGGTCAGGTAGCGCGCACCCAGCCGGTCCCAGCCGGCCTTCTCGTCCGCGGACAGACTTTGGGCGGGGTGGATGCCATCGCCCAGCAGGGCAAAGCCCGATCCCAGCACCTCGTCGAGCAGGCACAGGCGGCCGCGTGCGTCGGCCACGTCCGGCTGAGGCAGCATCTTGCCGATGACGCTGGTGCCGCCGATCGGTCCACGCACCCAGCCGGCGTCCAGGGCAGGGTCCCGGCGGTTGGGCGGTTCGATGGGAGGCGCCCCGCTGTCCGGGGCGGGCGGCGTGATTTCGCGGCGGATGATGCGGCCCAACTGGACGGCGGCCTGGGTCATGAGCTCGACATTGGGTGCCCGTTCCGTCTCGTAGCTGTCCAGCAGCGCTTCGGGCAGGCGGCCCTGCAGCACCTCGACCAGCTTCCAGCCGATGTTGAATGCATCGCGGATGCCCGACTGCATGCCGGCGCCGGCCCAGGGCGGCATCAGGTGGGCGGCGTCGCCCAGCAGGAAGACGCGGCCCGATCGCCAGGTCTGCGCATGCCGCACATGGTGCTTGTAGAACGCGTGCTGGTGGATCTCGATGTCGTCCGGCGAGACGCCGAGCGAGCGCAGCAGCGGCCACAGCTTCTCGTGGGTGTCGAAGTCCGCCACCGACTCGTGGGCCCCTAGCGGGAACTCCCAGCGGTGGTTGCCCTGTGCGAGCGCGATGTCGACCACCGGGCGGTGCGGGTCCGACCAGAAGGTGAGGATGTGCCGCTGCGGCCACCAGCGTTTCACGCGGGCATCGATCACCACCCACTGGGTCTCGCCGGTTTCACCCAGCAGGCGGATGCCCAGGCGTTCGCGCGTGGCGCTGGAGCCACCGTCGCACGCGAGGACGTAGCGGGCGCGGATGTGCCGGGTCTGGCCGCTGGCGAGGTCCCGGACCTCGAGTTCCGCTCCTTCGTGGTCCTGTTTCAGATTGACCACTTCGGTGCCGTAGTGCACCGACAGGGCGGGCGCCAGCCGTTCCCCGGCGGAGCGCAGCACCTCTTCCATGGCCGGCTGGTAGATCGCGTACGAACGGGGATGGCGGCCGAACTTCGAGGGCGGGAAGTCGACGCGCATCAGCTCCTGGCGGTCGTAGGTCACCCAGCGCAGGGCGGCGGTCGGGTCCATGGTCTTGGCCAGGGCTTCGTCGAGGCCGAGCGACTGGAAACAGCGCATGGTCCAGTCGTTGACCGTGACGGCGCGGGCACGCGGGTAGATGCTGCGTTCCTTCTCGAACGCCATGACGCGGATGCCGTGGTGGGCCAGCTTGAGGCTGGCGGCCAGGCCGGAGGGGCCGTAGCCGATGACGGCCACGTCGGTGTCGAAGTCGGCGTGCATGTGCGGGGGGCGGTCTGTCATGGTGTGGTGGGGGCCGGCTGTGGGCGGGGCCGGTGTCCCCAGATGCTGGTGCCCTGGTGCACCTGGGGTGTCCAGGTGGCGTCGTCGATGAGCACACCCTGGCAGCCGAACTCGACGTGGATGCCGGACGGGGTCTGCGCGTAGAACGAGACCATGCGGTCGTTGGTGTGCTGGCCGATGTCCATGCTGATGGGCTGACCGAAGGCGATGCAGCGGTCGCGGGCCTGTCCGACCTGGGTGATGTCCGGTACCTCGACCATGAAGTGGTGCACCCGCTTGGCCGGTCCTGGCCGGGGCGGCCGCGGCGCGAGCGCGAAGGAGTGGTGGCGCTCGTTGGCGTGGAAGAAGGAGATTTCGATGTTCACCCTGGGGGCGGGCTCGAACTCGATGGTGTCACTCAGCCGCAGTTCCAGCACCTCGCGGGCAAAGGCCAGTTGCGCCTGGTAGTCGTCCACCTCGTAGACGATGTGCCCCAGGCCGCCGGCCCCGGTCACGAAGCCCTGGGGCAGCGGGGCGGACCGGAACGGTTCAGGGTCTGGCTCCTGCCCGCAGTAGACCTCGTGGCGATTCCCGTTGGGGTCGGAAAAGTGCACCATCGCGCGCACGCCGCGCAGCGCCCGTTCGCTGACGGACGACGTGTGCCAGGGCAGGCCGAGCCGGTCCAGCTTGCCGCAGAACGCCGCGAGGGCCGCCTCGTCGGCCAGCCGCCAGCCGGCGAACGCGCAGTCGTCGGCCGGCCCCTGGGTCAGCAGCAGGCGCGCCGGTGCCTGGTCCATGCGCAGCCGCAGGCTGGCGCGTCCCTGGTCATCGGCCGCTGCGTCGGCGGCCATCATGCCCAGTACCTCGGTGGCAAACCGGCGCCAGCGCGCCAGGTCGCTGACTTCAAAGCCGAGGTAGCCGAGTTCCAGGACGGGTTGGGTGGCGGTCGCGTTCATGGATTCCTCAGAAAGCTCAGCACCAGGTCGTTGAAGCGCTCGGGGTGCTCCCACTGGGCCCAGTGCCCGCAGTGGTTGAGCAGCACGTAGTCGGCGTTGGGCATGACCTTGAACGAGTCGATGCCCGCTGCCGGGTTGACCTTGTCCTGTTGCCCCCAGATGAACAGGGCCCGGTGCGCCACGCTCGCCAGCCGGGGGTCGCGGCTGATGAAGGTCTCCGGGCCCGGCGGGGTGGGGCGGGGCACGATCGGCGGGTTGGCGCAGATCGCCGGGTCGGCGCTGGCCTCGAAGCGCTGCCGGATCAGCTCGGGCGTGATGAGGCTGCTGTCGTACACCAGGTTGCCGATGAAGGCGGTCAGCTTCTCCAGCGTCGGCCCTTCGCCCAGGTAGTAGCCCTGCAGCTGCCGGATGCCTTCGGTGGGGCCGGTGGCGCCCGGCACCGTGCCGCCGCCCGGGCCCATGAGCACCAGGCGGTTCACCCGCTCGGGCTGTTCCATGGCCACGCACAGGGCCGCCGATCCGCCGAAGGAGTTGCCCACCAGGTGTGCCCGGCCGATGCCCAGCGCGTCCATGAAGGCAATGACCGCCCGCGCCCCGTTCTGGAAAGGCCCGGCGCCGCCGAAGGCGTTCAGGTTCTTGGAGCTCTGGCCCCATCCCGGGAAGTCGATGACCCAGACCCGGAAGGCCCGGGCCAGCGCGTCGATGTTCTTGCCGTAGTTGCTGCGGCCGGTGGCGCCGGGGCCACCACCGTGCAGGAGGATGAGGTCGTCGCCCGAACCGCACACCTCATAGTGGATCTTCCAGGCCACGCCGTCGGGCGTGGTTCCTTCAACGTGGTTGTTCATGACAGGCATTCGTGACAGGGCGGGCACGCAGGGCGCGTGTTCAGTTGATCTGGATGTTCAGCGCCTTGGCCAGCGGCGCCATGGTGCCGGCGTCGTTGCGGATCACTTCGGCCACGGCTTCGGCCGGGGCGTAGGTGGCCGTCATGCCCAGCTTGCGCAGCGCCTGACCCGCTTCCTCCCCGTTGACCGCGGCCGCCAGCGCCGTCGAGAGCCGGGTGAACACGGGCTGAGGAACCCCCTTGGGGAGAAAGAGGGCGAAGCGGTTGGCAGAGAGCACACCGCTGATGCCGGATTCGGCCAAGGTGGGGGTGTTGGGCAGGTACTCGGAGCGGCTGGCGCCGGCCACGGCGAGGGGGGAAACCTTGTCCGAGCCGAGGAAGCCCAGGATGACACCCACATCGGCGCAGAACAGGTCCACATCCCCGTTGATCACCGCCTGCATGCCGGCCTGGGCCGACTGGAACGGAACGTAGGTGAACTGGATGTCGGCGGCCTTGCGCAGCATCTCGCTGGCCAGGTGGTTGGTGGTGCCGATGCCGATGGAGCCGATGTTGGCCTTGCCGGGGTTCTGCCGGGCCCAGTCGAGGAATTCCTTGAGGGTCTTGGCGCGTTTGGGGCCGCCGCTGAAAAACACCTGCTGCGAGGTGGCCACCAGGCCCAGGGGGGGCAGGTCCTTGATGGGGTCGTAGCGCAGCTTCATGATGGCCGGGAACACCGAGGCCGCGCCGGTCGCGGTCAGCAGGACGGTGTAGCCGTCGGGGGCGGCGTGGACCACGTGTTCGGTGCCGATGATGGTGGTGGCACCGGGCTTGTTGTCCACGATGACCGGCTGTCCGAGGTTTTCGGACAGCTTGGGGGCGATGGCCCGGGCGATCAGGTCGGGGGGCGAGCCGGCGGTGAACGGTACGACGATGCGGACCGTGCGTCGGGGCCAGTCCCCCGTCTGCGCATGGATCCAAGGGGTGGTGGCCAGGGCGCCGAGGCCGATCAGTGCTTGTCTACGGTTGTGCATGCTTGTCTCCAGTGGATGGTGAAAAGGCCAGGGCGCGATGCGTTGCCGCGCTGGCCGTTGGTGTTGGTCAGTTCCCGGTGGCCCGGTAGCCCGAGCGCCGGATGACGTCGCGCCAGTGGGTGATGGACTCTCTCAGTTGCTTGTCCATCGCGCTGGCGCCGACGAAGGCCGGTGTGACCGTCAGCTTGGACGCCACGGCTTGCTGCACTTCGACCTTGCCCAGCACCGTGCGCAGCGCCGCTTCCATGCGCGCCACTGCGGCGGGGGGCGTGCCCGCGGGCGCCCACATGCCCTGCCAGGCCTCGTCGACGCGGATGGGGAAGCCCTGCTCCTTGAAGGTGGGCACATCCGGCGCCAGCGCCCAGCGCTGCTCGGCAATGACACCCAGCATGCGCACCTTCTCGCGGGGGTGCTTGGCGGCGTCGCCGGCCACCAGCACGGCCGACGGCAGCTGGCCGCCCAGCAGGTCGACCAGCATGGGCGCGTTGCCCTTGTAGACGATGGGTTCGAGCGGTGTGCCCAGGGCCTGTCCCACCATCCATCCCACGTATTGGACCTGCCCGTTGGGCGCCGGCGTGCCGAAGTTGGCCTGGTTTGGATTCTTCTTCAGCCAGTCTGCGAACTCGGCCAGGTTGCGCGCCGGCACCTGGCCGTTGACGACGAGGGCCAGGGGATAGGACACCAGCTGGGCCACGGGCTGGAGGTCCTTGAGCAGGTCGTAGCGCAGCTCGGCCGGGGTGTACATGGCGCTGGGGAAGATGGCCCAGCCATCGGGCCCCACCAGGAAGGTGTTGCCATCCGGGCGTGCGTTCTTGACGTGTTCGGCCGCCAGCCGACCGCCCGCGCCCGCCTTGGTTTCCACGATGACCGTGGCGCCCAGCTCGCCGGCCAGGTGGTCCGCCAGGATGCGGCACAGCGCGTCGGTGATGCCACCCGGGGCAAAACCGCTCACCAGCCGGATCACGTCCTTGCCCTGGGCGTAGGCGCCGGGCAGGCATGCGGCAGCGGCGCTGCCCGCGGCCACCTGCAACAGGGTTCTTCGTTTCATGGGTGTTGTCTCCTTTGTTGGAATGGCCGGGTGATCAGTCGATCACCAGCACGTTTTCATCGGGGTGGTCTGCGTAGAGGGCGTCCACCCGGTCGCGGCGGTTCTCGAGCACCTTGCGCTGGTTGATGTAGCCCTTGTCGTTGGTTTCGCCCTGTTCGATGGACGGCGGCGCCTGCAGCAGGCAGAGGCGGCGCAGACGCAGGCTGCTGGACGGGTGGCGCGTGTTGTGGGCGCGCAGCTTCTCGGTCAGCTGCTGGCGCAGCAGGGGGTGGGCTGCCAGGGTGCGCACGTCGGCGTCGTGCAGTCCGGTGAGTTCGCGGCAGGCCGCGATGTTCAGCCAGGCCAGGGCACCCACATACGACTGGTCGGCGCCGGTGATCACCACGTCCTGCAGCAGCGGCGCGGTCGCGTCCAGCAGGGTCACGCGCAGGCTGCCCACACGCACGAACACACCGGTCTGCAGCTTGAATTCCTCGGCCACGCGGCCCGCGAACGCCAGCCCCTCTTCGGGGTGGGTGCGGTCCACGAAGCTGGCCGCATCGCCCATGCGGAAAAAGCCTTCTTCGTCCACGCTCTGTGCCGTCAGTTCGGGCTGCTTGAGGTAGCCCGGCGTGACCGCCTGGCTGCGCACGCGCACCTCGTAGCGCTCACCGTCCGGCAGCGGGATCAGCTTCATCTCCACACCGGGGTGCGGCAGGCCGATGAGGCCGGTGCGCTCGGTGGCCCAGTAGACGTAGGTGACGGCCGCCGAGGTCTCCGTGGAGCCGTAGGCGGAGACCAGGGGGATGCGAAACCCGGTGTAGCGCACGGCGTGCCGCTGGAGCGCGGCATGCACGGCGTCGGGCAGGCGCGCGCCGGAATAGGTGAGCCGGCGCAGGTTCTTGAAGAAGCTTTTGCCCAGCACCTCGTCGTGTTCCAGGGCCTCGGCGAGCATGGCGTAGGCCACCGGCATGCCGCTGAAGCGGACCGGCGAGATCTCGCGCAGGTTGCGCAGGGTCTCGGCGAAGTCGGCCGGCGTCGGCCGGCCATCGTCGATGTTGAGCGTGCCACCGTCTTCCAGCACCCCGTTGAAGACCGCGTGGCCGCCGGCCACATGGCTCCAGGGCAGCCAGTCCAGCAGCACGGTTTCCGGGCGGTCGTCGCCCCACTGCACCATCTGCGAGGTCATGGCCATGGCGGTGCACAGCATGCCCTGGGTCACGATGACGGCCTTGGGCGTGCCGGTCGATCCCGACGTGAACTGGTACTTGGCCACCGTGTCGTGCGTGATGCTGGCGACCGATGCGCCCACGCTGGCCGTCACCGGGGTCTGCACCAGACGGTCCCAGGTGATCAGCCGGGGGCGGTCGATGGGGTCCTGCACGCAGACCACCCAGACGTCGTCGCCCAGGGCCCGGATGGCCGGTTCCAGCGCGCGGGCGCTCTGCACGAACACCACCGCGGGTTCGAGCAGCGCGGCCATGGCTTTGAGGCGGGAGAGGTCGCCGGCCATCGCGGCGTAGGCCGGTGTGATGGGGGCGTACGGCATGTGCGCCTGCATGGCGGCCAGTTCCAGCATGCCGTGTTCGAGCGAGTTGCCGCTGAGCACCATCACGGTCGCGCCCGGGCGCTGCAGGTCCAGCAGCCATTGCGTGGCCGCATCGACCTGGGGTGTCGCTGCGCCGTAGGTCAGGCGTTGCCAGGCGCGCTCCGCGCCTCGCCGCTGCGCCATCCACACATGGTCGGGGCGCTGCTGCGCGTTGCGCCGCAGCAGGTGCGGGATATGGGGCTCGAGCGCCTTCAGGGGGACCGGGCAGCGGACGATGAGCGTGCCGTCGGCGCGCTCGTCCAGGGCGACACTGCGTTCGAGGAAGGGCAGGGGGCGAAAGGGAGCAGGCACTGGAGGGTCGTCAAATAATATAAGGTTACTTTATATAAATCTCGGCCAAAAAATGCTATGGAAAACCCTGATGATAAATATAAACACGCTTTATATATGATGGGCGGGAGCCGCAGGCGAGAAGCGCGCTACCATGCCCCAGACCTTCTGGCGGGGCTTACCGACCCGTCTGGGCGTGCAACAAGACAAGAAGTGACCCGGATGGCCATCAATACCCGAGGATTTTTTTACATCCAGCAAGTGGAGCAGCTGGTTCAGCAACGGCTGGAGGAAGTGCTGGCGCCCCATGGCATGACGGCCGGACAGTACCTGGTGATGAGCCTGGTGGCCCACCACGAACCGCTGTCTTCCGCCGAGTTGTCGCGCCTGGCGCGCAAGACCGCCCAGTCGATGGGGGAGTTCGTCAAGACGCTCGAATACAAGGGGTGGCTGGAACGCCGCGACGACCCCAACAACCGCCGGGTGCTGCTCATCTCCACCACGCCCGAGGGGCGGGCGGTGCTGATGCGCTGCGAGGCCGCCGTGGACCAGACAGAGCGCGACTTTTTCAGCTGCCTGCAGCCGGAGGAGCTGGCCACCCTGCGGCATGCGCTGAGCCGGATCCGCAACGCGGTGCAGCAGCGGCAGCAGCAGGAAGGCTGAGCCGGCGGCCGGTGCCCCGCACGGCACCGCGGCCGCGTGTGCAGGCTAGAGGTCCAGCACCAGCTCGGGTGTGCAGCTGCGCGAGCAGCAGATCAGCATCGCCTGGTTGCCCGCCTTCACGCTGTCGGCCAGCAGGTGGTCCCGGTGCTCGGGAACACCCTTGAGCACGGGTGTTTCGCACAGTCCGCAGGAGCCCTGCATGCAGCCGTACTGGGCGTTGATGCCCGCTTCCAGCACCACGTCCAGAATGGACCGGTCCGGTGGCACCTGCAGGCTCTGGCCCGAGCGTTCCAGCACCACCGTGAAGCCCGAGGCGGGGCCCGTGCCCGCATCGGCGCCGAAGCGTTCCAGATGCACCTGCGCCGGTGGCCGGTCGGCCGTGGCGGCCTCGTAGGCGGCCAGCATGGGTTGTGGTCCGCAGCAATACAGGTGGGCGTCGTGGCCCACGTCGGCCAGCACCGCGCGCAGGTCGACCGGCTGGTTCTGGTGCTCATCATCGAAGTGCAAGTGCAGCCGCCCCACGCGGGTGTGGCGCGCCAGCGCTTCGATCTCCTCAAGATAGGCGGCGTGTGCCCGGCTGCGGGCCGCGTACACCAGAAGCCAGGGCTTTTGCAGCGACTCCAGGCGCTGGACCATCGACCAGATCGGCGTGATGCCGATGCCGCCGGCCAGCAACGCGCTGAAGGGCGCGCTCTCGTCCAGGGGAAACAGGTTGCGTGGGGCCGAAGCGGTCAGTTCGTCGCCGACGCGCAGCTTCTCGTGCACGAAACGGGACCCCCCGCGGCTCTTGGCATCCCGTGCGATCGCCAGTTCGTAACGGCTGGGCCGCCCGGGCTGTCCGACGATGGAGTAGCTGCGTGCCAGGCCGGGCGCCAGGTGCAGGTCCAGATGGGCACCGGGCGCCGCCGCCGGCAAGGGCGCGTGGTCGATCGACTCAAGCACGAGGCTCAGGATCGCGGGCGCCTGCCGTGTCATGGAGTGCACCCGCAGGCGCAGAGCAGTGGGATCGGTCATGGTGGGTGTGGGGGTGGGACGGAGGGGACTATTGCGGGGTGCGCAGTTTTCTCAGGCGGCTGAGCAGCAACCGCAGGTGGGCGTTTTCCTCGCCGCTCAGGCAGTCGAAGAACAGGCGCTCGGCTTCGTTGACCTTGGCGTCGCTGCGGACCAGCAACTTGCGGCCGACCGTGGTGGACGTCAGGGCCAGGGAGCGCCGGCTGCCGGCGTCGACCCGCTTTTCCACCAGACCCTTGGCTTCGAGCGTGCGGATGAACTCACCCATGGATTGCGCGGTCATGCGGGCCCGTCGGGCCAGGTCGGCCGAGGAGACCGGCTCGTGGTGCACCACCAGGCTCAGCGCCATGTACTGGCCGGCGGTCAGGCCTTCGCCCTGCAGGCACTCGTCGAGCACCCGCCGGGCTTGCTGCTCGACCTGTTGGACATAGAAAAAGCCGCGGGCAGCGATGGACATGACGATCGGCGTGCGGGGTTCAGACCAGCGCGTCCGGCAAGGCCACCAGACTGTCGTTGCCGGAGGCGATCCGGTCGCACAGGCTGTCGATCAGGGGCATCTGGCGCTGCATCCACACCCGTGCCAGCACGGGCTTGGTCTGCCGCATGGCGGGGGTGGCGTGTTCGCAGGGCGCCTCGCCCTGCAGGGCGGCGACCATCTCCAGCCAGTTCCAGCCGACGTACAGGATGCCGATGGCGGTGAGCAGGTCGTAAGCACCCCCGGCGATGGCGTCGGGGCGCTCGGTGCGTTGCAGGTCCAGGCTGCGCAGGGTTTCACCGATGCGCGCATGGGCCGCCTGCACCGGGCGGACGAACTCCGCGAGGTCGGCGCGGGTTTCCAGCGCCGCGACGGAGGTCTGCAGGGTGTCGAGGAAGGCGCGCTGGGCGCGGCCGCCATGGGCGGTCAGCTTGCGTTGCACCAGGTCCATGGCCTGCACGCCGTTGGCGCCTTCGTACAGCTGGGCGATGCGCGCGTTGCGCACGAAGTGCTCGATGCCGTAGTCCTTGATGTAGCCGTGGCCACCCAGCACCTGCTGGCAGGCGACGGTGGCATCGAACCCGCGGTCGGTGTAGAAGGCCTTCATCACGGGCGTGAGCACTTCCAGCAGGTCGGCGGCGCGCTCCTTCTCGCCGGCGTCCGTGGAATGTTCGGCCAGCGACTGCCACAGGGCGGCCCGCATGGCGCCGGCGCGGGCGCCTTCGCAGAAGGCGCGCGACTCCAGCAGCAGGCGCCGCACGTCGGCGTGGGCAATGATCGGATCGGCCACGCTGCCGGGCTGGCGTGGCTTGTCGCCGGCCCGGCCGGACAGGCGCTCGCGGGCGTAGTCGGCGGCGTTCTGGCAGGCGATCTCGGCATAGCCCACGCCGGACATGGCGGTGCTGACGCGGGCGTAGTTCATCAGCAGGAACATCGGGGCCATGTTGGCCGAGGAGCCGCTGCGGCGTTCGTCCGCGATCCGCCAGGCCACGGCGTCGTCGAACTCCAGCACGCAGGTGGCGCTGCCTTCGATGCCCATCTTGTGTTCGATCGACACCGCGGTGACGCCGTTGGCCGCGCCCAGCTGGCCGCTGGCCGGGTCGATCATCCGCTTGGACACCAGGAACACGTTGACCGACGCCAGGCCCGGTTCCAGCCGCCCGTGCTCGTCCGGCACCTTGGCCAGCACGATGTGGACGATGTTGTCGGTCAGGTCGTGGTCACCGCCCGAGATGAAGATCTTGCGGCCGGTGATGCGCCAGCTGCCGTCGGGCTGGCGCACCGCCCGCGTGTTCAGCTGGCGCAGATCGGTGCCCGCCTGCGGCTCGGTCATGCACATGGTGGCGGTCCACTCGCCGGCGGACACCTTGGGCACCACGTGGGTGCGGACCCAGTCGGGTGCCAGCTTGGACAGCATGCTCGCGGTGGGTGCGCAGAAGCTGCTGTACATCGAGAACGAATGGCCCGTGGCGGCCCGCAGCTCGCTCACGGGCACGCCCATCACGGGGGGCAGCCCGGCGCCGCCCAGGGACTCGGGCAGGCTCAGCCGGTGCCAGCCCGCCTCGCGGTAGGCCTGCCACGCCTCGGAGAAGCCGGCGGGTGTGCGCACCTGGCCGTCGACCATGCGGGCGCCCTCGGCGTCGCCCGCCATGTTCAGCGGGTGCAGGACTTCCTGGTGAAAGGTGGCGGCGGCATCGAGCACCTGGCCGGTGAATTCCGGGGCCAGGTCGGCAAAGCCGGGCAGGTGGGCGTGGTCCTGGATGCGGAGCACATCGTGCAGGAGAAATTGCCAGTCGGCGGTGGGCGCTTGGTAGGTGGGCATCGGAGTTTCAGTGGGCAGGGGGTGTCAGTCGGCCGCTGGACGCGGCCAGTTCCACGAGCAGGTCGGCCGGCTTGAAGGCATCGCCATGCACGTCCTGGAGCGCGCGCAGGCGGGCCACCACCTGGGCGGCGCCCAGCTGGTCCGCGTAGTGCATCGGCCCGCCTTTCCATTGCGGCCAGCCGTAGCCGAGCTGCCAGATCAGATCGATGTCGCTGGCGCGCTCCACCATGCCTTCCTGGATCAGCTTGGCGCCTTCGTTGACCATGGGCAGGATCAGCCGGTCGTGGAGCTCGGCGGTGTCGATGCGCCGGCGTGTCAGGCCTTCGAGCGCCGAGGCTTCCTCGATGAGGGCCGTGACCTCGGGGTCGCTGATGGGGCGGCGCTTGCCGGCTTCGTAGCGGTAGAAGCCACGGCCGGCGCGCAGGCCCAGGCGCCCGCGCTCGAAGAGCTGCTGGATCAGCCAGTCGCGTTCGCCCCGGCGTTGGCGGGAGCGGTGCATCAGGGCGATGCCGCCGGCCATGTCCTGCAGTTCGAAGGTGCCCATGGGCAGGCCGAACTCCCGCAGGAAGCGGTCCACCTGTTCGGGCAGCGAGCCTTCCAGCAGCAGTCGGCCGGCCTGGCGTTCGCGCACGATCATCAGCCGGTTGCCGACAAAGCCGTCGCACACGCCCACGACGATGCCGGTCTTGCCGATGCGGGCCGCCAGGGCTTGCGCGGCCTGCAGCGTGGGGGCGTCGGTGAGCGGCGTGCGGACGATCTCGATCAGGCGCATGACCTGGGCCGGGTTGAAGAAGTGCAGACCGACCACCGCGCCGGGCCGGCGGGTGGCGCGGGCGATCTCGGTCACGTCCAGTGTCGACGTGTTGGTCGCCAGGATGGCGTCGGGCCGCGCCAGCCCGTCCAGGCGGGCGAACAGCTCGCGTTTGGCGGCCATGTCTTCCCAGATGGCCTCGACGATGAGGCCGGCGGAGGCCACGGAGGCGAGATCGGTGGACACGCGCAGGCGGGCCAGGCGCTCGTCACGGACCTGCTCGTCGATGCGCCCCTTGCCGCGTTCATGTTCCAGCGTGTCGCGGATGCGCTCCATTGCGGCGTCCAGCGCAGCATCGGTCTGGTCGACCAGTTGCACCTCCAGACCGGCCTGCAGGAAGGCCAGGCTGATGCCCACCCCCATGTGACCGGAACCGATCACCGCCACCTGCGTGAGCGCGTCGATCTGCGGGGAGGAGGGCGTGTTCAGCGCCCGCAGCGCCTGCGCCGAATAGGCGCGGGCCAGCTCGGCGTGCACCGTGGTGAAGCCGGGCACCGGCGGGCCGTCCTGGGTGGGCAGGAAGCGCAGCGTCACGGCGTCGCCGATGGCCAGGGCGTGGACATCGGCGTCCACCACCACGCTGCTCAGGCGAATGCCTTCTTCCAGTTCGATGATGGCCGGCGCGGTGGGCCGGGGGCTGCGCTCGACGATGGAGTGCGAATAGACACGACCCCGGCCCGAGAGCTCGCGCCAGTTCGTCTGGCCATGGCCGCAGAACGGGCAGTGAATCCGTGGGTAGTAGTGCACGCGGTCGCAGGCGGGGCAGTGCTTGCCCATGAGCCGGCCCTCGCGGGCGGCGTCCCAGAACGGCTCGTCGCCGGGAAAGAGAACGGGGGCGGGAAGGGTGTTTCGAGAGGTCGCCATCGCTTATTCGGCTTGAAGGATGAGGGTGCCCGCGGCGTGTGCGCTGGCCAGGTTGCCGCCGGTGCCGTGGGCCAGCACGAACTCGCGCCGCTGGACCTGGACGGCCGGGTGGGCTTCGCCGCGGCACTGCCGCACGGCTTCGAGGATCTTGGTCATGCCGCCCTTGTTGCCCGGGTGGTTGTTGCACAGGCCACCGCCATCGGTGTTGAAGGGCAGGCGCCCCTGACCGGCGATCAGGTTGCCGTCCATGACGAAGCGCCCACCCTCGCCCTTGGCGCAGAAGCCCAGGTCTTCCAGTTGCACGATGACGGTGATGGTGAAGCTGTCGTACAGCGACGCATACCCGATGTCGGCGGGTGTGATGCCGGCCTCCGCGAACGCTTTGGCACCCGAATGCACACCGGCCGACCAGGTGAGATCGATCTGGCCCGCATTGGGGTGCTTGACGGCTTCGCCGGCACCGATGACCTTGACCACCGGTCGCTTGAGCGTCCTGGCGATGTCGGGGTGCACCACCACCACGGCGCCGCCGCCGTCGGTCATGACGCAGCAGTCGAGCCGGCGCAGGGGTGAGGCGACCATCGGGGAGTCGAGCACCTCCTGGACGCTCACCACCGAGCGGTGCACGGCATGGGGGTTGTGCTGGGCATGGTGCGAGGCGGCCACGCGGACCCAGGCCAGCTGTTCCGGCGTGGTGCCGAACTCGTGCATGTGCCGCCGCGCCACCATGGCGTAGCCGTACATGGGCGGCGGCGGGACCGCGGCCTGGAACGGCAGGTTGGGCATGCTGTTGCGGTCAATGCCCGCCAGCGCCGTGCCTGCCGCGGCGGCCAGGGGCCGGTCGGCCATGGTGATGAGCGCCACTTTGCAGTGGCCGGCCGCGATCGCCTGTGCCGCGTGGCTGACGTGCAGCAGGTAGGCCGAGCCACCGGACTCGGTGGTGTCGATGTGCCGCAGGCGGTTCAGCCCGATGTACTCGGCCATGGTGAGGCCGCCCAGGCCAGGCGCGTCCGCGCCACAAAAGTAGCCATCGACGTCGTCCAGGGTCAGCCCGGCATCGGCCAGGGCGCCCAGCGCGACCTCGGCGTGCAGTTGGGCGGTCGACACGCCTTCGGCGCGACGCAACGGGTGTTCGTAGATGCCGGCGATGCAGGCCTTGCCGTGAATGCTCATGACGCTCCGGTGCCGCCCCACAGCCTGGGGGCGCGTTTGAGATGAAAAGAAGAAGTGGTCTCGAAAACTATAAGGTAACCTTGCTTTGTAAAAACTAGGGATTCCCCTATGAAACACGTTTTTGTTGTGAGGTAAGGTTACCTTATTGTTTGACGAATCGCCCCTGTTTCAACATGAATGCCCACCAGGACCCCGTGCACTGCACCCCTTTCCTTGACCTGCCATTTCTGGAGCGCGATGTGGCCACGGAAGAGCGGGCCGATGGCTCGCTGCTGATGCGCAGCCGTGTTCCGCTGGGAACGGTGGAGGCGCACCTGCCCGCGGTGCTGCGGCGCCATGCCCAGTCCCGGCCCGACCGCCACTGGCTGCTGCAGCGCCGGGAGGGGCATGCCGGCTGGCTGGGCCTGACATATGGTCAAGCCGGCGCGCAGGTGGATGCGGTCACCCAGTGGCTGCTGGACCTGGGCGTGCCCGGTCGCAACGTCATGGTGCTCAGCGGCAACTCGCTGGAGCACGCGGTGTTCGAACTGGCGGCCATGCAGGCACGCATGCCTTATGTGCCGGTGACGCCGGCGTACTCCCTGCTCAGCAACGACCACGAGAAACTGCGGGCCATGGTGGCCCTCATCCGCCCGGCCGTGGTGCTGGTGCAGGAGGCGGCGCGCTACCAGAAGGCGCTGCGCGCCGTGCTCACGCCCGATGTCCGGGTGGTGCACGTGAGCGAGCCGATGGAAGGTCTGGCATCGACGCCCTGGTCGGAACTGATCGCCACCCCTGTCGGTGCTGCGGTGCAGGCGTCCGTGGACGCGATCACGCCGGACACCGTGGCCAAGTACCTTTTCACTTCCGGCTCCACCGGCGTGCCCAAGGCGGTGCCCATCACCCAGGGCATGTTGTGCGCCACCATGGCCATGCACGCCCACACCGTCCGGCGCACGCCCGACATGCCCGAGGCCGTGCTGCTGGAGTGGCTGCCCTGGAGCCACGTGGCGGGCGGCACGGCCATCTTCAACAGCGTGCTGGAAGAGGGCGGCACCCTGTATCTGGACGACGGCCGTCCGGTGCCGGGCGACTTCGAGCGCACGCTGCGCAACCTGCGCGAAATCTCGCCGACCCGCTTCAGCAGCGTGCCGGCCGGCTACACCATGCTGGTGGATGCCCTGGAGCGCGATGCCGACATGGCGCGCAGCTTCTTCCGCCAGCTGCGCCGCCTCACATCGTCGGGGGCCAAGCTGCCCGATGCCATCTATTCGCGGGTGCAGGCCCTGGCCGTGCAGCACCTGGGCCGCCGCATCCCGTTCGTGGCCGGCTACGGATCGACCGAAACCTGCGCCGCCACCACCGTGGTGCACTGGCCGGGCGAGAGGGCCGGCCTGGTGGGACTGCCGCAGCCCGGCGTGACCATCAAGCTGGTGCCGCTGGAGGACGACCGCTTCGAGGTGCGCGTCAAGGGCCCTTCGGTGATGCCGGGTTACCTCGACCAGCCCGAACTGACAAGTTCGGTGTTCGACGACGAGGGCTACTACTGCATGGGCGACGCGGTGACTTTTGTGGATCGCGCCCAGCCCGACGAGGGTCTGGCCTTCGCGGGCCGGGTGGCCGAAGAGTTCAAGCTGCAGTCGGGCATCTTCGTGCGCGTGGGTTCGCTGCGGGTCGAGGCCATCAACGCGGCCGCCCCGCTGCTCAACGACGTGGTGGTGGCGGGTGCGGACCGGGAATACGTCGCCTTGCTGGCGTGGCCGAACCCGGTCGCTCTCCGCGAGCGGTTCGGCATCGCCGACGCGCAGGCCGCCATCGGACACGAAGCGCTGCGCGGCGCACTGCGGGACGCCCTGCGGGCCCACAACGCCCGCCACACGGGCAGCAGCATGAAGGTGGCCCGTGTGCTGCTGCTGGCGCAGCCGCCCTCCATGGACGCCGGCGAAATCACCGACAAGGGCTATGTCAACCAGCGCGCCGTGCTGGCGCGCCGGGCCGATGCGGTCGAGCGCCTCTACGACGCCACGCCAGCGGACGACGTGATCGTCATCGCCGGCTGACACCTGGCCGCAAACCCACCCACCCAGACACACCCACTCCGAAGAAAGAAGGATCTATGGAAGACAGCCTGCTGCAGATCGAGCGCGAAGACGACGTCGCGCTGGTCAAGCTCAACCGACCGACCAAGCGCAACGCCATCAACGACGACCTCATGGACGCGCTGGAAGCGTGCTTCCTGCGGGGTCTGGAGGGTGCGCGCGCGGTGATCCTGCACGGAGAGGGCGAGCACTTCTGCGCCGGCCTGGACCTGTTCGAGCTCATGAGCAAGCGCAGCCCCGACGTGCTGGTGGGCATGCGCCGCTCGCGGCAGTGGCACCGCGTGTTCGACCTGATGCAGTTCGGCGAGCTGCCGGTGGTCAGCGTGCTCAAGGGGGGCGTGATCGGTGGCGGTTTCGAACTGGCTGCGGCCACCCATGTGCGGGTGTGTGAGGGTTCGGCCTTCTTCCAGCTGCCTGAAGGGCAGCGCGGCATTTTTCTGGGTGGTGGCGGCTCGGTGCGCATCCCCCGGTTGCTGGGCAGCAGCCGCGTCATCGAGATGATGCTCACCGGCCATTCGTTCGATGCGCAGGAGGCGCTGCGCCTCGGGGTGGCGCACCACCTCGTGGCGCCCGGTGCGGGGCTGGACAAGGCCCGTGAACTGGCGCAGTCCATCGTCAAGAACGCCCCGGCCACCAACTACGCCATCATCAATGGCATCGGCCGCATCGCCGAAATGCCCATGGGCGAAGGCCTGTTCGCCGAGACCATGGTCACCGCCATGACCCGCTCTGCCGGCGTCGATTCCGCACGCCGGATTTCCGAGTTCTTCGAAGGCCGCCGACAGCGCCCCGACGAGCGCGCCGCCTGAGGCCAATTCCACCCACCCCCGACCGTCATTGATGCGCAGGCCGAGCCCGCGCGAAAGGAGACCCACGTGCTTTCAAAGGAAGAAAACGAGTTGTTGACACGCGTGTGCGGCGACGCGCCCATGGGCCGGATGATCCGCCAGCACTGGTGGGTGCCCGCCGCCCTGTCGGACAAGCTGGAGGCGGACGGCAAACCCCTGCGCGTCAAGCTGTTCGGCCACCAGTACGTGGCCTTCCGTTCCACCGACGGGCGCGTGGGTTTCTTCGACGAAGCCTGCCCGCACCGCGGCGCTTCGCTGGCCATCGGCCGCAACGAGGACAACAGCCTGCGCTGCATTTACCACGGCTGGAAGTTCCGGGTCGACGGCGTGACCGTGGCCGTGCCGACCCAGCCCAACAACGAGGTGGAGTACTGCAAGCACGTGCCGCTCAAGCACTACCCGGTGCGCGAGGAGGGCGGCATTGTCTGGGTCTGGCTGGGCCAGGGCGACGAGGTGCCCGAATTCCCGGCGCTGCCCTTTGTCGGGCTGCCGCGCGAGAACTTCGTGGTCTTCCGCCAGAAGGTCAACGCCAACTGGCTGCAGGCGGTGGAGACCACCATGGACTCGGCCCACCTGGGCGTGCTGCACCAGAGCTGGCTGGTGGGCTTCGGCGACATCGAGCTGTCGTCGGCCAACATGGCGCCGGTCTACCACCTGGTGCAGAAGCCCTATGGCTTCCGTTACGCCGCGGTGCGCGCGCTCAAGGACGAGCGTTCCTATGTGCGCACCAACAGCTTCGTCATGCCCTGGTTCGGCATCGTTTCGCCCAACAGCACCGACGTCAAGGGCGGCAGCATCTTCTTCTCGGTGCCCATCGACGACGAGAACATCTACTACTGGCAGATGACCTACCGGGACAGCGAGAAGCTGATCCCGAACAAGACCCACCACTACGAGGACGCGGACTCGTGGCCGCCCCTGCCACCGGGCAGCCCCGATGACAACTGGGGCCAGGACCGCGAGGCCATGAAGAACGGCCACTTCACCGGCTTCACCCAGATGCTGGGGACCGAGGACTTCGCCGTGATCATGAGCATGGGTCCCATCGTCGACCGCACCCAGGAGTACCTGGGCGCCGGTGACGGTGCGGTGCTGGCGGTGCGCCGCTGCCTGACCAATGCCGTGCGCCAGTTCATGAAGGGCGAGACCCCGCAGTTCGCCGTTCATTCGTCCATCGACTACGAGCAGACCGCACCGAAGTCGATGGTGGTCGAGAAGGAGCAGGACTGGCGCTCGATGCTCTGACGCCTGTCCCCCACGAACCCCCCAAGACAACAGGAGACAAGATGAAACCCACCGTGTTCCGCCCCCAAGTGTTCGCGCTGCTCGCCTGTTCGCTCGGCGCCAGTGTCCATGCACAGGCCCCCGCTGCCAGCCCCGTCAAGGGTGGCACCCTGGTCATGCCCGTGCACGTCGGCGAGCCCTCGACTTACGACTGCCACGGCACCAACTCGCCGGCGGTGATGTGGCGCGTGGCGCCGCATTACTCCACGCTGCTGAAGATCAACGCCGACAACTTCCCCCAGGTCACCGGCGACCTGGCCAGGAGCTGGACGGTGTCGCCGGACAACCTGAGCTACCGCTTCACCCTGCATCCCAACGTGAAGTTCCATGACGGCAGCGCGCTGACCAGCGCCGACGTCAAGGCCAGCTTCGACCGTCTGCGCAACCCGCCGCCGGGCGTGGTGTCGCTGCGCCAGGGCATGCTGGCCGACATCACCAACATCGAGACGCCCGACGACAACACCGTCGTGTTCACGTTCAAGCGCAAGAACGCGGCGGCGCTGCAGTTGCTGGCCATGCCGTATGCCTGCGTGTACTCGGCCAAGCTGATGGCCAGCGATCCGAGCTACCCCACCAAGCGGGTCATGGGCACGGGTCCGTTCCGCTTCGTCCGCCACACGCCGGGTTCGGAATGGATCGGTGAGCGCTTCAACGACTACTTCCTGGCGGGCAAGCCCCATCTGGATGGCATCCGCCTGCTCAACGTCTCGCCGGTCGCCGCCACCAACGCCTTGCTGGCCGGTCAGGTGCACTTCACCATGCAGGGCCTGACGCCGCCCGAGGTGGCCCGGGTGACCGGCGCCCGTGGCGACAAGGTGGTGGTCCGCGGGGGTGGCGCTGCCACGACCTTCCTGCCCTGGTTCGCCATCAACAACCAGCGCGACGGTCTGAAGGACCCCCGCGTGCGCCGCGCCCTCAACCTGGCGCTGGACCGCTGGGGCGCCTCCAAGGCCATGGAGCAGATCACGCCCATGTTCCGCGTCGGTGGCCTGCTGCGTCCCGGTTCCACCTTTGCCCGTGACGATGCCGAGCTGGCCAGGCTGCCCGGCTTCGGTCGTGACATCGAAGCCGCGCGCAAGGAAGCCAAGCGCCTGCTGGCCGCGGCCGGTCAGAGCAACCTCAAGCTCACCGTGGTGAACAACCGCGCGTTCACCTACTTCGGTGTCTATGTGGCCGATCAGCTGTCCAGGATCGGCGTGACGGTGGACCACCAGGCGCTGGACACCCCCCAGGTCGCGGCGCGCCGCATCTCGGGTGACTACGACCTGATCTTCGACAGCCCGGCCGAGTACTCGGACGACCCCTCCGTCCAGCTGGCCTACTTCGAACCCTTCAGCACCAACCGCGCCAACCTGGCCCGCTTCGGCGACCCGAAGGTGGTGGAGCTCTACCAGGCCCAGTTGCAGGACTTCAACCCGCAGAGCCGCAAGCAGCGGGTGCGCGACCTGGAGGCCTACCTGATGGAGCAGAGCTACGTGATGCCGCTGTTCTGGCAGAGCCGCAAGCGCGTGATGGACGCCCAGCTGCGTGGCCTGGAGGGTGACTACGGCTCCAACTACGTCAAGATCGACCTCGCAGACGTGTGGTTCGAAGGCGGCGCGAAGAAGTGAACACCCCGGTGCCTGCCATGCTGAACGAACTTGCCGAAGACCGCTCCGCGGTCAGCGCGGGCGAGCCGCCCGCCGCATCGGACACGCCTGTGCTGTCGGTGCGCAACATGAACGTGCGCTTCACGACGGAGGGGGGCGATGTCCAGGCCGTGCGCGGACTGAGCTACGACGTCTATCCGGGCGAGATCCTGGCCATCGTCGGTGAGTCGGGTTCCGGCAAGTCGGTCAGCTCGCTGGCCATCATGCGGCTGCTCGCCGACAACGCGAAGGTGACGGCCGACCGCATGGCCTTCGACGGTGTCGACCTGCTGGGTCTGAGCCGCGCCGACATGCGGGCCCTGCGGGGCAAGGGCATCGGGATGATCTTCCAGGACCCGATGATGGCGCTCAACCCGGTGATGACTGTGGGCGAGCAGCTCACCGAGCCGCTGCGCATCCACCTGGGCCTGACGCCGGCCGCCGCGCGCGAGCGGGCCCTGGAGCTGCTGGGCCTGGTGGGCATTCCCGATGCCTCCACCCGCATCGACCAGTACCCGCACCAGTTCTCGGGCGGCATGCGCCAGCGCGTGATGATAGCCATCGGCCTGTCGTGCCATCCCAAGGTGCTGATCGCCGACGAGCCGACCACGGCGCTGGACGTCACCATCCAGGCACAGATCCTCGACCTGATGCAGGACCTGTGCCACCGCCTGCAGATCGCGCTGGTGATCATCACCCACAACCTGGGCGTGGTGGCGCGCTACGCCGACCGGGTGCTGGTGATGTACGGCGGCCGCGTGATGGAGCAGGGCGCCTGCCGCCCGCTGTTCCAGAGCCCGCGCCACCTCTACACCGCCGGCCTGCTGGCATCGGTGCCCACCCTGGAGGGCCCGCTGGGCCGCCGCCTGGCGGGCATCGAGGGCACGCCGCCCAGCCCCACCGATCTGCCCCCGGGCTGCCCGTTCGCGCCGCGCTGCATGCACGCACAGCCCGCCTGCGCGCAGGCCTCGGCCGCCCGGCTGACCGACGTGGGCACCATGTCCGCCTGCGTGCGCGCCGAAGACATGGCCGCCGGCCGCATCCGCTGGACCACGGGTCTGGCCGAATTGCCCGCGGTGGCACCGGCCGTGCGCGACGGCGACGTGCTGGTCGAGGTGTCCGGCCTGCAGAAGACCTTCGCCCTCAAGAAGGGTCTGTTCGGTGCGCAGCGCCAGGTCCAGGCGCTGCGCGACGTGAGCCTGTCCATCCGGCCCGGCGAGACCATCGGCGTGGTGGGCGAGTCGGGGTGTGGCAAGTCGACCCTGGGCCGGCTGCTGCTGCGCCTGGACGAGCCCTCGGGCGGGCAGGTGCGTTTCCGCGGTGAAGACATCACCCACCGCGGCGACCGCGCCCTGCGCGCGTTCCGCCGGCACACCCAGGTGGTGTTCCAGGACCCGTATTCCTCGCTCAACCCGCGCCAGCGCATCGGCAGCATCCTGACCGAGCCCATGCTGGTGCACGGCATCGTGGCCAGCCGCGCAGAGGCCCGGGCCGAGGCCGTTCGGCTGTTGCAGGAAGTCGGTCTGCGGGCGGAGCACGCCGAGCGTTTTCCGCACCAGCTCTCGGGTGGTCAGCGCCAGCGCGTGGCGATCGCCCGTGCCCTGGCCATGCGGCCCGAGTTCATCGTCTGCGACGAGGCCGTCTCGGCCCTGGACGTGTCGGTGCAGGCCCAGGTCGTCAACCTGCTGGCCGACCTGCAGGAGCGCATGAACCTGGCCTACCTGTTCATCGGCCACGACCTGGCCGTGGTGCGCCAGATCGCCACCAAGGTGGTGGTGATGTACCTCGGCCGCATCGTCGAGGTGGCCGACCGCGACAGCTTCTACGCGCAACCGCTGCACCCCTACGCCCAGGTGCTCATGGCCGCTGTGCCGAGTACCGAGCAGATCGGCATGGGCAGCGTCCAGGCGCAGGCGATCCGGGGCGAGCCGCCGAGCCCCCTGTCGCCGCCGTCGGGCTGTGCGTTCAGAACGCGCTGCTCGATGGCCACCGACGAGTGCGCCCGCACCGTTCCCGAATTGCGGTCCGTGGCCCCCGGCCGGCTGGTCGCCTGTCTGAAGCTGGCGTGAGGTACCCGACATGTTGAAGTTCCTGTTTCGTCGCGCCCTGCAACTGGTGTTCACGCTTTGGGCGGTCGCCACGCTGATCTTTTTCCTGCTGCGCGTGCTGCCGGGGGACCCGGTCGAGTTCAAGTACACGAGCGAAGGCGGTGTCATCACCGCCGAACAGCTGCAGGCGCAGAAGGCGCGCTTCGGTTTCGACCAGCCGCTGGCCACGCAGTACGTGCGCTGGATCACCGGGCTCACCCGCATGGACCTGGGCGTCTCCATCTGGAGCGAGAACCCCGTGACCGACGAGATTGGCAGCCGCTTCTCCGTGACGATCAAGCTGGCCATCTCCGCGCTGGTGATCGGCCTGGTGCTGGCCATTCCCCTGGGGGTGGTCGGGGCACTGAGCCGCGGCACCTGGCTGGACCAGTGCGTGCGGGTGTGCACGGTCACCGGACAGTCGGTGCCCAGCTTCTGGCTGGCCATGCTGGTGCTGCTGGCGCTGCTGGCCACGGTGGGCTGGATCCCGCCCATCGAGACCGTGCCCTTCGGCGAGCGGCCCTGGGAGCACCTGGCCCAGATCCTGGTGCCGGCCGTGGTGGTGGGCTGGCGCCTGTCCTCGGTCAACGCGCGCCTGCTGCGCTCCTCGCTGATCGAAGTGCTGTCCCAGGACTATGTGCGCACCGCCCACGCCAAGGGCGTGAGCCCGGCCCGCGTGGTGCTGCGCCACGCGCTGGCCAACGCCATGCTGCCCACGATCACCGTCATCGGCATCGAGTTCGCCGGGCTGCTGGGTGGCCTGGTGGTCACCGAGCAGGTGTTCAACATCAACGGCATCGGCCGGCTGCTGATGCAGGCCATCAGCTTCAGCGACCTGGCGCTCATCCAGGGCCTGGTGATGCTGTTCGCGCTGATCTACGTCTGCGTGGGCTTCCTGGTGGACCTGCTGCAGGCCGCCCTCGACCCCCGCATCCGCATCCACTGATGTCGAACGTCTCCGTCCTTCCGTCCACCGAACTGGTCCACACACCCATGTCTGGCTCACCCACTTTCAAGGCCTTCGCACGTTTTGCCAGGACCCAGCCCCTGGGCGTCATCGCCCTGGTGCTCATCGCGGTGATGCTGGTTGCGGGCTCCTTTGCCCCGCAGCTGGCGCCGTTCAGCCCGCTCGATGCGCGCTTTGACGCGGTGCTGCAACCGCCCAGCGCCGAGCACTGGTTCGGCACCGACAACTACGGTCGCGATGTGTTCTCGCGCATCCTGCACGGCACCCGTCCGGCCCTGCTGCTGGGCATCTCCACCGCCCTGATCGGGTCGCTGATCGGCGCCGCCGTCGGCACGGCTTCGGCCTACTTCGGTGGCCGCATCGACGCGCTGCTGCAGCGGGCCAACGACGTGCTGCTGTCGATTCCCCTGATCGTGGCCGCGCTGGTGGTGGTGGCCGTGCTGGGCAAGAACATGGTGGCCGGCGTGGACCTCAACCTGATGCTGGCGATCATCCTGCCCTACATCCCGGTGATGGCCCGCGTGATGCGCACCGCCGCCATGGGGGTGCGGGTCTCGCCCTACATCGACGCCGCCCGCGCGCTGGGCTTCTCGCACCTGCGCATCATCGTGCGCCACATGCTGCCCAACCTGGTCTCGCCCTGGCTGGTGATGGTCAGCGCTTTCACCGCCCAGACCATCCTGCTGGAGGCCTCGCTGTCCTTCCTGGGCGTCGGCGTGAGCGAACCCACGCCCGCCTGGGGACTGATGCTCTCGGGTGTGAGCGTGGAGACCCTGACCTCCGCGCCCTGGGTGATCCTGTTCCCCGGCCTGGCCATCAGCCTCACCGTCTTCTCGTTCAGCCTGCTGGGCGACGCCCTGCGCGACGCGCTCGATCCGCGCACCCGCCACTGAACCCCCGCTTCGCTTCAAGGAGTCTTCAACGATGAACCAAGAACTTGTGCCGCGCCTGCGCCACTTGGACGCCTGCGCGGTGTCCGACGCGCTGGACCGGCTGGGCATCGACCAGCAGGTCGCCACCGGACTGGCCCAGCAGTCCACCACCCACAAGCTGGTCGGCCGCGTGGTCACCTACCGCCTCGTGCCCGCGGGCCAGGCGCCCAAATCCGACGGTCCGGTGCGCCACCTGGGCACCACCGCCATCGAGCTCGCCGCCGCGGGCGAGGTGATCGTGGTCGAGCAGCGCACCGGCATCGACGCGGGCAGCTGGGGCGGCATCCTGTCGCTGGGCGCCAAGGTCAAGGGCATCGCCGGCGTGGTGGCCGACGGCCCGGTGCGCGACATCGACGAAGCGCGCGCCTACGAGTTGCCCATCTACTGCCGCAGCCTGACCGCGCGCACCGCGCGCGGACGCGTCGAAGAAGCCGAGGTCAACGGCCCGGTGTGCATCGGTGGCGTCACCGTGCACCCCGGTGATCTGGTGATCGCCGACGGCAGCGGTGTGGTGTTCATCCCGGCGGCCTGCGCGGCCGAGGTGATCGCCGCTGCCGAGCGCATCGCCGGCCGCGAGGCGGGCATGGCCAAGGACCTGCTGGCAGGGCGCCCGGTCACCGAGGTGATGGGCCGGGACTACGAATTCATGTTGCGGCCCGAGGCCGCCTAAGGGGAATGCCATGACTGACAAGAATGTGGCGCGCGCTGCGCGCCTGGACACCGCCACCCTCAGCGACGCGCTGGACAAATGCGGCATCAACGGACAGTGCCACCGCATCAAGCCGCGTTCGACCGAATTCCGCATGGCCGGCCGCGCCTGGACGCTGCTGTACGGCCCCGCCGGCAAGCCCTCGGGCACCGTGGGTGACTACATCGATGACGTGCCCGAAGGCTCGGTCATCGTGCTGGACAACGGCGGCGTGGACAACGCCACCGTCTGGGGCGACATCCTGACCGAGGTGGCGCACAACCGCCGCATCGCCGGCACGGTGATCGACGGCGTCAACCGCGACGTGTCGCTGTGCCTGGAGCTGGGGTACCCGGTCTTCAGCCGCGACAACTACATGCGCACCGGCAAGGACCGCGTGCAGGTCGAGGCGACCCAGGTGCCGGTGAACATCGGCGGTGCCCGCGTGGCCCCCGGCGACATCGTGCGCGGCGACGCCGACGGCGTGGTCGTGATCCCGAAGGAGCACGAAGACCACGTGCTGGACACGGCCGAGGCGATCCACAACGCCGAGGAAGCCATCCGCCAGGCGGTGCGCGCCGGCACCCCGCTGCGCGAGGCGCGCAAGGCCATGGGCTACCACCAGCTGCAGACGCGGGAGGGCGCATGAGCGAGTCCTCGGCGAACGATCCGGCCCTGCAGTTCCCGACCATCCGCCACGTGATCGACCGGGTCGACCCGGGCCTGATCGCGCGCGCCCGGGCCCTGCCCAGCGCCACCGTGCACGAGGCCGGTGGTCGCGTGGGGGCCCTGCCGCCCGCCATCAAGCCGATGCACCCGTCCATGAAGCTGTGCGGCCCGGCCGTGACGGTCCATTCGCCCGGCGGTGACAACCTCTGGATCCACCGCGCCCTGTACGTGGCCAAGCCCGGTGATGTGCTGGTGGTCTACGCCAACGAGGTGCACGACTACGGCTACTGGGGCGAAATCATGTCCACCGCCGCACAGGTGCGCGGACTGGGCGGCCTCGTGATCGCCGGCGGCGTGCGCGACATCGACCTGCTCGAGCGCATCGGCTTCCCGGTCTTTGCGACCGGGCTGTGCATCCGCGGCACCGGCAAGGACCACCTGGCGCGCGGCTGGGTCAACCACCCGGTGCTGCTGGGCGACATCACCGTGCACGCCGGCGACCTGGTGCTGGGCGACCGCGATGGCGTGGTCGTCATCGGGCGCGAGCGCGCGGCCGGGGTGGTGCAGGCGGCCGAGCAGCGCGAGGCCAAGGAGGCCGATGTGCTCAAGCGCATCGCCGCGGGCGAACGCACGCTCGAGCTCTACAACTTCTGAGCCCTGGCTCGACCCCCCAACGCCAAGGAGACTGACACATGGCACGCATCACGCTGGGCATCGGCACCTCGCACAGCCCGATCCTCGTCCTTGACGGCGACCGCTGGGAGCAACGTGCGCAGGACGACCGGCGCCAGACCGCCCTCTACACCCTGGACGGCCGCAAGTGCTCGTACGACCAGTTGCTGGCCGAGCGCGGTGAACCGTTCCGCGAGCAGAGCGACGCCGCGCGCTTCCCCGACCTGGCCCGCCAGGCCGAGTCCGCGCTGGACGTGCTGGAGGCGCGCCTCTTCGATGCCCAGCCGGACGTGGTGCTGGTGATCGGCGACGACCAGGACGAACTGTTCGGCTTCGACAACATGCCCGCCATCTCCGTCTACCGCGGCCCCGAGGTGGTGATGAAGGAAATGCCGCTGCCGCACCCGCGCCTGAGCTGGGCCGACAAGGCGTTCTGGGCCGGGTACGGCATGGACATGCCGCGGCGCTTCCCCGGTGCGCCGCAGCTGGCGGACGACCTGATCCGCGGCCTGATCCGTCTGGGCGTGGATGTGGCCACCGCCAACGCCGTGCCCAACCCCGGGCAGCGCGCCTTCGGCCATGCCTACGGTTTCATCTACCAGCGTCTGATGAAGCGCCTGCGCGTGCCCATGCTGCCGGTGCTCATCAACACCTACTTCCCGCCCAACAACCCCACGGCGGCGCGCTGCTTCGAGTTCGGCTCGCACATCGCGCACGCGCTGGCGGCCTCGCCCATCGACGCCAAGGTGGCGGTGATCGCCTCGGGTGGCCTGAGCCACTTCCTGTGCGAAGAGGCCTTCGACCGCAAGCTGCTCCAGGCGATCCGCACGCACGACGTGCAGACGCTGACCCAGGTGACCCAGGAATCCCTGTGCTCGGGCTCGTCCGAGATCCGCAACTGGATCGCCATGGCCGGCGCCACCAGCCACCTGCAGTGCCGGTACGAGGAATACATCCCGGTCTACCGCACCGCCGTCGGCACCGGCATCGGCCTGGCGTTCACCGCCTGGGACTGATGCCGCCCCTCCGCTTTTTTTTCAACCCTCACTCCGACTGAACACCATGATCATTGATTGCCACGGTCACGTCAGCCCGCCGCCCACGCTCTGGGTCTACAAAGCCAACCTGCTGTCGCACCGGGGTGCGCACGGCCGGCGCATGCCCGAGATCACCGACGAAGAGATCCTGGCCAGCGCCAACAAAAAGGAAATGGCGCCCAAGGGCCACCTCGACATGATGGACGCGTTCGGCATCGACCTGCAGATGCTCTCGCCTCGGCCCTTCCAGATGATGCACAGCGCCAAGCCGGCCAAGCTGGTGCACTGGTTCATCGAAGAGACCAACAACATCATCGCGCGCACGGCGCAGCTCATCCCCAACCGCTTCGTGCCGGTGGCGGGGCTCCCGCAGGCGGCCGGCGAGCCGGTGGAGAACGTGCTGCCGGAACTGGAGCGCTGCGTGAAGATGGGCTTCCGGGGCGCGCTGGTCAACCCCGATCCTTACGAGAACAGCGGCGTCGAGCCGCCGTCGATGGGCGATCGCTACTGGTACCCCCTGTACGAAAAGCTGTGCGAGCTGGACGTGCCCATGCACATCCACTCCACCGGCTCCCACTCGGAGCGTTCGCCCTACACGCTGAACTTCATCAACGAAGAAACCGTGGCGGTCTACAACCTGGTGCAGTCGGACGTGTTCAAGGACTTCCCGACGCTCAAGGTGGTCTGCTCGCACGGCGGCGGCGCCATCCCCTACCAGATCGGCCGCTTCCAGTCGAGCGCCGGCCGCCGCGGCACCAACTTCCTGGACGGCATGCGCAACATCTACTACGACACCGTGCTGTACAGCGAAGAGGCGCTGCGCCTGCTCATCAAAACGGTGGGCGCCGACCGCTGCCTGTTCGGTTCCGAGTGCCCCGGGGTGGGTTCCACCATCGATCCGGCGACGGGCCGCCAGCGCGACGACATCCGTCCGGTGATCGAGAGCTTCGAATGGCTCAGCGCCGACGACAAGCAAAAGATCTTCTCCGAGAACGCGCGCTTCGTCTTCGGGCTGAAGTCCTGAGCGCCGCATTTTCCCTTCGCCCTGAACGACTGGACTGACCATGAAAATCACCCGTTTCAACGACAACCGCATCGCCGTGGTGGTCGACGACGAGCACCTGGTGGACATCACCGACCTGCTGGGCGTCGACACCGCCGAATGGCCCCCGGTGGGTCCCACCCGCCTGGTGGCGGAATTCGACGCCTGGCGTCCGCGCATCGAAGCCGCGCTGCCGGGGCTGCCCCGCGTGGCGGTGCGCGACGTGACACTGCGCACGCCGATTCCCTGGCCCAACAAGGTCATTGCCTACCCCGTGAACTACCACGACCACGGGCGCGAGATGCAGGCCGGCTACCGTGCCGACCACCAGGGTTTCTTCCTCAAGCCCAACTCGTCCCTGTCGGGTGCCGGCGAGCCGGTGGTACTGCCCAATGTGCCCAGCCGCGAAGTGCACCACGAAGCCGAGCTGGGCATCGTGATCGGCAAGGGCGGCCGTGGCATCCGCCGCGAAGACTGGCGCGAGCACGTGTTCGGCTACGCCTGCCTGATGGACATGGTGGTGCGCGGCCGCGAGGAGCGCGTGTTCCGCAAGGCCTACGACACCTTCTGTCCGGTGGGCCCCTGGATCGTGACGGCCGACGAGGTGGCCGATCCGACCCAGCTCGAGATGAAGCTGTGGGTCAACGGCGAGCTGCGCCAGCACGCCAACACGCGCGACCTGGTGCTGGACATTCCCGGCATGGTGGAGATGGCCTCGGCCGTGATGACGCTCTACCCCGGCGACATCATCGCCACCGGCACCCCGGCCGGGGTGGGGCAGATCCGCGCCGGCGACGTGGTGCGCATCACGATCGACGGACTGGGCGAGATGAACGTGAAGGTGGTGCAGGGCACCGAGGGCGCCACGCCCGTGTTCGACAAGCCCTACACGCCCGACATCATCAAGCAGAGGTGAGCGGCCATGTCTGACCTGGATGCACTGCACGCGTCGATCTACGCCAGGAACATGGAGGGTGGCTGGCACCGCAAGTCACCCGCCCTGTGGCCCGAACCACGCAAGAACTTCCTGCCGCACGTCTGGCACTACGCCGATGTGCGGCCGATCCTCGATGAGGCGGGCCACCTGGTGGACCACCGCATGGCGGACCGGCGCAACCTGACCATGACCAACCCGGTCGAGGGCAACCTGTACGCCACGGTGCGCACCATGGTGGCGGCCTACCAGTCGATCAAGCCGGGGGAGTGCGCCGATTCGCACCGCCACACGCCCAACGCGCTGCGGGTCATCCTGGAAGGGCGCGGCAGCTACACCACGGTCAACGGCACCCGCGTCGAGATGCGCCCGGGTGACGTGCTGCTCACGCCCAGCTGGAACTGGCACTCGCACGAGAGCCTGGGGCCGGACGAGTGCTTCTGGATCGACGTGCTCGACGTGCCCCTGGTGCACCTGCTGGAGCCGATGTTCTTCGAGCGCCACCCCGACAAGCTGGAGAAGGACGTGCGCAATGTGGAGGAGTGCGAGCTGGCGCTGCGCTGGGAGACCTCGATGCAGCGCCTGGACGCCGCGCCCGAGACCGCCTCCGGCGTGGCCCAGCGGGAAGTGGAGCTGGGCTCGCCGGCGCTCAAGACCATGGCCGTGCACGCGCAGCGCATGGGCAAGGGGTTCGTCTCCCGCACGCACCGCAGCACCGCCAACGCCATCTACACGGTGCTGGAAGGCGAGGGGCGCAGCCGGGTGGGCGAGCATGAGCTGGACTGGCGCCGCGGCGATGTGTTCGTGGTGCCCGCCTGGCAACCGTTCAGCCACACGGTGGCGGCCGACACCCACCTGATCCGCGTGAGCGACGAGCCGGTGATGCGGGCCTTCGACATGCTGCGCAGCGCGCAACCCTGAACCAACAAGTGAACCCACTGGAGACACCAATGACACCAAACACATCGACACGTCGTCACCATCTGCGCAAGCTGGCCCTGGGGCTGCTGGCCGCCTGCGGGCTGGGCGGCGCCTGGGCGCAGGGCAGCTATCCCGAGCGCACCATCCGCATCGTCACGCCCTACGCACCCGGCAGCATGGTGGATGCCACCACGCGCCTGGTGGCCGACGGCCTGAGCAAGCGGCTGGGACAGCCGGTGATGGTGGAGAACCGCACCGGGGGCATGGGCATGATCGCCATGAACGCCCTGCTGTCGGCGCCGGCCGACGGCTACACCCTGCTGACCGACACCCCGGCTTCGGCCATCAACCCGACGCTGCACAAGGAGCAGGCCCGCTACAACCCCAAGACCGACGTCGCGCCGATCGCCCAGTTCATGCGGCTGCCGTTCGTGCTGGCGGTGCATCCCGATGTCAGCGCCGGCACGGCCAAGGAACTGGTGTCGCTGCTCAAGCAGCCGGGCAGCCAGTGGAACGCTGCAGGGGCGGGCACCTCGACCGGTCTGGTGACCGACCTGTTCGCGATCCAGGCAGGGGTGCAGCTGCCGCAGGTGCCGTACCGCGGCGCGGCACCGGCCATCCTGGCCGCGCTCAAGGGCGAGGCGCCGGTCATTTTCCTGGATTCGGCCAACCTGGCTCCCCACATCCAGTCGGGCAAGCTCAAGGGCCTGCTGGTCACCAGCGACGCCCGGCAGGACACGCTGCCCTCCGTCCCCACGTCGGCCGAAGCGGGCTTCGGCAACTTCAAGCCCGTCACCTGGTTCGGCATCTTCGCGCGCAGCGGCGTGCCGCCGCACATCCTCAAGCAGCTCAACGAAGCGGTGCGCGAGGTGATGCAGTCCAGCCAGACCCGCGAGTACCTCAAGGCCCGCGGAGCCACCTCGTCCGACATGGGCCTGGACGAGTTCCGGTCGTTCTTCCACGCCGAGATCGACATGTGGGCGGACGTCATCCGCAAGGCGCAGATCAAGCAGTGAGCGTCTTGCTCGCAACGCACATCCCAGGAGAAAAGACATGAAGGTATTGATTGCAGGCGGTGGCATCGGTGGTCTGTCCGCAGCGGTGGCCCTGCTGCAGCGCGGCATCGACGTCGAGGTGTACGAACAGGCACCCGAGCTCAAGGAAGTGGGGGCGGGCATCCAGATCAGCCCCAACGGCAACAAGGTGCTGGACGCACTGGGCGTGTTCAAGCGCCTCAAGGAGCTGTCGTGCGACCCGGTGCGCAAGGAATTCCGCCTGTGGAACACCGGCAAACCCTGGCCCATGCTCAGCCTGGGCAAGGCGGTGATCGAGAGCTATGGCTACCCGTACCTGACGGTGTACCGGCCCGACCTGCACCAGTCGCTGGCCGACCGCGTGCGCGAGCTCAAGCCCGATGCCATCCATCTGGGCTGCGGCGTGGCCGGTTGCGAGCAGGACGGCCAGTCGGCCACGCTGGTGCTGCGCGACGGCCGGCGTGTCACGGGCGACGCGCTGATCGGTGCCGACGGGGTGCGCTCGGTGGTGCGCAACACCTTGTGGGGCCCCTGTGATCCGGAGTTCTCCGGCATGGTGGCCTGGCGCGGCCTGATCCCCATGGAAGAACTGCCCGAGCACATGCAGGTGTCGGTGGGCTCGACCTGGATCGGCCCCGGCGGCCACGCGGTGTGCTACCCCCTGCACCGCTCCAAGATCATGAACTTCGTGGCCACCATCGAAGGCAAGACCTGGGACGTGCCCGAAGGGGCGGCCCCGGGCACCGCAGAGGAATGCCTGAACGACTTCGCCGGCTGGCACGAGGATGTGCAGACCATGATCAAGCGCAGCCCGCGTCTGATCAAGTGGGCCCTGATGCAGCGCGACCCGATCCCGCGCTGGACCCAGGGCCGCATCTCCCTGCTGGGCGATGCGGCGCACGCCACGCTGCCCTTCCTGGCGCAAGGCGCGGTGCACTCGATCGAGGACGGCATGGTGCTGTCGCGCTGCCTGGAAGGCGTGGACACGGCGGATGTGGCGGGCGCGCTGGCGCGCTACGAGGCGGCGCGCATCGACCGCACCAGCCGCATGGTGCGCGGTGCCACGGCCAACACCGAGCGCTTCCACAGCCCGGAGCTGGCGACGGAGGAGTCGGCAGAAAAGTACCTGCAACGCGAATGGAGTTCCGAGCCCATTTTTGCCCGGTACGACTGGCTCTACAGCTACGACGCGAACACGGCGCCGGTCTGATCCGGGGGCGCGCCGCATCCGTCGCGTTCTGTTTCTGAGATGTTGGCTTTCTCGCTTTGTGTCTTCTTTTCGAGAAAGCCAGCAGGTCTACTCCTGCTTCGCGACCAGATGTGGTGGCCAATCTATTTGAGAGAGACAACATGAAGTTTGTGCGATACGACGGCGGACTGGTGGGGATCACCGACGGCCGCAAGGTGGTCGACGTCAGCGACCTGTGCCAGTCCTCGGTCGGGGAATGGCCGCCTGTGGGCATCAACCGCCTGATCCGCGACTACCCGGTGCTGCGGGCCGAACTGTCGCAGCGGCTGTTGGCGCAGGCCGGGGTGCCGCTGGAGACGGTTCGCCTGGAGACTCCGGTGCCTTGGCCCAACAAGCTGATGGCCTTCCCCGTCAACTACCACGACCACGCCAAGGAAATGGCCAGCCGAGGCCTGGCCAGCGTGCAGGGGTATTTCCTGAAGTCGAACGCCTCCCTCATCGGGGCGTCTGATCGCATCGAGCTGCCTGATTTGCCCGGGCGAGAAATCCACCACGAGTGCGAGATCGCCCTGATCATCGGCAAGACCTGCCGGCAGGTCTCCGAAGCCGACGCGCTGGACTGCATCTTCGGTTACGCCTGCCTGATGGACATGACCGTTCGCGGCAAGGAGGAGCGGGTGTTCCGCAAGTCCTACGACACCTTCACGCCGGTGGGTCCCTGGATCGTGACCGCCGACGAGGTGCCGGACCCCTCGAACATGGACATGAAGCTGTGGGTCAACGACGAACTCCGGCAGCAGGCCAACACCCGCGACCTGATCGTCGGCATCCGAGAAATGGTGGCGGTGGCTTCGTCGGCTTCCACGCTGTATCCGGGGGACATCATCGCCACGGGCACGCCGGCCGGTGTCGGCCGGGTGTTGCCGGGCGACGTGGTGACCATCGAGGTGGCCAACGTGGGGCGCATGTCCCTGCCGGTGGTGCAGGGCTCGCTGGGGCGCAACGGGGTGTTCGAGAAACCCTACGAATTTGTTCGCGCAGCGTGAGGAGACCGCACATGGAAGCGCTGCAGCAGCAGATCGAGAACGCCAGCGGCCTGGACGACCTGTACCCGGCCCTCGCCGCCAGCCGGATGACGGCCGGCTGGCACAAGAAGCGCCCGTCGCTCTGGAAAGAGCCGCGCACCGAATTCCGGCCCTTGCACTGGCGTTACGAGACGGGCAAGGCAGCGCTGGACCAGGCCGGGCGCTGGATCGGCACCGAACTGGCCGAGCGGCGCAACCTGCTGCTGTTCAACCCGGTGGGCGACAACGACTATTCCACCCTCAGGACCATGGTGGTGGCCTACCAGATGATCAAGCCGGGCGAATACGCCCGGGCCCATGAGCACACACCCAATGCCCTGCGCCTGATTCTGGACGCCGGCCCTGGCTGCTTCACCGTGGTCGACGGTGTGAAGCTGCCCATGCACACCGGGGACGTGCTGCTCACGCCGGGTGGCTGCTACCACAGCCACTTCAACGAAGGGAACGCCAACGCCTACTGGATCGATGTGCTGGACGTGCCCCTGGTCCACGCACTCGAGCCCATGCTGTTCTCCGAACTGCCGGGAAAAACCCAGGAAGTCCGCGAGGAGCCCGAGGATCATGCCTTCTATTTCCCGCCGGCCAAGACCGAGCCGCAACTGGCGGCGCTGGAGGCCCGGCAGGGTGTGAAGCTGCTCAAGCTGCCCGTGCAGCCGCACATCAAGACGCTGGACATCAGCCTGCTCGACATGGAAGCCGGCTCGCGCCGCTCGGTGGTGCGCAGCACCGCCAGCCGTGTGCTGGCCGTGATCAAGGGCAGCGGCACCATGCGCATGGGCGAGACCGAGATCCACTGGAACGCGGGCGACGTGATGGCCGTGCCGTGCTGGTGCGCGCACGAGATCGTTGCGGACCAGCCGGCACGCTTCCTGGAGGTGTGCGACGAACCCACGATGCGGGCGCTGGGCTTCTACCGGGAGGCGCAGGCCTGACATGAGCAAAGCAAAGATTCTGATCGCGGGCGGCGGTATCGGCGGCATGGCTTCGGCCATCGCGCTGCTGCAGCGGGGTTTTGATGTCGAGGTGTTCGAGCAGTCGGACCAGGTGCGCGAGTTCGGGGCCGGCATCCAGATCAGCCCCAACGGCAATCGGGTGCTGGACGTGCTCGGCGTGTTTTCCACGCTGAAAGAACTCTCGTGCAACGCGGCCTCCAAGGAAATCCGCCTGTGGAACACCGGCCAGACCTGGACGCTGTTCGACCTGGGGGGCGAATCGGTTCGCAAGTTCGGCTACCCGTATCTCACGGTGTTCCGGCCCGACCTGCTGCGCGTGCTGGCTGACGAGGTCCGCCGCCGCTCGCCCGAGTGCATCCATGTGGGTTCCAAGGTGCAGAACATCGAAGACACCGGGCACGGTGTGGTGCTGACGCTGGCCGACGGGCGGAGCTTCCATGGCGACGCGGTGATCGGCGCGGATGGCGTGCATTCGCGTGTCCGCCAGGTGCTGTTCGGGGTGGACGAGGTGCAGTTCTCGGGCATGGTGGCCTGGCGCACCCTGATTCCCATGGACGCGCTGCCGGAGCGCTTCAACCGCAGCGTGGCCGTCAACTGGATCGGCCCGGGAGGCCATGTCGTGCACTACCCGGTCCAGGGCGGGCGGATGATGAACTTCGTCGGCACGCTGGAGGGGGCCACCTGGCCAGGTCCGCCGTACAGGGCAGATGCCACGCGCGAAGAGTGCGCCGCAGCGTTCAGCGGCTGGCACGAGGACGTGCTCGCCATGATCGCGCACGCACCTTCGGTGACCCGCTGGGCCCTGTGCGGACGGCGCTTCCTGGACACCTGGACCCGGGGCCGCGCGACCTTGCTGGGGGACGCCTGCCATCCCACGCTGCCGTTCCTGGCGCAAGGGGCGGTGCACACGCTGGAAGACGCGGTGGTGCTGTCGCGCTGCCTGGAAAAGCACGGCATCGCGGACGGCCTCGGCCGCTATGACGCGCTGCGCCGCCCGCGCACCTACCAGATGATGCGCGGCGCCGCGGACAACACCTCGCGCTTCCACAACGAGGCGCTGCGCACCGAGGCGTCGGCCCAGGCGTTTGTCGACCGGGAGTGGCAGGCTCAGGCGATCAGCGACCGTTACGACTGGTTGTTTTCCTACCGCGCGGATGCGGTCGAGGTGTGAGCATGCTTCAGGCAATCGCGCGGGTGGGGCGCTGGGGGCGCGTGGCGCTGACCCAGCTGAGTCTGTGGTCCCTGTGTGCCATCGTGGTGTTGATGGTGGTCGACGTGGTCGGCCGAAAGCTCTTCGACCGCCCCTTGCTGGGCGGCGTCGAGCTGGTCGAGCAGTTGCTGCTGGTCAGCGTGTACGCGGCCATTCCGCTGGTGTCCCGGGCCCGGGGTCACATCAACATCGAACTGTTCGACACCTTCGTTCCCGCGCGCCTGCAGTCATGGCGGCACGCACTGGGTGAAGCGTTTTGCGGGGTGTTGATGGTGGCTTGTGCCTGGCTGGTGGCGCACCACGCCGTCGACACGCACCAGAACGGCGACACCACCACCTTGTTGCGCATCAGCCTCTGGCCCCTGGAGGCCCTGGTGGCGGTGCTGCTGCTGATGGATGGCCTGTCGCACTTTGTGGCGATGCGCGAGGAACCCGAGGGAGCTGTGGCATGACCGTCTCTCTGCTGGGTTTTCTGGCCTTCATCGCCCTGGTGGCGTTGTTCCGCATGCCGATCGGCTTTTCCATCGGAGCGGTCGGTTTCGTGGGCATCGGGCTGGTGCGCAACTGGAACGCCGCACAGGCCGCCGTGGTGGGCGAGTTCCTGCACGTGGCGAGCTACAGCCTGTCGGTGGTGCCCCTGTTCGTCCTGATGGGCAACTTCGTCACCCGGGGAGGGCTCTCGCGCGACCTGTACCAGGCGGCGAACGCCTTTCTGGGGCACCGGCGCGGCGGCCTGGTCGCGTCGACCATCGTGGCCTCGGCCGGATTTGGCGCGGTGTGCGGCTCGTCGATCGCCACGGCGGCCACCATGGCCAAGGTGGCCCTGCCGGAAATGCAGCGCCTGGGCTACAAGAACGGCTTCGCAGCCGCCGCGGTGGCCGCCGGCGGGACGCTGGGAATTCTCATCCCGCCGTCCTCGATCATGGTGATCTACGGGCTGATGACCGAGACCTCCATCGGTGCACTGTTCGCGGCCGGTGTGGTCCCGGGGCTGATCGCCATGGCCTTCTACCTCCTGGCGGCGCGCTGGACGGTCGCGCGCGATCCCCTGGCGGGACCGCCGGGAGACCGGTTCACCTGGATGCAGCGCATCAAGGCACTGCGGGCCGTGGGGTCCGTGCTGTTCCTGTTCGTGCTGGTGATGGGGGGCCTGTACAGCGGGTTCTTCACGGCCACCGAGGCGGCGGGCATCGGCGCGTTCGGTGGCTTCCTGGTGGCCTGGGCCCGGGGAACCCTCAGCTGGAAGGTGTTGCGCGAGGTGCTGGTGGAGTCGGCCATCACGTCGGGCATGCTGTTCACCATCCTGATCGGCGCGCAGATCTTTGCCGCCTTTGTCAACTTCACCTCGATGCCGTCCGACCTGACGGCCTGGGTCGACGGCCTGGGCTGGGGACCTCTGGGGGTGATCGTCGCCATCTGCTGCATCTACATCGTGCTGGGCTGCTTCATGGAGTCCATGTCGATGATCCTGCTGACCGTGCCGGTGTTTTTCCCGCTGGTCACCGGCATGGGCTACGACCCGGTGTGGTTCGGGATTCTGCTGGTGTGCGTGGTGGAGATCGGCCTGATCACACCACCGCTGGGCATGAATGTGTTTGTTATCCGCGCCACCGTGTCCTGGGTCAAGGGCAGCGAGGTCTGGTGGGGCCTGGCGCCCTTCATCGTGGCCGACTTCTGCCGCATCGCCATTCTGGTGGCGTTCCCGGTGTTGACGCTGTACCTGCCGCGTCTGCTCAACCTGTAAACGCCAACGCGACATCCCGCCGCCGGGCGACATTTTCTGGAGGTTCTTCATGGTTGGAATCAGTTCCATTGGCTACATGGTCCTGGGTGTCAGCGACCCGGCCCGGTGGACATCCTTTCTGTGCGATCTGCTGGGCATGCAGGTCAGTCGTCGGCATGCCGACGGGTCGGTGGGGTTCCGGGTCGACGACTGCGAACAGCGCCTGGTGCTGCGCCAGAGTCCGGACGACGAGTTGCAGGTCTTTGGCTGGGAGCTGACGACCGAGTATGAGTTGCTGGAGATGGTGGAACGGGTGCGTTCCAAGGGGCACGCGGTGGAGGAGGGCGATGCGGCCCTGGCCGCCGCGCGCGGCGTGCACCGGGTGTTCTCCTGCCAGGACCCCTGCCTGCACTATGTGCACGAGTTCTATTGCGGAGCCCGCTGTTTCGCGCCGACCCGCGCCTTCCAGTCCCCCCTGGTCCGTGGTGGCTTCAAAGCCGGCGCGCTGGGGCTGGGGCATGCCGCGCTCACGTCGCCCGACTACCCCAGGAGCGTGCGCTTCTACCAGGACGTCCTGGGCCTGGGCGTCAGCGGCTACGCCGACGCGCCGGGGCCCGAGGGTCGCCGCATGGTGGCCACCTTCCTGCACGGCGCCGGTGGCCGGCACCACCTGCTGGCGGTGCTGCCGGGCGGGCAGCCCAAGCCCACGCGCCACCTGATGGTGGAATACCAGCAACTCGACGACGTGGGTCTGGCCTATGAGCGCTGTGTGGCCAATGGCGTCTCGATCGAGCGTTCGTTCGGGGTGCATGAGGGGGACGAGATGTTCTCCTTCTATGCCATGACCCCGTCGGGCTACCTGATGGAAGTGGGGTACGGCGGCGCGACCGGTGAAAAGTGGAACCCGGTCACCCATCTGGAGCTCAGCCGCTGGGGCCACAAGAAGCCGGTGATGGTGGCGGCGTGAGCATGGCGCATCCTGGGCACGGAAGCCGTGGCCTCGACCTGGGCATTGCCGGGCGCACGGCTATCGTGTGTGGCGGCAACGCCGGCCTGGGCCTGGCCTGCGCCACCGCGCTGGCACAGGCCGGGGTGAACCTGGTGCTGGTGGCCAGGGACGGCGACAAGCTCAACCGGGTGGCCCGGCAGCTGCAGGACGACACCGGGGTGGCGGTGCGCACGGTGGCGGTCGACCTGACCACGCCCGATGCGCCTGAGCGCATCCATTCGGTGTGCGCCCAAGCGGACATTCTGGTCAACAACGGCGGGGGCCCGCCGCCCGGGGACTTCCGCGACTGGGACCGCGCGCAGTGGGCATCCGCCCTGGATGCGAACATGGTGACGCCGATCCAGCTCATCCGCACCTATGTGGACGGCATGATCGAGCGCCGCTGGGGGCGCATCCTCAACATCGCGTCCTATTCGGCCAAGCTGCCCCTGCCGCTGCTGGGACTCTCCAACGGCGCCAGGGCGGGGCTGATCGGCTTTGTCTCGGGCCTGGCGCGCGAGGTGGCCGAGCATGGCGTCACCATCAACAACCTGCTGCCCGGCAATTTCCACACCGAGCGGCTGGAGCGCTACGCCACCGCCGTCGGCGCCAGGACCGGCCGCAGCGCCGCCGAGGTGCTGCAGGAGATGGCGCGCAACACGCCGGTGCGGCGCGTGGGGCGGCCTGAGGAACTGGGCGCCTGGTGCGCCTTTCTGGCCAGCGAGCACAGCGGCTACGTCACGGCGCAGAACTTCCTGCTGGACGGTGGCACCTACCCGGGCGTCTATTGAGCGAAGCATGAACTTCGAAGACCTGAACGCGTTTGTGGTGGTCGCCCGCCAGCGCAGTTTCTCGCGGGCTTCGACCGAATTGCGGGTGGCGGTGTCGGCGTTGAGCAAACGGGTGCAGCGGCTGGAGCACGCCATGGGCTGCGAGCTGCTGGTGCGCCATTCCAAAGGCGTGTCCCTCACCAGCGCGGGCGGGGTGGTGCTGGAGCGGGCCGGCGAGTTGCTGGACCGGTTCGATCACCTGGAGCGCGATGTCTACGCCGCGCTGGAAACGCCTGGCGGCGAGGTGCGGATCGCCATGCCGCCCGCCACGAGCCGGTTTCTGGCCCCGCTGGTGTACGACCGCTGCAAACGCCAGTTTCCAGACCTCGCGCCCGTGATTCGCACCGGGCCTTCCGACGCGATCCACCAGTGGCTGGCGGCCGATGAGCTGGACCTGGCCCTGATGTACAACGCCGAAGACTCGTCGGCGCTGGTCATCCAGCCCCTGCTGGTGGAGCCCTTGTTCGTGGTCGCGCCAGCCAGGGACCCGATCACTGGCGCAGCCGTCGAGTACCCGGCGTCCTATGCGCTGTCGGATCTCTCCCGGCTTCCCCTGCTGCTCAACCGCAGGCCACACAGCATCCGTGTGCTGCTCGACCGCCTGTGCGCCAGGTACGCACAACGGCTGAACCTCGTGTTCGAGGTGGACGGGATCGAGATGCTCAAGGGCATGGTCACCGCCGGCCATGGCGTCGGCATCTTCGGCGCGGCAGGCCTGCGCGACGAACTCGCACGCGGCGAACTGGTCGCCATCCCTTTCAGCTTTCCGCTGCTGAGCTGGACCCTGTGCCTGGTGACACCCCGGCGCGACGAGGTGTCGCCAGCGGTGTCCGTGGTGCGCAATCTGCTGCTCGACGCCATTGGCCAGCTGATCCAGCAGGATTTCTGGAAAGGCGTCCGCGTGCTGGAGGGCCTGCAACCGATCTGCACCGCCCCACGGCGGCCGCGCAACCGCACAACAACCCCCAACCCCTAGGAGACCAACGACCATGAGCCGTGCCTATGTCATCGCAGAGGTGGATGTGACCGATGCCCAAGCCTATGAGCAATACAAGGTCCTGTCCACGCAAGCCATCGCCGAAGCGGGGGGCGAGGTGCTGGTCAGGGGCGGGCCGGTGCACGCGGTGGAGGGCGGCTGGACGCCCGCCCGCCTCGTGGTCATCGCCTTTTCAAGCGTGGAGCATGCCCGGCGCTTCTACGACGGTGAACGCTACCGGCAGGCGCGCCAGGCCCGGGCGCAGGCCGCCCACATGCGCCTGGTCATTGCCGAGGGCGTGGGCCCCTGAATCTCAGGGTAAACACCATACAGTCAGACTGTATAACACGCATATAGTTATCTCCAGGCGGTTGAAAAGGTTCCAAGTCCTGGAACCTGAATGCACCAAGGAGTGGCTGATGCAACTGATGGATGAGCCGGTGTGGACGGCGGGTTTTGACGGCAGGCAACTGCGCCACGCGTTGGGGCGGTTTGCGACAGGCGTGGCCATCGTGACGGCCCGCGGCATTGATCAGCAATGGGTGGGCCTGACAGTCAACAGCTTCAGCTCGGTCTCGCTGGAGCCGCCCCTGGTGTTGTGGAGCCTGGCCAACAAGTCGCTGAGCCTGCCCCATTTCAAAGAGGCGGCGCACTTTGCCGTGCACGTGCTCAGCGAAGACCAGATCGATCTGGCCAGGCGCTTTGCCTCCAACGTGCCGCAGCGCTTCGATGGGGTGCCGGTGGTGGAGGGCGAGGGCTGCGTGCCCCTGCTGCAGGGCTGCCCTGTTCGCTTTCACTGCGAAACCGCCAGCGTGATGGAGGCGGGCGATCACCACATCTTCCTGGGCAAGGTGGTCGGCATGGAAGAAAGCAGCGCTGCCGGCGATTCGCTGCTGTTCTACCGGGGCAGGTTCCAGTCCTGCTCCCGCAACGTCGACCTGACCCCTTCCGATTGAGCCAGGCGGCTCGACCTTCGCCGAGGGTCGTGTGCCCGCGGTGCCTTTTTTCAACCTCAACACAAGAGCAGGAGACAGCAATGCAACGTTTCATTCCCTCGCTGGCCGCGGCTGGCCTGATGGTCCTCAGTGGGTCGGTGATGGCGCAGACCAAACTGGTGGTGTCCAGCTGGGTGCCGCCCAATCACCACGTCACCCGGACCATGACAGCCTGGTGCACGGATGTGGCGGCGGCCACGGCCAACCGGGTCACCTGCGACGTGCTGCCCAAGTCGGTCGCGCCGCCGCCCAAGAGCGCCGACGCCGTGCGCGATGGCCTGGCCGATGTGTCCTTCGTCATCGACGGCTACCTGCCCAATCCGCCGGTGCTCAGCGCCATCAGCGGCGTGCCGTTCCCGCCGGCCGAAACCACCGGTGAATCCGCGTCGGTGGCCTTGCAGCGCATGCACAACAAGTACTTCTCGAAGTTCGCCGAGATGCGCGGCCTCAAGGTGATCGCGGTGTGGAGCGGCAGTCCCAACAACTTCTCCACCGTGGGCAAGCCGATCAACGGGCTCAAGGATCTGGAGGGCATGAAGATCCAGGCGGGCAGCCGGGACGCCGTGGAACTGGTGAAGCTGCTGGGCGCCGTGCCGGTGGCCAAGCCGGTGTCGGAAACCTACGAAATGCTCTCCACCGGCATCGTCGACGGCGTGCTGGCTCCGCTGGAAGGGGTCAAGTCGTTCCGCCTGGACAAGTTCGTGAAGGAGTCGCGGCGCACGCCGATCGCGCTGGCCAGCCTCTCCATGATCATGAGCCAGAAGGTGTGGGATGCCCTGTCCCCGCAGGACCAAGCCGCCATCGACAAGCTCAGCGGCGAACGCCTGTCCCGTGCGTTTGGCAAGGGGTTTGATGCGGTCGATGCCGAAGCCATTGCCCTGCTCAAGGCGGCTGGCGTGGAGCCGACGCCGCTGCCGGAGGCGGCCGTGCAGGCGATGAGGGCACGTGCGCAGCCCCTGGAGGCTGCGTGGATCAATGCCGCCAAAGGGCGGGGTCTGGGCAACGCCGCCGACGTTCTGACCGAGTACCGGAACGAAATCATCAAGGTGGCTCGCGAGGCCAAGTGAAGACGACGGGAGAACTGCGATGAAGAGAGACGACTTGCTTGCACCGGCCTTTGCACAGGAAGAGGCGCCCTCCATCAACGAGCTGGTGGCACGGGCCCGCGCCATGCTGCCCTGGCTCAAGGAGGGCGCGGATGCGGTTGAAAAGGCACGCTGCGTGCCCGCGTCGACCATCGAGGCGTTTCGCGCGGCCGGCTTCTTCCGCATCCTCCAGCCCCGGCGCTGGGGCGGCTGGGAAATGTCGCCCGAGGCGTTCTACGAGGTGGTGATGGAGCTGGGGCGCGGCTGCGGCAGTTCGGCCTGGAACCTCATGATCCTGGGTGTGCACCAATGGGAAATGGGGCAGTTTCCCGAGCAGGCGGTCCAGGAGGTGTGGGGCGCCGACAACCAGGTGTTGCTGTCTTCGTCCTACGCCCCCTTCGGCACAGCCCGCAAGGTGGAGGGGGGCTACGTGCTCAACGGCACCTGGCGCACTTCCAGCGGCTGTGACCATGCGCAGTGGGCCTTCATCGGCGCGCGCATCTTCAACGACGACAAGCAGCTGGTGGACCGCATGTCGTTCATCGTGCCGCGCACGCAGTACGAGATCGTGGACGACTGGTACACCTTTGCGCTGGTGGGGACTGGCAGCAAGAGCCTGGTGATCAAGGACGTCTTCGTGCCCGACCACCGCGGCCACAGCCTGGTGGCACCGCCCTCCAGCGAGCTGCCGGTGCCCTACCGGATTCCTTTCGGGGTCGCCTTCCATCTGGCCGGTGCGTCCATCATCACCGGGTTTGCGCAGGGCGCGGTGGACACCTACATCGAGCAGATGAAGGTGCGCACCAATGTGCTGGGTGCCGCCGGGCTCGCCTCGGCCAGTCCGTATGTCAAGGATCGCCTGGGCAACGCGGTCTCGCGCGTGCGGACCAGCCGCATGCGCATCCTGCACATCTGCCGCGAAGCCCTGGGCTATGCCGAACGCGGTGAGCAGATCCCGCTGGACGAACGGGTCAAGCTGCAACTGGACATCTCCCGCTGCGGCAGGGATTGCGAAGAGGCGGTGCTGCTGCTCTACAAGGCGGTGGCGGCGCGCGCGCTGTTCCTGGACAACCCGATGCAGCGCTATCTGCGGGACACCCTCGGTGCCGCGAACCACCCGACGATGAACGCGGACGACAACGCCGGGATTCTCGGCGGCCACCTGCTGGGCTATGGCCTGCCGGTCGGCGCCTTCGAGAAGCCGGCGACCGAGACGGCGTGAACACCGACCTGCGTTTTCCCATTTCCAAAGACTACTCATGACCACACTGACCGAGCAAGGCACCAGCCGCCGCGTGCGCATCAACGAGGGCGAGCTGAAAGACTTTTCCATTCACTACCACGAGGCAGGTCAGGGCGAGACCGTGATCATGGTCCACGGCGGCGGGCCGGGCGCCAGCGGCTGGAGCAACTACAGCCGGAATTTCCAGGCCCTGGTCGACGCGGGCTACCGCGTGATCCTGATCGACTGCCCCGGCTTTGCATCGTCCGATCCGGTGGTGACCGCCGCCCCGCGGCGCGTGCTCAACATGTGGGGCGTCAAAGGCCTGATGGATGCGCTGCAGATCGACAAGGCCCATCTGGTCGGCAACTCCATGGGGGGCGCCACCTCCATGACCCTGGCCATCGATCACCCGGAACGCGTGGACCGCCTGGTGCTGATGGGGCCTGCGGGTCTGGGGCAGAGCCTGTTCGTGCCGGGACCGGCCGAAGGCATCAAGCTCATGCTGGGCGTGTTCCGGGACCCGTCGTATGAGGCCCTGAAGAAGATGATCGACGTGTTCATCTACGACCGCAGCACGATCACCGACGAGCTGGTCCAGGGGCGCTACGACGCCATGATGCGCAACGATGGCGAACACCTGAAGAACTTCGTCAGGAGCCAGGAACTCAACCCGACCGGTCCGCTGGACGTGATGGCCCACCTGATGCCCAAGATCCGTGCCAAGACCCTGTGCATCTGGGGCAGGGACGACCGCTTCGTTCCGCTGGACAACGGCTTGAAGGCGGTGTGGGCCATTCCCGATGCCAAGCTGGTCGTGTACTCCAAATGCGGCCACTGGGCGCAATGGGAGCATGCCGACGATTTCAACCGGCAGGTGGTGGATTTCCTGCGTCACTGAGTCCGGTCAGGGCCGCGGGCGGCGCGGCAGCCCCTTGTCACGCACAGGTATGATTTCCCAGGCCTGCTCACTGCGGCTGTCCGCCTTCAAGAGCTCCCCCACATCCATGTCCACGTCCCGAACCGCACACGTCTGGAAAGTTGAAAAGCGCGAAACCACCGCATCGAGGGTGGAGCGCCAGATCAAGACGGCGGTGCTGGAGGGCGTGTTTGCCCCCGGCGAATTTCTCGGCTCAGAAACCGAACTGGCGTCGCGCTTTGATGTCAGCCGCCTGCCCATACGCGAGGCGGTGGGGCGTCTGGGTTCGCTGGGTGTCGTGGAGGTTCGCACAGGGGCCGGCGGTGGGGTGCGCATCGCCGAGGGAGACCCCCGGCCTGCGGTGGAGGCCCTGGCCATCCAGATGGCGCTGGTGGGCACGAGCACCCAGGAAATTCTCAGCGCCTGGCGCTGCATGCAGTCGGCGGTGCTGGTGCAGACGGCCGCCCATGCGCAGGACGAAGACTACCGCTCCATAGAGGCGGCCATTGCCCACGCGGAATCGGTGCGCAACGACCAGAGTGCTTTTTCCGAAGCGGCCTTGGCCTGCAACCAGGCCGAGGTGGACGCGGCACACAACCACGTGCTGTCGATCACCATGTCGGCCATCTTCTACTCGCTCTCTCCCAAGGTGAGAAAGATCACCACGCCGGCGGCCACCGAGATTGTGCTGGGCCATCACCGGGCCATGCTGGAGGTTCTGCGACGGCGAGATGGCGAGAAGGCGCAAGCCTTGTTTGAAAAACACTTCGTCAAGGTGTGGGACGCGGCGATATTGGGCGTGAAGGCCTAGACAGCCGACGACCCGCCTGCAGCGCCAGACACCTGGTCCCGCACCAGCCGGCCGTCCACCAGTTCCAGTACCCGATCGCAGCGCGCGGCCAGGCGTGGGTCGTGGGTGACCACCAGGAACGAGGTGTTCCGTTCCGCGTGCATGCGGCGCATCAGGGCGAACACCTCGTCCGATGAGGCGGTGTCCAGGTTGCCCGTGGGCTCGTCGGCCAGCACCATCGGTGGCTCCAGCACCATGGCCCGTGCAATGGCCACGCGTTGCTGCATGCCACCGGACAGCTCGCCTGGGCGTTTGTCCATGGCGTGGCCCAGGCCGACGGCATCCAGCATGGCGCGTGCGCGCCCCAGCTGCCGGGACGTGACCCGCCCCTCCCGCATCAGGGCCGGCAAGGTCACGTTCTCCAGTGCGGTGAACGCCGGCAGCAGGTGGTGGAACTGGAACACGAAACCCAGCTTGGTGCGGCGTTGCAGCGTCAGCGCCTCGTCGTCGATGCCCACCATCTCCTGGCCTTCGATCCGGTAGCTGCCCGAGGTCGTGCGCTCGAGCAGGCCCAGGATGTTCAGCAAGGTGCTCTTGCCCGATCCGGAGGGTCCGATGAGGGCGACCATCTCACCAGGGGCGATGTTGAACGACACCCCGTGCAGCACCTCGGCCTCGTTGGGCTGGCCCACGTTGTAGCGCTTGCAGACCGCTGTGAGTTCCAGCAGTGCAGGCGAGCGGTGGGCGGCGGGCGGTGCGCTCATAGCCGGATGGCCTGCGCCGGGTCCAGCCGGGAGGCGCGGCGCGCGGGGGCGACAGAGGCGAGCAGGCCGCACACGGTGGCCAGGGCCGCGATGCGCAGCGCCAGTCCGGCATCCAGCGTGATGTTGAACAGCGGCAGACCGTCCGATCCGCGAACGAAATGGGTGAAGAGCCAGATCAGGGCCACCGCCAGCAACACGCCCAGCGCCGATCCCAGAGCACCCACGATGAGGCCTTGCAGCAGGAAGACGCGCAGCACTTGCCCCCTGGTGGCGCCCATGGCGCGCAGGATGCCGATCTCCCGCTGCTTCTGCACGACCGACACGACCAGCACGCTGGCGATGCCCAGCACCACCACGATCATCACGACGCCGCGAATGACCGACGTGCTGACCGACTGCGCGTTCAGCGCCGACACCAGTTGCGCGTTCGCCTGCTGCCAGCTCTCGGCCTTGTAGGGCCAGCGCGCGGACAACCCGCCCGCCAGGTCCTGGGCCGCCCAGATGTCGTGCAGCGCAAGATCCAGGCCGGTGGCGCTGCCGGGCAGTCCCACCAGGCTCTGCGCCGTGCGCAAGGGCACGATCACGGTGCGCCGGTTGAGGTCTTTCACCCCGAGGTCCACCAGCGCGGTGATCCGCAGGGCATCCTCGACGCCGTTGGCCACGATGCCGATCCGGTCGCCCACCTGCACGCCCAGGTCCTGGGCCAGTTCGAGCCCGATGAGGCCTTCTCCCGGCTCGAGCCGCGCGGTCCCGGTCACGACCTTGGACCGCAGCTTCACGATGCGGTCGTACCGCTCGAGTTCGACACCCATCAGCGCGATCGCCCGGGAGGCCTCTCCGCGCACGGCAAGGCCCGCCGCCGACACCATGGGCGACACCGCGGCGACCTGCGGCATGGCCTCCAGTTCGGCCAGCAGGAGTCGCCAGTTGTCGATGGAACGCGGGCGTTGCGCGCGGGCCTGGGTCTGCTCCAGCTTGCTGGCGCCTGCACCGGGCGGCGTGGCTGCCACCAGCACCCGCTCATCCAGCGGGCTCACCGTGACATGGGCTTGTGCGCCCAGCGTCTTCTCGATCGTGTTGCGCTGCAGGCCGGTGATCAGGGCCGAGATGTAGGCCACCACCGCCACACCCGCGGCCACGCCCACGATGATGAGCAGGGACTGCATTCTTCCTTCGCGCAGGAAGCGGATGGCGACCAGGCTTTCAAATCCGAGCAGCATGCAGCGGCCTCAGCGCCCCACGGCATTGGTCATCACCGCGCCCGCGTCCTCCCGGGCCGGCGCCTGCGCGGAAGCCACCGGCGCACCGGCCACGGCACGCACCCGGGCACCCGGGCCGGGGGCCGGTCCGAACAGCACCGCGTCACCTTCGTTCAGGCCCTCGAGCACCTCGGCCCATGCCAGGGTGCGCAAGCCCAGCCGCACCCGGCGTTCCTCCACGCGTCCATCGCGTTCCACCCACACGGTCGGTTCGGCGTTCGCCTCGCTCCGCAGTGCGCTCACGGGCACCACCAGCGCCTGTTCGCGACGCGCGGTTTCGACCTCGATGGACACGGTCATGTCCTCGCGCAGAAAGTCGGGGGCCGCTGCCGGCAGGGAAAATTTGACCTCGATGGCCCCGCGTTGCGAGTCGACCACCGGGGCGATCGACAGCACCCGGGCCTGAAAGGCCTGTGCGGGATAGGCGTCGGCCAGCACCTGGGCCGGCTGGCCGGGGGCGAGCTGTTCCAGGTACCGCTCGTCCACTTGCGCCACCAGTTGCAGGGGACCGGACAACGCCAGCGTCAACAGGGCGCGGCCCGGCTGGACGATCTGCCCCGGTTCGACCGAGCGCGAGAGGACTTTGCCCTTCGCGGGTGCGGCGATGTCGGTCTCTTTCAGGCGCACCTGCGCCGACCGCCGGGCCGCGGACGCGAGCGCCAGTTGCGCCTGTGCCTGCGCCACATCGGTGCCGCTGTCGGCGTTGGCATCGCGTTGTGCGCGGGCGGCGGACACCTGTGCCTGCGCCACGTCCACCGCGCGGCGGGCTTCGTCCAGGCGGGATTGGCTCAGGAAGCCCCGGCTCACCAGGTCCTGCGTGCGCTGCAGTTCGGCGCGGGCGGCCACCAGCACGGATTCCGCCTGCGTCACGCTGGCCTGCACCGCCAGTCGACCGGTGCTGCGCAGCCCGCTCAGCCGAGCCTGCGCCTGCCGTTCGTTGGCCTCGGCCTGGGCCAGGGCGGCTTTCAGCTCCTCACTCTCCAGCCGGACGAGGACATCGCCGACCTCCACCGGTGCGCCTTCGTTTACCAGAACCTCGCGCACCCGGGCGGTCAAGGTGCTGCCCACGTCGACCCGCGACAACGTGGCCACACGGGCGGAAAACTGCAAGGTGCGCACCAGCGGGGACTTGCTGGCGACGATGGAAGATGCCTCGGGCGGGCGCCAACTCCACCACGCCAGCGAGGCGATCAAGAGCAAGGCCAGCAGGACAGACGAAGACAGGTAGAGGGCTCGCCGCGACATGACCTATTCTTTCCGAGATCCGGCGCCATGCGCTGGCCGGCACCAAAAAATCCCGCACCCAGCAGCACCATCCGCGTGTGAAAGTCTTCCTGGGTGGTGGCGTCCACAGTGGTGCCCGCCAGGCTCATCACAGGCCTCCGCGGCCCACCCAGTGGCCGCTCAGCAGGTTCTCGGGTTCCACCGCGGCGCTGACCCGCGCACTGGTGTCCCAGTTGGCGCGCTGCACCTCCAGGCCGGCGTAGATGCCGTAGTCTGCGCCCGCCCGCAGGTCCCCCTGGGCCAGCAGGCTCTCGCCGACGCGGATCGCACCGGCCGCGACGATGTCGCCGCCCGACCGGATGCCCCAGCCGGCTTCCAGATGCGAGCCACATTCGATCGCCCCATCGACCTGGATGCCGTCACCGGCGCGCACTTCCAGGCCCGAACGGAGTTCGCCCCGCACACGCAGGCTCCTGCCCACGCGCACCCGTCCACCGGCGACCAGCATCCCGCCGACCATGGCCTGCTCCGCCACGTCCAGATCCGTGTGGCAGAACAGGCTCTGGGAACAGCGCAGGCCACCGCCGGCACGCACCCCGGCTGTGACCACGATCGAGTTGGCATGTACGTCGGCACCGGCCGACACCGACTCCGCATCGATCGTGCCCTCGGCGACGATGGAGGTTCCCGCGACAAGATGCGCCCCCGTCCGGATGGAGCCGCCCGCGCGCACCCCGCCTCCGGCGCGCACCATGCCCGCGACATCGATATCGCCCGCCACCTCGATGGAGCCCGCAAACACGACGACCTCGGCGGAGAGCGTCTCGAGGCGCAGCACATCGCTCGTCGCTCCGAACTGGTCGAGCAGCCAGCGGGCGTCGTTGACCCGGCCGTCGGCGACCAGGGCGTCGAGCAGCGGCTGGTAGTCGTGGCCGTCCGGGTGGTGCCGCAGCATCCAGCGGAAGCCGTTCGCACAGGGGTTCTTGGCCTTGACCAGGCGTTTGGACAGTTCGACGGTCTTCATGCCACAGCCCCCCGGATCCAGCCGTATAGCCACGAGCGCCAGGAGCGCCGTTCCCGCGGAACGATCACCGCATCCGCCCCCTGGTCCCTGATGAGTGCCAACCGCCGCAGTGTGGTCCTGAAAGACAGCGTGTGCCAGCGGCTGCCGATGACGACCAGCCAGGGCTTGTGGGCCGCCATGTGATTCACCAGCTGCTCCTCAAATCCGCCGAGGAGCACCTGGAGCGACATCCGGCGCCCCGAAGCACGCCAGGTGCTGGTGATGGTCTCCAGCGCTTGCAGCGCGCCCACGCGCGCCTTGCGCAGCTGGTGCTCCAGCAACAGCAACTCCGCCATGTCGTCCGTGACGGCTTGTTCGGTCAGGTCCGGCAGCACGTGCAGCAGCTGCAGCGAGGGCAGGTGCCACAGCAGGGGCGACCAGGCCGTCCATTCGGTCTCTGGTGCGTTGACGCTGGAGAGGCAGCACAGCGCAGGGGTGGATGTCTCCAGGTCGGACTGGTGGACCCACCAGACCGGGCGGTTGCCGCGGCTGAGCAGCGCCCGCACTACCGGCGACAGGCGCTGAATGCTCGATGGCGAGGGCTCGCCATCGACCAGGCAGACCAGGCTCGCGTCCCGACACACCAGCAACAGGGCTGCGCTGGTTTGCACGGGCTGGGGAACCACTTCGACCGGCAGCGCGACATGCCTTCGCAGAAAGCGCGCCCGTTGGGACAGGCGGGCCATCGGATCGCTCCACGGGTCGACCCCTTCCAGCTGCAGGTAGGCCAGCTGCAGTTCGGCGCCCATGGCGGCGGCGCCTTGCGCGGCCCGCAGCAGGTGGCCGCTCGAACCGACGGACAGCGAGGTGAGAACCACCACCCGTCGCCGGATGGGTGGGTCGTGTGCATGGGACGCGTTGAACGCCGACTGTGGCACGGCAGGGGTGGCCGCGGAAGCACCGCGTGGCGCGATCACGTGCGCCCAGGTCGCAGACAAGGAAGCAGTCATGGAAGAGATGTCCAGGGTTTGGCCTGGTGGGGTCAGCCACCACCAGGAAAGGCGGAAGATCAGGCGGCCGCGGCTACGCTGCGCAGGCAGCGTCGGCTTCGGGCTGGAACAGCACGGTCTCGATGCGCAGGTCGCGGGCTTTGCCGGCCGGCAGTTGAACGTGCACGCTGTCACCCACACGGCGGCCCAGCAAGGCTGCGCCGATTGGCGAGAGGACGGATGTGGAGCCCTTCCCGGCGACCGCGTCGCCGGGGTAGCACAAGGTCAGCTCTTGCAGCTCGCCTGCCGCCAGGTCGCGGATCAGCGCACGCGAGTGCATGGTGATCACGTCGGCGGGGACTTGCGCCGGCGGTACCAGATCGGCCAGCGACAACAGGGAGGACAGGTCGGGGTGGTCGGAAACACCCTTCAGCACGGTCAGACGTGCGTGATCCATCTCGGTGAGAACACGCTCACCACAGTCGGGGGAATACATGAAGAACGACTCCATCGAATTGCCAGCGCCCTCAAGGGGATGGCAATGCCCGCACTGATTGGGGCCCGGCGATGAAGAGTGTGCGTTCTAGGGTGAGAGGGTTATCGCCGGGCGGGGGAATGTGCGGCCATAAGGCGGTGGCCGCACGGGGCCGTGGCCTGGCCCTGCACGCGACGAGCGCACACCGCCACCTGCGCGTCAGCGCAGAGGGTCATGGTGAGGCTCAGAAGTTTGGTCATGGGGCCGATTGTAGGCCGATGAGGATTCTCGACGCAGACCTGGTGGAATTGGCTGACGGTCCGCGTCCTCCTCGCGCGAAGGTGATGCCGAAGTTGCACCCAGCCGCAGGGGGTAAGCCTGTGGATATGTCCCGGACACCTGCGCCAAGTCCGCGCCGCACAAGGCCTGCGGCAGCGTTGCCCGCTTTTTGGGCAGGCCGCGCACAATCGCCCGATGTCTTCTCCATCTCACAAATCCCTCTCCGGTTCCGCTTTTGCCACCCTGCTGCTCATCGCGTTCATGATGGGCGCCAACCACGTCGCGGCGCGGCTGGCCTTTGACCACGGGGTTTCCGTGTCCACCGCGGTGCTGTTCCGCAGTGGTGTCACGGCCCTGGTGGTCTGGCTGATCGTGCGCATGGCGGGGGTGCCGGTGAATCTGCCCGCAGGGCAGAAGCGGGCGCTGCTGAAGATCGGTGTGCTGATCAGCGTGCAGAGCCTGTGCCTGTATTCGGCGGTGGCGCGCCTGCCGGTGGCGCTGGCCCTGCTGGCCTTCAACACCTACCCGCTGTGGACGGCGCTGTGGGCGCGCACGCTCAAGGCCGAGCGGGTGGAGCCTGCGCTGCTGCGCGCCATGCCGGTGCTGCTGCTGGGGCTGGCGCTGGCCCTGGATGTGGCGGGTGCGGCGTCGGGCCTGGGGGCTTCGGCGCACTGGGGGCGCATCGGGGCCGGTGTGGCGTTCGCGCTGGCGGCCGCGGCCTCGTTCGGCCTGGCGCTGGTGTTCACGCAGCACGAGACGGTGGGGCTGGACGGCCGCGTGCGCACGGCTGCCACCATGGCCATCGTGGCGCTGGCGGCCCTGGTCGGCGTCGCGGGGCAGGGTGGCTGGTCGCTGCCACAGGCCCCGGCGGGCTGGTGGGGCCTGCTGGGCCTGACCGTGCTCTACGGCACCGCCTTCACCATCATGTTCACCGTGCTGCCCAGGCTGGGCGTGGTGGGCGGCTCGCCGATCATGAATGTGGAGCCGATCTTTGCGCTGCTGCTGGCCTGGGCGGTGCTCGGGCAGCAGGTGGCGCCGGTGCAGGTGCTGGGTGGTGTGCTGGTGGTGGCCACCGTGATGTGGCTGGGACTGCGGCGCCGCTAGCGCGGAAATTCAGTCCTCGTCGTCACTTTCTAGAGACGCGCTCCAGCGGTCGTTCCATTCGGCTGGCGGCTTCTGCCAGGCGTCGAGTTCGCGGCGGTCGCGTTTGCTCGGTCGCCCTTGGGTGATGCTGTCGGCCGGTTCGGGCGCCAGGCGCCGCCGCTCGGCCGCGGCCAGGCGCTGCGCCACCGACTCGGCGGTCTCTTCGTACAGCAAGGCCGCCGCCGTGGCCGGGCCGCGCACACCGCTGAGCGCCCTGACCACCAGGGTGCGCTGCACGCTGCCGCTGCGCAGCTCGACCACGTCGCCGATGCGCACCTCGCGCGCCGGCTTCACGGGCGCACCGTTGACCCGCACGCGACCCTTGTCGATCTCTTCGGCGCTGAGCGAGCGGGTCTTGTAGAAGCGCGCGGCCCAGAGCCACTTGTCCAGCCGGACCCGGCCGCCTTCGGTTGCGTTATTGGTCATGATCGGCCTCCGTGACCGGATGCGCCAGGGGCAGGCGCACGGTGGCGTCCAGCCCGCCGATGCGTCCGCGCACCATGCGGTTCTCCAGCTCGATGCTGCCGCCGAGCGACTGCACGATGCCGTGGCAGATGGCCAGTCCCAGGCCCGATCCGGCGCCCGAGGGCCGCGCGCCGTGGTCGGTGGCAAACGGTTGGAACAGGCGTTCGCGCAGGTGGTCGGAAATGCCCGGCCCGCTGTCGCTGATGGACAGTGCGGCGGAGCGGTCGTCGCAGACCATGCCCACCGCCAGGCGCGATTCCGGCGGGCAGTGCTTGATGGCGTTGTGCAGCAGGTTGCGCCCGAGCTCGCGCAGCGCCCATTCGTGCGAACGCACCGGGGCACTGACCACGTCCAGCGAAAAGTCGAGGCCGCGGTCGGCGATCAGCGGGGCCAGGTCCAGGGCCACGGCGCGCACCACCTCGCCCCAGTCGACCACGGGGGCGTCCCGGTCCTGGCGCAGCTGCTCGACCTTGGCCAGGGCCAGCATCTGGTTGGCCAGTTCGGTGGCGCGGTCGACGGTGTGCCCGATCTCGTCCAGCGCCTGCAGCGGCGGCACGTCGCCGCGCCGGGCCGACTGCACCTGGGTCTTGAGCACGGCCAGCGGGGTTCGCAGCTGGTGCGAGGTGTCGCGCACGAAGCGCTTCTGGTGGTCCAGCAGCTGCGACAGCCGCTGCATGTGCTGGTTGGTCGCCTCCAGCAGCGGCAGCAGCTCGCGCGGGGCGCTGTTGGTGGGCAGCGGCGAGAGGTCGTTGTCGCTGCGGTGGGCCAGTGCGTGGCTGATGGAGCGCACCGGGCGGGTGGCGCGCTGCACCACGATCACCACCACCAGCACGATCACCACCACCAGCGCCGCCTGGCGCCACAGGGTGTCGATCAGGATCTGCCGCGCCAGCGTCTGGCGCAGCTCCAGCGTCTCGGCCACCTGGATGGTGGCCATGCCCTGGCCGGCCTCGCCCGCCACCGGCTGCAGCAGCACCGCCATGCGGACCGGCGCGCCCTGGTACTCGTCGTCGTAGAAGTGCACCAGGGCGGCGTAGATCTTCTGGTCGGGCAGGCGGGCTCTGGGCGGCGGCAGGTTTTCAAAGCCCGAGACCATTTCGCCGCGAAAACCGCTGACGCGGTAGAAGAGCCGGCTGCGGTTGTCGGCCTCGAAGGCCTCCAGTGCGGAATAGAGCAGGGACGAGCGCACGCTGGGCTGGTCGCCGGTGCTGACCACCTCCAGCTGTTCGCCCAGCGACTTGGCGGTGGCCAGCAAGGTACGGTCGTAGGCGGTGTCGGCGCCCGCCAGCGCCTGCCGGTAGAGCACCACGGTGTTGATGACCACAAAGCCGAACAGCGGCAGCAGGATGCCCAGCAGCAGCGTGCGGCGCAGCGACAGCGGTGCGCTCACGGCCATGTCCTCAGGCAGCGGCCTTCAGCAGATAGCCCAGCCCGCGCAGCGTCACCAGCTGCGCGCCGGTGTGGCCGATCTTCTTGCGCAGCCGGTAGGCCACCACCTCGATGGCCTCGGGCTGCACATGGGCCTCGCCGGGGAACACCAGCTCGAACAGGCGTTCCTTGGTGATCGCCTGCCCGGGCTGGGAGAGCACGGCGCGCAGCAGGGCCAGCTCGCGCGGGGCGAGCTCCAGCGGCTCACCGTCGTGGTAGACCGCGCCGCTGTCGCGGTCGATCTGCATGCCGCACCAGCCGGCGCTGCGCGCGGGCAGGTTGCCCGGGCTGTCGGTGGCGTCGGCTGAGCGGCGCACCAGGGCGCGCACGCGGGCCTCCAGCTCGTCGAGGTCGAAGGGTTTGGGCAGGTAGTCGTCGGCGCCGGTGTTCAGGCCGATGATGCGATCGCCCACGGTGCCGCGCGCGGTGAGGATGATCACCGGCGTCTTCAGGCCTTCGGCGCGCGCGTCGCCCAGCACCTGCAGGCCGTCGCGCCCGGGCAGGCTCAGGTCCAGCAGCACCACGTCGGGCAGGCTGGAGCGCCACAGCGGCAGGGCCTTGTCACCATCGCCACAGGTGAGCACCTGCATGCCGCGCCGCTCCAGCGTGCGCTGCAGGGTGGCCTGCATGGTGGGGTTGTCTTCGACCAGAAGCAGCTTCATGCGGACAGGAGGCCTGGGCTCAGCGGCGACCGGAGTTGAGGAAGGCCTGGCGCGTCACCTCGTCGAGGGCATCGTCGACCAGACCGTGGTCGGCCACCACCGTCAGGCGTCCCAGCTCGCGCAGTCGTTCCAGCCCGCGCAGGGTCAGCGAAATGCTGCGCCCGTTGGCGGCGTTGAAGAGGAACATGGTGCCGTGCGGGCTGGCCCAGGTGAGCTGGCAACGCAGGTCTTCTCCTCCGTCTCGAAGGTCCACCCAGGTGCCCACCGTCAGCGGGCGGGGCTTTGCGGTGGTCTCTGTCTGGCGTTGGCGCAGCCACTCGGGGTCCATCGGCTCGGTGTCCTGGAAGCCGGGCTGGCTCTCGATCTGCAGGTCGTCCATGAATCCCGAGTCGCGTGCTTCCGCCGGATGCACCCAGGTATCGGACATGTCCAGTCCGCGCATGTCCGCCTCGTCGTCGCGCCGGGCGGCGTAGGCTGGTTCCTGCAGCTCCATGAGCGCCTGGAAGAAGGAGTCGGCCTGGGCGCGCGGGTAGTCGATGGACTCCAGCCCTTCGCGCAGCGTGCGCAGCAGGCCAGGAATGACCTTGATCAGCCGGGGCCGGTTGAGGCTGGCCAGTTCGTGCTGGCTTGACCACAGCAGGTCGGGCAGGGCGTCCATGTAGCGCAGCGCCGGTGCATCGCCCGGGCTCAGGCTGTCCGCGGCCTTCGCCTGGATGCGCGCCTGCGCCACCACCTGGGCCCAGGGGCCGGTGAGGAAGCGGCGCACCACACCGGGTGCCCGGGCAAAGTCGTTTCTGGCCTGGATTTCCGTGGCCACCCGTTCGGCCAGCAGGTTGCGCTGCTCCACCTTCATCAAGGTCTGCATGGCCAGGCCCCGTGCGGGTGCCTGTGTCACCGGGTCGGTGCGCACCAGACGTGCGAGCAGTTCGCTGATGCGCTGCGACAGCTGGCTGGCCGGCACCTGCAGGTCCTGGACCACCTTGCGCAGCTGCTGCATGTAGGCCTGGAACCCCGAGTCCCGCTCGCTCTTGAACGCCAGCGCGCGCTCGGTGAGCACATCCAGCAGGCGCCGCGCCGGGTTGCTGCGATCGGTAAAAAAGCGCGGGTCGTTGCGCGCCAGCTCCAGCAGCATGGGCTTGAGCCGCAGCATCATGTCCCGCACCGGCGCCAGCAGGCGGGGGTCGTCGACGATGCGGCGCAGCATCAGTGCGACCACCTCCACCGCCAGGGACCGCACCATGCTGTCGGCCTCCTGCGCCTGTGCCGGATCGGAGGCATCGGCCGCGCCGCGCGCGACATTGCCCACCAGCAGCTGGTGCAGGTGATCAAGGGTGAGCAACTCGTTCCCGTCGCTCAGCGCCTCCACGGGCAGGCTGTCCCCGCGGGGGCGGGAGGCACCTCGGTCGGCGGGCTTGCCCACCGGGGTCTGCACGACCTTGTAGCCCGCGGGCTGCACGCCCCAGCGGTCCAGAAGGTCGACCAGCTGGCGGTAGAAACGCCGCAGTTCCTGGCCGAGGGGCAGGGCGCCGATGTGCAGCCACTGCACCCGCACCTCCTCGTCGATGTGCAGCTTGGACAGCGCGCGGATCAGCGCACCGATGATGGCCTCGGGGTGCAGCGGGTTGGCCTTGCTGCTCACCACAGTGAGTCCCCGGGCGGTGCTCAGGCGCGCGTCGAGCTTCACCAGCTCTTCTTCCACCGCCATCTTCACCACCTGCTGGATGCGCGCCAGCTCGACGGTGTGCTGCACCTGCTGGTGGTCCATCAGCTCCAGGTCGTCCAGGCTGAGTGTGTCCAGGCGGGGGGGCGGGGTCCTGCCGCTGACGGGGGTCAGGTCACCCTCGCCGTCGGCGACGCTGCCTATCGACTGTGACAGCGCCGACAGAAAGTGCTCGGTCACCCGCTGCTGGTAGGCGGCCAGGGTGGCGCGCGCCTGGCCGGCGCTGCGCTGTTCGGAGGCGCCGACGGCGGAGGCCTCCTTCTCCAGCAGTGCGTTGCCGAGCGCCGCCAGCCAGCGGGGCACCCACTCGGCCGACAAGGCCAATGCCTCTTTCAGGCAAGCGTCAAACACGGGATGGGCATGTGCATTCATGAGCGAAGGGCGTCTGGCCAAAGGCCCTGCGTGGTGAAGAGGGCTGGTGCAATTATGGTCCTCCCCGTGATGGGAGATCCCGCACCCTCATAGGGTTTTTCCTGACGGCAACGACAGCCGATTGACAGCGGCCGACAGGAACATAACGACCGTCGATCAACCTCCCACGGAGACAAACATGCGTCGCGATACCTTCCTCAAGTCCCTGGCCGCTCTGGCCGCCGCCGGTGCCCTGCCCAATGCCGCCTGGGCCCAGGGTGCCAACGTCAAGATGATGATCCCCGCCAACCCGGGTGGTGGCTGGGATGGCACCGGCCGTGCCCTGGGCGAGGCCCTGCGCGATGCGGGCGTGGCGTCTTCCGTGACCTACGAGAACAAGGGCGGTGCTGCCGGCGCCATCGGTCTGGCCCAGTTCTACAACTCCGCCAAGGGCGACCCGAACGCCATGATGGTGATGGGCGCCGTGATGCTGGGCGGCATCATCACCGGCAAGCCGCCGGTCTCGATCACCCAGGTCACGCCGATCGCCCGCCTGACCACCGAATACAACGTGTTCGTGCTGCCCGCCAGCTCGCCCCTCAACACCATGAAGGACGTGGTCGAGGCGCTCAAGAAGGACCCCGGCAGTGTCAAGTGGGGCGGCGGTTCGCGTGGCTCCACCGAGCACATCGCCGCGTCGCAGATCGCCCAGGCCGTGGGCGTGCCCGCCGCCAAGATCAACTACGTGCCCTTCCGTGGGGGCGGTGAGGCCGTCGCCGCCATCCTGGGTGGCAACGTGACCGTCGGTGGCTCCGGCTACAGCGAGTTCCAGCAGTACATCGAGAGCGGCAAGATGAAGGCGATCGCCATCACCTCCGGCCAGCGCGTCAAGGGCCTGGAAAAGATCCCCACGCTCAAGGAGCAGGGCATCGATGTCGAGATCGGCAACTGGCGCGGTGTTTACGGCGCCGCCGGCATCACCCCCGAGCAGCGCGCCGCGCTGACCGAGATGATCGTCAAGGCCACCAAGAGCAAGGCCTGGCAGGAAGCCCTGGTCAAGAACAACTGGACCCCGGCCCTGCTGACCGGCAAGGAATTCGACGCCTTCGTCGACAAGGACTTCTCCACCCTGCGCGCCACCATGGTCCGCGCCGGCATGGTGTAAGCACACGGCCCGGTCTGTCCGATCCAGCGGCCACGGCGTTCGCGCCGCGGCCGCATTTTTTTACGAGTGGAGCACGTCATGAATGCCGACACCACCCCCGCGCAGGAGGCGCGTCCCGATCACCGCCCGGGCCAGCTGGCCATGGGCATCGCCGCCGTGGTGGTGGCTGCCGTTCTGGCCTACGGTGCAGCCAACATCCCGTCCGACGCCGGCTATGCGGGCGTGGGCCCCGACTTCCTGCCCTGGCTGGTGGCGGCCGCGCTGGGCCTGTGTGGCGTGATGCTGATTCTGGAGGTGCGCTCCGGCGGCTACCGCAACATGGAGGAGCCTTCGGGCGCCCCGCGCGGCGACTGGCACGCGCTGGCCTGGGTGTCGGCCGGCATCCTGGGCAACGCGGCGCTGATCACCACCATCGGTTTTGTGCTCAGCTGTGCGCTGTGCTACGCCCTCGCGGTGCGGGGCCTGCGCATCAGCGAAGGCAAGTCCGGCGGCAACGCCATGCAGGTGCTGCGCGACGCGGTCACCGGCATCGTGATTGCCGCACCGACCTACTGGCTGTTCACCAAATTCCTCGCCGTCAACCTGCCGGGCCTGACCGGCACCGGCTGGATCTGATCAGGGAGCACAAGCATGATGGACACCTGGAACCAGCTGCTGGGCGGCTTCGCCACCGCAGCCACCCCCCTCAACCTGCTGTGGGCGCTGGCCGGCTGTGCGCTGGGCACCGCCATCGGCGTGCTGCCCGGCCTTGGCCCGGCGGTGACCGTGGCCATGCTGCTGCCGATCACCGGTCAGGTCGAGCCGACAGCCTCGATGATCTTCTTCGCCGGCATCTACTACGGTGCCATGTACGGCGGCTCGACCACTTCGATCCTGCTCAACACCCCGGGCGAGACCGGCACCATGGTGACCGCGCTCGAAGGCTTCAAGATGGCCAAGAACGGTCGCGCGGGCGCTGCGCTGGCCACCTCGGCCATCGGCTCGTTCGTCGCCGGCACCATTGCCACCGTGCTGGTCACGCTGTTCGCGCCCATCCTGGCCGAGTTCGCCGTCAAGCTGGGGCCGCCCGAATACTTCTGCCTGATGCTGCTGGCCTTCACGACCGTCTCCGCCGTGCTGGGCCAGAGCACGCTGCGCGGCCTGACCTCGCTGTTCGTCGGCCTGGCCATGGGCCTGGTCGGCATGGACCAGATCACCGGCCAGGTGCGCTACACCGCGGGCGTCATCGAGCTGATGGACGGCCTGGAGGTGGTGCTGGTGGCGGTGGGCCTGTTCGCGGTGACGGAAGCGCTCTACAACGCCCTGTACGAGGGCAAGAGCGAGGCCAACATGAACAAGATGAACAAGGCCCACATGACCAGGACCGAGTGGCGCCGTTCCTGGCCCGCCTGGCTGCGCGGCACGGCGATCGGCTTCCCCTTCGGCACCATCCCCGCGGGCGGTTCCGAGATTCCGACCTTCCTGAGCTACGCGACCGAGCGCAAGCTGGCCGACCCGGAGCACAAGAAGGAGTTCGGCACGGTCGGCGCCATCGAAGGTGTGGCCGGCCCCGAGGCCGCCAACAACTCGGCTGTCACGGCCACCCTGGTGCCGCTGCTCACGCTGGGCATCCCGACCTCGGTGACCGCCGCCATCCTGCTGTCTGCGCTGCAGAACTACGGCATCAACGCCGGCCCGCAGCTGTTCCAGACCTCGTCCGACCTGGTCTGGGCGCTGATCGCCTCGCTCTACATCGGCAACGTGATGCTGCTGGTGCTGAACCTGCCGATGGTGGGCCTGTGGGTCAAGCTGCTGAAGATTCCGAAGGCACCGCTGTACGCCGGCATCCTCATCTTCGCGACGGTGGGCGTGTACGGTATGCGCCAGAGTTCGTTCGACCTGTTCCTGATGTTCGGCCTGGCGCTGGTGGGGGTGGCGATGCGCCGCTTCGACTTCCCGACCGCGCCGGTCATCGTGGGTCTGATCCTGGGGCCGCTGGCCGAGGCCCAGTTCCGCAACGCCATGTCCATCGGAGAGGGCAGCTTCACCGTGTTCTTCGAGCGCCCGATGTCGGCCACGCTGCTGGTGATCGTGCTGCTGGTGCTGGTGACGCCGCGCCTGCTGGCCTGGCACAGACGCAGCTGAAGAAAGGAGCGCCCCGCGCTCCGCCGCCTTGAGCGGCGCCTGAAAGCCGGACGAAGATTTCGTCCGGCTTTCGTGTTTCTCTAAGGTTTCCTCTATGCGGTCCGGCGGGGGCGCCGGGCATCATCGTTGGCATGAAAGTGCTGATGGTGGAAGACGATCTGGCCCTGGGCGACGCGCTGGGGCGCGTGCTGCAGGGCCGGGGCTTCGAGGTCACGCGCTGCGCCGACGGTGCGGAGGCGCTGGCCATGTTCCGGCGCCGCCGGCCCGACGTGGTGCTGCTGGACCTGAGCCTGCCGGGCATGGACGGCATGGAGGTGCTGCGCCTGATGCGCGACGGCGGCTCGCAGGTGCCGGTGCTGGTGGTGACCGCCCGCAGCGCGGTGCAGGACCGGGTGCTCGGCCTCAACGAGGGCGCCGACGACTACCTGACCAAACCCTTTGACATCGAGGAACTGGCAGCCCGCCTCAAGGCGCTGGTGCGCCGCAGCCATGGCGCGCCGGAGCTGCGCTGCGCGCTGCTGCGCGTCGACGAGCCCACCGGCGCCGTGTTCCGCGGCGCGACGCCGCTGGACGTGTCGACCCGCGAGCTGGCCCTGCTCAAGGCGCTGCTGGCCCGGCCGGGTCAGGCGGTCGGCAAGGAAGACCTGCACCACGCCGTGTTCGGCGACGAGCCGGTGGGCGCCGACGCCATCGAGGTGTTGGTGCACCGGCTGCGCAAGCGCATCCAGGGCTCGGGCGCTCAGCTGGTGACGCTGCGCGGTGTGGGCTACCTGCTGATCGACGAGGCGATGACGGAAGGGCCGGTCGCGGTCTGAACGGCACATGGCGTCGTCTGTTCCATCCACCCCACCGACCATGACAGGCCCCGCGTCGACACCGTCCGCACCCGCCGCGCGGCCCTGGTCGATCACGGTGCGGCTGCTGCTGGGCCTGGCGCTGTGCCTGCTGCTGGTCGAGCTGCTGTTGCAGGCCTTCCTGCCCGAGCTGGCGGCCGCGCCGCTGTGGGGCGGCGCGCTGCGTCTGGTGGCGGTGCTGCCGCTGTTCGCCTGGTGCGCCGGGCGCGCGCTGGCGCCGCTGCGCCACCTGGAGGACGAGCTCCATGCGGGCGAGGCCGGCAGCGCCCCGCGCCCGGTGCCGGCCGAGCTGCAGCCGCTGTCCGACGCGGTGCACGGTGTGCTGGCGCACCAGCGCGCTGCCACCGAGCAGCAGCGCCGCTTCCTCGCCGATGCCTCGCACCAGCTGCGCACGCCGTTCGCGGTGCTGCGCACCCAGCTGCAGGGCGCGATGTCGGGCCAGCTGGAGGTGAAGGACACCCTGCCCAAGATGCTCGCGACCGTCGACCGTTCCAGCGAGCTGGTGCGGCAGCTGCTCTCGCTGGCCAAGGTCGAGCAGCTGGTGGCGCAGGCGCACTGGCAGGAGGTGGACCTGGACACCGTGGCACAGGCGGTGTGCCTGGAGTTCGGGCCGCTGCTGGCGCGCAAGCGGCTGGATTTTTCCTTCGAATCGGTGCCGGTGCGCCTGACCACCGACCCCTGGATGCTGGGCGAGCTGCTGCGCAACCTGCTGTCCAACGCCATCCACCACGCGCCGCGCGGCTCGGCCCTGGGCATGGTGGTGCGGGTGCTGCCGGACCAGGCCGAGCTGCTGATCTGGGACAACGGCGGCGGCATCGATGCGGCGGTGATGGACCGGCTGTTCGAGCCCTTCCAGTCGGCCGCGGGCGGCACGGGCATCGGCCTGGGTCTGTCGATCTGCCGTCAGATCGCCGAGTCGATGCAGGCGCAGGTGCAGCTGTTCAACCGCGTGCAGGACGACCGCGTGGTCGGTGTCGATGCCGTGGTGCGCTGGAACCTGGCACCGGCCGGGGCAGGGGGCTCACATGCCTGACGCGGTGCGCCTGGACGCGGTGGAAAAAACCTTTGCCGACGGCACGCGCGCGCTGCGCGGTGTGCAGCTGCGGTTCGCGCGGCGCCAGCTCACCACGCTGCTCGGGCCCTCGGGCTGCGGCAAGTCGACGCTGCTGCGCCTGGTGGCCGGGCTGGAACAGCCCACCGCTGGCCGGGTGTTCATCGGCGAGCGCGACGTGACCGGCACCGGCCCGGACCAGCGGCCCATCAGCATGGTGTTCCAGAACTACGCGCTGTTCCCGCACCTGGACGTGCAGGGCAACGTGGGCTACGGCCTGGGGCTGGACAGCGCCGCCGCCGCGCGCGACCCGCGGGTGCACGCCGCGCTGGCGCAGGTCGGCCTGGGTGCGCTGGCCGCCCGCAGCACGGCCTCGCTCTCGGGCGGGCAGCAGCAGCGCGTGGCCCTGGCGCGCGCGCTGGCCCTGGCGCCCGAGGTGCTCCTGCTCGACGAGCCGCTGTCCAACCTCGACGCCGGCTTGCGGCGCCAGATCCGCGAGGAGATCCGCGGCCTGCAGCAGTCGCTGGGCCTGACGGTGGTCTACGTGACGCACGACCAGAACGAGGCCATGGCGGTCAGCGACCACATCGTGGTGCTGCGCGACGGCCAGGTGCAGCAGGTCGGCAGCCCGCGCGACATCTACGAGCGCCCGCGCTCCGAGTTCGTGGCCGGCTTCATGGGCGATGCCGCGGTGTTCGACGCCGAGGCCGATGGCCAGGGCGGCTTGCGCGTCGGCCCGCTGACGGTGAACACCGGCCACGCCCGGCGCCGCGGCGCCACCCGCGTGGTGGTGCGGCCCGAGGCCTGGCGCCTGGCGCCGGCCAGCGGGCAGGGCCTGGCCGGGCGCATCGAATCGCACGCCTACGAAGGCCGGCAGTCGCACTACCGCGTGCGCACCGCGCTGGGCCTGCTGCAGGTGCACCGCCAGCACGAGCGCCAGACGCTGCAGGTGGGCGCGCCGGTCAGCGTCTTCCTCGACGGCCCCGGCGTCAGCGTGCTGATGACCGGTGCCACCGCCATGCCCGAAGGGCCCTGAACCGCTCGCCCCACCCGTTTCCCACACCCGAGATCCCCGTCCATCCCAGGAGAAAACCCATGAAAAAGACCCTCTGGCTTGCCGCCCCTTTCCTGCTGTTGCCCGCGCTGTCCGCGCAGGCCCAGAGCAGCGAGTTCAACCTGATCTGCTCGGCCCAGGCGGCCTGGTGCAACATGCTCGCCGTCACCTTCGAGAAGAGCCAGGGCGTGAAGGTCAACATGACGCTCAAGGGCTCGGGCGAGGCGATCGCGCAGATCATGGCCGAGCGCGCCAACCCCAAGACTGACCTCTGGTTCGGCGGCACCGGCGACCCGCACCTGCAGGCCGCCGAGCAGGGACTGACCATGGAATACAAGTCGCCCACCTTGCCCAAGCTGCACGACTGGGCGCAGAAGCAGGCCGCGCAATCGGGCTACAAGACGGTGGGCATCTACTCCGGCCCGCTGGGCTTTGGCTACAACACCGAGCTGCTGGCCAAGAAGAAGCTGGCCGTGCCCAAGACCTGGGCCGACCTGCTCAAGCCCGAATACAAGGGAGAGATCCAGTCGGCCAACCCGGCCTCCAGCGGCACCGCCTATACCATGATCGCGACGCTGGTGCAGCTCATGGGCGAAGACCAGGCGTTTGAGTATCTGAAGAAGCTGCACGGCAACATCGGCGCCTACACCCGCTCGGGCACCGGCCCGATCAAGGCGGTGGCGCGTGGTGAGGCCACCATCTCCATCAGCTTCGTGCACGACGGCCCGGGCGAGAAGGCGCAGGGCTTCCCGCTGGAGACCATCACCCCGTCGGACGGCACGGGCGCCGAGATCGGATCGATGTCGATCATCAGGGGTGCGCGCAACCTGGACGCGGCCAAGAAGTTCTACGAATGGGCGCTCACGCCCTCGGCCCAGGCCCTGGGCGCGGCCACGCTGCAGTTCCAGCTGCCGTCGAACAAGGAGACCAAGGTCGACCCGCGCGTGCCCGACTTCCGCAAGATCAAGCTGATCAACTACGACTACGCGAAGTACGGCCAGACGGCCGAGCGCCGCCGCCTGATCCAGCGCTGGGAAAAAGACGTCAACAGCCTGCCGCGCTGACCTTCACCCGCTCCGGAATTCCGCATGAACACCTTGACCTCGCGGTCCGGGCGGGCGTTGGCCGCCTGGACCTTGCTGGGGCTGGCCGCCTACGCGCTGCTGCCCTGGTACTTCCTCCAACAACAGTCGCTCTGGGCGGCGTTGCCTGGCGTCTGGGGCGGCGACGCCACCGCCAGCGGCGTGGTGCAGGCGGCGCTGCACGGGCGGCCCTGGCTCTGGACCGGCGTGGCCGGTCTGCTGATCGCCGGCGCCGGCCTGCTGCTGCCCGTGGGGCGGGCGCAGGGCGGGGTGCTGGTGGCCGGCGCGCTGCTGGGCCTGGCCGGCCTGCTGGCCAGCGGCTTCGCCATCGGCGCGCCGGGCTGGAGCTTCCAGACGCTGGAGGCCTGGTTCGGCCCGCTGGAGCACGGCCAGTTCGGCATGGGCTGGGGCGGCTTTGTCGCCATCGCCTGCCTGGTGATGCTGCTGGGCGCGGGCATCGCGCGTCTGGGCTTCTTCCGCGGCGACGTGTTCGTCGCGGGCTCGGTGGTCGGCTGTGTGAGCCTGCTGGCACTGTTCGTGGTCTACCCGGTGCTGCGCTCGCTGGCTTCGGGGCTGTACGACGACATGGGCCTGTGGGCGCCGGGTGCGCTGGTCGACCGGCTGGCCACCGAGCGCATCTGGGGCCTGGGTTGCGTGAGCGGTGGGACACGCTGTGGCGTGGCCTGGAACACGCTGTTCCTCGCGCTGCTGACGGCGGCCGGCACGACGGTGATGGGCACGCTGATGGCGCTGTGGGCCGAGCGCGGCGGCACGCGGCTGCAGAAGCCGCTGAACGTGCTGGCCATGCTGCCCATCATCACGCCGCCCTTCGTGGTCGGCCTGGGCCTGATCCTGCTGTTCGGTCGCGCCGGCCTCTACAACCAGTTCATGGAATGGGCCTTCGGCGTGCCGCCCTCGCGCTGGTTCTACGGCGTGTTCGGTGTCTGGCTGGCGCAGATGTTCGCCTTCACACCCATCGCCTTCATGATCATGCGCGGCGTGGTGCAGGGCGTGAGCCCCTCGCTGGAAGAGGCGGCGCAGACACTGCGCGCCGACCGCCTGCGCACCTTCGTGACCGTGACGCTGCCGCTGCTCAAGCCGGGCCTGGCCAACGCCTTCCTGGTCGGCTTCATCGAAAGCATGGCCGACTTCGGCAACCCCATCATCCTGGGCGGTTCCTACGCCGTGCTGTCGACCGAGATCTTCTTCGCCATCGTCGGCGCCTCGCTGGACCCGGGCATGGCGGCGGCGCTGGCCCTGGTGCTCACGCTGTTCGCCCTGGTGGTGTTCTTCGTCCAGCGCGGGCTGCTGGGGCGCACCAGCTTCACCACCGTGACCGGCAAGGGCGACGCGGGCCTGCCGATGCCGCTGCCCGATGCGGTGCGGCGCCTCTGCTTCGGCGTGGCCGGGCCCTGGCTGCTGTTCACCGTGGTGGTCTACCTGTTCGCGTTCGCGGGCGGCTTCGTGAAGACCTGGGGCCGCGACTACACGCTCACGCTGGACCACTTCCGAGGCGCCTTCGACCTGCAGTGGGGCGAGCACGGCCTGGTGTGGGCGGGCACGGCCTGGAACTCGCTGTTCACCACCGCCTCGCTGGCGGCGATGGCGGCGCCGGTCTGCGCCTTCCTGGGCCTGCTGATCGCCTGGCTGCTGGCGCGCACCGAGTTCCGCGGCAAGGCGGGCTTCGAGTTCGCTGCGCTGCTGACCTTCGCGATTCCGGGCACGGTGCTGGGCGTGAGCTACATCCTGGCCTTCAACGTGCCGCCGGTGGAGCTCACCGGCACCGGGCTGATCATCGTGCTGTGCTACGTGTTCCGCAATCTGCCGGTGGGCGTACGCGCCGGCACGGCGGCGTTCAAGCAGCTCGACCGTTCGCTCGACGAAGCCTCGTTCATGCTGCGCGCCGGCACGCTGACCACGCTGCGCCGCGTGGTGCTGCCGCTGCTCAAGCCGGCGCTGACGGCGGCGCTGATCTACAGCTTCGTTCGCTCCATGACCACGGTGTCGGCGGTGATCTTCCTGGTCTCGGCCAAGTACGAGCTGTCCACCACCTACATCATCGGCCGCGTCGGCAACGGCGAGTACGGGCTCGCGCTCGCCTACTGCACGGTGCTCATCGTCTTCATGTCCGTCATCACCGCGCTGGTGCAGCGCCTGGTCGGTGAACGGCAACTCGGCCGCCGCGCGGGCGGCCACTGATTCCAAGGAAACCGCCATGACCACTCACGGCATTGAATTCCGCCAGGTGACCAAGCGCTACGGCGGCGCCAGCGCGCCCCTGATCGTCAAGGGCATCGACTTCACCGTGCCCAAGGGCACGCTGACCACCATCCTCGGCCCCTCGGGCTGCGGCAAGACCACCACGCTGCGCATGATTGCGGGGCTGGAGTCGCCCTCGGGCGGCCAGATCCTGATCGACGGCCGCGACGTCACCTCGCTCGGCCCCAGCGAGCGCAACGTCAGCATGGTGTTCCAGAGCTACGCGCTGTTCCCGCACATGAGCGTGCTGGACAACGTGGGCTACGGCCTGAGCGTGAGCGGCCTGCCCAAGGCGGAAATCGCCGAGCGGGCGCGGGCCGCGATGGCGACCGTCGGCCTGGTCGGCATGGACGCGCGCCTGCCCAGTGAGCTCTCGGGCGGGCAGCAGCAGCGCGTGGCGCTGGCGCGCGCGCTGGTGATCGAGCCGGCTGTGCTGCTGTTCGACGAGCCGCTGTCCAACCTCGACGCCCGGCTGCGCCGCAGCATGCGCGAGGAGATCCGCGCCCTGCAGCAGCGCCTGGGCCTGACGGTGGCCTATGTGACGCACGACCAGAGCGAGGCGCTGGCGGTGAGCGACCAGATCATCGTGATGGACGCCGGCCAGATCGCCCAGGCCGGCGCGCCGCAGGACCTGTACGAACGCCCGGCCAGCGCCTTCGTGGCCGGCTTCATGGGCGAGGCGATGCTGTTCGACGGCGTGAGCGAGGCCGACGGTTCGGTGCGCTTCGGCCCCATCCGGCTGCAACCGCGCCACCGTCTGCCGCCCGGCCCGGTGAAGGCCGCGATCCGGCCCGAGGCCTGGTCCATCGGCCCGCGCGAATCGGGCGGCCTGGGCGGCGAACTGCTCAAGCAGGCCTACCTCGGCTCGTTCCAGGAACTCACGGTGCAGACCGAGCTGGGCCCGATCTTCGTGGTCAGCCCGCAGGTGGACCGCGAATGGCGGCTGGGCGAAGAACTGGGCCTCACGCTCAAGGACCACGGCGTGACCGTGGTCGCTGCATGAGCTTTCACACAACAGAGAAACGGAAACAAGGCATGACGACTGAGACGGTGGTGTTCGACCTCGGCGGGGTGGTGTTCAACTGGCAGCCGACCGTGCTGCTGCGCCAGGTGCTGCCCGCGCGGGCGCGCGACGAGGCCGAGGCGGCGCACTGGGTGCGCGAGATCTTCCAGACCTTCGACCCCGACGGCGACTGGGCGCAGTTCGACCTCGGCCATGTGGAGCCCGAGGGGCTGGCGCAGCGCATCGCCCTGCGTACCGGGCTGGATGCGCAGGAGGTGATGGCGGTGATCGACGGGCTGGCGCCGCACATGCGCGTGAAGGACGACACCGTCGCGCTGATTCACGAGCTCAAGGCGCGCGGCCACCGGCTGGTCTACCTCTCGAACATGCCGCACGGCCTGGCGCGCTGGATCGAGGACGACCATCCGTTCGCCGACTGGTTCGAGGACGGCGTCTTCTCGGCCCGCGTGGCGCTGATGAAGCCCGACCCCGCGATCTTCCACACGGTGACGGAACAACTGGCGGTGAGCGATCCGTCGCCGGTGTTCATCGACGACGCGCAGCGCAACATCGACGCGGCCCATGCCATCGGCTGGCGCGCTGTGCGCTTCGAGACCGCGGCGCAGGTGCGGGTGGATCTCGGGGCGCTCGGGCTGCTGGGCTGAGCGCCCAGGGCCCTCAACCCGCCACAGCCGCCGCTCAGGGGGCCACGCCGCCGGTCACCGGCATGGCCGCGCGCATGGCGTCGATGAAGCGCCGCAGCCGCAGGGGGTAGAACCGGGCGTGCGGATAGACCAGGTAGACCGGCAGGGCCGGCGCCTGCCACTGGGGTACCAGATGCACCAGCCGCCCCGCGGCCAGATCGTCCGCCGCCATCCAGGCCGACACGATGCCCGCACCCAGCCCCAGCACGGCGGCATTGCGCAGCACATAGAGGTTGTCGGTGCTCAGGCGGGGGCGGATGGCAAAGCGCCGGGTCTGCTGCGTCTGCTGGTGAGTGAGGCTCACCTCGTCTCGGTAGTAGGTGCGCAGGGCCAGCCAGGGCAGGTTGGCGAGTGCGTCCACCGTCGCGGGCGGCTCGCCGCTTTCCAGCAGTGCTGGCGCCGCGATCACGATGCGCGGCACGTCCATCAGCCGGATCGCCACCACCGAGGGGTCGCGCACCTCGCCGACCTGAATCGCGCAGTCGATGCCGGCGCCGATGAAGTTGTGCACATCGTCGCGCAGCAGCCACTCGACCTGGATGTCCGGATGCGCCTGCAGGAACCGGGTCAGGGGCCGCACCAGCTGTTCCTGTCCGAACGCATGCGGCACCACCACGCGCAGCTGGCCGCGGGGCGCCTGCTGCTCGCCGTGCGCGTCCGCGGTGAGCGCCTCCCAGTCCTCCATCAGCAGCTTGGCGCGCTCATAGCAGCGCTCGCCGTCCGGCGTCAGGTGCATGGCCCGGGTGGAGCGTTGCAGCAGGCGCACGCCGAGCAGGCGTTCCAGCGCCAGCAGGCGCCGGCTGATGGTGGGCTGGGTGGTCTGCATCTGCGCCGCCGCGCGCGAGAGGCTGCCGGCTTCGACGATGCGCACGAAGGTCTGCATCAGGGCCAGCCGGTCGCCGCTGCCGATGGGGAGCGTGTCGGCCGGTGCTGCGGGTGATGGAGGCTTATTCATTCGCCTATCGTATATCTGTGGTGTGTGACAGCCGTCTTCCGCCGAAATTCACCGAGAAGGACACTGCGTCCATCGAGTTTTCTGGAGTTTGTCATGTCATCCATTCACTTGTCGAATGTATTGGGGGCGGCGCCATCCCATCAGGGTGTGGCGCTTTCGCCCGCCCTGGTGCGCCTGCTGGCTGTCGGCGCTGGCCTGACCGTGGCCGCGCTGTACTACGCCCAGCCCATGCTGGGAGTGCTGGGCGCACAGCTGGGGGTGGGGCCGCAGACCCTGGGCTTCGTGCCCATGCTCACGCAGCTGGGCTACGCGCTGGGCATCCTGTTGACAGCGCCCCTGGGCGACCGTTGCGACCGCCGGACGCTGGTGCTCGTCAAGTGCGGCTGGCTGGTGGCGGCCCTGGCGGGCGCGGCGCTGGCTCCATCCATTGGCTGGCTGCTGCTGGCCAGCTTCGCCATCGGGCTGGCGGCCACGGCCGCGCAGGACATCGTGCCCGCTGCGGCCACGCTGGCGCCTGAAGCCCGCCGCGGGCAGGCTGTGGGTGCAGTGATGACCGGCTTGCTGCTGGGCATCCTGCTGTCGCGCGTGGTCAGCGGTTTCGCGGCCGAACACCTGGGCTGGCGCTCGACCTTCGGCCTGGCGGCCGTGTCGGTGGCCCTGGTGGCCCTGGCGCTGGCACGCGGGCTGCCGCATGTGCCGCCCACGACCACCCTGGGCTACGGCGCGCTGCTGGCGTCGCTCGGATCGCTGTGGCGCCGCCACCCCTCGGTGCGGCAGGCCGCGCTGGCCCAGGGCGCGCTGGCGGTGGGCTTCAGCGCCATCTGGTCCACGCTGGCGATGTGGCTGCACGGCGCACCGTTCCACATGGGCAGCGCGGCGGCCGGTGCATTCGGCATTGCCGGGGCGGCCGGCGCACTCGCCGCACCCTGGTTCGGGCGCCTGGCGGACCGCCATGGCCCGCACCGCAGCGCCCTGGCGGGGGCCTGTCTGGCGCTGGCGGGCTATGCGGTGACGGGGCTGGTGGGTGGCTTGCCGCAGGGTGTTCAGGTGGCGGCGCTGGCGCTGGCGGTGATCGTGTTCGACCTCGGGTTCCAGGGCGCGCTGGTGTCGCACCAGTCGCTGGTCTACAGCGCCGATCCGTCGGCCCGCAGCCGGCTCAATGCCTTGCTGTTTGTGGTGATGTTCGGGGGCATGGCTTCCGGCGCCGTGCTGGCCGGCATGCTGTTCGCCCGCTGGGGCTGGAACGCGGTGGTCGGTCTGGCGGTGGCCTCGGCGCTGGTGGCCGTGGGCCTTCGGCTCGGCAGGGGCGGATCGGCCGGCACCGCGGGTACCATGCAGCGACCATGAGCCCCGACACCCGCCTCCCGCGCGACGCCCAGAGCATCCTGGAGCTGGCCGCGCGCTCGATGTTCGACCTGTTCGCCAACGCCAGCGAGGGCATGCTGCTGGTGGACCGCAAGGGGCGGGTGGTGTGGATCAACGACCAGTACCGCCGCTTCCTGCCCGCGCTGGGCTACGAACGCGAGGAAGACTTCGTCGGCCACCCGGTGTCGAACGTCGTGCAGAACACGCAGATGCACCAGGTGCTGGAGACCGGCAAGCCGATCCTGATCGACCTGCTGACCAACAAGGCCGGCACCTTCGTGGTCAGCCGCATCCCGCTGCGGGACGAGGCGGGCGAGGTCATCGGCGTGCTGGGCATCGTGCTGTTCGACCACCCCGAGACCACGCTGCAGCCGCTGATCGCCAAGTTCGCGCGGCTGGAGCAGGATCTGAACGAGGCGCGGCGCGAACTCGCCAGCCAGCGCCGCGCCAAGTACACCTTCGCCAGCTTCGTCGGCAGCAGCGCCGCCGCGCAGGAGGTCAAGCGCCAGGCGCGCCGCGCGGCGCAGTCGGCCAGCCCGGTGCTGCTGCTGGGCGAGACCGGCACCGGCAAGGAGCTGCTCGCCCACGCCATCCACGCCGCCTCGCCGCGCGCCGGCCGGCCATTCGTGGGTGTGAACATGGCGGCCGTGCCCGAGGCGCTGATGGAGGCGGAGTTCTTCGGCGTCGCGCCCGGGGCCTACACCGGCGCCGACAAGAAGGGGCGGGATGGCAAGTTCAAGCTGGCCGACGGCGGCACGCTGTTTCTCGACGAACTGGGCGACATGCCCATGGCCGTGCAGGTCAAGCTGTTGCGCGCGCTGCAGGACGGGGAGATCGAGCCGCTGGGCTCCAACAAGCTGATCCGCTGCGACGTGCGCGTGGTGGCCGCGACCTCGCGCGACCTCGCGCAACTGGTGCGCGAGGGCCTGTTCCGCGAAGACCTGTTCTACCGCCTCAATGTGTTGCCCATCCGCGTGCCGCCGCTGCGCGAGCGGCAGGGTGACATCCCGCTGCTGGTCGAGACGCTGTGCGAGGACATCGCGGCGCGCGGCGCCAACATTCACCTGGAGCTGCTGCCGCCCGCGCTCGATTTGCTGGCCGCGCAGCCCTGGCGTGGCAACACGCGCGAGCTGCGCAACGTGCTGGAGCAGCTGGCGCTGCGCAGCGACTCGCCGCAGATCGGCGCCGCGCAGGTGGAACAAGTGCTGCGCGACTCGGGGCTGGACCGCATCGAGCCCGCGCTGTCGCGGCCTGCCGCCCCTGTGCCGGCGATGGCCGCGGACGACGACCTGCGGCCGCTGCCGGTGCAGATCGCCGAGCTGGAGCGCCGCGCCATTGCCGCCGCTCTGGCGCGCACCGGGGGCAACCGGGTGGCGGCGGCGAAGCTGCTGGGCATCTCGCGCGCCAGCCTGTACGACCGGCTGTCTGTGTCTGAAAACCAGACAACTGTCTGATATTTAGACATTTTGGGTTTGGATGGTGTGTCTGAATTTCAGGCATTCATACGGCAAGACAGCAGCAGCTCATTGATTCAAAAGGACTTTTCTTCCTGGCACGGACCGTGCAAAGTGGGTTGGCGTTCACCGGCCCGGTGATCTCATAACCAGGAGACAAGACATGTTCCAGACCACGCGCCGCGTTGCGGTGATGGCCCTTGCCTGCGGCGCCGCCGCTGCCTTCGCCCAGTCGGGCGGCGAAATCCGCATCGCCCACGTCTACAGCAAGACCGGTCCGCTGGAGGCCTACGGCAAGCAGACCCAGGTGGGTCTGATGATGGGTCTGAACTACGCCACGGGCGGCACCATGATGGTCGGCGGCAAGAAGATCGTCGTGATCGAGAAGGACGACCAGGGCAAGCCCGACCTGGGCAAGAGCCTGCTGGCCGCGGCCTACGCCGACGACAAGGCCGACCTGGCCATCGGTCCGACCAGCTCGGGCGTGGCGCTGGCCATGCTGCCGGTGGCCGAGGAATACCAGAAGATCCTGCTGGTCGAGCCCGCGGTGGCCGACTCCATCACCGGCGACAAGTGGAACAAGTACATCTTCCGCACCGGCCGCAACTCCTCGCAGGACGCGATCTCCAACGCCGTGGCGCTGGACAAGGCCGGCACCACCATCGCCACCCTGGCGCAGGACTACGCCTTCGGCCGCGACGGCGTGAAGGCCTTCAAGGACGCGGTGAAGACCGCCAAGATCGTCCACGAGGAATACCTGCCCACCAGCACCACCGACTTCACCGCCGGTGCGCAGCGCCTGATCGACAAGCTCAAGGACGCGCCCGGCCGCAAGGTGATCTTCATCATCTGGGCCGGCGCGGGCAACCCGTTCAAGATCGCCGATCTCGACCTCAAGCGCTACGGCATCGAGATCGCCACCGGCGGCAACATCCTGCCGGCCATGGCCTCGTACAAGAACTTCCCCGGCATGGAAGGCGCCACCTACTACTACTTCGGCATCCCCAAGAACCCGGTGAACGAGGCCATGGTGGCCCAGCACTACACCCAGTTCAAGAGCCCGCCGGACTTCTTCACCGCCGGTGGTTTCAGCTCGGCCATGGCCGTGGTGACAGCACTGAAGAAGACCAACGGCGATGCCAAGGCCGCCACGCTGATCAAGACCATGGAAGGCATGAGCTTCGAGACGCCCAAGGGCACCATGACCTTCCGCAAGGAAGACCACCAGGCCATGCAGAGCATGTACCACTTCAAGATCAAGGTGGACCCGGCCTTTGCCTGGGGCGTGCCTGAGCTGGTGCGCGAGATCAAGCCTTCGGAAATGAACGTTCCCATCCGCAATAAGAAGTAACCCCCCTGCGCCGCTTCGCGGCTTCCCCCAGGGGACAACGCCTGCGGCCCGGCAAAGCCGGTTCCGCGGCGTTTCTGGAAGGTTGCGGCACTCGCCGCAACTGCTCGCGCACTCGCGCTGCGCGTGGAGGAACTTGATGCTTGAAACCACTGACCTCACGGTCCGCTTCGGCGGGCACGTGGCGGTGAATGCTGTCTCCTGCGCGTTCGCGCCGGGCACGCTCACCGCCATCGTCGGCCCCAACGGCGCCGGCAAGACCACCTACTTCAACCTGATCTCGGGCCAGATCAAGGCCACCGCCGGGCGCGTGAAGCTCAACGGCGTGGACATCTCGGCCCAGGGCGCCCCGGCGCGGGCGCAGGCCGGGCTGGGCCGGGCCTTCCAGCTCACCAACCTGTTCCCCAACCTCACGGTGCGCGAGAACGTGCGGCTGGCGGTGCAGGCAAGGGCAGGGGCCGGGCTCAACCTCTGGAAGATCTGGAGCGACCGCAAGGACCTGGTGGTGCGGGCCGACGAGGTGCTGGAGACCGTGGCCCTGGCCGACAAGGGCGACCAGCTCGCGGCCAGCCTGCCGCACGGCGACCAGCGCAAGCTCGAAGTGGGCATCCTGATGGCGCTGGAGCCGCAGGTCTTCATGTTCGACGAACCCACCGCCGGCATGAGCGTGGACGAGGTGCCGGTGATCCTGAACCTGATCCGCCAGCTCAAGGCCGACAAGACCAAGACCATCCTGCTGGTCGAACACAAGATGGACGTGGTGCGCGAACTCTCGGACCGCATCATCGTGCTGCACAACGGCGAGCTGGTGGCCGACGGCGAGCCGGCCACCGTGATCGCCTCGCCGGTGGTGCAGCAGGCCTACCTCGGCATCAACCCCGAAGAAAAAGAAGAGGTGGCCGCATGAGCGAGGCGCTGCTGAAACTCGAAGGCGTGCACACGCACATCGGGGCCTATCACATCCTCCACGGCGTCGACCTGGTCGTGCCCAAGGGCGAGCTGACCATGCTGCTGGGCCGCAACGGCGCGGGCAAAACCACCACGCTGCGGACCATCATGGGCCTGTGGCACGCCAGCCAGGGCCGCATCACGCTGGCGGGGCAGGACATCACCGCGCGCCAGACGCCCGAGATCGCCACCAGCGGCGTGGCCTACGTGCCCGAGAGCATGGGCATCTTCTCCGACCTGTCGGTGCGCGAGAACATGCTGCTGGCCGCGCGCGGCGCGCGCACGCTCGACGACATCGACACCACGCGGCTCGAATGGATCTTCGGCCTGTTCCCGGCCATGAAGAAGTTCTGGAACCACCCGGCCGGCAAGCTCAGCGGCGGGCAGAAGCAGATGCTGGCGGTCTCGCGCGCCATCGTCGAGCCGCGCCAGCTGCTGCTGATCGACGAGCCCAGCAAGGGCCTGGCGCCCGCGATCATCCAGAACATGATCGCGGCCTTCCGCGAACTCAAGGCCGCGCAGACCACCATCCTGCTGGTCGAGCAGAACTTCAATTTCGCCAAACAGCTGGGCGACAGCGTGGCCGTGATGGACGACGGGCGCGTGGTGCACAGCGGCGCCATGGCCGAACTGGCCGCCGACGAATCCCTGCAATCGAAACTGCTCGGCCTGAGCCTGGGAGCGCACCAATGAGCCTGTTCAAAGACATGGACTGGAAGCCCATGGCCCTGGTGCCGCTGCTGGCGCTGGCCGCGCTGCCGGCCGTCGGCAGCCCCTCGACCTGGCTGACGCTGACCGTGGCCGGCCTGGCCATGGGCATGATCGTCTTCATCATCGCCTCGGGCCTCACGCTGGTGTTCGGCCTGATGGACGTGCTGAACTTCGGCCACGGCGTGTTCATCGCGCTCGGCGCCTTCGTGGCCACCACGGTGCTGGGCAGCATGAACGCCTTCACCACCGCCGACAGCCTCTGGACCAACCTGCTCGCGCTGCTGCCGGCCATGCTGGTGGCGATGGCGGTGGCCGGCGCGCTGGGCCTGGTGTTCGAGCGCTTCATCATCCGGCCCGTCTACGGCATGCACCTCAAGCAGATCCTGATCACCATGGGCGGCATGATCATCGGCGAGGAGATGATCAAGGTCATCTGGGGGCCGGAGCAGATTCCGCTGCCGCTGCCCGAGGGCCTGCGCGGCTCGCTGCTGATCGGCGACGCGGCCGTGGAGAAGTACCGCATCGTCGCGGTGCTGGTGGGTGCCGCGGTGTTCGCCGCCATGGTCTGGACGCTCAACCGCACCAAGGTCGGCCTGCTGATCCGCGCCGGTGTGCAGGACCGCGAGATGGTCGAGTCGCTGGGCTACCGCATCCGGCGCCTGTTCGTCGGCGTGTTCGTGGCCGGCAGCGCGCTGGCCGGGCTGGGCGGCGTGATGTGGGGCCTGTACCAGCAGAACGTGGTGCCGCAGATGGGCGCGCAGGTCAACGTGCTGATCTTCATCGTCATCATCATCGGCGGCCTCGGCTCCACGCTGGGCGCGCTGATCGGCGCGCTGCTGGTGGGCCTGATGGCCAACTACACCGGCTTCCTGGTGCCCAAGGTGGCGCTGTTCTCCAACATCGCGCTGATGGTCGCCATCCTCTTGTGGCGTCCGCAGGGCGTCTACCCGGTGACCAGCCGTTGAAAGCCTGACCATGCTGCAACGACTTCTCTCCAAAGACCTGCCGCGCAGCCCCTGGCTGGCGGCGCTGCTGGTGCTGCTGTTCCTGGGCCTGGCCTTCGCACCCTTCCTGTTCCCGGGCGTGAAGGCGCTCAACGTGGCGGCCAAGATCCTGATCTTTGTCGCGCTGGTGGCCAGCTTCGACCTGCTGCTGGGCTACACCGGCATCGTCAGCTTCGCCCACACCATGTTCTTCGGCATCGGCGCCTACGGCGTGGCCATCGCGCTCAACTCGGTGGAAGAAGCGTCCTTCGGCACCATCCTGCTCGGCGTGGTGTGTGCGCTGCTGGTGTCCACGCTGCTGTCGCTGCTGATCGGCCTGTTCTCGCTGCGGGTGCGCGCCATCTTCTTCGCCATGATCACGCTCGCTGTGGCCTCGGCCTTTCTCACGCTGGCCTCGCAGCTGTCGGACTTCACCGGCGGCGAAGACGGCCTCACCTTCAGCGTGCCCGAGCTGCTCTCGCCCGGCTTCGCGCTGAGCGAAGAACCGCTGGCGCTGCCCTGGGGCGAGGTCAACCTCAACGGCAAGCTGCTCACCTACTACCTCATCTTCGCCAGCGTCTGCGCCATCTTCCTCACGCTGCTGCGCATCGTGAACTCGCCCTTCGGCCGCGTGCTGCAGGCCATCCGAGAAAACGACTTCCGCGCCGAGGCGCTGGGCTACCGCACCGTCGTCTACCGCACGCTGTCCAACGTGCTCTCAGCCCTGTTCGCCACCCTGGCCGGTTGCCTGCTCGCGCTCTGGCTGCGCTACAACGGGCCGGACACCTCGCTGTCCTTCGAGATCATGCTGGACATCCTGCTCATCGTCGTCATCGGCGGCATGGGCACGCTCTACGGCGCACTCATCGGCAGCGTGCTCTTCGTGCTGGCGCAGAGCTACCTGCAGGACCTGCTGCGCGTCGCGGGCGAGGCCACGGCCGGCGTGCCGCTGCTGCCGGCGCTGCTCACACCCGACCGCTGGCTGCTCTGGCTGGGCCTGCTGTTCGTGCTCTCGGTCTACTACTTCCCCACCGGCATCGTCGGCAAGCTGCGCGAACGCGCCGTGCTCGCGCGGCTGAAAGGCATGAAATGAACGACTCCGCTGTTGTGCCCCAGTCGCGCTACCTCACCTGCGAAGGCCGCGAAATCCACTTCATGGACTGGGCGCGCGCGCCCGGCACCACCGACCACGGCACCGTCATCGCCTGGCACGGCCTGGCCCGCACCGGCCGCGACATGGACCCGCTGGCCGCGCACCTGAGCGCGCTGGGCTACCGCGTGATCTGCCCCGACACCATCGGCCGCGGCCTCTCGCAATGGAGCCCCGAGCCCAAGGCCGAGTACTGCCTGGCCTTCTACGCCAAGCTCGCGCGCTCGCTGGTCGACCAGCTGGCGTTGGACCAGTTCCACTGGGTCGGCACCTCCATGGGCGGCGCCATCGGCATGGTCGCCGCCGACGGCCTGCTGCGCGGCCGCATCCTGCGCCTGGTGCTCAACGACAACGGCCCCAAGCTCGCCGACGCCGCCATCGAACGCATCCGCAGCTACGCCGGCAACCCGGCCAGCTTCGCGACGGTGAGCGAGCTGGAGCAGTACTTCCGCACCGTCTACAAACCCTACGGCTGGCTCAACGACGCGCAGTGGACGCTGCTGACCGAAAGCTCGGTGCGCCGCCTGCCCGACGGCCGCGTCACGCCGCACTACGACCCGGCCATGGTGATGCAGTTCACCGAACACCCGGGCGACTACGACCGCTGGCCCGAATACGACCGCATCGACATCCCGGTGCTGTGCCTGCGCGGCGCCGAGTCCGACCTGCTGCTGGCCGACACCGCCGAACAGATGCGCGACCGCGGGCCGCGGGCGCTGGTGGTGACGATTGCGGGCTGTGGGCATGCGCCGGCGCTGAATGTGCCGGAGCAGTTGCAGTTGGTCAGCCGGTTTTTGGCGGGGCAGTGAGGCTTGGACGAAGTGAGTCGGCCAAGAGGGACATGGAAGGTGGCAATACCGCTCGCGACAGTTCGTGTCGAGTGTCCCGATTAGCGAAAAGATGACCGACGCGCAGTGGCATGGGCTTCACGGCACCACGTGAGCTCGTGCGCCACGCGGCTCCATGCTGCTGAGTGTCCGTGTTGATCGACCAGTTAAAGGCCATGCTTCCGCCTCTCGATTCTCGCTTCATCACTTCCGTCGCGCTCTGCTACCCCATACCAATATGCGGCTTTGGTTCGGTCGGGCTGGATTCCCAGAGACCCTGCCAACCAGATGCGCGCAGCAGCGAGCGCTACGTGTGCACCCGCACCGTGCATGGCTGCTTGTTCTATGTGATGCAGGCGCCGCATGGGTGCCTCGTCATAAGGCAATGAGCACACCTTCATGTCGTAAGCAAATGCCAGTTGGAGGTGGGCATCTACGTCTCCCTGCTTCATCTCCTTTTCCACTCTGTCCACGAGCCGCACAGCTTCGACGTGCGACAGTTCCTCGCCTGCGGCTCGCCACGCATAGGAGGCAAGCGCGGCGAGGTTTCCACGTTCGATTTCGGCTTTGAGAATCTCCATTGCCTCGGCCTTGCGGCCTGCGACGCGAAGTTCCGCAACGGCGAGCTGCCAGGGTTTCTGCATGGGTGTTCCTGTTTAGGTTAGTCCGTGCTGCTCTCGTACACGCGGTAGTGGCCGTCAGAAAAGACCCAATGGGCTTGCTCACGGAGCAATTCGATGGCCTTTGATGTTGCTCGTGCGACGGCAGCCTCGCTACCACCAATGCTGTCCCAGCGAAAGCCGATGAGCCGGACATGGCAACCGCGATATGGATTCGTGTTGTGTGAGGCAATCAGTCCGTCGACTACCGCTTCAGCGACAGCGTGTTGAATGCGCAGGGCGTACTCTGCGTTGAACTCCTCCGGCCACTCGACCGCCACCGAGAAGTTGAGTTCCGCCGACGGCTCTGCGCGAAGTTTCACGAACGCATAGCTCGAAGGATGACCGTACCGACCTTTGAACTCGAACTCAACTTCATGCGCCGTAGAAAGCACGTGGTGGTTGCGGGACGTCTTCTGCAGCGCCCAGTTCGCAAGGAGTTGGTCTTGGTTCATTGTTAGAGCGCCATTGAAAGATAGGTGGATTCAAGTCCGCCACGATAATCTCGTTTTTCTACCCATTGAGTTCCGGGACTAAATCGGCTTTTTGTGCGAGGCGCCTTGCAACGAAGGGTTGCGCCTCATGCGGGCGCGTACCTTGAAATGAACTCAAGTGTGCCTCTCATAAGGCGCTCGACATCTTCTCGTTTCAATGACTCCTTATTGTGGGCTGCGTCGTTTCCAACTGCTGCGAGGGCAGTGACGTTCAGCATCATCGCCTTGTCATACTGCACCGTTTCACAACGATAAAGAGCTTGATTCAGGTCCGCAAGCGTCGGACGATCCTTTCCTGGCATACAGTTCGCGCCAACGCACAGTTCACGAAGTCTTTCTTCGAGCACGGCACGGAAAATTACTCCCGCGGCAAGAAAATAACCCTCGTTGAGGAGGTACTGGCCCTGCTCGAAAAGATCGGAAAACGCCTCAGCCATTACCAGATCTCTGTATGAGGTAAGCAATCCATTTTCGATCGCATACTTCACTGTCTCAAGAGCTGCTAGCGGGCCTTGCACGTATACGGTAGGTATCAGCACTCCATCGTGAGCAAGACGCGGCGCCCAAGGAGCCAGCATTTTGCCGCCAATATTGCGAAGAAGGATAAGTTCGTTAGACCAGCGACGAAGACTGTCCCGATCTTGGATAGAGTCACCGTATGTAGACTCCAACATGCGGTGCGCATCTTGAATCAATTTGTCAATTAGATCAACGAGTTTCTGCGGCTGATTCATGGTGTGTATGCGACCTAATTTGATTTAAACGGCAAGACGCCGGATATGCATAACCGCCGCCGTTAAACGTAGTCTCATCGAATTCAGGAAGGCGCTGTGAAATTAAGCGACTAGGCAACTCCACCGCAAGCAGGCGCCGGTATATCAGATTCGCCCAATCCAGCGGCCGAATCCTGATCATCCTCAATCCCTCGCCCCCCGCGCCAACGCCCGTTCCCGGCTCGCCGCCAACTGCATCGGATCGTCCGCCTGCTTCGTCGGCCAGCCCTGCAGATGCCGTTCGCTCAGGTCGGCGAGTGCCCGAATCCAGTCCGGGCTGTCGTTGAGGCAGTCGATGTATTCGAAGCGCTGGCCGCCCGCGTGTTTAAAGGCTTCCTGCGCTTCCATGCGGATTTCTTCCAGCGTCTCCAGGCAGTCGCTGGTGAAGCCGGGGCAGACCACGTCCACGCTCTTGAGCCCTTTCTGCGCCAGCGCGATCAGGGTCGGCTCGGTGTAGGGCTCCAGCCATTTGGCCTTGCCGAAGCGCGACTGGAAGGTGACGGTGTAGTCGTCCTTGGTGAGGCCCAGCTTCTCGGCCAGCATGCGCGCGGTTTTCAGGCACTCGCAGTGGTAGGGGTCGCCCAGCAGCAGGGTGCGCTCGGGCACGCCGTGGAAGCTCATCACCAGGTGGTCGCCCTGGCCGTGGTGCATCCAGTGCGCGCGGATCTTGCGGTGCAGCGCGTCGATGTAGCCCAGGTCGTCGTGGTAGCGGTTGACGAAGCGCAGCTCGGGGATGTGGCGGATCTTCTGGCTCCAGGTGGAGACGGCGTCGATCACGCTGGCGGTGGTGGTGCCGCTGTACTGCGGGTAGGCCGAGAGCACCAGCACGCGGGTCACGCCCTGGGCCTTGAGTTCGTCGAGCACGGACGGGATCGAAGGGTTGCCGTAGCGCATGGCGTAGCGCACGGTGACCTGGTGGCCGCGTTCGCCGAGGTAGCCGCGCAGCAGCGTGGCCTGCTTCTCGGTCCAGACCTTCAGCGGCGAGCCCTCGGGCGTCCAGATGCTGGCGTACTTGGCGGCCGACTTCTTGGGCCGCACGCGCAGGATGATGCCGTGCAGGATCAGCAGCCACAGCGCGCGCGGAATCTCTACCACGCGGGGGTCGCCCAGGAACTCGGCGAGGTAGCGGCGCAGGGCCGGTGCCGTGGGTTCGTCGGGGGTGCCGAGGTTGCACAGCACGATGGCCGTGCGGGGCGCCTGGCCATGTTTGAAAGCGGGTTCGGTCTGGAAGGGCATGCGCTATTCTCCCGCAGCCATGAAGACCCCCGAGCCCCTGCGCACCCATGTTCCCGACCAGGGCCTGCACCTGTCCCGCATCCGCGCGATCACGCTGGATCTGGACGACACGCTCTGGCCCATCTGGCCCACCATCGAACGCGCCGAGCGGGTGCTGCAGGACTGGCTGGACACACACGCGCCGGCCACCGCCGCGCTGGGCCGTGACCGCAACACCCTGCGCGAGGCCCGCAACCAGATGGTGACGATGCGGCCCGACCTTGCACTAGACATGAGCGGCCTTCGGCGGGAGTCGATCCGCTGGCTGCTGCAGCGCGCGGGCGAGGACCCGGCGCTGGCCGAGCCGGCCTTCGAGGTCTTTTTTGCCGAGCGGCACCGGGTGGAGCTGTTTGAAGACGCGCTGCCGGCGCTCGAATACCTGGCCAGCCGGTTCCCGGTGGTGGCGCTGTCCAACGGCAACGCCGACGTGCACCGCGTCGGCATTGGCGCGCATTTCCACGCTTCGTTGCACGCGGGCGGTTTCGGCGTCGGCAAGCCCGACGTTCGCATCTTTCACGCCGCAGCCGAGGCCGCGGGCGTGGCGCCGCACGAGGTGCTGCACATCGGCGACGACGCGCACCTGGACGGTGTGGGCGCGCTGAACGCCGGCATGCAGCTGGCCTGGCTGAACCGCGCCGGCCACGCCTGGGAACACGCGCCGCTGGTGCCGCACCTCACGGTGGGCGACCTGCACGCGCTGTGCCGCGCGCTGGAGGGCTGACGAATGACGCTGAGCATCCACGGCATTGCGGCCTCGCGGGCGCTGCGCCCGCTGTGGGCCGCCACCGAGCTGGGCCTCAGTTTCAATCACGTGCCCACGCCCTACCAGGGCGGCGCGACCCGCATGCCCGAATTCCTGGCGCTCAACCCCAACGGCCACATCCCGGTGGTGGTGGACGCGCGGCCGGAGGGCGAGGTGGTGGTGTGGGAGAGCATGGCCTGCGCGCTCTACATCGCGCGCCACCACGGCGTGGGCGACGGGGCGTCGATCACACCGGCCACGCCGCGCGAAGACGCCGAGGCGCTGCGCTGGAGCTTCTGGGCCGTGAACGAAGCCGAGGCCGACGCACTCACGGTGCTCATGCACCGCATGGTGATGCCCGCCGAGCGACGCAAACCCGAGCTGGCGCTGGTGGCCGCGAAGCGGCTGGCCGTGCCACTGCGTGTGATCGAGCAACACCTGCAGCAGCAGCACACGCGCGGCGAGCGCCATCTGGCGGCGGACCGTTTCACGGTGGCCGACCTGTGCGTGGCCAGCGTGCTGAACTGGGCCAGACCGGCGCGCGAGCTCATGGCTGCGCACCCGCTCACGCACGACTGGATCCGGCGCTGCATCGAACGCCCGGCGCACCTGGCCGCGAAGGCGCTGGGCTGAACGAAAAACCCCTGCCGCGCTGCGCGCGACCCAAAGGCGAAGCTTCCCTTCAGGGCCGGAGCCGCCTCGTCCGCCCCGCCGATCCGGCGCGCTGGCAGGCGCGGCGGTAGGCCTGCAGGGTCTGCTGCGCGCGCCCGAGCACGCTCTCGGCCGGGTAGTCCACCTCCACCGCAGGCGCCACCGGCAGGCCCGAGGGCAGGCCGGTCAGCAGCTCCAGCCCTTCGCTGAGGTGGGCGGCGGTGTGGATGTGGAAGCGGCCTTGCTCAACGGCCTCGACCACAGGGCGCTCCAGCATCAGGTGGCGCAGGTTGCGCGCGGGCATCAGCACGCCCTGGCGGCCGTCCAGGCCCGAGGCTTCGCAGACGCGGAACCAGCCCTCGATCTTCTCGTTGATGCCGCCCACGGGCAGCACCTCGCCGTGCTGGTTGAGCGCGCCCGTGACCGCAATACCCTGGTTGAGCGGCACACCCGAGAGCGCCGAAAGCACGGCGAAGAGCTCGGCGCACGATGCCGAGTCGCCCTCCACGCCGTGGTACTCCTGCTCGAACACGATGGAGGCGTTGAGCGCCAGCGGCGCCAGGTGCGCGAACAGGGCCGTGAGGTAGCTGTGCAGGATCAGCACGCCCTTGTCGTGGATGGGACCCGACATCTCGACCTCGCGTTCGATGTTGAGCAGGCCCTGCGTGCCCGCGTGGGTGCGCGCGCTCACACGCACCGGCAGGCCAAAGCGCCAGTCGCCCAGGTCGATCTGGGTCAGACCGTTGATCTGGCCCACCTGCTCGCCGTGCAGCGTGATCAGGCGCTCGCCCTCGGCGATGGATTCGCGCAGGCGCTGCTCGGGGTAGTTGTGGCGCTGGCGCCGCGCATCCAGCGCCGCGTCCACGTCTTCCCGTTCGACCCGGCTGGCGCCGCGCGCGCGGCACATGCCGGCGCTCTCGGCCACCAGGGCCTCGGTGCGCGCGAAGATGGCGCTCTGGCGCGTCTGGTCGTCCACCTGGCGGTGGGCGTCCTCGATCAGTCGGGCCACGGCCGGCGCCGACAGGTGGGGCAGGCCCAGTTTGCGGCAGGTGTGGGCCACGAACAGCGCGCTGGCCGCGCGGGTCTCGTCGCTGGCCGGAAAGCTCTCGGCGAAATCCACCTTGACCATGAAGTGGCGCGCGAACTCGGGGTCGGCCTCCTGCACCGCGTAGTACTCGTCCACCGATCCGATCAGCACGATCTTGGTCTCCACGTCCACCGCCTCGGGTTGCAGCGAGACGGCCGCCATGGGCATCAGCGAGCTGCCGGGCTCCTCGATCTGCACCCGGCCCGAGCGCATGAAGCGGCGCAGCTTTTCCCACACGAGTTCGTCGGCCAGCAGGTCGCGCAGGTGCAGCAGCAGGAAGCCGCCGTGGGCGCGGATCAGGCTGCCCGCGCGCACGCGGAAGAAGTCGGTCATCATCACGTCCTCCTCGGCCTGGTACTCGATGCGGCCAAAGAGCGTGTGGAACACCGGGTTGTCTTCCGCGATCACCGGCGCGCCCGACAGGTCGGCGTTGTCCACCACCAGGTTGACGCGGTAACCCAGCAGCAGCTGGGCCAGCGCTTCCTGGCGCGCCTCGTCGTCGCTGTCCTGCGCGATGAAGAGCTCGATGTGTTCGAGCACGTCGTGCTGCACCTGGTCGAGGTAGCTCCCGAGCTTGACGGAGTCCTTGATCTGCTTCTTCAGGCTCACGCGGATGGTCTGCAACTCGTGGTCGAGCAGGGGCTTGACGGTCTGGCGGCGCAGCGCGGCCAGGCCTTCGTTCATCACCCGCAGCATGGGGCGGGTCTTTTCCAGGAAGCGTGCGATCTCATCGCGCAGCTCCTGCTCGGCCTTGTCGATCTCGGCGCGTCGGTCTTTGGAGAGCGCGCGTGCCTCGGCCTCGGTCAGCGCGGCGCCCTTTTCACCGATGAGGGTGAACACCAGATGGCCCGATTCGCGAAACAGATTGAAGCTGCGCGCCTCGGCGAAGGCGTTGAGCTCGCCATAGGCCTTGGCCTCCTCGGCCTGGTAGGCGTTCTGGATGCGCTCGCTCTCGGCCTTGAAGTCTTCGCTGCTCAGGCGCAGCGGGATCTCGCTCTGCAGGAAACGTGAGAGTTTGCCCATGAGCTGGCGCAGCTCGCGCCCTTGGCCGGCGGGCATGCGCAGGGCGCGCGGGCGCTCGGGGGCGTCGAAGTTGTGCAGGTAGCACAGGTCGGGCGGCACCGGGCGTTCGGCGGCCACCGCCCGCGTCAGCTGCCGCAGCAGCGTGGCGCGCCCGCTGCCCACCTCGCCCAGCACGAACAGGTTGTAGTCGGGCTGGTCCATCGCCAGGCCAAAGCGCGCGGCCGTTTCGGCGCGCTCCTGGCCGATCCAGGGCAGGGCGCCGGTGGGCAGCGTGGACGTGTCGACGAAGCCCAGCGAGGCGGGGTCGATGCGAAGGCTCAGTTGCTCGGGGGCGAGGCGGGTGGTGGTCATGGGCAGGTCTCTCGGGTCGGTGTGGCCATGATGCGCAGATTGAGGGGGCGCGCCAAGCCCGGGCGTCAAACCGGCGTCAACCGGCCCGCGCCACCGCCGCCAGACCGCTGCGCACCGCACCTTCGATCGTGGCCGGGTAGGGGCCGTCGATGTAGTCGCCCGCCGCCCAGAGCCCAGGCGCGATGGCGGTGGCCGGGCGCTTCAGCGCGGGCGTGCAGGCGAAGGTGGCGCGTTTTTCCACCACCGTCTGGATGGCTTGCAGATTCGGCCATCCCAGCTGTTGGCCAGCCTGTGCCAGCACCCTTTGCTGCAGTTCGTCGCGTTCGCCCTCGCTGGCGCTGACCACAAAGGCCAGCACCCCCTGGGCGGACGGGTCGTCCGGGCGCAACTGGCCGCGGTCGAACGCGAACTGCGCCGGCGCGTCGGGGCTGTTGCGCAGCGCGAGCATGGGCGCCGGCAGGCGCGCATCAGGCGCCCAGGCATAGACCGTGGTGATGGCGGTGAAGTCCAGCTGGCGGGTTTGAGCCGCCCAGTCGCGCCGCGCGGTGCTGCTGGCGCTCTCGCCGGTGGCGGCGCCGATGGTCGACGCGGCGTGGCTGGCCGCGGTGGCCCAGATCACCCGGTCGAAGTCTTCCGACCAGCCGTCGCCTGCCAGCGTCCAGCCTGATTCAGTGTCCTGCAGGGCCGTGACCCGCGTGCCCAGCCGCACCCGCGCGCCGAGATGGCGGCAGGCGGCGTCGGGCAGCAGCGCGCCGAGGTCGTCGCGCGGCAGCAGCAGGGCCGAGGCGGACCAGCGCCCGAAGCCCTGGCCGAACAGCGCGTCGCGCATGACCGCCAGGAACACCTGCGCGCTGGCCTGGGCCGCGGGCAGGTTCAGCGCCGAGACGCACAGCGGCTCGATCAGCTCGTCCATCGCACGGGCGGGCAGGGCGCGGCACAGCTCGCCCACCGTGAGCGAAGGCGGGCAGACAAAACCCGAGCGCTGCCACGCCAGCGAGGCGCGCACCAGCGCAAGCCGCTCGCCCCATGACCAGCCGCTCGCGGTCAGGATCGCGGCCACGGCGTCCAGCGGCGCCGGCCATCGCGCGGCCCAGGCGGGCGTCTGCAGGCCGCCGCCGTCGGGGTAGGGCAGGGACAACGGAGTGCCGAGCAGGACCTGTTCCGGCTCGATGCCCAGGCGCTGCATCAGGCCCAGCGTATAGCGGTAGGCACCGATCAGGATGTGCTGGCCGTTGTCCAGCCGCAGTGGTACGCCGTCGGGCCGCGTGGCGGGCAAGGCGCGGGCGCGGCCGCCGGGCGTGCGAGTGGCTTCGAACAGGGTGACGTCTGCGCCCAGGTCCATCGCCTCCACGGCGGCGGCCAGGCCTGCCCAGCCGGCACCAACAACCGCCAGCTTCACAACCGTCCCAAGGCTTGCACCTTCCACGCCAGCCAGAACTTGCGCAGTGGCGTCAGGCTCACGCGCTGCGTCAGCACCAGCACGGGGTCGGCGGCGATCTCCTGCAGCAGGGTGCGGTAGATGCTGGCCATCATCAGGCCCGGCTTCTGGGCGCGGCGGTCGGTTTCGGGCAGCAGCGCCAGCGCCTCGTCGTAAGTCGAGAGCGCGCGCTCGCACTGGAAGCGCATCAGTTCCAGGAAACGGCGTTCGAAGTCGGCCTTGTCCATGCCGGGGGCGGCGCCGCGCTTGATCAGTTCGTGCGCCTTCACGTCGAAGCGCTGCAGCTCGTTGACCGGCAGGTAGATGCGGCCGCGCGCCGCGTCCTCGCCCACGTCGCGCACGATGTTGGTCAGCTGGAAGGCCAGACCCAGCCGGTGGGCGTAGTCGGTGGTGCGCGGGTCGGTCTGGCCGAAGATGCGCGCCGCCACCTCGCCCACGATGCCAGCCACCAGGTGGCAGTACTGCTGCAGGTTGGCGAAGTCGAGGTAGCGGCTCTGGTCCAGGTCCATCTGGCAGCCGTCGATCACGGCCAGCAGGTGCCGCGCCTCGATGCCGAAGGTGGCGGTGTGCGGCATCAGAGCCTGCAGCGCCGGGTGGTGCGCACGGCCGCCGAAGGCCTGGGCGACCTGCTGCCGCCACCAGCCCAGCTTGGCCTGGGCCACACCGAGGTCGCTGACCTCGTCGACCACGTCGTCGACCTCGCGGCAGAAGGCGTAGAAGGCGGTGATGGCGGCGCGGCGCTCGGGCGGCAGGAACAGGAAGGCGTAATAGAAGCTGCTGCCGGAGGCTGCGGCCTTCTGCTGGGCGTAGTCTTGCGGGTTCATGGGCATGGTGGTGGACGCCAAGTGTACGCAGCCGCTGCGGCCCTGCTTAAGTGCTTCTTCAGTCCTCGTGTTTAGGCTGCGAACGCGATTTCGCACACAACCCCACGAGGTATCCATGAAGAATTCCAGTCGTCGCGTGTTCATGCTCCAGGTGGCCGCCGGTTCGGCCCTGCTGTCTGCTGTCGCGGCACAGGCACAGACCTTGCCCATGGTCAACGAGAAGGACGCCCAGCCCATGGCCCTGGGCTACGTTGCCGACACCAACAAGGCCGACGGCAAGAAGTTTCCCAAGCACGCCGCCACCCAGAAGTGCGGCAACTGCACGCTCTACACCGGCAAGCCCGATGCGCCCTCGGGCCCCTGCGGCATCTTCCCGGGCAAGGCGGTGGCCGTGGGTGGCTGGTGCAGCGCCTACGCCAAGAAGGCCTGAGCGGCGCCCGCTACCCCTCGGCGAACACGCGCTCGTGCCCCGGCGCCAGGGTCACGTGCCAGCGGTCGTTGCGCTGCAGGTGGCCCTGGTCTTCCAGCTGCCGCAGCGTGCGCGCCACCGATTCGCGTGTGGTCCGCAGCAGTTCGGACAAGGCCACATGGCTGGGGATGCGGACCATGCGGGTGCCCTGTTCGTGTGCCAGCAGCATCAGCGAAGCCACCAGCTGGCGGTGCAGGCCCCGCAGCCGCATCGTCTGTCCCCAGTCGGCCAGGCGGGCGACGGTCCGGCAGATCTGCTCGTGCAGGGTGTCCTGAAGCACCGGGTCCTTGACCAAGGCGCCGAGCATGGCCGCGACCGGCACGTCGCAGATCCGTCCGGGCGACAGCGCCTGCGCCCCGACCTGCGTGGTCTGGCCGAGCAGGCCCATCAGCCCCATGAGATGCCCGCGCCCGACCAGCGCCACCGGACGCGGCACATGGTCTGGCCCCGAGCGGGTGAGCATCACCGTGCCCAGCTTGATGGTGCGCACCGTTTCAACCTCCGCGCCTTCGGCCTGCAAGACCTCGCCTTTGCGGAACCGCTGTTCCCGGATCAGCGGGCCCAGACGGTCCTGCTGCGGGCGCGGCATCTGGCCGATCAGGCAGCTGATGCGCGCCGCGCAGTCCAGGCAGGGCAGCGGCGGATCGGTGAAAGGAGGTTCTGAGGGCGACATGATCGTGCGGTTCGCCGCGGCCGGCGGGGAGCTTGGTTTTGACGGACCGTTCCTGATCCATCGGCGCGTCCCTCCCGGGCTTGAGGTCTGCTGCACTTCTCGCCCGGGAGAACCCCGGGTTTGCCACAGAGGCCCGGATGGCGGCACCACAAACTGCGCGTGCCGTCACATTCGTAATGAATAAATGCATCCGAGTTGGGTCCTGGCTGCAAGGACGCAAAGGTTTGCACGTCGACAGCGGTTAGTGTCGGGCGCTTGCCACATGCAGGGTTTTCGCCTTCTTCCGGACGCCGCCTTCCTGTCATGACTTCGCCCAGAGATTCCCACCACCCGCTCGCGCTGCGTTCGGACCCGGCGTCGCCGTCGGGAACCGGCACCGTGGGTGATCCGGCCATCGCCGCACGGCTGGCATCGGCCGAGCAGACCCTGCGGGACATTTCCCATGCGCTGGCCCACGACCTGCGGACCTCGCTGCGGCACGTGGCGAGCTACGCCCAGCTGCTGGGCGACCCGTCATACGCAGGGCAGCCGGGCCAGGTGACCCGGCTGTCACACAAGGTGATGGATTCCACGCGGCGGCTGCAGCACCTGATGGAATCGGTCTCTGCGCTGGCGCGGCTGCAGGCGGCAGACCTCCGCCCGATCCGTGTGGACGTGGACCAGATGGTGCAGGTGGTCCTCCGGGACCTTCAGCTGGGCCAGCGCAGCCATCCCGTGTCGTGTGTGCTGGCGCCGGGGCTGCCGCCCGCATTTGCCGACGCGGCGCTGCTGCGCCGGGTCTGGGAAGAGCTGCTGGACAACGCACTGCGCCACGCTCTCAGCCATGATCGGCCCCGCATCGAGGTGAGCTGCGAGGCGGTGCCGGGAGGCCACGCCTATTTCGTGCACGACAACGGTCTGGGGTTCGAGCCCGAGAAAGCGGCCGAGCTGTTCGGGCTGTTCCAGCGCGCGCAGGGCGCACCGGCCCCCAGCCTGGGGGTGGGGCTGGCCCTGGTGCGGCGCATCGTCGAATGCCACGGGGGCCGGGTCTGGGCCACGGCCCGTCCCGGCGAAGGCGCCCGCTTCGGTTTCAGCCTGCCGGTTGGCGGGGGTTGAGGTTCGCTCCGGACACCGCCCGCCAGAGCATCAGCGGCAGGTCGGCCTTGCCGACGGTCGGTCGCTGCAGCCAGCTTCGGTGGTCGATGGCGGCGATCTTGTCCAGGATGCGCAGGCCGCCCTGGACCACCAGGCGCAGCTCCCAGCCGGCCCGTCCGGGAATGCGGCGCGCCAGCGGCGCCCCTTCGAGCATCAGCGCCCGGGCCTCTTCGCACAAACGGCGCACCACCTGTCGGCAGCGCTCCTGCACCTCGGGCGGCGCGCCGGCCGAGAACTCCTCCAGCCGCAGACCCTGGCCCTGCAGCGCATCGGCGGGCAGGTAGTGCCGCCCCCGGGCGTGGTCCACCGAGATGTCCTGCCAGAAGTTGATCAGTTGCAGCGCGCTGCACACCGCGTCGCTCTGGAGCAGTGATTCATCGTCGTGGATGCCATAGAGATGCAGGAGCAGCCGTCCGACCGGATTGGCCGAGAGGCGGCAGTAGGCCAGCAGTTCGGCGGTGTCGGCATACACATGGCCGCTGGCGGTGTGGCGGATGTCCTGTTCGAACGCGCTCAGCAGGTCGTGCAACAGATCGCCTGGCAACCGGTGGCGCTCGGCCGCCCGGGCCAGCGGACCGAACACCTGGGGCCATTGCGCCGCATCCGCCGGCTCGGCAGCCGATGCCAGACAGCGCGCCAGCGCGGTGCGGTAGGCCGATAGCTGGTCCAGTCGCTCGGGCGCGGTGGCGGCCCCCTCGTCAGCAATGTCGTCCGCGGTGCGCGCAAAGTGGTAGATCGCCACCACCGCCGGACGGATCGCTGCCGGGCAGAGCCAGGACGCCACCGGAAAATTTTCATAGTGACCGACCTCGGTAGTCATTGGGCTGGCGGACGGTGGCATGGGCGGCGGGCGCTGCAGGGGTTGACGGGGACGGGGCGGAGACAGGGTGTTGTGGCGGGCACAGTCGCCGGATTGTGCGTCTACACCAGAACGCCGATCGCGCTAGAATTGATTACTAACCGGTCAGTCATTAATATGACTGCCGATTCACTGCTTCTCCCAACGCTCTCCGCTTTTGCCATGAAGACACTGTTGCATGTCCCTGTCCTGGTGGTTGCCCTGTTGCTGGGCGCCTGTTCCCGTCCCGAAGTGCCCCAGGAACCGGTGCGGGCGGTGAAGCTGATGACGGTGTCCCGCGCGGCGGTGCAGTCCCAGAGCGGCTACGCGGGCGAGATCCGGGCACGCACCGAATCGCGCCTGGGCTTCCGCGTCGGCGGCAAGCTCGTGCAGCGGCCGGTGGAAGTGGGGCAGCGTGTGGTGCCGGGGCAGTTGCTGGCCCAGCTGGACGCGCGGGACCTGGCGCTCGTGGCCCAGGCCGCACAGGCCCAGATCGTCGCGGCGCAGACCCAGCGCGACCTGGCCGCCGCCGACTTCAAACGGTTCTCCGACCTGAAGGCACAGGGTTTCGTGAGCGGTGCCGAAATCGAACGCCGCCAGGCCGCCCTCGACGCGGCGGAGGCGGCGCTGCGCCAGGCCCGCGCCCAGGGCGCGGTGCAGGGCAACCAGGCCGGCTACGCCCGGCTGCTCGCCGATGGCCCAGGTGTGGTGCTGTCGGTGGAGGCCGAGGTGGGACAGGTGGTGGCCGCCGGAGCGCCGGTGGTCCGGCTGGCGCGCGATGGCGCGCGCGACGCCGTGATCGCAGTGCCGGAAGACCGGGTGGCGCGGCTGAAGGTCGGCCAGGCGGCCCAGGTGCGGCCGTGGACCTCGGGCCAGGTGTCGCCAGAGCCGCTGGCCGCCCAGGTGCGCGAGATCGCCGCCAGCGCCGACCCGCTGACGCGGACCTTCCAGGTCAAGCTCGGCCTGACCGCCGATGCGAGCGTGGCGCTGGGCAGCACCGTGTCGGTGGTGTTCGCCGACGACGCCACCGCCGCACCGGCCGTGTCCGCACCGGTGCGCCTGCCCACCAGCGCCCTGATCCAGGCGAACGGAGGGGGCAAGGACACAGCGGTCTGGGTATTCGACCCCGCCAGCAGCCGGGTGAACATGCGCCCTGTGGTGGTGTCGGGCGCCGAGGGCAACGAGATGCTGGTGGTGTCGGGCCTCAAGGAGGGCGAAGAAATCGTCGCGGCCGGTGTGCACGTGCTCTCGCCCGGCCAGCAGGTCACCCGCTTTGCCGCGGCCCAGAAACCCTGAGGTGGACGATGAGCCTGAGCCATCCCAACCCCTCCGACGCGCAGGACTCCTGGATCTCGCGCCTGAACCTGTCCCAGTGGGCGCTGGACCACCAGGCCTTCACCCGCTACCTCATGATCGTGCTGATGCTGCTGGGCATCGCGGCCTACTTCCAGCTCGGGCAGGACGAAGACCCGCCGTTCACCTTTCGTGCCATGGTGGTGCGCGCCTACTGGCCGGGCGCCACCGCGCAGGAAGTGTCTGAACAGGTCGCCGACCGCATCGAAAAGACGCTGCAGGAGGTGCCCTATGCCGACAAGATCCGCAGCTACTCCAAGCCGGGTGAGACCCTGATCCTGTTCCAGGTGCGCGACAACTCACCGGCGGCCGAGATTCAGCAGATCTGGTACACGGTGCGCAAGAAGGTCGGCGACATGCGGCCGACCTTGCCGCAGGGCGTGGTCGGGCCCTTCTTCAACGACGAGTTCGGCGACGTGTTCGGCGTCATCTACGCGCTGCAGGGCGAGGGCTTTTCTCCGGCCGAACGCAAGAGCGTGGCCGACGAGGTGCGCCAGAAGCTGCTGCGCGTGAAGGACGTGAACAAGGTCGAGCTGTTCGGCGTGCAGGACGAGAAGCTCTTCATCGAGATCTCGCACCAGCGGCTGGCCACCCTGGGGCTGGACATGCAGCAGGTGCTGGCGGCGCTGGGCCAGCAGAACGCGGTCGAGCCCGCCGGCACCGTGCAGGCGCCGCACGATGTGGTGCAGGTGCGCGTGGCCGGGGCCTTTGGATCGGTCGAGCAACTGAGGGCCATGCCGATCCGCGCCGCCAACGGCACGCAGCTGCGGCTGGGCGACATCGCGCAGATCCGCCTGGGTTACGCCGATCCGCCACAGGTCATGGTGCGCCACAACGGGCTGGACAGCATCGCACTGGGCATTTCCATGACCAAGGGCGGCGACATCATCGCACTGGGGAAGGCGCTGGAGACCGCACTGGCCGACATCCGCGGGCATCTGCCGGCGGGCATGGAACTGGTGCAGGTGCAGGACCAGCCCAGCGCCGTCAGCAGTTCGGTCAACGAGTTCGTCAAGGTGCTGATCGAAGCGGTGCTGATCGTGCTGGCGGTCAGCTTCGTGAGTCTGGGTCTGCACCGCCGCGAGGGCGGCACAGGCCTGCGCCGCTATGTGCTGGACGTGCGGCCCGGTCTGGTGGTGCTGATCACCATCCCGCTGGTGCTGGCGATCACCTTCCTGGCCATGCGCTACTGGAACATCGGCCTGCACAAGATCTCGCTGGGTTCGCTGATCATCGCGCTGGGGCTGCTGGTGGACGACGCGATCATCGCGGTCGAGATGATGGTGCGCAAGCTGGAAGAGGGTTATTCCATGATGAAGGCGGCCACCTTCACCTGGGACGCGACCGCGATGCCCATGCTCACCGGCACGCTGATCACGGCGGCAGGCTTCCTGCCGATCGGGCTGGCCAATTCAACCGTTGGCGAATACACCTTCGCGATCTTCGCGGTCACCGTGATCGCGCTGGTCATTTCGTGGGTGGTTGCCGTGATGTTCGTGCCGTACCTGGGCGTGCGGCTGCTCAAGGTCAAGGTCCACACCGGGCCGGCGCACGAGGTGTTCGACGGCCCGTTCTACGTGAAATTCCGGGCACTGGTGAACTGGTGCGTCGAGCACCGCTGGATCACCATTGGCCTGACCATCGCCACCTTCGTGCTGGGCATGGCCGGCATGGGCAAGGTGCAGCAGCAGTTTTTCCCCGACTCGGCCCGGCCCGAGGTGCTGGTCGACATCTGGCTGCCCGAGGGTGCCAGCATGACCGCGATGGACGAGGTGGCGCGGCGTGTCGAGACCCGGCTGGCCCGCGAGCCCGGCGTGCTGAGCGTCAGCACCTGGGTGGGTTCTGGCGTACCGCGCTTCTACCTGCCGCTGGACCAGATCTTCCCGCAGACCAATGTCTCCCAGATGATCCTGCTGCCGGAGGACCTCGCGGCCCGTGAGCGCATCCGCAAGGCGCTGCCCGAGCTGCTGGCCACCGAGTTTCCCGAGGTGCGCGGGCGGGTGAAGCTGCTGCCCAACGGCCCGCCGGTACCGTACCCGGTTCAATTCCGCGTGGTGGGTACCGACCCGGTGGTGCTGCGCGGGCTGGCCGACGAGATCAAGGGCCTGATGCGGGCCAGCCCCAGCATGCGTGGCGTCAACGACAACTGGAACGAGTCGGTGAAGGCGCTGCGTCTGGAGGTGGACCAGACCAAGGCGCGCGCGCTGGGCGTGTCCAGCCAGTCGATCGCCAATGCCACACGCACCATCCTGAGCGGCAGCACCGTCGGCCAGTACCGCGACGGCGACAAGCTGATCGACATCGTGCTGCGCCAGCCGCTGTCCGAGCGCGATGCGATCACCAGTCTGGAGAATGCCTACATCCCGACCGCCAGCGGCAGGAGCATCCCGCTGTCACAGATCGCGAAGCCGGTGTTCGGCTGGGAGCCGGGCGTGATGTGGCGCGAGAACCGCGACTACGCGATCACGGTGCAGGGCGACGTGGTCGAGGGTCTGCAGGGCGCCACCGTGACCGCCGAGCTGCTGCCGGCGCTGCGCCAGGCCGAGGCCGGCTGGCTGGCTAAAGGGCTGACTGGCTACCACGTGCAGGTGGCCGGTGCGGTGGAGGAGAGCAGCAAGGGCTCCTCGTCGATCGCAGCCGGCCTGCCCGTCATGCTGTTCATCACCTTCACATTGTTGATGCTGCAGCTGCAGAGCTTCAGCCGTTCGCTGCTGGTGTTCCTGACCGGGCCGCTGGGCTTGGCCGGGGTGGCGGGCGCGCTGCTGCTGCTCAACCGCCCGTTCGGCTTCGTCGCGCTGCTGGGCGTGATCGCCCTCATGGGCATGATCCAGCGCAACTCGGTGATCCTGATCGACCAGATCGAGCAGGACCGCGCCCGCGGCGTGCCGGCCTGGGACGCCATCGTCGAAGCCGCGGTGCGCCGCATGCGGCCCATCGTGCTCACCGCCGCGGCGGCGGTGCTGGCCATGATCCCGCTCTCGCGCAGTGTGTTCTGGGGGCCGATGGCGGTGGCCATCATGGGCGGACTGATCGTCGCGACCGTGCTCACGCTGCTGGCATTGCCGGCGATGTACGCCGCCTGGTTCCGGGTCCGGAAGGACGCCTGAGCACGGATACAATAGAAGGTTGCCGTCGGCGGCGCCCGTGCATCCAGGTGGTCGCCTGCGGCGCCTGTGGGCGCCGCGTGTCAGGCGCGCGGGTGGCGAAATTGGTAGACGCACCAGGTTTAGGTCCTGACGCCAGCAATGGTGTGGGGGTTCGAGTCCCCCCCCGCGCACCACAGCACCGACAGACAGATCCTCACCGGCCGGCCCCGCTGGTCGACCGCCTTCCTGATTGGAGATAACCATGACCGTGACCGTTGAAACCCTGGAGAAGCTGGAGCGCAAGATCACCCTGACGCTGCCGGCCGACGTGATCCAGAACGAAGTGGCCAAGCGCCTCAAGCGCCTGGCCCGCGATGTGAAGATGGACGGTTTCCGTCCGGGCAAGGTGCCCATGAACGTCGTGGCCCAGCGCTACGGCTATTCGGTGCACTACGAGGTCATGAACGACAAGGTCGGGGAGGCCTTTGCCAACGCCGCCGGCGAAGCCAAGCTGCGCGTGGCCGGCCAGCCCCAGATCACCGAGAAGGAAGGCGCCCCCGAAGGCCAGCTGACCTTCGACGCGGTGTTTGAGGTGTATCCCGACGTGAAGATCGGCGACCTGTCGACCGCCGAGATTGAAAAGGTCAGCACGGAAGTGAGCGACGCGGCCATCGACCGCACCCTGGACATCCTGCGCAAGCAGCGCCGCACCTTTGCCCAGCGCGCAGCCGACCAGGCGGCCGCCGACGGCGACCGCGTGACCATCGACTTCGCCGGCAAGATCGATGGCGAACCCTTCGAAGGCGGCAAGGCCGAAGGCTTCCAGTTCATCGTTGGCGACGGCCAGATGCTCAAGGAATTCGAAGACGCCGTGCGCGGCATGAAGTCGGGCGAGTCCAAGACCTTCCCGCTGCCGTTCCCGGCCGACTACCACGGCAAGGACGTGGCCGGCAAGACGGCGGACTTCCTCGTGACAGTCAACAAGATCGAAGCCGCTCACCTGCCCGAGGTGGACGAGGCACTGGCCAAGTCGCTGGGCATCGCCGACGGCACGGTCGAAGCCCTGCGCTCCGACATCAAGAAGAACCTGGAGCGCGAAGTCAAGTTCCGCGTCCAGGCCCGCAACAAGCAGGCTGTGATGGACGCCCTGGTGGCCAAGGCCGAGCTGGACCTGCCCAAGTCGGTGGTGCAGTCGGAAGTCGATCGGCTGGTGGAAGGCGCCCGCGCCGACCTCAAGCAGCGTGGCATCAAGGACGCCGACAAGGCCCCGATCCCCGCCGAGCTGTTCCAGGAGCAGGCCGAGCGCCGCGTGCGCCTGGGTCTGGTGGTGGCCGAGCTGGTGCGTGCGCACGAGCTGCATGCCAAGCCTGAGCAGATCAAGGCCCATATCGAAGAACTGGCTTCTTCCTACGAAAAGCCGGCCGATGTGGTGCGCTGGTACACCAGCGACAACCGCCGCATGGCAGAGGTCGAGGCGGTGGTGATCGAGAACAACGTCACCGAGTTCGTGCTGTCCAAGGCCAAGGTCACCGACAAGACCGTGGGCTTTGACGAGCTGATGGGCCAGGCCTGAGGGTCTGCGCGGCGCTCGTCGCCGTGACAGCGCATCGGAAGGGCGGAGTGATCCGCCCTTCTTGTTTTGGGCCACACCTTGTGTTTTGACGCGGGCACGCCATATGCAAGCCTTGGGCAAAACCGACGCCCGGATCGCGGCTTTGCCGGGTTGGTTACAGTAGTGACATTCACGCACTCACACATTGGAGAAACGCATGAGCGCAATGGACATTCAGGGTCTGGGCATGGTGCCCATGGTGATCGAGCAGTCGGGCCGCGGCGAGCGCGCTTACGACATCTATTCGCGCCTGCTCAAGGAGCGCGTGATCTTCCTGGTGGGGCCGGTCAATGACCAGTCCGCCAACCTGGTGGTGGCGCAGCTGCTGTTCCTGGAGAGCGAGAACCCGGACAAGGACATTTCCTTCTACATCAACTCCCCGGGCGGCTCGGTCAGCGCCGGCATGGCGATCTTCGACACGATGAATTTCATCAAGCCCGATGTGTCGACGTTGTGTACCGGCATGGCCGCCAGCATGGGCGCCTTCCTGCTGGCCGCCGGCGCCAAGGGCAAGCGTTTCGCGTTGCCCAACTCCAAGATCATGATTCACCAGCCGCTGGGCGGTACCCAGGGCCAGGCCACCGAGATCGAGATCCACGCCCGCGAGATCCTCAAGACCCGCGAGCAGCTCAACAAGATCCTGGCCGAGCGCACCGGTCAGCCGCTGGACAAGATCGAGCGCGACACCGAGCGCGACTACTACCTGTCGGCCGCCGAGTCGGCCGAGTACGGACTGATCGACAAGGTGATCGACAAGCGCCCTGTGGCGGGTTGATTGGTTTCGCAGTCAAGACCATCATGGAAAAGAGGCCTTCTGACGGCGGATTTCGCCCTGAATGGGGTCCTTTTCCTTGGTTTCGGGCCCGGCGGGCTTGATCTATCATTGTTTCCAACTTTCCCACTAGGTAGTCCCACCTCCAGACCATGGCCGACAAAAAAGCCGCTTCCGGCGAAAAGGCACTCTATTGCTCGTTCTGCGGCAAAAGCCAGCATGAGGTGAAGAAGCTCATTGCGGGACCGTCGGTGTTCATCTGCGACGAATGTATCGACCTTTGCAACGACATCATTCGTGATGAACTTCCCGGCCTGGAATCGGTCAAGGCCGCGTCCGATGACCTGCCCACGCCGGCAGACCTCAAAAACAATCTCGACAGCTACGTGATCGGTCAGGAAGCTGCCAAGCGTGCCCTGGCGGTGGCGGTCTACAACCACTACAAGCGCCTGCGGCACAAGCAGTCCGCACGCAAGGACGACGTCGAGCTGGCCAAGAGCAACATCCTGCTGATAGGGCCCACTGGCTCTGGGAAGACACTGCTGGCCCAGACCATGGCGCGCATGCTCAATGTGCCGTTCGTCATGGCCGACGCCACCACGTTGACCGAGGCCGGCTATGTCGGCGAGGACGTCGAGAACATCGTTGCCAAACTGCTGCAGAGCTGCAACTACGACGTTGAGCGTGCGCAGCAAGGCATCGTCTACATCGACGAGATCGACAAGATCACGCGCAAATCGGACAACCCGTCGATCACCCGCGACGTGTCGGGTGAGGGGGTTCAGCAGGCACTGCTCAAGCTGGTCGAGGGCACCATGGCCAGCGTGCCGCCACAGGGTGGCCGCAAACACCCCAATCAGGATTTCCTGCAGGTCGACACCACCAACATCCTGTTCATCTGTGGCGGCGCGTTCGCAGGTCTCGAGAAGATCATCGAGAACCGCACCGAGGCGTCTGGCATGGGCTTTGGCGCGGTCGTCAGGAGCAAGCAGCAGCGCAGCCTGACAGAGGCCTTCAAGGACATCGAACCGGAAGACCTGATCAAGTTCGGATTGATTCCGGAGCTGGTGGGCCGGCTGCCGGTGATTGCCAGTCTGGCCGAGCTCAGCGAGGACGCGCTGGTCGAAATCCTCACCGAACCGAAGAACGCGGTGGTCAAGCAGTTTTCCCGGCTGTTAGCCATGGAAGGGGCCGATCTCGAAGTGCGACCCGCGGCGCTCAAGGCCATCGCCCGCAAGGCGCTGGCACGGAAGACGGGTGCCCGAGGCTTGCGTTCCATTCTGGAAAACGCGCTGATCGACACCATGTTCGAGTTACCGGGGATGAGCAATGTGGAAAAGGTGGTGGTCGACGAGTCCACCATCGAAGAAAACAAGCCCCCCCTGCTGGTGTACCGCGAGGCGGCCAAGCAGGCCTGATTGCGTGCGTCGAGAGGGCGAGAGCAAGCGGAGTGCGACACCCGCTTTCGCCCGTCAAACATCTAGAGGTCTGAAATGTCCGGACAAATCCCCCTGCCCAGCACGCCCGTAGACCTGCCACTGTTGCCTTTGCGCGATGTGGTGGTCTTTCCCCACATGGTGATTCCGCTGTTCGTCGGTCGCCCCAAGAGCATCAAAGCGCTGGAGGCGGCGATGGAGGCCGAGCGCCGAATCATGCTGGTGGCACAGAAAGCCGCCGCCAAGGACGAGCCATCCACGGACGACATGTTCGAGATGGGGTGCGTCGCCACCATTCTGCAGATGCTCAAGCTGCCCGACGGCACCGTCAAGGTGCTGGTGGAGGGGGTCCAGCGCGCCAAGGTGCTGTCGATCGTGGACGGTGAGAGCCACTTCGTAGCCCACGTCACGCCTATCGATCCGGCGCAGGAGCGCTCGGTGACACAGACCAATGAACTCGAAGCGCTGCGCCGCGCCGTGATGCAGCAGTTTGACCAGTACGTCAAACTGAACAAGAAGATTCCATCCGAGATCCTGACCTCGATCTCCAGCATCGACGATCCGGGGCGCCTGGCTGACACCATCGCCGCGCACCTGCCTCTGAAGCTGGAGTCCAAGCAGGTGGTGCTGGATCTCGATCCGATCAACAAGCGGCTTGAAAATCTGTTCGAGCAGCTCGAGCGCGAGGTCGACATCCTGAATGTCGACAAGAAGATCCGTGGTCGCGTCAAGCGCCAGATGGAGAAGAATCAGCGCGACTTCTACCTCAACGAGCAGGTCAAGGCGATCCAGAAGGAGCTTGGCGAAGGCGAAGAGGGCGCGGACATCGAGGAAATCGAGAAGAAGATCAAGGCCGCCAAGATGCCTGCCGAAGCGCGCAAGAAGGCCGAGGCCGAGTTCAAGAAACTCAAGCTGATGTCGCCCATGTCGGCCGAGGCCACGGTGGTGCGCAACTACATCGACGCGCTGGTGGCGCTGCCCTGGAGCAAGAAGACCAAGATCAAGCACGATCTGGCGTTTGCCGAGGGGGTCCTGAACGAAGACCACTATGGTCTGGAGAAGGTCAAGGACCGGATTCTTGAGTACCTCGCGGTGCAGCAGCGCGTGGACAAGGTCAAGGCTCCTATTCTGTGTTTGGTCGGTCCTCCGGGCGTGGGCAAGACATCGCTCGGGCAGTCGGTGGCCAAGGCCACCGGGCGCAAGTACGTGCGCATGGCGCTGGGCGGCATGCGCGACGAGGCGGAGATCCGCGGGCATCGTCGCACCTACATCGGCGCCATGCCTGGCAAGGTGCTGCAGAGCCTGTCCAAGGTCGGTACCCGCAATCCGCTGTTCTTGCTGGACGAAATCGACAAGCTGGGAACCGACTTCCGGGGCGACCCGTCGTCGGCACTGCTGGAGGTGCTCGACCCCGAGCAGAACCACACCTTCGGTGACCATTACGTCGAGGTGGACTTCGATCTGTCGGACGTGATGTTCGTGGCGACGTCCAACTCGATGAATATCCCGCCGGCCCTGCTGGACCGCATGGAGGTGATCCGTCTTTCTGGCTACACGGAAGACGAAAAAACCAACATTGCCATGCGCTATCTGCTGCCCAAGCAGGTGAAGAACAACGGCATTCGCGATGGCGAGCTGGAGGTCAAGGAAGAGGCGGTGCGGGACATCGTGCGCTACTACACCCGCGAGGCTGGTGTGCGTTCGCTGGAGCGGGAGCTCTCCAAGATCTGCCGCAAGGTGGTCAAGGGTTTGCTGCTCAAGAAATACACCCCCACGGTGGTGGTCGACGCCGACAACCTGAGCGACTTCCTGGGGGTGCGCAAGTACACGTATGGCCGGGTCGAGCAACAGAACCAGGTCGGGCAGGTGGTGGGCCTTGCGTGGACCGAAGTGGGCGGTGACCTGCTGACCATCGAGGTCGCCATCATGCCTGGCAAGGGCGGCACCATCCGCACCGGCTCTCTGGGTGATGTGATGAAGGAGTCTGTAGAGGCTGCGCGCACCGTGGTTCGAAGCCGTGCCCGACAGCTGGGCATCAAGGATGAGCAGTTCGACAAGCGCGACATTCACATCCATGTTCCGGATGGCGCCACGCCGAAGGACGGCCCGAGCGCGGGGGCGGCCATGACCACCGCCCTGGTATCTGCACTCACAGGCATACCGGTCCGGGCAGATGTCGCGATGACGGGTGAGATCACCCTTCGGGGCGAGGTCACGGCCATTGGTGGCCTGAAGGAGAAGATGCTGGCTGCGCTCCGTGGTGGCATCAAGACGGTCATCATTCCCGAAGAGAATGTCAAGGACCTTGCCGAGATACCCGACAACGTCAAGCAAGGGCTTGAGATCGTTCCGGTCAAATGGATCGACAAGGTGCTGTCCATTGCCCTGGAGCGCCAGCCGGTGCCCTTGACCGATGAAGAGGTGGCAGCTCAAGTGGCCGCTGCCGCGGGTAGTGCCCCTGCACCGGCACCTGGAGCAGTCAAACACTGAGCAAAAAAAGTGTGGGCCTTGAAAAAGGCTCGTTTTTTGCGCTAGAATTTCAGCTTCTGACGAATTTCACCAAACGTCAGAAACATGCGGGAATAGCTCAGTTGGTAGAGCGCAACCTTGCCAAGGTTGAGGTCGCGAGTTCGAACCTCGTTTCCCGCTCCAGTTTGAAAAAGGGAAGCCCGGCTTCCCTTTTTTGTCGGTTGCATCAACGCGATCTTCGCGTCGGTGAATCGGGCGCGATAGCAAAGCGGTTATGCAACGGATTGCAAATCCGTCTAGTCCGGTTCGACTCCGGATCGCGCCTCCAGTCACACTGGAATTTTTGCGGGAATAGCTCAGTTGGTAGAGCGCAACCTTGCCAAGGTTGAGGTCGCGAGTTCGAACCTCGTTTCCCGCTCCATTCATCAAAAAACGGGAAGCAACGCTTCCCGTTTTTTCTTTGGTTCGATGCTGTCCGCCAGACGTGCGTAGGCGCTGCCTCTCGGCTCGCTGCAGTGGTCCCTGGGATGAACCTGCGACAATGCCTCGCAGTCCGCCTCGATGGTGAAATTGGTAGACACAGCGGACTTAAAATCCGCCGACCCTAACCGGTCGTACCGGTTCGATTCCGGTTCGAGGCACCACGCCCACCGCCCGACTATGCGTGGGGCGCTTTCGCCGCTACAGTGAGTTTCCATGACCCGATACAACGCGCCTTTTGAAATCCATGTGCATGGGGACGTTCCTCTGCGCGAGGATGTGGCCTACGCCCAGATTCAGGACGCGCTCAAGCCCCTTTGGCAGTATGCGGGTGCCCGTTCCCTGGCTGCTGCTGCCGAAAGTGCCTATGAGGACGAGCCGGGTATCCGATTTGACGCACAAGAGCATGTGCTGCAGATGTGCTGGACAGTCCCCGGTGATGACGACTTCCGGCAGGTGATCGAAGAGGCCTGCATGGGCCTGAATGAAATCGCCTCCGCCGGAGCCCCGATCGAGGTGTCTTTCTACGACACCGAGTTCGACGAAGAAGAGGCGCCCGAAGACGAAGAGGCGCGTGACGACTTCATGATGTGCTTTGTGGGGCCAACCCCGGCAGCGATCATGCAGGTCCAGCGCGATCTGCTGGTGCAGGACGTGGTCCATATCATGGAGCGGCATTTCGATGCATCGGAGCTCAACGATGTGGTGGCCTCGATTGACCGCCTGTTCAACCAGCGTTTTGATGCCCTGGTGAACTCGATGCAGCTGGGGCGTCCTCCCCGTGGCCACGGTGGATCATCGGGGCATGGGGGAGGCCGCAAGCCGCGCCATCTTCACTGACGCATGTCGCAGACGGCCGCCGGAGCCCTGAACCCTGGCGTGCGAAAGCGCGAGGTGTTTGCATGGGCCATGTACGACTTCGCCAACTCCGGATACACAACGGTCGTTCTCACGGCCGTTTTTTCTGCCTATTTCGTGGGTGCCGTGGCCGGCAGTGCTCCTTGGGCTACATTCGCCTGGACGGCGAGCCTGAGCCTCTCCTACGCCATCGTGATGCTCACCATGCCTATGGTGGGGGCTTGGGCCGACCGTCATGGTGCCAAGAAGCGTTTGCTGGCTGTCAGCACCGTGGGGTGCGTCGTGTCGACGATGGGGTTGTCACAAGTGGGGCCGGGGGATGTTGCCTTGGGTGTTGTCCTTATCGTGCTGTCCAATGTGTTCTTCTCGTGGGGAGAGTCGTTGAGCGCGGCCTTCCTCCCCGAACTGGCGCGTCCGGAGGCCTTGGGGCGGGTCAGTGGTTGGGGCTGGAGTTTTGGTTACCTCGGCGGCATGCTGGCGCTGGGATTGAGCCTGGTGGTGGTGATCCAGTCGCAGGCGGCCGGTGAGCCGGCGACGCAGTTCGTTCCCATGACCATGTGGATCACCGCGGGCGTGTTTTCGATTTCATCCTTGTGCACGTTTGCCTGGTTGCGAGAGCGCGCGCCCCGTCGTTCCGGCGGTGGACTGGGGCAGGCTTGGTCGCAGTTGCTGACCACTTACCGCAGATCCCGCCGATACCGCGACTTCATGTGGCTGCTGGGCTGTGCGGTGGCCTACCAGGGCGGTGTGGCCGTCACGATCGCGCTGGCCGCCATCTATGCGGAGCAGGTCATCGGTTTCGTTCAGCAGGAAACCATGGTGCTGATCTTCGTGCTGAACATTGCCGCCGCGGTGGGGGCGTTTGTCTTTGGTCATTGGCAGGACCGGATCGGCCACAAGCGCGCGCTGAGCGTGACGTTGCTGGGCTGGGTGACAACCTGCGTGATCGCTGCCCTCACGACGACCAAAGGGGGATTCTGGTACGCAGCGGCCATCGCCGGTCTGTGTATGGGGTCCAGCCAGTCGGCAGGGCGGGCGCTGGCGGGGTTGTTTGCGCCCGCGGCTCAGCTGGCGGAGTTCTACGGTCTGTGGACCTTTGCCACACGACTTGCCAGCATCATCGGGCCGTTGACCTATGGCCTCATCGCCTGGGGTACAGGCGGCAATCAGCGGCTGGCGATCGCCTCCACGGCAGTCCTGTTCGTGACCGGATGGCTGTTGTTGCAGCGGGTGGATGTCGAGCGCGGTCGACGGGCTGCGTTGGCGGCGGAAGCCTGAGTCCAGGCTCGGCTCAGCAGATGAACTGCCGACCTGGGACATTCAGTCCCAGCCACCGGAGGGCCGCGCGGGCCAGAGGTTCCGGGTCGCCGGTGGAGAGCAGCGTGACGCCAGGGTGCGAGCCAGAGGCGTGTGGGCGGTCTGGCAAATCTTTCAGCACCGCCTGTGTGCGTTTGGCCACCGGAACACCGGTCTCGACCAGCGCGACCTCCGGGCCTGTCAGCGCACGAATTACGTCGGCGGCGAAGAGGTAGTGGGTGCAGCCCAGCACCAGGGTGTCGATGGCCGGTAGATCCTCCCGGTCGGTTTTGAGCATCTCCCAGTAGCGCTTGCAGAGGCTTTGTATGGCGGCTTTGTCGTCGCGCTCAATGGCATCGGCCAGACCGTCACAGGCCTGGCTGCTGAAGTGGAGCGGTGAGTCCGAGCCGCTTTCCAGGCGCTGCCGCAGCCGGGAGTACCGTTCGCTTTCGACCGTTCCTCGTGTGGCCATCACGCCTACGTGACCGGTTCGTGTGAGGGCTGCGGCCGGTTTGAGCGCCGGCTCCACCCCCACGATGGGCCAGTCTGCATGCTCTGCGCGCAGGCCTTCGATGGCCAGCGCCGTGGCCGTGTTGCAGGCCACCACCAAGGCGTCGATGCCGAAGTGGTGGCGCAGGCCCTCCGTGATCCGGTGGGCGCGTTCGGCGATCTGTTGCGGGCTTCGTTCGCCATAGGGTGCATGGGCGCCGTCCGCGAGGTACACGAAGTGCGCCTGCGGGATCTCCGCCAGCAGCGCGCGCAGCACGCTCAGGCCCCCGACACCACTGTCGAAAACGCCGATCGTCTTCAAGCGGCGGCGACGGTGATGCCTTTGAACTCGCCGGTGGCGATGCGCTTTTCCCACTCGGCGGGGCCCGTGATGTGGGCGCTGGTGCCGCCGGCATCCACGGCCACCGTCACGGGCATGTCGACCACGTCGAACTCGTAGATGGCTTCCATGCCCAGGTCGGCGAAGCCCACCACCTTGGCGGCCTTGATGGCCTTGGACACCAGGTAGGCGCTGCCACCCACTGCCATGAGGTAGGCACTCTTAGCATCCTTGATCGCCTCGATGGCGGTCGGGCCGCGCTCGGCCTTGCCGACCATGGCGATGAGACCCGTCTTCTCCAGCATCATGCGGGTGAACTTGTCCATGCGGGTGGCGGTGGTCGGGCCAGCCGGGCCAACCACTTCCTCTCGCACGGGATCGACCGGGCCAACGTAATAGATGACGCGGTTGGTGAAGTCCACCGGCAACGGCTCGCCCTTGGCCAGCATGTCCTGGATGCGTTTGTGTGCAGCATCGCGGCCGGTCAGCATCTTGCCGTTGAGCAGCAGGGTTTGTCCCGGCTTCCAGCTTGCCACTTCTTCCTTGGTCAGCGTGTTCAGGTCCACCCGCTTGGACTTGTTGTAGTCGGGCGCCCAGTGCACGTTGGGCCAGAGGTCCAGGCTGGGCGGGTCCATGTAGACCGGGCCGGAGCCGTCCATCACGAAGTGGGCGTGGCGCGTGGCCGCACAGTTCGGAATCATGGCGATGGGCTTGCTGGCCGCGTGCGTCGGGTAGGTCTTGATCTTGACGTCGAGCACCGTGGTCAGGCCGCCCAGGCCCTGGGCGCCGATGCCCAGCGCATTGACTTTCTCGTACAGCTCGATGCGCAGCTCTTCGAGCTTGTTCTGCGGGCCGCGCTGCAGCAGCTCGTACATGTCGATGTCGTCCATCAGAGCTTCCTTGGCCAGCAGCGCCGCCTTCTCGGCGGTGCCGCCAACGCCGATGCCCAGCATGCCCGGCGGGCACCAGCCGGCGCCCATGGTGGGCACGGTCTTGAGCACCCAGTCGACGATGTTGTCGCTGGGGTTGAGCATGTAGACCTTGGACTTGTTCTCGGAGCCACCACCCTTGGCTGCGACGATGACATCGACCTTGTCACCGGGCACGACCTCCATGAACACCACGGCCGGCGTGTTGTCCTTGGTGTTCTTGCGTTCGAAGATCGGGTCCGACAGCACGGAGGCTCGCAGCTTGTTGTCGGGGTTGTTGTAGCCGCGGCGCACGCCTTCGTCGATGGCGTCTTGGATGCTGCCGGTGAAGCCTTCCCATTTCACGTCCATGCCGATCTTGAGGAACACATTGACGATGCCGGTGTCCTGGCAGATCGGGCGTTTGCCTTCGGCACACATGCGGCTGTTGGTCAGGATCTGCGCGATGGCGTCCTTGGCGGCAGCGCTCTGCTCGCGCTCGTAGGCGCGGGCCAGGTGAGCGATGTAGTCGGCCGGGTGGTAGTAGCTGATGTACTGGAGGGCGGCGGCAATCGACTCGATGAGGTCGTTCTGGCGGATGGTGGTCATGGGGCGTTTCCGGGGATGGTTCTTGGGGGCAATCGGATCAGTGATCAGGCGTTTCGGCCACCGGGTGCATGATCCGGTCGGTGGCGGCAATCGCCATGGCGCTGAGCAGGAAGACCACATGGATGATGGTCTGCCACATCAGCACCTTCTGGTCGTAGTTGGCGGCGTTGATGAAGGTTTTGAGCAGGTGGATCGAACTGATGCCGATGATGGCGGTAGCCAGCTTGACCTTGAGGACCGATGCGTTGACGTGGCTCAGCCACTCCGGCTGGTCGGGGTGGTTTTCCAGGTGCATGCGGCTGACGAAGGTCTCGTAGCCGCCGACGATGACCATGATCAGCAGGTTGCTGATCATCACCACGTCGATCAGCGCCAGCACCACCAGCATGATGATGGTCTCGTTCAGGGCGGTGACCTCGAAGCCGTCCTTGTAGCCGATGCTCTTGACCAGGGCGGCGAGCGCGTTCTGATTGCCGAAGGCTGCTTCGATGAGGTGAACCAGCTCCACCCAGAAGTGGAATACATAGATGGCCTGTGCCGCGATCAGGCCGATGTACAGCGGCAGCTGCAGCCAGCGGCTGGCGAAAATCAGGTTGGGCAGGGCGCGCGTGGAACCGGGGGTTTTGACGGGGTCGCTCATGGGCAGGGTAGGGATTAGACTGGCGCTGGCTCAAGGCTGGCGCACTGTGCGGAATTGTAGAAGCCCCCGCCACCTGGGTCCCTGAAAATGGTCTCAGGATGCGCCAGTCCATGTAAGTGGCTCGTAAGAGCCCTTGCGCACATTCGCCGGGTTCTTTGTTCCCCATCCCAGAGGAGACCTGTACATGTCCACGCCTTCGTCGTCGATTGAATCCACCCTGGTCGAAAACCGTGTCTTCGAACCGTCCGAGGCCATCCGCAAGGCCGCCCGGATTTCGGGGATGGAGGCCTACAACGCCCTGTGTGCCGAGGCCGAAAAAGACTTCGAAGGCTTCTGGGCCCAGCGCGCCCGCGAGACCCTGACCTGGAGCAAACCTTTCACCAAGGTACTCGACGAGTCCAACAAGCCGTTCTACAAGTGGTTCGAGGACGGCGAACTGAACGCCTCGTTCAACTGCCTGGACCGCCACATGGGCACGCCGGTGGAGAACAAGACCGCGATCATTTTTGAAGCCGACGGCGGCGAGGTCACCAAGGTCACCTACAAGGAACTGCTGGCCAAGGTGTCGCAATTTGCGAATGCGCTGAAGGCGCGTGGCGTGAAGAAGGGTGACCGCGTGGTCATCTACATGCCCATGACCATCGAGGGCGTGGTGGCCATGCAGGCCTGTGCCCGCATCGGCGCCACCCACAGCGTGGTGTTCGGCGGCTTCTCCGCCAAGGCCTTGCAGGAGCGCATCCAGGACGCTGGCGCCGTGGCTGTGATCACCGCCAACTACCAGCTGCGGGGCGGCAAGGAGCTGCCGCTCAAGTCGATCGTGGACGAAGGCATCGCCATGGGCGGCTGCGACACGATCAAGGATGTGATCGTGTTCCAGCGCACGCCCACCGCCTGCAACATGGTGGCCGGCCGCGACAGCTTCATGCACGACGTGATGGAGGGCCAGTCCACCGACTGCCCTGCCGAGATGGTCAGCGCCGAGCATCCCCTGTTCGTGCTTTACACCTCCGGCTCCACCGGCAAGCCCAAGGGTGTGCAGCACAGCACCGGCGGCTACCTGCTGTGGGCCAACCTGACCATGAACTGGACCTTCGACCTGAAGGACAACGACGTGTTCTGGTGCACGGCCGACATCGGCTGGATCACCGGTCACAGCTACGTCGCTTACGGCCCGCTGGCCGCTGGAGCCACCCAGATCGTGTTCGAAGGTGTGCCCACCTACCCGAACGCCGGCCGCTTCTGGCAGATGATCGAAAAGCACAAGTGCACGATCTTCTACACCGCCCCGACGGCCATCCGCTCGCTGATCAAGGCCGCGGAAGGAGATGAGAAGGTGCACCCCAAGAACTGGGACCTGACCAGCCTGCGCCTGATGGGTTCGGTCGGTGAGCCGATCAACCCCGAAGCCTGGATGTGGTACTACAAGCACGTGGGTGGCGAGCGCTGCCCGATCGTGGACACCTTCTGGCAGACCGAGACCGGTGGCCACATGATCACGCCGCTGCCGGGCGCCACGCCGCTGGTGCCGGGTTCCTGCACGCTGCCGCTGCCGGGCATCACCACCGCCATCGTCGACGAGACGGGCAACGACGTACCCAACGGCGCGGGTGGCATTCTGGTGGTGAAGAAGCCCTGGCCCTCGATGATCCGCACCATCTGGGGCGACCCCGAACGTTTCAAGAAAAGCTACTTTCCCGAAGAACTCAAGGGCTACTACCTGGCCGGCGACGGCGCGGTGCGCAGCGCCGACCGGGGTTATTTCCGTATCACCGGCCGTATCGACGACGTGTTGAACGTGTCGGGCCACCGCATGGGCACGATGGAAATCGAATCGGCCCTGGTGGGCAAGACCGACCTGGTGGCTGAAGCTGCTGTGGTGGGCCGTCCGGACGATCTGACCGGTGAGGCGATCGTGGCCTTCGTGGTGCTCAAGCGCTCGCGCCCCACCGGCGACGAAGCCAAGGCCATCGCCAAGGAACTGCGCGACTGGGTGGGCAAGGAAATTGGCCCGATCGCCAAGCCCAAGGACATCCGCTTCGGCGACAACCTGCCCAAGACCCGTTCGGGCAAGATCATGCGCCGCCTGTTGCGCTCGATCGCCAAGGGCGAAGCCATCACCCAGGACACCTCCACGCTGGAAAACCCGGCGATCCTGGACCAGCTGGCCGAAAACAACTGACATCCTCGAAATCGCCCTGGTGCCCAACGAGGCACCGGGCGATAAAAAAAGCCCGCTGGAATCCAGCGGGCTTTTTTTTGGTGTGTGCTGTGCGAAGCGGCTTACTTCTGGCTCAACACCCAGGCAGCCAGCTTCTTGGCTTCGGCATCGCTGACTTGCGTGTTGGCCGGCATGGGAATCGCACCCCAGACGCCGGAACCACCCTTGACGATCTTGCCGGCCAGCATGTCGACGGCCTTGGCATCGCCCGCGTACTTCTTGGCCACATCCTTGTAGGAGGGGCCGACCAGCTTCTTGTCGACCGCATGGCAGGCCATGCAGTTCTTGGCAGTGGCCAGAGCCTGATCAGCCATGGCGGAGGTGGAGATAGCGGCCATCGCAGCCATAATCATCAGAGCGCGTTTCATGGTGTTGTCCTCGTGGGAATAAGTGAGAAGCTCACGAGCCGCGATTCTAGCGAGTCGGTCGGGGACGCCCCATGCTTCTTTACAGAAGTTTGCCCGTCTTTATCGGACCTTTACCGGAGGGTGTGATGTATTTGTTGGCTGTCGGAATTGCCTTGTTGCTGATGAGATACCTGGAGATCGGTTTCATGGCCGGGGTGTCGTGGTGGTGGGTCGCGGTGCCTTTCGGTTTGACGGTTGCCTGGTGGACTTGGGCTGACACCACCGGCTACACCAAGCGCAAAGAAGTCGAGAAGATGGACAGGAAGAAGAAAGAGCGCATCGACAAGCAGCGCGCAGCGCTCGGCATCCGGACACGCAAGCGCTGAATCGCGCGGTAGCCGTCCCCCTTGCCCCGGCTGGGCTTTCAGATGCAGGGCGCATGGCCCTGCGGGATAATTTGAGGTTGACAGCCCGCATTCCGTTCATCAACATCATCCGCCCCATGCCTGCTTACCGCTCCAAGACTTCCACCGCCGGCCGCAACATGGCTGGTGCCCGCGCTCTCTGGCGCGCCACTGGCATGAAGGATGGCGACTTCGCCAAGCCCATCGTCGCCATTGCCAACAGCTTCACGCAGTTCGTGCCTGGTCATGTGCACCTCAAGGATCTGGGCCAGCTGGTGGCGCGCGAGATTGAGGCCGCTGGTGGCGTCGCCAAGGAATTCAACACCATTGCGGTGGACGACGGCATTGCCATGGGGCACGACGGCATGCTGTATTCGCTGCCCAGCCGTGAGCTGATCGCCGACTCGGTGGAGTACATGGTCAATGCCCACTGCGCCGACGCGCTGGTGTGCATTTCCAACTGCGACAAGATCACACCCGGCATGCTGATGGCCGCCATGCGCCTGAACATTCCTGTGGTGTTTGTCTCCGGTGGCCCCATGGAGGCGGGCAAGGTGCGGCTGGCCAATCCGCAGACCCAGACCATCGAGATCAAGAAGCTCGACCTGGTGGACGCGATGGTGATGGCCGTGGACAGCAAGGTGAGCGAAGCCGATCTGGCCGAGGTCGAGCGTTCGGCCTGCCCGACCTGCGGATCCTGCTCAGGCATGTTCACCGCCAATTCCATGAACTGCCTGGCGGAAGCGCTGGGCTTGGCGCTGCCGGGCAACGGCACCGTGGTGGCCACGCACGCCGACCGCGAGCAGTTGTTCAAGCGCGCCGGTCGCACGGCTGTGGCGCTGTGCGAGCGCTATTACGAACAGGGCGATGAGTCGGTGTTGCCGCGCTCGGTGGGCTTCAAGGCCTTCGAGAACGCCATCACGCTGGACATCGCCATGGGCGGGTCCACCAACACCATCCTGCACCTGCTGGCCATCGCACAGGAGGCCGGGATCGACTTCACCATGGCCGACATCGACCGCCTCTCGCGTGTCGTGCCGCAGCTGTGCAAAGTCGCGCCCAACACCAACAAGTACCACATCGAAGACGTGCATCGTGCGGGCGGCATCATGGCCATCCTGGGTGAACTGGACCGTGCGGGCAGGTTGCACACCGACGTGCCCACCATCCACGCCAAGACCATGAAGGACGCGCTGGAACAGTGGGACATCGCGCGCAACCCGTCAGACGAGGTCAAGACCTTCTACATGGCCGGCCCGGCGGGCATTCCGACGCAGGTGGCATTCAGTCAGTCCACGCGCTGGCCCAGCCTCGACCTGGACCGTGCCGAAGGCTGCATCCGCTCCTTTGACCATGCATTCTCGAAAGAGGGCGGTCTGGCCGTGCTGCGCGGCAACATTGCGCTCGACGGTTGCGTGGTGAAGACGGCGGGTGTGGACGAGTCCATCCTGGTGTTCGAGGGTTCGGCCTATGTCACCGAGTCCCAGGACGAAGCGGTGGCCGAGATCCTGGCCGACAAGGTCAAGGCCGGCGACGTAGTGATCGTGCGCTACGAGGGTCCCAAGGGCGGCCCTGGCATGCAGGAGATGCTCTACCCCACGAGCTACATCAAGTCCAAGGGCTTGGGCAAGGCCTGTGCGCTGCTCACCGACGGCCGCTTCTCCGGTGGCACGTCCGGCCTGTCTATCGGCCACTGCTCGCCCGAGGCAGCGGCCGGCGGCGCCATCGGCCTGGTGCGCCAGGGCGACCGCATCCGCATCGACATTCCCAACCGCAGCATCAATGTGCTGGTGAGCGATGAGGAGTTGGCCAAGCGCCGCGCCGAGCAGGACGCTCTGGGCTGGAAGCCGGCCCAGCCGCGCCCGCGCAAGGTGACCGCCGCGCTCAAGGCCTACGCCTTGCTGGCCACCTCGGCCGACAAGGGTGCCGTGCGCAACCTGTCGATGCTCGACTGACCGGAGAGGGTCATGGCCTGCGTGCACAATCGCAGGCCATGTTGATTCATCCCCAGATTGATCCCATCGCCCTGCAGCTTGGCCCGCTGGCCATCCACTGGTACGGGCTGACCTACCTTGCGGCCTTCGGGCTTTTTATTTTGCTCGGGCGTGCTCGGCTGAAGCACGAGCCCTTTGCGTCGGTTCGAGCGCCCAGACCCTGGGAGGGCAAGGATGTCGAGGACATCCTGTTCCTGGGGGTTATGGGTGTGGTGCTGGGCGGGCGCATCGGCTATTGCCTGTTCTACAAGCCTGCGTACTACCTGAGCCACCCGCTGGAGATCTTTGCCGTCTGGGAGGGTGGCATGAGCTTCCACGGCGGCATGCTGGGCGTGCTGGTGGCGATGGTCTGGTACGCACGCAGCCGCCAGCGGCCGTGGCTGCAGGTGATGGACTTCGTGGCGCCCTGCGTCCCCACTGGTCTGGCCGCCGGTCGGGTGGGCAACTTCATCAACGGCGAACTCTGGGGGCGGGTGGCCGACCCGTCGCTGCCATGGGCCATGGTGTTCCGCGGCGCAGGTGACCTCCCGCGGCATCCCTCGCAGGTCTACCAGTTCCTGCTGGAAGGTCTGCTTCTGTTCGTCCTGTTGTGGTGGTACGCGCGCAAACCGCGCGCGACGGGGCAGGTGGGCGGCGCCTTCCTGTTTGGCTATGGCCTGTTCCGCTTTACCGCGGAGTTTTTCCGGGAGCCGGATGCCCACCTGGGCCTGTTGTCTTTGGGCATGAGCATGGGGCAGTGGCTGTGTGTGCCCATGGTCCTCGGCGGTGCTGCGTTGTGGGTCTGGGCGGGTCGACGCAGCTGAAGGCGTCCGACGTGTTCTGAGGGTTTGTACGGGCTTGCGCCCGGTGGGCCTCTCTCTAGAATTATCTGTAATTACAGGTAATCACAGAGCGGGTTCTCCCGATGCTTCATGCGACTGGTGCTCAACTCCCTTCACGATGAGGTGGCCGCCAAGTTGCGCGACCGCATCTTTGCGGGGGACCTAGCGCCAGGGCGATTCATCGACGAACCGGCACTCTGCGCCGAGCTGGCGATCTCCCGCACGCCCTTGCGCGAGGCGCTCAAGGTGCTGACGGCCGAAGGGCTGGTGAGGCACGAGCCGCGGCGCGGCTGCTTTGTGAGTGAAATCACCGAGCGCGATCTGGACGAGATCTTTCCGGTCATTGCTCTGCTGGAAGGGCGGTGCGCGTTCGAAGCTGCCACCAACGCGACCGACGCCGATCTGGCAGCGCTGGAGCAGTTGCATGACCGTCTGCAGCGCAGTGCCAAGGCCAAGCGCATCACCGAGTACTACGAAACCAATTACGCGATTCACGAAGCCATCATCGTGCTGGCCAACAACCGCTGGCTGGCGCAGGTGATCGGCGACCTGCGCAAGATCGTCAAGCTCGCGCGCCTGCAGCAGCTGCATGCGCCCGGCCGGCTGGAACAGAGCCTGTCGGAGCACATGGCGGTGTACGCCGCACTCAAGGCCAGGGACGCCGAGGGGGCGGAGGCGGCGATGCGGACCCACCTGATCCGCCAGCGCGTGGCGCTGCGCGACCTGGCCCGTCTCCACACCTCAAGGATCTCCGCATGAACACCAGGGAATGGCTGAGCGAAAGGGTTTCCCGCCTGCGTGCGCCGGCCGCGGTACCCCAGCCGGCGCCCGTACGTTCCACGAACGAGCGGCTCAAGGCCCGCCTGCGCCAGGGCGAAGAAGCGCTGTCGCCCCGGGCACTGCGGCAAAAGCTGGACGAGCTCAAGGGCATCGTCGATCCGCTGGTCAGCGAGGTGGAGGGTGGACGCCGCGCCGGCGAGCTGATCGACTGGTACGCCAGCGCATCGCCGGCCCACCGGCGCGATCTGTGGCTGCTCATGAGCGAGCGCTTCGTGGCCGACCCCGCGCAGGTCAAGGCCGCGCAGCAGAAATACGCCGCTGCAGTCGGTACACCCGACGAAGCAGCGGCCGAGGTGCTGTACCGGCGGGCCACCGTTTCGCCGCGCCGGCGCCTGCTGCAGCGCTTCAGCGCCCACCCGGACGGCATTCCTTTTCTGGTCAACCTGCGCGCCGAGATGCAGCCGCAGCTCAAGGCCGACAAGCGCCTGCTCGCGCTGGATGTGGAGATGGAGTACATGTTCTCCACCTGGTTCGATGTCGGCTTTCTGGAACTGCGCCGCATCAGCTGGGACTCGCCCGCGTCGCTGGTGGAGAAGCTCATCAAGTACGAGGCGGTGCACGACATCCGCAGCTGGGGCGACGTGAAGAACCGACTGGACAGCGACCGCCGCTGCTACGGTTTCTTCCACCCGCGCCTGCCGGGCGAGCCGCTGATCTTCGTGGAGGTGGCGCTGATCAACGAGATCGCTCCCAGCATCACGCCGCTGCTGGACGAAGCCGCCGCGCCGGCCGACCTGGACCGCGCGACCACGGCAATCTTCTATTCCATCAGCAACACCCAGGCCGGACTGCGCGGCGTGAGCTTTGGCGATTCGCTGATCAAGCGCGTGGTCGAGTGCCTGCACGAGGAGTTTCCGCGCCTCAAGACCTTTGCCACGCTCTCGCCGATTCCCGGGCTGCGGGCCTGGCTGGGCAAGCACGCGCCGGCCGAGTTGCTGCAGGCCTGGGAGGCGGCGCCAGATCTGGCCGAGAAGTCGCCTCCGCGCGTGGCCCTCAAGCAGTGGGCGGCGCGTTACCTCGCCCAGGAGCTGCAGGATGGCAAGCCGCTGGATGCGGTGGCGCGCTTCCACCTGGGTAACGGCGCCCGCGTCGAGCGCCTGAACTGGGCCGCCGACCCGTCGCCCAAAGGGTTCAAGCAGTCCTATGGCCTGATGGTCAACTACCTCTACGATCTCAAGAAGCTCGACAGGAACCGGTCCGCCCTGGCACAAGGCAAGATCCCGGTCGCCCCGGCGATCAAGGACCTGCTGGCCTGACGCGAAACACTTTCACCACAACCACAACGGAGACAAACCGATGCAAGCAACAGGATTCAAGCGGCGCGATGTGCTGCGCGCGGTCGCGGCAGGCGCCGCGGTGTACGGCACCGTGGGCCATGCCCAGGGCAGCTGGCCGACCAAGCCGGTCACGATGATCGTGCCGTTCCCGGCCGGCGGCGGCACCGACGCCTTCGCGCGCCCGATGGCGGCCCAGTTCACCAAGCTCTCGGGCAAGTCCCTGGTGATCGACAACCGCGGCGGCGCTGGCGGCACGCTGGGCGCCGGCATCGCGGCCAAGGCGGCGCCCGACGGCTACACCCTGTTCATGGGGGCGGTGCACCACACCATCGCTCCGTTCATGTACCCGAAGCTGGACTACGACCTTGAAAAAGACTTGGTGCCGCTGATCCTGGTGGCCAGCGTGCCGCAGGTGCTGGTGGTCAATGCCAAGAAGCATGGCGGCATGGACTTCAAGGCCTTCCTGGCCGAGATCAAGGCCAACCCCGGCAAGCTCAACTACGGCTCGGCCGGCAGCGGCACCTCGCACCACCTGGCCGGCGAGCTGTTCAAGCAGCAGAGCAAGACTTTCATCACCCACATCCCGTATCGCGGCGCGGGCCCTGCGCTCAACGACCTGATTGCCGGCAACGTCGACATGATGTTCGACGGCCTGGGCTCATCGGCCGGTCACATCAAGGGTGGCCGCATCAAGGCGCTGATGGTGTCGGGCACCAAACGCAACGCCGCGTTCCCCGACGTGCCCTGCGCCGCCGAGCTGGGCCTGCCCGAGTACACCGTGACCACCTGGTACGGCATCTGGGCACCCAAGGGCACGCCGGCCGACGCGCAGGCGCGGGCCATCGAAGAGATCCGCAAGGCTGCACAGGCCGACGAGGCCAAGACGGTCTGGGCGGCCCAGGGCGCCGAGTTCCCGAACCTCAGCGGCGCCCAGTTCGATGGCTTCGTCAAGGCCGAACTGAAGAAGTGGGCGCAGGTGGTCAAGGCCTCGGGCGCGAAACTCGACTGATCTGTCGCCACAGTCCCGCCCATGTCCGGTCACATCCGCCTGCACCTTGAAGACGCCATCGCCCGCGTCACCCTGAGCAACCCGTCCAAGTTCAACGCCATGTCGCGCGCGATGTGGCGCGAGCTGCGGCAGGTGTTCACCGGGCTGCAGCAGCGCAGCGAGCTGCGTGCGGTGGTGGTGGCGGGTGAGGGCGGGCACTTCTGTGCGGGCGGTGACATCGCCGAGTACACCGACTTCCGCTTTCACCCCGACGGCTTGCGCGATTTCCACGAGAACGACGTCTGGGGCGGCCTCTCGGCCGTGGTGGACTGCGACCTGCCCGTGATCGCACAGATCGAGGGCAACTGCATGGGGGCTGGCGTGGAGATCGCCAGCTGCTGCGACATCCGCGTGGCAGGGCATGGTGCCCGCTTCGGTGCCCCGATTGCCAAGCTGGGCTTCCCGATGGCGCCGCGCGAGGCCGCGCTGGTGGCGCGCGAAGTGGGTCTGGCCACTGCGCGGCAGATGCTGCTGGAGGCCGCGGTGCTGGACGCGCCGACCCTGCTCGCGCGCGGCTTCCTGCACACCGTGCTGCACGACGCAGATGTGCCCGCCGAGGCCCAGCAACGCGCCCTGCGCATCGCCCGCCTGGCGCCGCAGGCCGCGCGCCTGAACAAGCAGACCTTGCGCGCGCTGGCGGGCGGGCAGGGCGCCGAAGCCCTGGTACCCACCGCCTACGACTACGCCGACAGCGCCGAACACCGCGAGGGTATTGCCGCCTTTCTGGCCAAGCGGCCGCCGAACTTCTGAACCTCCCACGCCACACCATGAGCAACCAGAACCTGTTCGTCGCACTGCGCGACGCCTTCCCCGCCGACCTCGACCGCGCGGCGGTGGAGACCGACAACGGTCTGTCCTATTCCTGGCGCGATCTGGACCGCGCCACGGCCATGATGGCCAACCTGCTGGACTCGCTGGACCTTCCTCCGGCTTCGCGCATCGCCGTGCAGGTGGAAAAGTCGGTCGAGGCCATGGTGCTGTATCTGGCCACGCTGCGTGCGGGCCATGTGTTCCTGCCGCTGAACACGGCCTACCAGAGTGCCGAGATCGAGTACTTCATCGGCAACGCCGAGCCTGCCGTGGTTGTCTGCAGCCCGAGGAACCACGGCTGGGTGAGCAAGATCGCATTCACCGCCGGCACCCAATACGTCTTCACACTGGGCGACGACCGCACAGGCAGCCTGCTGGAGCGCGCCGCCCACCACAGCGACCGCCACACGCCCGCCGTGCGGCACGACGACGACCTGGCCGCCATCCTCTACACCAGTGGCACCACCGGCCGCAGCAAGGGTGCGATGCTCACACACGGCAACATGCGCAGCAACGCGCTGATGCTGCGCGAGTACTGGCAGTGGCAGCCGGACGACGTGCTGATCCACGCGCTGCCCATCTTCCACGTGCACGGCCTGTTCGTGGCCATCCACGGCGCGCTCATCAATGGCAGCAAGATGATCTGGCTGTCGAAGTTCGATCCGAAGCTGGCGATTGCCAAATTCCCGGAAGCCACCGTCTTCATGGGCGTGCCTACGCTGTACGTGCGCATGCTGGCGGAGCCGTCGCTGACGAAGGCGCAGGCCGCGCACATGCGCCTGTTCATCTCCGGCTCGGCGCCGCTGCTGATCGAGACCTTCACCGAATGGCAGCAGCGCACGGGTCACACCATCCTGGAACGCTACGGCATGAGCGAGACGGTGATGCTGACCTCCAACCCCTGCGGCCCGGACGCGCGCCACGGCGGCGCCACCGAGCGCCGCGGCGGCACCGTGGGCTTCCCCCTGCCGGGTGTGACGCTGCGGGTGATGGAGGACGACGGCAAGCTGGTGGCGCCGGGCGAGATCGGCGGCATCCAGGTGAAAGGCCCGAACGTGTTCAAGGGCTACTGGCGCATGCCCGAAAAGACCGCAGAGGAGTTCACCGCCGATGGCTTTTTCAGGACCGGTGATGTCGGCAAGGTGGACGAACGAGGCTACGTCACCATCGTCGGCCGCAGCAAGGACCTGATCATCTCCGGCGGCTACAACGTCTACCCGGCCGAGATCGAGGGCTACATCAACGACATGCCGGGCGTGGCCGAGAGCGCGGTGATCGGCGTGCCACACCCGGATTTCGGTGAGGTGGGCGTGGCGGTGATCATCGCCAAGCCCGGCGCCACGGTGGACCCGGACCGGGTGATCGCCGAACTCAAGGCAAAACTCGCCAACTTCAAGATTCCCAAGCGCTGCGTGGTGGTGGCCGAACTGCCCCGCAATACCATGGGCAAGGTGCAGAAGAACCTGTTGCGCGATCAGTACAAGGGCGCGTTCGCCTGAACCTGGCGCTGCAAAACAAAAAGGCCCGCAGTCGCGGGCCTTTTGCTTGAGGGGCTCGCTCAGCGCAGGACGAGCACGGGGATGTGAGAATGCGTCAGCACCTGCTGCGTCTCGCTGCCCAGCAACAGCCGCTTGATGCCCTTTCGGCCGTGCGAGGCCATCACGATCAGATCCACCTTGTTGCGCTTGGCTGCGGCGATGATGGCTTCGGCGATCAGGTCGGACTTGACGGTGATCGGCTTGACCTTGACCTCCCGTTTCTGTCCCGCGGCCTTGACCGCGTTGACCGCCTCCATGGCTTCATCGTTCCACTGCTTCTCGATGCGGGCCACTTCCGCTGCCGCCAGGGCCACACCGCCTTCGAAATAGGTCTGCGGGTAGCGCGGCACCACCTTCAATGCCACGACCTCGGCACCGGTGATGTCGGCCAGGCCAATGGCGTGTTCGACGGCCATGTTGGACAGTTTGGAGCCATCGGTGGCCACGAGGATGCGCTTGTACATGCTGATCTCCGGTTGTGTTGTGGTTGAAAGGACAATATAGGCTACGCATTGACCGCCCGGTAGCGGTTGACTTAAATCAACTGCATGAAAAGCGACTTGAACTACCCTCGCGGCATGAACGAGGCCGCCACCGCGCCCCCGGTGGGGCTTTTGCTGGGCAACGAACCGTCTGCCCAGTCGCAGCGCGGGGAAGACCCTTTCGGACCACATCGCGGGCCGCTGACCGTCACCGATGACTTTTCGGTGCTCGACGACCCGGTCGAGCTGAACGACTTCACTGAATTCAAGGAAATTGACGGCCAAACGGTGGCCGAATCCGTGCTGATGGTGCAGGGCATGTACTGCGCCGCCTGTGCCGACACGGTGGAATGCGCCTTGCAGGACCTGCCCGGCGTGCGCAGCGCGCGGGTTCATGCCGCGACGCGCCGCCTGATGCTGCAGTGGGAACCCGGTGCCACCCGCATGTCGTCGCTGGCCGACGCCGTGGGCCAGGCCGGGTACCGCCTGCTGCCGCTGCAGCAGGCGCTGTCGATTTCCGAACGCCTGAAGGAAACCCGGCTCGCGCTCTGGCGCCTGTTCGTGGCCGGCTTCTGCGCCATGCAGGTGATGATGTACGCGTGGCCGGCCTACGTGGCCGAGCCCGGCGAGATGCCGGCCGACATCGACCAGCTGCTGCGTTGGGCCAGCTGGGTGCTCAGCGTGCCGGTGGTCACCTTTGCCAGCGGACCGTTCTTCAGGGGCGCGTGGCGCGATCTCAAGCTCGGTCGTGTCGGCATGGACACACCGGTGTCCATCGGCATCCTCGTGGCCTTCCTGGCCAGTTCGGCGGCCACCTTCGATCCGTCAGGGCCCTGGGGCCGTGAGGTCTGGTTCGACTCGTTGACCATGTTCGTGTTCTTCCTGCTGGGGGGGCGCTACCTCGAACTCAAGGCGCGGGACCGCACCGCCGGCGCGCTGGATGCGCTGATGAACCGCCTGCCGGAGGTCTGCGAGCGGCAGACCGCTGACGGGCGTTTCGAATCGCTGTCGGTGCGCCGTCTGTCGGTGGGCGATGTGGTGCGGGTGCAGGCGGGCCAGGCTTTCCCGGGAGACGGGCGGCTGCTCAGCGACACCGCGACCGTGGACGAGGCGCTGCTCACCGGCGAGTCCGATCCTGTGACCCGCCGACAGGGCGATGGGGTGGTGGCCGGCAGCTACAACCTGGCCGGTCCGGTGCTGGTCGAGGTGCTGCGCCTGGGGCGCGACACCCGGTTTGCACAGATCGTGGCACTGATGGAAAAGGCCTCCACCGAGAAGCCGCGCCTGGCCATTCTGGCCGACCGCATTGCGGCGCCATTCCTCGTGCTCGTGCTGGCGGCGGCCGCGCTCGCGTTTGCATACTGGTGGCAGATCGACCACTCGAAGGCGCTGGCCGTTGCTGTCGCCGTGCTGATCGTCACCTGTCCCTGTGCCTTGTCGCTGGCCACGCCGGCGGCCATGCTGAGTTCCGCCGGGGCTCTGGCCCGGCGCGGCATTCTGGTGCGCCGTCTGCAGGCGTTCGAGACGCTGGCGGAGGTGGGGGCGGTGGTGTTCGACAAGACCGGAACGCTCACCCACGACCGTCTGGCGCTGACGGGTCAGCGGGTCCGTGAGGGGGCTGACCCCCGGCAGGTGCTGGCGCTGGCTGCCGCCATGGCGGAAGGCTCGCTGCACCCGGTGTCCCGCGCCATCGCCGCATCTGCGCGAGATGCAGGCGTGTCCACCGAGCGGGCAGATTTGAACGAGGTGACCGAGGTGGCAGGGCAGGGGTTGTCTGCCCGGAGCGCGCACGGCGACCTGGTCCGTATGGGGTCGGCGGCCTTCTGTGGCTTGGCCAGCGAGGGCATGGACGCGCCTACTGGCCGTGTGCACCTGTCGGACGCGCAGGGGTGGGTGGCGAGTTTTGACCTGAGCGAAGGGGTGCGCGAGGACGCGGCCCCGGCCGTGGCGTTCCTGCACCAGTCCGGGTTGCGCACCTGGCTGCTGTCGGGCGACCGGGAAGCGGCCGCCCGGGCGGTGGGGCAGACGGTGGGGGTGCAGAACGTAGTGGCAGGTGCCTCGCCCGAACAGAAGCTGGCGCAGATCGAGTCCATGCAGGCGCAGGGGCTGCGGGTGGCGATGGTGGGTGATGGTCTCAACGATGGTCCGGTGCTCGCCAGGGCCGACACCTCGTTCGCACTCGGTCATGCGGCGCCGCTGGCGCAGGCGCAATCCGACTTCATCCTTCAGGGCGGCAAGGTCCAGGACGTGGTGTTGACCTTGCGGCAGGCCCGGTTCACGATGCGCATCGTTCGTCAGAACCTCGTATGGGCCGCGCTGTACAACCTGGTGTGCGTCCCTCTGGCACTGGTCGGCTGGATGCCGCCGTGGCTGGCCGGTCTGGGGATGGCGGGCAGTTCGTTGCTGGTGATCCTCAACGCGCTGCGGCTGGCCGCGCCACCGCGTGAGCAGACCGGCGCCTGAACCGGCTCTTGGCGTTTCAGATTGAGATTATTTCAAGGAGCCGACATGGACATCCTGTATCTGTTGATACCCGTCTCTATCGTGCTGGTCTTCGCAATCATCGGCGTGTTCTGGTGGGCACTGCACGCCGGTCAGTTCGACAACGTCGAGCGCGAGGGCGAACGCATTCTTAGAGGCGATTGACGTAAGTCAAGGCGTTCACTGGGTTACATGTGGACACTTCGCCGGTGGCATTAATGAGGAGTTCTGTATGTCCGTAACAACAAAGACCGGCCAACCGGCGGTCTACAACGACAGCGTCGTCCGCTGGTTCTCCATTGCAGCCGTGATTTACGGCGTGGTGGGCATGCTGGTGGGCGTCATCATCGCGGCCCAGCTGACCTGGCCCGAGCTCAACATGGGGATCGAATGGATCACCTACGGCCGCCTGCGGCCGCTGCACACGAACGCCGTGATCTTCGCCTTTGGCGGTTGCGTGCTGTTCGCCACGAGCTACTACGTTGTCCAGCGGACGTGCCACACACCGTTGTTTCTCAACAAGCTGGCGTGGTTCACCTTCATCGGCTGGAACATCGTCATCGTCTCGGCGGTGATCACCCTGCCGATGGGCTACACCAGCGGCAAGGAATACGCCGAACTGGAGTGGCCGATTGACCTGCTGATTGCCGTGACCTGGGTGGCCTATGCCATCGTGTTCTTCGGCACGGTCGGCATCCGCAAGGTCAAGCACATCTACGTGGCCAACTGGTTCTTCGGCGCTTTCATCATCGCCGTGGCCCTGCTGCACATTGTCAACAGCGCGGCCCTGCCGGTGAGCCTGTTCAAGTCCTACTCGGCCTACGCCGGCGTGCAGGACGCGATGGTGCAATGGTGGTACGGCCACAACGCCGTGGGCTTCTTCCTGACCGCCGCCTTCCTGGGCATGATGTACTACTTCATCCCCAAGCAGGCCGAACGTCCGGTGTACTCGTACCGCCTGTCGATCGTTCACTTCTGGGCCCTGATCTTCACCTACATGTGGGCGGGGCCCCACCACCTGCACTACACCGCGCTGCCCGACTGGGCCCAGTCGGTCGGAATGGTGTTCTCTCTCATCCTGCTGGCCCCCAGCTGGGGCGGCATGATCAACGGCATCATGACCCTCTCGGGTGCTTGGCACAAACTGCGTGACGACCCCATCCTGCGCTTCCTGATCGTGTCCCTGTCGTTCTACGGCATGTCCACCTTCGAAGGCCCGATGATGTCCATCAAGACCGTCAACGCCCTGTCGCACTACACCGACTGGACCGTGGGCCACGTGCACTCCGGCGCCCTGGGCTGGGTGGGTCTGGTGTCCATGGGTTCGCTGTACTACCTGATCCCGCGCCTGTTCGGCCAGAAGAAGATGTACTCGGTGCCCGCCATCGAACTGCACTTCTGGATCGCCACCATCGGCATCGTGCTGTACATCGCTGCGATGTGGATTGCCGGTGTGATGCAAGGCCTGATGTGGCGCTCGGTCAACCCCGACGGCAGCCTGACCTACACCTTCGTCGAGTCGGTGAAAGCCACCTTCCCGTTCTATGTGATCCGCCTGGTCGGTGGTGTGCTGTACCTGACCGGCATGATCGTGATGCTCTGGAACGTGATCATGACTGCGCTGCAGGGCAAGGCCCACAACGCCCCGGTCATGGCCGTCAACCCTGCCCACGCCTGAGGAGAAGAACAACATGGCCAGCAATGAACACCTGAGCGGACACGCTCGGATCGAGACCAGCAACTTCCTGATGATCGTCCTGATCACCCTCGTGGTGGCTGTCGGCGGTCTGGTGGAAATCGTGCCGCTGTTCTTCCAGAAGTCCACCACCCAGCCGATCGAAGGTCTCAAGCCTTACACCGCGCTGCAGGTGGCCGGTCGCGATGTCTACGTCAAGGAAGGTTGCTACAACTGCCATTCGCAGATGATCCGTCCCTTCCAGGCCGAGACGCTGCGTTACGGCCCCTACTCGGTGGCCGGCGAATACGTGTACGACCACCCCTTCCAGTGGGGTTCGAAGCGCACCGGTCCGGACCTGCACCGCGTCGGTGGCCGCTACAGCGACGAGTGGCACCGTGCCCACCTGAACAACCCACGCGACGTGGTCCCCGAGTCCAACATGCCTGCATACCCCTGGCTGGCCGAAAAGACGGTCGACGCCGATGGCATTCCTGCCCGCATGAAGGCCCTGCGCACCCTGGGTGCGCCGTACAGCAACGAAGAAATCGCCAAGTCCGTGGAAGAGGTCAAGGGCAAGACCGAGCAGGATGCCGTGATCGCCTACCTGCAGGTGCTGGGTACCGCACGCAGTGCCGCCAAGCTCGCGCCTGCAGCCGCTGCTCCTGCGGCTGAGGCTGCAGCACCGGCGGCCGACGGCAAGACCCAATAAGGGGCGAGACCATGGACATCAACGATCTTCGCAGCATCGTCACGACGATCAGCCTGCTGACCTTTGTCGGCATCCTGGTCTGGGCCTGGTCCAAACGCAATCAGCGCGATTTCGAGGAGGCGGCCCAGCTGCCTTTCCAGGACGACTGAGCGATTGCGGAACGAACACGAGAAAACATCATGAGTGACTTCATCAGCGACTTCTGGCACCTCTACGTGGCCGGTATCACGCTCGTCAGCATCATCGCCTGCGCGGTGCTGCTGTACATCAGCGGCACGACCAAGGCTGCCACCCACGCCGACAACACCACGGGACACGTATGGGACGGTGACCTGCGTGAGATGAACAACCCCCTTCCCAAATGGTGGGTGTACCTGTTCATCATCACCGTGGTCTTTGCCCTCGTGTACGGCGCCCTTTACCCGATGTTTGGCAAGTTCCAGGGTGCCCTGGGCTGGTCGTCCCAGGGGCAGCACGCCGCAGAGGTGAAAAAGGTCGAGGACGCCATTGCCCCGATCTATGCGAAGTACAACGGCATGAAGCCGGAGGAGATCGCGGCCGACGCCCAGGCGATGGCTATTGGCGAGCGCCTGTTCATGAACTACTGCGCCCAGTGCCATGGTTCCGACGCCCGCGGCGCCAAGTCCTTCCCCAACCTTGCCGATGGCGACTGGCTGGGTGGTTCCGATCACGCCTACATCAAGACCACGATTGCACAGGGTCGTACCGGCGTCATGCCCCCGATGGCTGCGGCTGTGGGTGGTCCTGAAGACGTCAAGGACGTGGCCCACTACGTGCTCAGCCTCTCCGGCAGTCCGAGCGATTCGGTTCGTGCTTCGCAGGGCAAGGCCAAGTTCGCAGCTTGCGCGGCGTGCCACGGCCCCGAGGGCAAAGGCATGGCAGCGGTGGGTGCGCCCAACCTGACCGACGGCGTCTGGCTGCATGGCTGGGGCGAAGAGGCGATCATTCGTGCCGTCAACAATGGTTTCAACAACCACATGCCGCCGCAGGCCGCGCTGCTGAACGAAGCTCAGATCAACGTGCTGGCTTCCTATGTCTGGGGTTTGTCCAACAAGCCTGCCTCCAAGCAGTGATGGACTGAAGCCAGTTACTTCTCTCCCGCCGGGTCATCCGTGAGTTCTCCAGCGCCAGACGCCACAAGCACCGTTAAGCCTCCCGTGATTCCCATCGTTCCCGAGACGCCGAAAGGTGTCCCGGAGGACGATGAGGTGATGGTTTCCCTCTACGCCTCGCGAAAGAAGATCCATCCCCGTTCGGTGTCCGGGTTGTTCTCAAAGTGGCGCTGGGCGCTGGTCTGGTTCACCCAGATCATCTTTTACGGATTGCCCTGGCTGGAGTGGAACGCCCGCCAAGCGGTGCTCTTCGATCTCGAAGCGCGCCGCTTCTATATTTTTGGTCTGGTCCTTTACCCGCAGGACTTCATCTACCTGACAGGACTGCTGGTCATCTCCGCGCTGGCGCTGTTCCTGTTCACTGCGGTCGCCGGTCGCCTCTGGTGCGGCTATGCCTGCCCCCAGACCGTCTACACCGAGATCTTTCTGTGGATCGAGAAGAAGGTGGAGGGGGACCGGTCGGCGCGGATCCGGCTGGACGAATCGAGCCTGGACGCCCGCAAGTTCGGCAAGCGTTCGCTCAAACACGCCCTGTGGGTCCTGTTCGCCCTCTGGACCGGCTTCACGTTCGTTGGCTACTTCACACCCATCCGGGAACTGGCGAGTCTGAGCCTGGCCGCTTCACTGGGGCCTTGGCAGACCTTCTGGATCTTCTTCTACGGCTTCGCGACCTACGGCAACGCGGGCTTCATGCGCGAGCAGGTCTGCAAGTACATGTGTCCCTACGCCCGCTTCCAGAGCGCCATGTTCGACAAGGACACGATGATCGTGACCTACGACAAGGCGCGTGGAGAGCCGCGCGGAGCACGTTCGAAGAAAGCCGACCCCAAGACCCTGGGCCTTGGGGCTTGCGTCGACTGCACGCTCTGCGTGCAGGTCTGTCCGACGGGCATCGACATCCGCAACGGACTGCAGTACGAATGCATTGGCTGTGGTGCCTGCATCGATGTCTGTGATGAGGTGATGGACAAGGTGGGCTATCCGCGGGGGCTGGTCAAGTATTCGACGCAGAACGGCATGGCCAAGGGCTGGACCCGTGAGCAGATGGTCCGTCACGCCTTCCGTCCCAGGGTGCTCGTCTACACCAGCATTCTGGCGGTCATCACCCTGGCTGTGTTTGTCAGCCTCTTCCTGCGCACGCCGCTCAAGGTCGACGTGATTCGCGACCGTGGCGCGCTGGCGCGCATGGTGGAGCAGGGGCGTATCGAAAACGTGTTCCGCCTGCAGATCATGAACGCGACCGAGTCGCCTCAGCGCTACCAGATCAGCGTCGAGGGGCTGGAGGGCGTGATGATCGCGTCGGAAAACGAGGTGGACGTGCTTTCCACGGAAGTGCGTTCCGCCGCCGTGCGGGTGCAGATCCCGCCAAACGCCGCACCCGCCGGATCGCACCCGATACGGTTCACCGTCCGGTCCACCGCCGCGGATGCGTCCGAGGTGGTGGAGAAGGCGGTCTTCATCGTTCCGCGCTAAACTGAAATTACACGCCTTATGGAACAAGTCATGTCAGCAATACCTCGTCCAGTCGACCGCGCGCCAAGCACGCCTTGGTGGAAAGTCCCACACATGTGGATGGTGGTGGGAGGTCCTTTGCTGGTGATCGTTGCCGGCTTGGTCACCGTGGTCATCGCGGTGAAGAATCCGGACCCTGTGCTCAACAAGTCTGACTACGAAAGGGATCTTGCGGCGGCTCAGCGGCTGGAAGGGCAGGCCAAGGTCGATGCGATGGCCAAGTTGCAGCCGGCCCATCAGGCCCGCAATCACGCCGCCTCTCCCGTCGTCCCGGCGGCACCCTCCAAGTAGGACGCCACACCACCGGATGTGACCACACAGGAGTGAAGGAGACGCATCATGAATGCTCAGCGTTGGATGTGGATAGCCTGGCCTGCCTTTCTGGTGGCTGCTGTGCTTGAGATGGTTGTTTTCGCCATGGTCGACCCTGGTGATCTCCATTGGTTCGGTAGCCCCCTGGAGTTGTCTCGCCAAGCCATCTACACACTGGCGTTCTTTGTGTTCTGGGGTGTCACCATGGCATCGAGCGCGCTGACCACCCTGCTGTCCATGTCTCCGTTCGAAGTCAACCGCTGCCCGGTTCCCGAAGCGGAGCGCCCCCGGGACTGCGCCCGCAATGGCGGGTGCGGCTGACCCTCGGCTTGCACACAAAGAGAAACCCCGCTCAGGCCTCAGACCCGAGCGGGGTTTCTTTCGTTCAAACGCCCAGACTCAGCGGCAGCTCTGAGGGTTCACGATCTGCTTGAGCGCATCGGTGTTCTTGATGTGCACGTACCGTTGTTTGACTTCGATGGTGCCTTCCTCAACGAACTTCGAGAAAGTCCGGCTCACGGTCTCGAGCTTCATGCCCAGGTAACTTCCAATCTCCTCCCGGGTCATCCGAAGGATGAGCTCTGACTGCGAGAAACCTCGTGCATGCAGACGCTGGACGAGATTGAGAAGGAACGCTGCGAGACGTTCCTCGGCACGCATGCTGCCCAGCAGCAGCATGACGCTGTGATCGCGTACGATTTCCCGGCTCATGATCTTGTGGACATGGTGTTGCAGCGTGGTGAATTCCCGCGAGAGTTCCTCGACCTGGTCAAACGGCATCACACAGACCTCGGCGTCCTCAAGCGCAATCGCGTCGCAGGAATGGCGGTCGCTGACGATGCCGTCCATGCCGATGATTTCTCCGGTCATCTGGAAGCCGGTGACCTGGTCTCGCCCATCGGCCGTGGTCACGCAGGTTTTGAAGAAGCCCGAGCGCACCGCGTAGAGCGAAGTGAACTTGTCGCCGGTGTTGAACAGTGCGGCTCCCCGCTTGATCCTCCTGCGCGTGGAGATCACGGTGTCCAGCTTGCCCATTTCCTCGGGATTGAGGCCCATTGGCAAACACAACTCCCGAAGGTTGCAGCTGGAACAGGCGACTTTGATACTGTGAATGTCCATAAATCTTCCAGATTTCTCCCGAAGCTTAACGCATGGCCACAAGTGCCAGCAAGGCGGGCGCGCTCATCCTCGTTGCACGCATGGGGGAAAACCCGGGGCTTGGACGGCCCTTGATCTTGATCAAGGGTGCGATTTCTGCCTTGGTGCACATTCGCGCTGAGAACTGGAGAATTGTTTGTGAGTCACGCCATTTCAGACGAATTGCTCAAGCGATTCGACATCCCGGGCCCCCGCTACACCTCGTACCCCACCGCGGACCGCTTTGTAGAAGCGTTCACGGAGAGCGACTACATCCAGGCGCTGGAACAGCGTCGGGCAGGCTCGCTCGCGTTGCCGCTGTCGTTGTACGTGCATATTCCTTTCTGCGAGTCTGTTTGCTACTACTGCGCCTGCAACAAGGTCATCACCAAGCACCACGAAAGGGCGGCGGAGTACCTGCGGTATCTGTCGCGTGAGGTGGAGTTGCAGGTGCAGCATTTCGGCAAGGGGCATGCCGTGTCCCAGCTGCATCTGGGAGGAGGGACGCCGACCTTCCTGTCCGACGCAGAGCTGGAAGATCTGCTGACAATGATCCGGCGCAACTTCACACTTGTTCCAGGAGGCGAGTACTCCATTGAGGTTGACCCCCGCACCGTGACGGACCAGCGTTTGCAGACCCTGGCCAGACTGGGGTTCAACCGCCTGAGCTTCGGTGTGCAGGACTTCGACCCCGCTGTTCAGAAAGCGGTGCACCGGGTGCAGCCGGCCGAACAGGTGTTCGCACTGGTCGAGACAGCCCGCAAGATCGGGTTTGAGTCGGTCAACGTGGACCTCATATATGGGCTGCCGCTGCAGACCCCTGAGTCGTTTGCCCGTACGCTTGCCCAAGTCAACCAGTTGCGCCCCGACCGCATCGCGCTGTATGCCTACGCGCATCTTCCGGCGCGTTTCAAGCCGCAACGGCGAATCGTCGCTGCCGAACTGCCCAGCGCGGGAGACAAGCTGTCGATGCTGTCGGCTTCGCTGGATGCCATGAGTGATGCGGGGTATGTCTATGTCGGCATGGATCACTTTGCGCTGCCCACGGATGCGCTGGCGGTGGCCAAGCGTCAAGGGCGCCTGCACCGGAATTTCCAGGGCTACAGCACGCAGCCGGATTGCGACCTGATCGCTTTGGGTGTCTCGGCCATCGGCCGCATCGGCGCGACCTACAGCCAGAACGCCAAGACGATCGAGGAGTACTACGACGCGCTGGACCAGGGCCGGCTGCCGATCGTGCGCGGGCTGGCACTGACCAGGGACGACCTGCTGCGCCGCTCCGTGATCATGTCGCTGATGTGTCAGGGTCAGCTTCAGTTCGAATCGATCAACCTGGGGCACTTGATCGACTGCAAGAGCTACTTTGCGCGCGAGTTGGAGGTACTGGCTGGCTATGCCGAACACGGACTGGTTCGCATCGACGACTCAGGTGTGGAGGTGACGCCATCGGGCTGGTATCTGGTTCGCGCCATTGCCATGGTTTTCGACAAGAACCTGCAGGTCGACCAGGACCGGGCGCGTTTCTCCAAGATCATCTGACTCGCGTGGTTTCGAACCGGCGCGAGGGCTGCGACTGCTAGAGTTCTGCCATGCAAACATCCATGGCACTCACCGCACTGTTCATGGGGATCGCTGGTGGTCCCCATTGTGTCGCCATGTGTGGTGCCGCGTGTGCGGGCATCAGTCGTGGCGGGACCGGGCGCCAGAGCACTTCGGCTCTGCTGACCTTCCAGGCCGGACGACTGCTTGGCTACTCCCTCTTCGGGGCGATTGCAGCAGGCTCGGTGCAAGGCCTGGCCTGGCTGGGAACCAACACCTCGGTGATCCGGCCGGTCTGGACCATGTTTCACGTGGCAGCCATGCTGCTTGGTTTGGTGCTGATCTGGCAGGCTCGCCAGCCAGCATGGCTCGACGGGCTGGCCCAAGGCGTCTGGCGCAGGACGCGACCAGTGTTCGGACGCCTGGGGGCCAAGGCTCCCGCGGTGCTCGGCGTCGCGTGGGCCCTGATGCCATGCGGGCTGCTGTATTCCGCGTTGATGGTGGCCTCTTTGTCGGCCGACGCGATGGAGGGCGCGACGATCATGGCGCTGTTCTCTGCTGGGACATCACTGTCATTGACCATCGGTCCCTGGCTTTTGCTGCGTTTGCGAGGCGACGGCTCGGGTGGCTGGGGCATCCGGCTGGCAGGTATTGCACTGGCCGCCACCTCCGGTTGGGCGCTCTGGATGGGAATCACCGATCCCACCGGTCTGTGGTGCGCGTGAGCCTCTCAGCTTGAACGTCCTGGCAGGGTTGCCAGAACCAGGCCCAGCAAGGCGATACCAAAAGCAAGCATCTGGACGGTGCTGAGGGTTTCACCCATGAACAGCACACCGATGGTGGCTGCGCTGATCGGGAGCATCACTGTGAACACCCCGGCGCGAGCGGCGGGAACGGACTTCAGGCCGGTCATCCAGAGCCAGACCGTCCAGACACTGGCGGCGAGTGCGTAAAAGACCAGCAGGCCCCACATGGGTGCTGTGATGGAGGCGAAGTCAAAGGCTCTGGCCGCCCACAGCCCAAAGGGCGTGACCAGCACAAAACCCCAGAGGTTGATGATGGCGGATATCCGCTTGGGCCCCAGGCCTTCCGTGAGCCGCTTGCCAATGACCACATAGGAGGCTTCGCAAAGCACCGCAGCGAACACCAGCAAGTTGCCCCAGAACTGCTGACCGAGACCAAACCATCCGACAGCTTGTGCGTGCGCGGTCCCGCCGGCCTTCTGCATTGAAAAGAGCCCGATGCCGACCGCAGCACACGCAATACCAAGAGCGGTGCGCTTGCCGATGCGCTCTTTGAGAAACACCCAGCTGAGGACGGCTACCACCGCGGGAATTGATGACATCACCACACCAGCGGACACCGCCGTGGTCATCGACACGCCAAACAGCATGCAGATTGAGAACAGGAAGTTACCCAGAAAGGACTCAAGAAACAGCAGCTTTCGTGTGCGAGCGGACAGCTGGGGCTCTTCGGCAGGCTTGCGCAGCCATCTCCACATGGCCGCACCCCCGAGACCGAAGCGGAGCCACGCAAGCAGGAAAACCGGAAAGGCTGCGACCAATGGTTTGGAGAGTGCGACATAGCTCCCCACCAGCGCCATGCTGGCCGCGAGGCAGACATACGCACCAAATTTTGCGGGTGTGGTTGGTAACTTTGGCTGTGATGACATAGGGCGAGCATCATGCCCCAGTCAACGGTGATCAGTGTCTTCCAGATGGAGTTGTGTTATTTCGCAATGAGAAAAATCTCCTGCTGCGCTGCAAAAAAATTTCTCAATACAAGAGAAATGATTTTGTATGGCGGAATATGTTTTGGAGATTATTGATTTTAAATGGTTTTATTTTTTGTCTTATATAAGACATAAGAGCTTCCAAAAGTCTTCTATAAGACTTAAAGTTCTCCCATCGGCTCCGGTCTGCAGCAGCGACAAGCCGTCCCGTTCATCAACCTCATGGAGAGTCCAAAATGCCCCAGTCCCTCAAAGAACAACTGAGCCGCCAACAGCAGATCGAAGCCCTGGAAAAAGACTGGGCCACCAACCCCCGCTGGAAGCTGGTCAAGCGCGGTTACTCCGCCGCTGACGTGGTGCGTCTGCGCGGCTCCATGCAGCCCGAGTACACGCTGGCCCAGCGTGGCGCCGAGAAGCTGTGGGAGAAGGTCAACGGTGGCGCCAAGAAGGGCTACGTCAACGCCTTCGGCGCGATCACCGCCGGCCAGGCCATGCAGCAGGCCAAGGCTGGTCTGGAGGCCGTGTACCTGTCGGGCTGGCAGGTCGCCGCCGACGGCAACACCAGCGAAACCATGTACCCCGACCAGTCGCTGTACGCGTACGACTCGGTGCCCACCATGGTCCGCCGCATCAACAACACCTTCAAGCGTGCCGACGAGATCCAGTGGAGCCGTGGCATCGAGCCGGGCAGCCCTGAGTTCATCGACTATTTCCTGCCGATCGTGGCTGACGCGGAAGCCGGTTTCGGCGGTGTGCTCAACGCCTTCGAACTGATGAAGAACATGATCGCCGCCGGTGCTGCTGGCGTGCACTTCGAAGACCAGCTGGCCGCCGTGAAGAAGTGCGGCCACATGGGTGGCAAGGTGCTGGTGCCCACGCAGGAAGCCATCGAAAAGCTGATCGCCGCCCGCTTCGCCGCCGACGTGATGGGCGTGCCCACCATCGTGCTGGCCCGCACCGATGCCGAAGCCGCCAACCTGATCACCAGCGACCACGACGCCAACGACAAGCCCTTCCTGACCGGTGAGCGCACGCAAGAAGGTTTCTACCGCGTCAAGAACGGTCTGGAGCAAGCCATCAGCCGTGGCGTGGCCTACGCTCCCTACGCCGACCTGGTGTGGTGCGAGACCGGCGTGCCGGACATCGGCTTCGCCCGTGAGTTTGCCCAGGCCGTGCACGCTGCCTGCCCAGGCAAGCTGCTGTCCTACAACTGCTCGCCCTCGTTCAACTGGAAGAAGAACCTGGACGACAAGCAGATCGCCAAGTTCCAGGACGATCTGTCCGCGCTGGGCTACAAGTACCAGTTCATCACGCTGGCCGGCATCCACATCAACTGGTTCAATACCTTCCAGTTCGCCCACGCCTATGCCCGCGGCGAAGGCATGAAGCACTACACCGAGATGGTGCAGGAGCCGGAATTCAAGGCGCGCGAGAAGGGCTACACCTTCGTGTCGCACCAGCAGGAAGTCGGCGCCGGCTATTTCGACGACGTGACCACCGTGATCCAGGGTGGGTCCTCTTCCGTGAAGGCCCTGACCGGCTCGACTGAAGAAGAGCAGTTCCACTGATCGCTCTGACGACCAGTTCGCAAGTACGAGACGTCAACCCCGGCTCGCGGCACCGCGATCCCGGGGTTTTCTCTTATTTCCAGTACGTGGTCTGTCGTCAAATTCCTACATTGGTGTGTTGCTTGGGGATATTCCTCCCTACCCGTGGGAGAATTTGCCGGGTAAAGCAGGTCGCTCAGGCCACTACAAAACAGGAGAGTCCAAGTGTTGAGCAAATGGAAATGGGTGTCTGTTCTGGCAATGTCCTTGACTTTGGCAGGATGTGGTGGGGGCGGCGAAGCCACAGCACGTGGTGCGATTGCGGTGAACACCATCAACGGTGTTGGCACTATCGTGACCAACTATGCTTCTCAGCCTGAAGCCAACAGCGATGCGTTGGTTCAGTGCGCACGCTTGGTTGGAACCGGCATGGGATGCGAGGTCATTCTTGAGTTCTCCGGTAACGGTACCTGTGGATCAGCCGCGAGAGGCAACAACAACGTCTGGGGTGTTGCCAGTGGCTCATCCAAGGAGGTTGCCGACTCGCGGGCCATGTCGGATTGTGTTGCCAAGGGTGGGACGAGCTGTGTGATCCCTGGGTGGCTTGAGACGCAGTGCAACTGATCTGCCAGGAGTGCAGCGAAGAACTGTGTGAGAATTGAAGTTTGTTGTTCTCTAGACTTCGTACTGCTTGGTTATGACACCGCGAACTAAACCGGAGCTCTTTGCCCAGGCCAGCTGAGGCCAACAGTTCGCGCCTGCAGTTTTTTGCAGTCTTCTCTTTTCAAGCGCGGCCAAGTCCGCGCTTTTTTGTTTCTCTGATCACGCCATGCCCAACATCACACTTCCTGACGGTTCCTCGCGACAATTCCCTGGGCCAGTGACCGTGGCCGAGGTGGCCGCCTCCATCGGCGCCGGTCTGGCCAAGGCGGCGCTGGGTGGCAAGGTCAACGGCAGGTTGGTGGACACCAGTTTCCTGATCGCAGAAGACGCTTCGCTGGCCATTGTCACTGCCAAGGACGCCGATGGCCTGGAGATGATCCGACACTCCACCGCCCATCTGCTGGCCTACGCCGTCAAGGAGCTGTTTCCCGACGCACAGGTCACCATCGGTCCCGTGATCGAGCACGGTTTCTACTACGACTTTTCCTACAAGAGGCCCTTCACGCCCGAAGACCTTGCGGCCATCGAAAAGAAGATGATCGAACTGGTCAGCAAGGACGAAACAGTGGTGCGCCGTGTGCTCCCGCGCGACGAGGCGGTGGCGTATTTCAAGGGGCTGGGTGAGCACTACAAGGCCGAGATCATCGCCAGCATTCCGAGCAGCGAGGATGTGTCGCTGTACCGCGAGGGCGCCTTCGAAGACCTCTGCCGTGGCCCGCATGTGCCCAGCACCGGCAAGCTTAAGCACTTCAAGCTCATGAAAGTCGCTGGGGCGTATTGGCGAGGTGACCATCGCAACGAAATGCTGCAGCGCATCTATGGCACTGCCTGGGCCTCTAAGGATGAGCTTCAGCAGTACTTGATCATGTTGGAAGAGGCTGAGAAGCGGGATCATCGCAAGCTCGGTCGCGAGCTGGATCTGTTCCACCTGGACGAGCACTCGCCTGGCACCGTGTTCTGGCATCCCAAAGGATGGACCGTTTGGCAGGCCGTGGAGCAGTACATGCGGGCCGTCTACCGCGACAACGACTACCAGGAGGTTAAGGGGCCTCAGATCCTGGACAAGGCGCTTTGGGAGAAGACCGGGCACTGGGACAAGTACCGAGAGAACATGTTCGTGACCGAGTCGGAAAAGCGCGACTACGCGCTCAAGCCGATGAACTGCCCGGGCCACATCATCATCTTCAAGCAGGGAATCAAAAGCTACCGGGACCTGCCACTGCGCTACGGCGAATTTGGCCAGTGTCACCGCAACGAGCCCTCGGGAGGGCTGCACGGCATCATGCGTGTGCGTGCATTCACGCAGGATGACGGCCATATTTTTTGTACCGAGGACCAGATCCAGTCCGAAGTCAAGGCGTTCACCACTTTGCTGCAGCAGGTCTACAAGGACTTCGGCTTCACCAACATCCTCTACAAGCTTTCGACTCGTCCCGAAAAGCGCATCGGCACCGAAGAGAGCTGGGACAAGGCGGAGGCGGCGTTGGCCGAAGGGCTGAGAGCTTCGGGGTGTGCGTTCGAGTACCTGCCGGGTGAAGGGGCGTTCTACGGGCCCAAGATCGAATACACACTCAAGGATGCTTTGGGCCGCGAATGGCAGTGCGGCACCATCCAGGTCGACCCCAATCTTCCCGAACGACTGGGCGCAGAGTTCGTTGGGGAAGATGGCTCGCGCCATCGTCCCATCATGCTGCATCGCGCCATCGTGGGCAGTCTCGAACGCTTCATCGGAATCTTGATCGAGCAGCATGCAGGTGCGCTCCCTGTTTGGCTGGCGCCGGTGCAGGTGGCTGTTCTCAACATCACCGATGCGCAGGCGGATTACGCTCAGGAAGTGGCGAAATCGCTGCAAAAACAAGGGCTTAGGGTTGAAACAGACCTGCGCAACGAGAAAATTACGTATAAAATACGCGAACATGCGTTGCAAAAGCTGCCTTACATCCTCGTCGTGGGCGACAAGGAAAAAGGCGCTGGCGCTGTGGCTGTGCGGGCACGAGGCAACAAAGACCTCGGTGTCATGTCGCTGGAGAGCTTCTCCCAATTAGTGGCGACAGACGTTTCCTCCAAGGTGTGATTTCATCCGCTCCGGAAGGCCCCTCGGCTGCTGTGCACTGCGCGTGGCCCCGAGGGGTTTGTTTTTTTCTGACCAACTGCCCACGACAAGGAACTAGCCATAGCTACCAACTTTCGCGACCGCCGCCAGCGTGAAGAGCGTGCACACCGCCTGAACCGGGAAATCATGGCCCCCGAGGTCCGCCTCAACGGGCCAGACAACGAGCCTTTGGGCATTGTCAGCCTCCAGGAAGCGTTGCGCATGGCCGGTGAGCTGGACGTAGATCTGGTCGAGATCGCGGCGACAGCGAACCCGCCGGTGTGCCGGCTGATGGACTATGGCAAGTTCAAATACCAGGAGCAGAAAAAAGCTGCCGAGGCAAAGGCCAAGCAGACTGTCATCGAGATTAAGGAAGTGAAGTTCCGTCCCGGGACCGACGACGGCGACTACAACATCAAGATGCGCAACATTCGCCGTTTTCTGGACGACGGAGACAAGTGCAAGATCACGCTGCGGTTTCGGGGTCGTGAGATCACCCACCAGGAGTTGGGTCTCGCTCTGCTGAATCGCATCAGGGATGAACTGGGCGATGCGATCGTGGTTGAGCAGTTCCCGAAGCTCGAAGGGCGCCAGATGATCATGATGATTGCGCCCGGGAAAAAGAAAGCAGGCGGTGGTGCACCCAAGGCGGAGGCTGTTGTCCAGCCAGCCGCCTGACAATCAGTGGCAAGTCTTTGCCGTCAGGATTGAAAAGGCCGGTCTAGTCTGCCGGTCCTTTCGAGGTGAGGGGTGAAAGCCTCTCTCCGAACAGGACGACCCAAATGGGTGGTCCATCAAAAGTGGCTCGGGGCCAGCAAGTCCGCGGAAGGTTCGCGGCGCCTCACGAGCACAAATGAAAAGGAGCATTCACATGCCCAAAATGAAGACCAAGAGCAGCGCGAAGAAGCGTTTTCGCGTTCGTCCCGGTGGCACCGTCAAGCGCGGTCAAGCCTTCAAACGTCACATCCTGACCAAGAAGACCACCAAGAACAAGCGCCATCTGCGTGGTGCGGTGACTGTTCATGAGACCAATATGGGTCACATGGCACAGATGCTGCCCGGCATGGGCATTTGATCAACGACGAACAAGGAGCAACACATGCCTCGCGTCAAACGTGGTGTAACGGCACGCGCCCGTCACAAAAAAGTTCTCGCCCTTGCCAAGGGTTTCCGCGGTCGCCGCGGTAACGTTTTCCGCATCGCCAAACAGGCGGTGATGAAGGCCGGTCAATACGCCTACCGTGACCGCCGCACCAAGAAGCGCGTCTTCCGTCAGCTGTGGATCGCGCGTATCAACGCCGGTGCACGCGCTTGCGGCCTGACGTACAGCCAGTTCGCCAATGGCCTGAAGAAGGCACAGATCGAGATCGACCGCAAGGTTCTGGCCGATCTGGCCGTCAACGACGTTGCTGCTTTCAACAGCATCGTGGAGCAAGTCAAAGCCAAGCTGGCCGCTTGATTCACGACTGTCCCTGCCTGCTCCGGCCGGTGGTGACGATGTCGCTCAAAGGGGTTGAGGCTTGAGGGATTCCCTCGCTGCTCTCAACCCCTTTTTTGTTTTCCCGGACGAGATACACATGAACGAGTTGGACGCACTGGTTGACAGCGCACGCGCCGCGTTCGCGCAGGCAGCCACCCCCGCCGATCTGGAAAATGCCAAGGCGCAGTACCTGGGCAAGTCGGGCCGCATCACCGAGCTGATGAAGGGCATGGCTTCCCTGCCGGTCGAGGAAAAGAAGACCCGTGGTGCGGCCATCAACGTGGCCAAGCAGTCGATCGAAGCCGCGCTGACCGAACGCCGCCAGGCGCTGGCCGATGCCGAGTTGCAGGCGCAGCTCAAGGCCGAGGCGCTGGACGTGACGCTGCCCGGTCGGCAGCGTGGCCAGGGTGGCCTGCATCCGGTGAGCCTGACGCTGGAGCGCATCGAAGCCATTTTCGGTTCGCAGGGCTTCGAGGTGGCCGAGGGCCCCGAGATCGAGTCCGACTGGTTCAACTTCACCGCGCTGAACACGCCCGAGGACCATCCGGCGCGTTCCATGCATGACACCTTCTATGTGGAAGGTGGCAGTGCCAAGGCGCCCAACCTCCTGCGGACCCACACCAGCCCGATGCAGATCCGCCATGCGGTGCAGCACGTCAAGCGCCACCGTGGCGCGCTGGATGCGGGCCAGCCGATGCCCGAAATACGCGTGATCGCGCCGGGACGCACTTACCGCGTGGACAGCGACGCCACCCACTCGCCCATGTTCCACCAGTGCGAAGGTTTGTGGATCGGCGAGAACGTGAGCTTCAAGGACCTCAAGGTCGTCTTCACAGATTTCTGCCGCGCCTTTTTCGAGAGCGACGATCTGGTGTTGCGGTTCCGTCCCAGCTTCTTCCCGTTCACCGAGCCCAGCGCCGAGATCGACATCCAGTTCCAGAGCGGCCCGTTGGCCGGGCGCTGGCTGGAGGTGGCCGGATCTGGTCAGGTGCATCCGAACGTGGTGCGCAACATGGGGCTGGACCCTGAGCGCTACATCGGTTTTGCCTTCGGCATGGGGCCGGACCGCCTGACCATGCTGCGGTATGGCGTGAACGACCTGCGCCTGTTCTTCGACGGCGACATTCGCTTCCTGTCGCAGTTCCGTTGAAGTCTTGTTGAGCTGAAGAAATCATGCAATTCCCCGAATCCTGGCTGCGTGCCTTCTGCAACCCGCCCCTGACCAGTCAGCAACTGGCCGACACCCTTACCATGGCTGGTTTGGAGGTTGAGGAGCTGCGCCCGTTTGCGCCCGCCTTCACCGGTGTGGTGGTTGGACAGATCCTGAGCGCCGAGCAACACCCCAACGCCGACCGCCTGCGCGTTTGCCAGGTGGACGTGGGGCAGGGCGCTCCGTTGAACATCGTTTGTGGCGCTCCCAACGCGCGTGCCGGCATCAAGGTCCCGTGCGCCACCGTTGGCGCGTTGCTGCCGCCAGGCGAAGACGGCAAACCCTTCGCCATCAAGCTGGGCAAACTGCGCGGCGTCGAGAGCCAGGGCATGCTGTGCTCGGCCAAGGAATTGCAGATTTCTGAGGAGAGCAACGGCCTGCTGGAACTGGCTGACGACGCTGTGGCTGGCCGCAACATCCGCGAGCAGTTGGGACTGGACGACATGTTGTTCACGCTCAAGCTCACGCCCAACCTGGCGCACTGTCTGAGCGTGTATGGCATTGCACGCGAGGTCTCGGCCCTGACCGGTACACCGCTTGTACAGCCCGAGTTTCCGAAAGCCGCCGTGCAGGTGCAAGACCGCCTGCCGGTGAGTGTGCAGGCGCCTGATCTCTGCGGCCGTTTCAGCGGCCGCGTGGTGCGTGGCGTCAACACCCAGGCGCAGACGCCGGCCTGGATGGTCGAGCGCCTGGCGCGTTGCGGCCAGCGCAGCGTTTCGCCACTGGTGGATATTTCCAACTACGTGATGTTCGAGTTGGGCCGTCCCTCGCACATCTTCGACCTCGACAAGATCCATGGCGGTTTGCAGGTGCGCTGGGGCCGCGAGGGCGAACAGCTCAAGCTGCTCAACGGCAATACCGTCACGCTCGACAGCAGCGTGGGTGTGATCGCCGACGATCTGCAGGTCGAGTCGCTGGCGGGCATCATGGGGGGCGACGCGACCGCTGTGTCGGACGACACGAAGAGCATCTTCATCGAAGCCGCGTTCTGGTGGCCCAAGGCGATCGCCGGCCGTTCGCGCCGCTACAACTTCAGCACCGATGCGGGCCACCGCTTTGAGCGTGGCGTCGACCCGTCGACCACGGTCGAACACGTCGAGCGCATCACGCAGCTGGTGCTGGAGATCTGTGGAGGTCAGGCAGGCCCGCTGGATGATCAAGTGCTTGCGTTGCCGGAAGGCAGGCCGGTCACGCTGCGCGTGGCTCGCACGGCAAAGGTCATCGGCATGCCGGTGACTCAGGAGCAGTGCGTTGGCGCGCTGCGCCGCCTTGGCTTGGCTGTGACCGAAGGCGAGGGCACGGTCACCGTTGCACCACCGGCCTTTCGTTTTGACCTGCAGATCGAAGAAGACCTGATCGAAGAGGTCGCGCGTGTGATCGGCTACGAACAACTGCCGACGAATCCGCCGCTGGCGCCCATCACCGCCAAGCTGCGGGTCGAGAGCCGGCGCGGCCCATTTGCTGTGCGCCGTCAACTGGCGCAACTGGGCTATCAGGAAACCATCAATTTCAGCTTTGTCGAAGAGCGGTGGGAGCGCGAACTGGCTGGCAATGCCGATCCGATCAAACTGCTGAATCCGATCGCCAGCCAGATGAACGTGATGCGCTCGTCGCTGCTGGGCAGCCTGATCGCGGTGCTCAAGTTCAACTTGGACCGCAAGGCACAGCGTGTGCGCCTGTTTGAACTGGGGCGCGTGTTCCGCAAGGACCCGTCGGTTCAGGACAGCGACACCTCCGTCGCCGGGTTCGACCAACCTATGCGGGTGGCAGGTCTGGCGTATGGCGGGGTCGACAGCCTGCAATGGGGTTGCGCCGAGCGCAACGTCGATTTCTTCGACATCAAGGGTGATGTGCAGGCGCTGCTGGCGCCATTGCAAGCCTCCTTCAAGCCAGCCGAGCACTCCGCGATGCACCCGGGTCGCTGCGCCAGCGTCTGGCTGGGTGAGCGCTGCATCGGTCACGTGGGCGAACTGCATCCGAAGTGGCGCCAGGGCTACGACCTGACGCAGGCGCCGGTGATGTTTGAACTCGCACTGGATGCGGTGCTGCAGCGCGAGGTTCCGGTGTTCCAGAGCGTGAGCCGCCACCAGCCGGTCGAGCGCGATATCGCCATCGTGGTCAAGGAGGCGGTGACGCACGCCGCGGTAATGGAAGCCATCCGTGACGCAGGAGGTGAGCTTCTTCGCGACGCCGTGTTGTTCGATGTGTACCGGCCCAAGAAGACGTCCGAAGGGCAGGGCGGCGGCCTGGCGTCGGACGAGAAGAGCTTGGCAGTGCGCCTGACGCTCAGTCGGGAGGACGCTACACTGACCGAGCAGGAGATTGAGGCGGCGGTCAAGGGCGCGCTGGTTTCGCTGGAACAGCGCGTGGGTGCGCGCCTGCGTTGAGCGCCTTGCGTATGGACAAGAATCTGGAGCACACCCCAATGGAACTGGCAGTCGAGAGCCTGGAGACTCCTGCACTCACAAAGGCGCAGCTTGCTGAGCTGTTGTTTGATCAGATCGGTCTGAACAAGCGCGAGTCCAAGGACATGATTGATGCGTTTTTTGACCTGATCACAGACTGTCTGGTCGAGGGCACCGACGTCAAGATCTCCGGCTTCGGCAACTTTCAGATCCGAACCAAGGCCCCGCGACCGGGTCGCAACCCCAGAACAGGAGAACCCGTGGCCATCGAGGCTCGTCGGGTGGTCACGTTCCATGCGAGCCCCAAACTCAAGGAGCAGGTGCAGGCGGCCGTTGTCACCGGCTGAGCATTTCGCACAGCCTTGCATTGCAGGCAATCAATGAAGCCCGGGACCTGTGGTCGCCGGGTTTTTTATCTTCCGCTGCCACTAAAAAGTGCTGAGGAGATGGATTTGCAACAGTTTGTACGGTTTTTTCCGATGCGCAGCGCGCGGCACCAGCGCTTAGAGTAAATTTCAAGGTTCGGTTTATACCGCATTGATTTTGATGGAAAAATCGCTTCCCCCTATCCCCGCAAAACGCTACTTCACCATTGGGGAAGTGGGCGAGTTGTGTGGTGTCAAGCCGCACGTGCTGCGCTACTGGGAGCAGGAGTTCACCCAGTTGCGCCCGATGAAGCGGCGTGGCAACCGACGCTACTACCAGCACCACGAAGTGCTCATGATTCGGCGGATCCGGGAGTTGCTGTACGACCAAGGCTTCACCATCAGCGGCGCCCGCAACAAGCTTCAGGAGCTGGTGCAGGCCGAGCGGGACAGGCGCCGCGCGCAGGATGACGATTTCGCTGATTCTGTCGGATACGACGTCCTGGGGGACGCAGAAGAAGATCTGGTGGCAGAGGCCATCCCCGCGGTTTCTGAGCAACCATCAGCTGCGTTGCTGGGTGTCCGACGGGAGTTGCTTGAAATTCGCGAGCTTCTTACTGCCCCCGTGTGAATCGCTCTATTTGCACGCTATAATGCAAGGCTTGTCGGCGTGTAGCGCAGCCTGGTAGCGCACTTGCATGGGGTGCAAGGGGTCGCGAGTTCGAATCCCGCCACGCCGACCATTTATTGAAAAGCCCGCAATCGTTCGATTGCGGGCTTTTTCGTTTCTGTCGGTCAGGCAATGTCGATGGTGTGAAAACCGAAGTGCCCTTTTCGGCGGTCGGCGAAGTAGCACTCCAGGGTTTCACGGACGGTGCGGAAGGCGATCTCGTCCCAGGGGATCTGCTCTTCCGTGAACAGACGGGCCTCGATGGTTTCAACGCCTGGGTCGAAGCGATCGTTCAGCAGCCGTGCACGGTAGTACATGTGGACCTGACCCACGCGCGCGACGTTCATCAGAGTGAACAGCGGCCCGAGCTCGATGCTGGCGCCGGCTTCCTCGATGGTTTCGCGCTGTGCACCTTCGGCGGTGGTTTCCCCCAGTTCCATGAAGCCGGCCGGCAACGTCCACTTGCCTCGCCGCGGTTCGATGTTGCGCAGGCACAGCAGCACCTGGGCCCCGTCCTCGCCCCAGACCGGCACGGTGCCGACCACGTTGAGCGGGTTTTCGTAGTGCACGGTGGCACACGCGGTGCAGACTGCGCGAGGCTTGGTGTCCCCGTCGTCGGGCAGGCGGTAGACCACGGGTGCGCCGCATTGGCGGCAGTGCTGGATCGGGCTGCGAAACATGGCGTTGAGTGTAGGGGCTGAACAAAAAGCAAAAAGGGCTCCCTTGGGAGCCCTTGTGAAGCCGACGGCTGTCAGGCCTTCTTCGTGGTGGCCTTACCGTGCTTCTCGATCAGCGCCTTGGCGGTGTCCAGCAGTTGCTTGCCGTTGAAACCGCGCTTGTCCATGTCCTGCATCCACTCGACCTCGACCAGTCGCGCCTTGCGCTTGAACTCCTGTGCCTCGGCCGCAGGGATGGTGTGGATGGTGTTGCCCTGCTTGACCGCCGCCTCGCGACCGGGAACATCCCCGCCCTGCTGCACCTTGCCCAGCCAGCCCGAGGTTTCGATGCCCGAGTTCTTGTCGATGATGGCCTTGAGGTCGGGCGGCAGCGAGGCGTACTTGGCCTTGTTCATCGCCATGATGAAGGTGGTGGTGTACAACGCGCCGCCAGCAGGGTCAAATTCGCTGTGGAACTTGGTGAGCTCGTGCACCTTGACCGAGGGAACCACTTCCCAGGGAATCACGCAGCCGTTGATCACGCCCTTGGACAGTGCGTCAGGGATCTGCGGCAGCGGCATGCCGACCGGTGTGGCGCCCAGGTAGCCCAGCATCTTGGTGATCTGCCGGGTGGGGCCGCGCACCTTGGAGCCTTGCAGGTCGGCCGCGGTCTTCACCAGTTTGTCGCGCATGTGGAACATGCCGGGGCCGTGCACCTGCAGTGCGATCGGGTGAACTTCCTTGAACTCGTCCGTGGCCGCGGTCTGCACGTATTCCCAGTAGGCGCGAGAGGTCGCTTCGGCGTTGTTCATCATGAACGGCAGTTCGAACACCTCGATGCGGGGGAAACGGCCCGGGGTGTTGCCCGGCAGGGTCCACACGATGTCGACCACACCGTCCTTGGCCTGGTCGTACAGCTGCACGGGCGAGCCGCCCAATTGCATGGCGGGATAGGCCTCGAACTTGATGCGACCTTCGGAGTCCTTGGTGACTTTGTCCATCCAGGCCTTGTGCATGTTCAGCCACACGTTGGATTGCGGCGCCATGAAAGTGTGGAACTTGAGGGTCACGCTTTGCTGGGCAAGGCCGACGAGGGCGGGGGCACCGAAGGCAACGGCGGCACCGGACTGGAGCAGGGTTCTGCGCTGGATCATGTGATGGCTCCTGTAGTTAGGGGAACAGCGGATCAGAGGCGTTCCATTCTAGGGAGCGGCCTCTGGGGGTTTACCCTTGCCGGGTCACCCCACGTGCACAGCAATGCTGGTGAGTCCGTCGACACCACCGCTCATGGTGTCGCCGCTGACCACCGCAGCCACGCCTTCGGGTGTGCCGGTGTAGATGAGGTCGCCGGGTTGCAGTTCCCAGGCCGCCGACAGGTGCTCGATGGTTTCGGCGATGTTCCAGATGAGCTTCGAGACATTGCTGCGCTGACGGTCGGTGCCGTTCACCTGGACCCAGATCGCGGCGTTGGCGATGTCGCCGGCTTCAGCGGCGGGTGTGATGGGGCCGATGGGCGCCGACTGGTCGAAGGCCTTGCCGATGCACCAGGGGCGGCCCTGTTTCTTCATGTCGTTTTGAAGATCTCTGCGGGTCATGTCCAGCCCCACGGCGTAGCCGTAGATGTGGCTGGCGGCATCGGCTGCCTTGATGTTCCGTCCACCCCGGCCGATGGCGACGACCAGCTCGATCTCGTGGTGCAGGTTGCCGGTGAGCGACGGGTAGGGGATGGTGGCGGTCTGTCCGGCCTCGGCCACCACGATGGCGTCGGCAGGTTTGAGGAAGAAGAATGGCGGCTCGCGGCCGGTGAAGCCCATTTCCTTGGCGTGTTCTTCGTAGTTGCGGCCCACGCAGTAGATGCGGTGGACGGGAAAGCGTTCGGCGCGCCCCACCACGGGCACGGAGACGACGGCGGGCGGGGCGAAGGTGTAGCTCATCGGTGACCTTTCAGTACTCGGGGAGGCGGGTCAGTGTTGCGAGGCGGGCAGGCGGACCACCAGCCCATCGAGCTCGGGTGTCAGCCGAACCTGGCAGCTCAGCCGGCTGCCGGACTCGACCGGACTGGCCGCGAAATCGAGCATGTCGGTTTCGTCGGCCACCGGCTTGGGCAGCTTCTCGGCCCAGGGGCTGTCGATCATGACGTGGCAGGTGGCGCAGGTGAGAACGCCGCCGCAATCGGCCTCGATGCCATGGATATCGGCGTCGACAGCGGCCTTCATCAGGCTCTGGCCGGTGGCGGCGGTGATGGTTTCTTCGGTCTGGTCGGCGTGGACGAAACGGATGTGGATGGTGCTCATGTGAAAGAAGTGAATCAGTAGCGGCTGAAGTATTCGCGCCGTTCAAAGTCTGCCTTGTCCTGGGCGTCGGCGTGGCGGTTGATTTCAGACTGCTTGATGCGGTAAAAGTGTTCGACCACCGCAGCGCCCAGTCCGTTCATCAGTGCCTCGTCGCCCCGCAGGGCGGCCAGGGCATCGCCCAGGTTGTCCGGCAGGCGAGCGTGGCCGGTGGCATAGGGATTGTCGGTGGCGGGCGGAGGTTCCAGGCCGCGCAGCAGGCCGTCCAGGCCGGCATGGATTTGGGACGCCATGTAGAGGTAGGGATTGGCCGCGGGCTCGCCGATGCGGTTTTCAATCCGGGTGGCGGGGTCGCCCGCGGCGCCCACCACGCGCAACATCGCGCCTCGGTTGTCCTGGCCCCAGAGGATGTGCTGCGGCGCCAGGGCGTTGGGCCGGAAGCGGCCGAAGCCGTTGATGGTGGGGGTACACAGCGCGGTCATGCCCGGCGCATGCGCCAGCAGGCCGGCCAGCCAGTGGGCACCGGCGTCCGAGAGGGTGTGGCGGGCGTCGCGCACCGTGCTGTCCTCGGCGGGAGCGGCGCGCGCACAGCCGTTGCGGCCGCCATCGCGTTCAACCAGTGACTGGTGCAGGTGCCAGCCGCTGGACATGATGTTGGGGAAGGGCGGGCGGCACATGAAGGTGGCCAGGTAGCCGGCGCGGCGCAGCGCCTGCCGCACGCCGTTGCGGAACAGCACCATCTGGTCGGCGGCGGTCAGCGCATCGGTGGCGTCGAACACCGCCTCCACCTGGCTCGGGCCCAGCTCAATCTCCAGCGACTGCAGTGGCAGGCCCAGCGCCTGGGCGGTCTGCATCACGATGCTCAGCGGCTCGTCTGCCATGTCCATCATGGCCTCGGCCTGCAGGTTGTAACCGGGATGGATCATCTGCACCGCTGGCGGCAATCCCGGCCAGCCTGCGAGTTCGGGGTCGAGCTGAGGTGCTTCGTCGGTGATGCGGTAGATGTGAAATTCGACCTCCAGGCCGGTCTTGAAGCCGAAGCCCGCCATCGCGAGCCTGGACAGCGCCTGCTCCAGCACGTGCCGGCTGTCCAGCGCCACCGGCGTTCCGTTGCTGTGCCAGGGCTGGCAGCGCAACCAGCCCGTGCCCGCGCTCCAGGGCAGCAGGGTGAAGCTCTCGGGGTCGGGCAGCAGCATGAGGTTGGAGGCGCCGGCGAACCCGGTCAGGCCTTCGGTGCCCCCGGCCTCGAACACCTTCCAGGCGGTGTGGTCCGAGGTGTCCTTGAGCATCATGGTGCCGACCATGCCGACGCCGTCGCGCAAGGCCTTGACCGCGGCGTGTGCCATCAGGGTCTTGCCGCGCAACTGTCCGTGCACATCGCACCAGCCCATGCGCACGCGCTGGACGCCGCTGGACTCGATCAGCTCGGCGGCGCGCAAGCAGGCCGCCTCCCGGTGGGTGTCGTGCAGGCCGCAGCGTTCGGCGAACGACGTCATTTGGCAGCCGCCAGCAGCGTCTGTGCCGGTTCGGTGGCGCTTGACCACGGCGCACCCTCGCGCTTGTCGCGCACCGCGCGTTGCCACCAGTCCTGCCAGCCCTGGGCCGGTGCGATGCCGTCGACCGTGTCGGGTCCGGTGATGCCAGCAGCCTGTGCCGCATCGCCGATGCCTGGCGCCGTACCGCCCTGCGCCACGGTGTCCATGGCCTGCAGCAGCAGGCGGCGGTGGGCCATGATGACCTTGTCGGTGGTGCCCAGGTGTTCGCGCGTGCGGTCCTGGATCGGGCCCATGCTCTCGCAGGCCCACTGGTCATGCACGTTGATGTCGTCCTCGCCCATGCCCAGGAAAGTGCGGGTCATCTGCTCCTCGGGGTTGAAGCCCCATTGGTTCCAGCGCCCGGCCTTGGGGATGTAGTCGGGCAGCGTCACGGCTTTCAGCCGCTGCTGGCGCATGGTGGCCTTGTCGACCGGCGCCTCGAAGCTGGTGAAGAAGGCGTACCAGTAGTTGCGGGTGTCGTCCACCGGCACATGCATCTGCGTGATCGTCATGGTCTCCGACAGCGGGATCACGAAGGTCTGCGGGAACACGTCGTTGGTCACCCGCACATGGGTCAGCGCCTCGTTCAACGGGCGCAGTGCGGTCAGCTGCAGCCCCCAGGGCTGCTGGGTGAAGGAAATCTCGGGCTGGTCGAACTCGCGCATCACGCGCGTCATCGGCCAGCGCTCGCCACCGATGTCGCCGGCGCTGGCACCGCGGAACTGCTTGCCGTAGCTGCCTTCCAGCGGGGCATCGTTGAAGAAGCGGTGCAGGTAGGAGGCGTGGGCCGGGTCGATGCCGACCTCGAACGCCTGCAACCAGTTGCAGTGCCACAGGCCCTTGAATACGAAGCTGTGCGAAGCAGGGGCGACGAAGCAGTCCAGCGCAGGGAAGGGTGGTGGCGTCTGACCCTCCGGGCCTAGCCATGCAAACAATGCGCCTGCCTTTTCGACCAGCGGGTAGCTGCGCTGGCGGATGCGCTGGCAGAGCGTGCTGCCCGCCGGTTCCGCCGGGGTTTCGGTGCATTGGCCGCTCACGTCGAACTTCCAGCCATGGAAGGGGCAGCGCAGGCCGTCGCCCTCGTTGCGGCCGTAGGCCAGGTCGGCACCGCGGTGCGGGCAGTCGCGGTCCAGCAGGCCGAAGCGCCCCTGGGCGTCCTTGAACAGCACGAAGTCCTGACCCAGCAGCCGCACCGCCTTGACCGGGCGGATGGCCATGGATGGGTCCAGTGCCGGATCGAACTCGTCCAGCATGGCCACGGGTTGCCAGTAGCGTCGCAACAATTCGCCACCGGGGGTGCCGGGGCCGACCTGGGTCAGGCGCTGGTTCTGTTCTGCTTTCATGGGCGTGTCTCCTGCATGGGGTGGCAAAACATTAACCGATTTCTGCCGCCTCGAAGCGGCCCGGGGCGGTGTATCGTGGAGCCATGGAGACACCTGAGACAACCACTCCCGGCGCAGGCGCCGGGCTGACCCTGCGCCGCGTGGCGATCGACACCTGGCGCGAAAACGTGGCCTATCTGCACCGGGACTGCGCGGTGGTGCGGGCCGAGGGCTTCCAGGCCTTGTCCAAGGTCGAGGTGCGCGCCAACGGGCGCAGCATCCTGGCCACGCTCAACGTGGTCGATGACCCGGCGCTGGTGGGCTGCCAGCAGATCGGCGTGTCCGAGGACGCATTTGCGCAGCTGGAGGTGCCCGAGGGCCATCCGGCGTCGGTGACGCAGGCGGAGCCGCCGGCCTCGATTCCGGCGCTGTTCCGCAAGATCAATGGCGAGCGGCTCAGCCGCGACGACTTCCACGCCATCGTCGGCGACATCGCCCGCCACCGCTATTCCAAGATCGAGCTGACGGCCTTCGTCGTGGCCTGCAACCGCAGCGAACTCGACCGCGAGGAAGTCTCGTTCCTGACCGAGGCGATGGTGGCCAGCGGACGGCGGCTGGACTGGCGCGAGTCGCTGGTGGTGGACAAGCACTGCATCGGCGGCATCCCGGGCAACCGCACCTCGATGCTGGTGGTGCCGATCGTGGCCGCCTATGGCCTGGTTTTTCCCAAGACCTCCTCGCGCGCCATCACCTCGCCGGCCGGCACGGCCGACACCATGGAGGTGCTGGCCAATGTCGAGCTGCCGTTCGACCGGCTGACCGACATCGTGCGCGACCACCGGGGCTGTCTGGCTTGGGGCGGCACGGCTGACCTGTCGCCCGCCGACGATGTGCTGATCTCGGTCGAGCGGCCGCTGGCGCTCGATTCGCCCGGGCAGATGGTGGCCTCCATCCTGTCCAAGAAGATGGCGGCGGGTGCGACGCACCTGGTGCTGGACATTCCCATCGGCCCCACCGCCAAGGTGCGCTCCATGCCCGAGGCGCAGAAGCTGCGCCGCCTGTTCGAGTACGTGGCGCAGCGCCTGCACCTGTCGCTGGACGTGGTCATCACCGATGGCCGCCAGCCGGTGGGCCGCGGCATCGGGCCGGCGCTGGAGGCGCGGGACGTGATGCGCGTGCTCGAAAACGACCCCGAGGCGCCCGCCGACCTGCGACAGAAGTCGCTGCGACTGGCGGGTCGCCTCATCGAATGCAGCCCGGACGTGCGCGGAGGGCAGGGCTATGCGATCGCGCGCGACATCCTGGAGTCGGGCCGGGCGCTCAGCCGCATGCAGGCCATCATCGCGGCGCAGGGCTCGCACGGTTTCGACCACCACCATCCCGCGCTCGGGGCGCTGACCCTGGAGGTGCCCGCGGCCACCGACGGCGTCGTGATCGGCATCGACAACCTGCAGATCGCCCAGATCGCGCGACTGGCCGGCGCGCCCAAGGTCAAGGGCGCGGGCGTGGACCTGTTGTGTAGGCTGGGCGACACGGTGCGCGCCGGCCAGGTGCTCTACCGCATCCACGCCGACTACCCTTCCGACCTGCACTTCGCACGCCACGCGGTCGACCGGCACTGTGGTATCTCGCTGGGCACGGCCGCCCAGATTCCCCAGGTTTTTGTGGAGTCCTGATGTCTTCTGTTCCTTTGTCGGGCGTGCTGCTGTGTTTCGACGACGAGCGCACGGTGGCGCAGGCCTGCGCCAACCATACGGGTCTGGCGCTCGCGGTCGTGGAGCGGCACCGCTTCCCCGATGGCGAGGTGAAGGTGCGTCTGCCCGCGGCGCTGCCGCCGCGCGTGGTGGTCTGGCGCGGCCTGCACCAGCCCAACGAAAAGCTGGTGGAGCTGATGCTGGTGGCCCGCGCGGCACGAACGCTCGGCGCGCAACACCTGACCCTGGTGGCACCCTATCTGGCGTACATGCGGCAGGACATCGCATTCAACCCGGGCGAGGCGGTGAGCCAGCGCATCGTCGGGGCGTTTCTGGCGGACCTGTTCGATGCGGTGATCACGGTCGATCCGCACCTGCACCGTGTGGCCACGCTGCAGGAGGCGATTCCCGTGCGGGACGCCATGGTGCTCGACGGTGCGCCGCTGCTGTCGGACCACATCGCCACCCAGTGCACCGCCGATGTGCTGTTGATCGGGCCCGACGAAGAGTCGCTGCAATGGGTGGCGCAGGCCGCCCGGCGCCACGGCTGGGAGCACGGCGTGTGCCGCAAGACCCGCCACGGCGACCGCGAGGTCGACATCGAGCTGCCCACGCTGGCGGTTCGGGGCAGGGCGGTGGTGCTGATGGACGATGTGGCCAGTTCGGGCCACACGCTGGCGCGCGCGGCCGCGCTGCTGCGCGAGGCCGGTGCGGCGTCGGTCGACGTGGCGGTGACGCACGCGCTGTTTGCCGAAGGCGCTGTGGCGCTGATCCGGGAAGCAGGCGTGGACCGCCTCTGGAGCACCGACTGCATCCCTCATCCCAGCAACGCCGTGAGCATCGTTCCGGCCGTGGCCGCACGGCTGCGCGGCCTCTGACATCCCCTTATGCTTGCACCATGAAGCTCTACAACTACTTCCGCTCCTCTGCCTCCTTCCGCGTGCGCATCGCGCTGGCGCTCAAAGGCATTGCCTATGACTATGTGCCGGTGCACCTGGCCAAGGGTGAACACAAAAAGTCTGCGTACGCCGACATCGCCGCCGACGGTCTGGTGCCTCTGCTGGAGCTGGACGACGGCACGCGCCTGTCGCAGTCCATGGCCATCATCGAGTACCTCGACGAGACCCATCCCGAGCCGGCACTGGTGCCCGGCGATGCCATCGGTCGCGCCCGGGTGCGCGCGCTGGCGCAGTCGATCGCCTGCGAGATCCACCCGATCAACAACCTGCGTGTGCTCAAGTACCTCGCGGGCACGCTCAAGGTCGATGAAGAAGCCAAGAACACCTGGTACCGCCACTGGGTGCGCACCGGTCTGGAGGCCTTCGAGCGCCAGCTGAACCAACTGCCCGCAGGCCGCTACTGCTATGGCGACACGCCGACCCTGGCCGACTGCTGCCTGGTGCCGCAGATCTTCAATGGACAGCGTTTCAACACGCCCATGGACGGCCTGCCGCGCACCATGGCGGCGTTCGAGGCCTGCATGGCGCTGCCCGCGTTCCAGCAGGCCCAGCCTTCGGCCTGCCCGGACAACGAACCCTGATGGAATGGCCTTCCGAATGGCTGGTGCCCGACTGGCCGGCGCCCGCAGGCATCCGCGCGCTGTTCACGACGCGGGCCGGTGGGGTTTCGATACCGCCCTTCGACAGTTTCAACCTCGGTGACCACGTGCGGGACGACCCGGCGGCGGTGGCCACCAACCGCCATCGCCTGCGGGAAGCCATGGGAGCGCGCCCCGTCTTCCTGTCCCAGATCCATGGCGTGGAGGTCTCCGCGCTCCATGGCACCACCCCCGATGGCACCGAGGCCGATGCCTGCCTGACCGAACACGCTGGCGTGGCCTGTACCGTGATGGTGGCCGACTGCCTGCCGGTGCTCTGGTGCCTGCCCGACGAATCGGCGGTGGCCGCGTCTCATGCCGGCTGGCGCGGACTCGCGGGCCAGGACGGCCACGGCATTCTGGAGGCCACTTTTCGGGCCTTGCGGGCCTTGTCTGCAACGACGGCGTCACCGCTGGTGTGGCTGGGGCCTTGTATTGGTCCCAAGGCTTTCGAAGTCGGTGCAGAGGTGCGCGAGGCGTTCGTGACGGTCGACCACGACGCCGTGCGGTGTTTTAAGGCATTGCCCGCCGAAGGCAAGTATCTGGCCGACCTGCCGGCCCTGGCGCGCCTGCGTCTGGGCGCGATGGGGGTGACCCAGGTATTCGGCAACGACGGCGGCGATGCCTGGTGCACCGTTACCCAGTCGTCACGGTTCTTTTCCCACCGCCGGGACGCCGCCCGGCTCGGCAGCACCGGCCGCATGGCCGCCAGCATCTGGAAGGTCTGAAACCGCCTGTTGGCGCCGTGCTTCCTCGGCCGCCTCGCGCTCCCGGATGCCCTTGCGCCGTTGCGGCGTGAGCATCAGGTAAACCACCAATGAAAGCGGCACTAAACCGTATAGAAAAAAGGTCACAATGGCTCCAAGAAGAGAGCCGTTGGTACCAGTGGCTTCGGCCACCGACATCATCAGCACCACGTAGAGCCAAGCGATCACAACCAGATACATAGCGACCTGCGACCGGGAAGTTTGTTGTCAGTTTGTTGGAAGTGAGCAGACCGACACTAGGGAAAACCCCGCCTCAAGCCCATGAGGGCTTGATAATAAGCCGCAGGACAAACATCGGAGACTTGCATGACATCTGGTAAGACACCGCAGCCCGACTGGCTGCAGGCGGCCGAGCAGTTCCAGAATCAGCTCATCCAGCAGTGGACACAGGCCGCACAGGCCTTTCCCGGGGCGGCGCAGGGCTCCCCCACTTCCCCTGATCCCTTCGCAGCGTTCAAGGCCTTCATGCCGCAGGCCGGTGTGGCCCATCCGTTTGGCATGCCGATGCCGCAGATGGGGCAGTTGCCCGGGATGGGTGACCTGCTGGCCCAGACCACGGGACACCAGGTCCGTTTTGATCCGGCCAAGCTGATCGAGATCCAGAATCAGTACCTCAAGGATGTGGCCGGCCTGTGGAACCAGGGGCCGGCGGTCCAGCCCAAAGGGGACCGGCGCTTCGCGGACGAGTCCTGGGGCAACAACCCCGTGGCCGCTTACACGGCGGCGGTGTACCTGCTCAACGCCCGCACGCTGATGGCACTGGCCGATGCGGTCGAAGGCGATGCCAAGACCCGCACGCGGGTGCGCTTTGCGGTCCAGCAGTGGATCGACGCCAGCGCGCCGAGCAACTTCCTGGCCTTCAACGCCGAGGCGCAGAAGAAGGCCATCGAGACCCAGGGCGAGAGCATTGCCAAGGGCGTGGCCAACCTGCTGCACGACATCAAGCAGGGCCACGTGTCGATGACCGACGAGAGCGTGTTCGAGGTGGGCAAGAACGTCGCCACCACCGAAGGCGCCGTGGTGTTCGAGAACGAGCTGTTCCAGCTCATCGAATACAAGCCGCTGACGGCCAAGGTCTACGAGCGTCCGTTCCTGCTGGTGCCGCCCTGCATCAACAAGTTCTACATCCTCGACCTGCAGCCGACCAACTCATTCATCCGCTACTGCGTCGAGCAGGGCAACCGCACCTTCGTGGTGAGCTGGCGCAACCCGGACGCCTCGCTCGGCCACAAGACCTGGGACGACTACATCGAAGACGCCGTCATCAAGGCGATCACCACCACGCAGGACATCACCGGCGCCGAGCAGATCAATGCCTTGGGCTTCTGTGTGGGCGGCACCATGCTGAGCAATGCGCTGGCCGTTCTGGCTGCGCGCGGCGAGGAGCGGGTGCACAGCGCCACCTTCCTGACCACACTGGTGGACTTCACCGACACGGGCATCCTGGACGTGTTCATCGACGAGCCGTTCGTCAAGATGCGCGAGATGCAGTTTGCCCAGGGTGGGCTGATGCCGGGCCGCGACCTGGCCACCACGTTCAGCTTCCTGCGACCGAACGACCTGGTCTGGAACTACGTCGTCGGCAACTACCTCAAGGGCGAGTCGCCGCCGCCGTTCGATTTGCTGTACTGGAACTCCGACGCGACCAACCTGCCCGGCCCGTACTACGCCTGGTACCTGCGCAACATGTACCTGGAGAACAACCTCGTCAAGCCCGGCAAGACCACGGTCTGCGGGCAGAAGGTGGACTTCCGCAAGGTCAAGCTGCCGGTCTACATCTACGGCTCGCGCGAGGACCACATCGTTCCGATCGGTGGCGCCTATGCCAGCACCCAGGTGTTCCCCGGCAAGAAGCGCTTCGTCATGGGTGCTTCGGGTCACATCGCCGGTGTGATCAACCCGCCCGCCGCCGGCAAACGCAGCCACTGGACCGGACCGGCTGGCCAGTTCCCGGCCGACGTGAACGAGTGGATCGACGGCGCCACCGAACACAAGGGCAGCTGGTGGACCGACTGGGCCGCCTGGCTCAAACCCCTGGCTGGCAAGCAAATTGCTGCGCCCAAGAACTATGGCAGAGGCAAGGCGTATGCGGCCATCGAGCCGGCGCCTGGCCGCTATGTGAAGGCCAAGGCCTGAACGTCCTGACCGTTTGCGTTCATGGCTGAACGCAAACCCCCAACTTTGCTGCACCCACCCTTCAAGGAGAACCACATGGAAGACATCGTCATCGTTTCCGCCGCCCGCACCGCCGTCGGCAAGTTCGGCGGATCGCTGGCCAAGACGCCGGCCACCGAGCTCGGCAGCATCGTCATCAAGGGGCTGCTGGCACGCACTGGTCTGCCCACCGATGTCATCGGCGAAGTCATCATGGGCCAGGTGCTGGCCGCTGGCTGTGGCCAGAACCCAGCCCGCCAAGCCATGATGAAGGCCGGTCTGGCCAGGGAAACGCCGGCGCTGACCATCAACGCCGTCTGCGGCTCGGGCCTGAAGGCCGTGATGCTGGCCGCTCAGGCCGTGGCCTGGGGCGACAGCGAGATCGTGATCGCCGGTGGTCAGGAAAACATGAGCGCCAGCCCGCACGTGCTCAATGGCAGCCGCGACGGCCAGCGCATGGGCGACTGGAAGATGGTCGACACCATGATCGTCGACGGCCTGTGGGACGTCTACAACCAGTACCACATGGGCATCACCGCCGAAAACGTGGCCAAGGCCCACGGCATCACCCGCGAGATGCAGGACGCCCTGGCGCTGGGCAGCCAGCAGAAAGCCTCCGCTGCGCAGGACGCCGGCAAGTTCAAGGATGAGATTGTTGACGTGCTGATCCCGCAGCGCAAGGGTGATCCCCTGGTGTTCAACAGCGACGAATTCATCAACAAGAAGACCAACGCCGAAGCGCTGGCCGGTCTGCGCCCTGCCTTCGACAAGGCGGGCTCGGTGACCGCTGGCAACGCCTCCGGCATCAACGACGGCGCCGCCGCCGTGATGGTGATGAGCGCCAAGAAGGCCGCCGCCCTGGGCCTGACGCCGCTGGCGCGCATCGCCGCCTTCGGCACCAGCGGCCTGGACCCGGCCACCATGGGCATGGGACCGGTGCCGGCTTCGCAAAAGGCCCTGGCCCGCGCCGGCTGGAAGGCGTCCGATGTTGATCTGTTCGAACTCAACGAAGCCTTCGCGGCCCAGGCCTGCGCCGTCAACAAGGCGCTGGACATCGACCCCGCAAGGGTCAACGTCAACGGTGGCGCCATCGCCATCGGACACCCCATTGGCGCGTCCGGCTGCCGCATCCTGGTGACGCTGCTGCACGAGATGCAGCGCAGCGGCGCCAAAAAGGGCCTGGCCGCGCTGTGCATCGGCGGCGGCATGGGCGTTTCCCTTGCTGTTGAACGCGCCTGATATCCATCATTTTTCGCCACACGGCACCACCCAGAGGAGCACACACATGAGTCAAAAAGTCGCATACGTCACCGGCGGCATGGGCGGCATCGGCACCGCGATCTGCCAGCGCCTGCACAAGGACGGCTTCAAGGTCATCGCCGGCTGCGGCCCCACCCGCGACTTCAACAAGTGGCTGGACGAGCAGAAGGCCTTGGGCTACACCTTCTACGCCTCGGTCGGCAACGTGGGTGACTGGGATTCCACTGTCGAGGCCTTCACCAAGGCCAAGGCCGAGCACGGCAGCATCGACGTGCTGGTCAACAACGCTGGCATCACCAAGGACCGCATGTTCCTGAAGATGTCCAAGGAAGACTGGGACGCGGTGATGAACACCAACCTCGACTCCATGTTCAACGTGACCAAGCAGGTCGTTCCCGACATGGTGGAAAAGGGCTGGGGCCGCATCATCAACATCTCGTCGGTCAACGGCGAGAAGGGCCAGGCTGGTCAGACTAACTACTCGGCCGCCAAGGCCGGCATGCACGGCTTCTCGATGGCGCTGGCGCAGGAGCTGGCCACCAAGGGTGTGACGGTCAACACCGTGAGCCCGGGCTACATCGGCACCGACATGGTCAAGGCCATCCGCCCCGACGTGCTGGAGAAGATCGTCGCCACGGTGCCGGTCAAGCGCCTGGGCGAGCCGTCGGAAATCGCGTCCATCATCGCCTGGCTGGCCAGCGAAGAGGGCGGTTACGCCACCGGCGCGGACTTCTCGGTCAATGGTGGTCTCCATATGGGGTGATGGTGCCCATGGCACAAACATGAAACCCGCTTCGGCGGGTTTTTTGTTGCCCACAGGGATAATCCGGCCCCATGTCTGCTTCCGTTTCTCCCTGGCGCCTGTCGGTCGCACCCATGATGGGCTGGACCGACCGCCACTGCCGCTACTTCCACCGCCTGCTCACCCGCCACACCCTGCTGTACACCGAGATGGTGACCACGGGTGCGCTGATCCACGGCAACGCCGCCCAGCATCTGTTCTTCAATGAAGAGGAGCATCCGGTGGCGCTGCAGCTCGGTGGCAGCGAACCGGCCGATCTGGCGGTGTGCGCGAAGCTGGGGCAGGACCGCGGCTACGACGAGATCAACCTCAACTGTGGCTGCCCGAGCGAGCGCGTGCTGCGCGGCGCCTTCGGAGCCTGTCTGATGGGCGAGGCCGCGCTGGTGCGCGACTGCGTGAAGGCGATGGTCGATGTAGTGGACGTGCCGGTGACGGTCAAGCACCGCATCGGCATCGACAAGGTCGAGAGCTACGACTTCGTGCGCGACTTCGTCGGCACGGTGGCCGAGGGCGGTTGCCAGGTCTTTCTGGTCCATGCCCGTAACGCCTGGCTCAAGGGCCTGTCGCCCAAGGAAAACCGCGAGATTCCGCCGCTGCGCTACGAGCTGGCCTACCGGCTGAAGCAGGACTTCCCCGGGCTGACCATTTCGGTCAACGGCGGCATCACGACCGACGACCAGATCGCCACGCACCTTGAACATGTCGACGGTGTCATGGTCGGCCGCGAGGCGTACCACAACCCCTGGCTGATGGCGGGCTGGGACGAGCGCTTCTATGGCGATGCCTCACGTCCGGTGCCGACCCGCGAAGCGGTCGAGCTGGCCATGATCGATTACATGGAACGCGCCCACGCACAGGACGGCGTGAACTGGTATTCGATCGCCAGCCACATGCTCGGTCTGCGCCACGGCCTGCACGGCGCGCGCAAGTGGCGCCAGGTCTGGAGCGACCACCGCCTCAAACCCCTGCCGCCGCGCGAGGTCTGGGCAATGGCCCAGGCCCATGTCGGCGCGCCGCGCGACGAAACTCCGTTCGAACCCTCTGTCTCCACCCACTGAAAGAACACCCGCCATGTCCCGTTTGCTGATCTGCGCCGTCGCACTGTCTGCCGGCCTGCTGTCCCTGAACGCCTCGGCCCAGAACGCCGTCACCGAAGCCGCTGCCAAGGAAGCCGGCGCCGTGGTCACCAAGACCGGCCTGGTCTACCGCTCGCTCAAGGACGGCAGCGGCACCAGCCCCACGGCGGCCGACACGGTCAAGGTGCACTACAAGGGCACCTTCCCCGATGGCAAGGAGTTCGACAGCTCCTACGCGCGCGGCACGCCGATCGAGTTTCCGCTGGGCCGCGTGATTCCCTGCTGGACCGAAGGCGTGCAGCGCATGAAGGTGGGCGGCAAGGCCAAGCTCACCTGCCCGAGCCAGATCGCCTACGGCGAGCGTGGTGCGGGCGGCGTGATCCCGCCCAATGCCACGCTGCTGTTCGAGGTGGAGCTGCTCGGCATCGCTGGCAAGTGAGGCCGGTTGCCGAGCTCACTTGCCGGTGAGCTTGGCCTTGAGTTTGGTGATGCCGATGAAGTCCATGATGATCTTCTCGTAGATCGGCTCGGACGTGCCTTTCTCCATCTTGCGCATGAAGTACTTCTCGAAGGCCACCTTGGCCAGGTGAACCCATTTGCCTTCGCTGAACCAGCTCACGTTGCGCGGTGGGATCTGGGGCAGGGCCACGAAGGCCGCGCCGGTGTCGCCGAAGTCGGCCAGGCAGACCGTGTTCCAGGTGGCCTTGTGGGTGGGCTCCTGGCCGTCCAGCAGTTCGCGGATGTTGTGCGCGGTGGCCGTGACCATGGACTCGATCATGTAGCCGGTCTTGGGCGTGCCGCAGGGAATGGGCGTGGCTTCCACCGGCGGGATAGCCACGCAGACCCCCACGCTGAAGATGTTCCGGAACTTCGGGTTGCGCTGGTGCTCGTCGATGGTGATGAAGCCGCGCGGGTTGGTCAGCCCCTCGATGCCGAACACCGCGTCCACGCCCTTGAAGGCCGGCAGCATCATGCTGTGCCTGAATGGCAGCACATGCTCCTTGATGGGCTGGCCCTGGTCGTTGTGTTCGGTCACATGCATCTGGCCCGCTTCGACCCTGGTGGTCTTGGCGTTGCAGATCCACTTGATGTGGCGCTGCCGGAAGGCCGATTCCAGCATGCCCTTGGAGTCGCCGACCCCGCCCAGACCGAGGTGGCCGATGTAGGGCTCGGAGGTCACGAAGGTCATGGGCACCTTGTCGCGGATCTTGCGGCGGCGCAGGTCGGTGTCCATGATCATCGCGAACTCGTAGGCGGGGCCGAAGCAGGATGCGCCCTGCACCGCGCCCACCACGATGGGGCCGGGGGCCTTTACGAACTCGTCCCAGGCGAGCTTGCTGGCTTCGGCGTGACTCACATGGCAGACCGACTGTGTGTGACCGCCGTGCGGACCCAGACCTTCGATCTCGTCGAACGCCAGCTTGGGCCCAGTGGCGATGACCAGGTAGTCGTAGTCCACCCGGCCGCCGTCTTCCAGTTCGATCTGGTTGGCTTCTGGGTGGACGCGCCTGGCGCGATGAATGATGGATTCGATGCCCTTGCGCTTGAGCGCCGGCGCGATGTCAACCTCGATGTCCTTTCGCTGGCGCCAGTCGACCGCCACCCAGGGGTTGGACGGCACGAAGTGGAACTTGGGGGCTTCGCTGATGACGGTCACGGTGTCGCCCGGGCGGGCGAGGGCCTTCATTTCGTAGGCCATGGGCATGCCGCCGATGCCGGCGCCCAGAATGACAATGCGTGCCATGGGGGTCTCCAGTGGTGGATCTTGGAGACCTGATCATGTATGCCCCTGGGGGTATATGACTTGAGAAAAGTCAAACCCGGACCGAGGGAAAACCCGGCCGGCGATGGCCGGTCAGAGGCCCAGCGCGCGCAGGTTGATCAGACCGTCGCAGACGGGCGGGCACCAGAAATAGGCGCCGGTCTGGGGTTCCGAGAAGCTGAACAGCGCATCGGTGATGCCGTCCTCAGCGCCCGACATGCGCCGCAGCTGGGCTTCGAACGCGTCGAAGGAGTGGCCGAAGGCGGCGAACACCAGACCGCCGTTGTTGCCTTCCGCCCAGGGCATGGAGCGGCGCAGCACGAAGGCTTCGGGCGCGAAGCTTTCCTGCGCGGTGCGCTTGACGTGGGCCGATTCGGGCGCGTCGTCGAGTTCTTCGTTGCTTTCGCGTTCGCGGCCGATGGTGTGGTCCTGCTGGTGCTTGGGCATGGCTTCGAAGCGGCTCATGTGGTGGTGCCAGCGCTGCACCGCCACAAAACTGCTGCCGGCCAGGTCGCCAGCTTCTTCGGGCAACAGGGCCACGGCCAGTGCCTCGTCTCCCTGTGGGTTCTCGGTGCCGTCCTCGTAGCCGGTGAGGTCGCGGCCCTGGTTGTGGTTGAAGGCGTCGGTGATGTCGGTCACGTCGAAGGCCGGCGCCAGCAGCGTTTCCAGGTGGCGGCTGCGGATCAGCAGGTCGCCGCGGTCGGTGCCGCGCAGCCAGACCAGCAGATCGGTGGGCGTGGCGGGCAGCTTGATGCGGGCACCGTCGATGCCGGTGAAGGTCTTCAGGCCGGGCACCTGGGCGCCCAGTTCGCGCGCCAGCGAGGCGCCGATGCCCACCACGGTGGCCTGCCCATCGGCCTGGCTTGCCAGCCGTTTGAGCACCACGCGCGGGTCGACGCCGACCCGCAGCTGGCAGGTGAGGTAGCGCCCGTGGGCGGGAATGGGTTCGAGGATGCCGGGTTGGGCGAGGTGGGCGATGCTCATGCCCGGGATTATCGGCTCAGGTCGCCGCTTCGAGCCCGTTGCGGAAGTGTTCCTGCATGCGCTGGCGGGTCAGGTTGGCGTCGCGCGCGAGCAGGGCGGCCATGACCGCTCGGTGCTCGGCCAGCGACTCCTCGATTCGGCCGGACTTGAACAGCGAGCTGTGGCGGTTGAGCTTCATGACCTTGCGCAGGTCGGCCACCATCTGCTGGCGCCAGCGGTTGTCGGCCATCTCCAGCAGCCGCATGTGGAACTGCTCGTTGACGGCGAAGAAGCGGTCGCGATTGGTGACGGCGGTTTCCAGCTCGGCGTGCAGGGTCTGCAGTTCGGTGCGCTGGGCGTCGGTGGCGCGCTCGGCCACCACGCCGGCAGCGTCGGATTCGAGCAGCGACAGCAGGTGGTAGACGTCGGCCAGGTCTTTCTCGGACACTTCCGTCACGTAGGCGCCGCGGCGCACCTTCATGGTCACCAGGCCTTCGGCCGCCAGCACCTTGAGTGCCTCGCGCAGCGGGGTGCGGCTGATGCCGTATTCCTCGGCCAGCTTGAGTTCGTCGATCCAGCTGCCGGGCTCCAGTTCGCGCTTGAAGATGCGCTGGCGCAGGAGTTCGGCAACTTCTTCGTACAGGGCGCGGGGGGCAAGGGAGAGGGCAGACATGCAGGGATGGGTCGGGTGACAGCGGCTGCATTGTAAGCCCGCTGGAATATTTTGCATCAATAATTATGAATGATGTAAACTCCGCGGCCGGATCTGTTGCAGATCCCACACCGCTGTCCGTCCGCCAGAGCGAGCCCCTGCCATGAGCCAGAAACCCTCCGAATTCGCCCCCGCCAACCTCGAAGCCTGGACCAAGGCGGCCCAGAAATCCGCGCCCGGTGGCGACGTGAACGCGCTCAACTGGGTCACGCCCGACGGCATCAGCGTGAAGCCTCTGTACACTGCCGAAGACACCAAGGACCTGCCGTACACCAACACCCTGCCGGGGTTTGAACCCTACATCCGCGGTCCGCAGGCCACGATGTACGCGGTGCGCCCCTGGACCATCCGCCAGTACGCCGGTTTCTCGACGGCCGAAGAATCCAACGCCTTCTACCGCAAGGCATTGGCCGCCGGCGGGCAGGGCGTGTCGGTGGCGTTCGACCTGGCCACGCACCGCGGCTACGACTCGGACCACCCGCGCGTGACCGGCGACGTCGGCAAGGCCGGTGTGGCGATCGACTCGGTCGAGGACATGAAGATCCTGTTCAACGAGATCCCGCTGGACAAGGTCAGCGTCTCGATGACCATGAACGGCGCGGTGCTGCCCATCCTGGCCGGCTACGTGGTGGCGGCGGAAGAGCAGGGCGTGAGCCAGGACAAGCTGAGCGGAACCATCCAGAACGACATCCTCAAGGAGTTCATGGTCCGCAACACGTACATCTACCCGCCCGAGCCGTCGATGAAGATCATCGGCGACATCATCGAGTACACGGCCAAGAACATGCCGAAGTTCAACTCGATCTCGATTTCGGGCTACCACATGCAGGAAGCCGGCGCCAACCAGGCGCTGGAGATGGCCTTCACCCTGGCCGACGGCAAGGAGTACGTGAAGACCGCCATCGCCAAGGGCATGGACGTGGACGAGTTCGCCGGCCGCCTGAGCTTCTTCTGGGCGGTGGGCATGAACTTCTACTTGGAGATTGCCAAGATGCGCGCGGCCCGCCTGCTGTGGTGCCGCATCATGAAGGGCTTCAACGCCAAGAACCCCAAGAGCCTGATGCTGCGCACGCACAGCCAGACCTCGGGCTGGTCGCTGACCGAGCAGGACCCGTACAACAACGTGGTGCGCACCACCATCGAAGCCATGGCGGCCGTGTTCGGTGGCACCCAGTCGCTGCACACCAACTCGTTCGACGAGGCCATCGCGCTGCCGACCGAGTTCAGCGCCCGCATCGCGCGCAACACGCAGCTCATCATCCAGGAAGAAACGCACATCACCAACGTGGTCGACCCCTGGGCCGGCAGCTACATGATGGAGTCGCTGACCCAGCAGATGGCCGACGAGGCCTGGAAGATCATCGAAGAGGTCGACGCCATGGGCGGCATGACCAAGGCGGTGGACAGCGGCTGGGCCAAGCTGAAGATCGAGGCCGCCGCGGCCGAGAAGCAGGCGCGCATCGACAGCGGCAAGGACGTGATCGTCGGCGTCAACAAGTACAAGCTCAAGCAGGAAGACGCCATCGACATCCTGGAGGTGGACAACGTCAAGGTGCGCGAGAGCCAGATCGCCCGCTTGAAGGCCATCAAGGCCCGCCGCGACAGCGCGGCGGTACAGTCGGCGCTGGAGGCGCTGACCGCCGCCGCCGAGAGCGGCCAGGGCAACCTGCTGGGCCTGAGCATCAAGGCCATCCGCCTGCGCGCCACGGTCGGCGAGGTGTCCGATGCGCTGGAGAAGGTTTTCGGGCGCCACCGCGCCGACACACAGAAGGTGACCGGGGTGTACGCCGCTGCTTACGACTCTGCCGAGGGCTGGGACCAGCTCAAGACCGAAATCGCCGACTTCGCCACCGCGCAGGGCCGCCGTCCGCGCGTGATGATCGCCAAGCTCGGTCAGGACGGACACGACCGTGGCGCCAAGGTGGTGGCCACGGCCTTTGCCGACCTGGGTTTCGACGTGGACATGGGCCCCCTGTTCCAGACGCCGGAGGAGTGTGCGCGCCAGGCGATCGAAAACGACGTGCACGCCGTGGGCGTTAGCACGCTGGCCGCCGGCCACAAGACCCTGGTGCCCGCCATCATCAAGGCTCTGAAAGACCAGGGCGCCGACGACATCGTGGTGTTCGTGGGCGGCGTGATCCCGCGCCAGGACTACGACTACCTGTACGAAGCCGGTGTCAAGGGCGTCTACGGCCCCGGCACGCCGATCCCGGCCAGCGCCAAGGACGTGCTGGAGCAGATCAAGAAAGTGAACCCGTGACCCACCCCTGCGGCGCTTCGCGCCACCCCCTCAAGGGGGCGACACCTGCGGCCTGGCAAAGCCAGTTCCGCGGTGTCCTGGGCTGCTGACATGCTGGCCATGACCGAGTCGACTGGTTTTCTGGACGGAATCGTCCGCGGGACCCCTGTCGTCCAGCGCCGCGCGATGGCCAAGGCCATCACGCTGCTGGAGTCCACCCGCCCCGACCACCGCCAGCAGGCCGATGCGCTGCTGACCAGGCTTCTGCCGCACACCGGCGGCGCTTTCCGACTGGGCATCAGCGGCGTGCCCGGCGTGGGCAAGAGCACCTTCATCGAGGCACTGGGCCTGTACCTGATCGGCCAGGGCCATCGGGTGGCGGTGCTGGCGGTCGACCCGTCGTCGTCCGTGTCGGGCGGCTCCATCCTGGGCGACAAGACCCGCATGGAGCACCTGTCCGTGCACGAGAAGGCCTACATCCGACCCAGCCCTTCCAGCGGCACGCTCGGTGGCGTGGCCGAGAAGACGCGCGAGGCCATGCTGGTCTGCGAGGCGGCGGGCTACGACGTCGTCATCGTGGAAACGGTGGGCGTGGGCCAGAGCGAGACCGCGGTGCACGGCATGACCGACATGTTCTGCCTGCTGCAGCTGCCCAACGCGGGCGACGACCTGCAGGCGATCAAGAAGGGCGTGATGGAACTGGCGGACCTCGTGGTCATCAACAAGGCCGACATCGACCCCGACGCCGCGACGCGCGCGCGGGCGCAGATCACCTCGTCGCTGCGGCTGCTGGGCCTGCACGGCAACCCCGACCACGTTCACCACGACCAGAAGGTCTGGCACCCGCAGGTGATCCAGATCAGTGCGCTGCACGGGCGGGGCGTGGACACGTTCTGGACCGCCGTGAGCGAGTTCAAGCGGCTGCAGACCGCCAACGGGCGCCTGGCCACGCGCCGCCAGCACCAGGCCTCGGCCTGGATGTGGGAACGCATCGACGCCGGCCTCAAGCAGCGCTTTCGTGAGCACCCGCGGGTGCGCGAGGCGCTGGACCTTTTCACGCGGCAGGTGCAGGCTGGCGAACTCGCCGCCTCCACGGCCGCACGCCAATTGCTCGAACGGTTCGACTGACGTCCACCCGATCACAACGATTTCACCGGAGAGACCACCATGCAAGACATCCTGGACCAACTGGAAAAGAAGCGCGCCGCGGCGCGCCTGGGCGGCGGCGAGAAGCGCATCGCCGCCCAGCACAGCAAGGGCAAGCTGACGGCGCGTGAGCGCCTGGAAGTGCTGCTCGACGAAGGCACCTTCGAAGAGTGGGACATGTTCGTGGAGCACCGCTGCGTGGACTTCGGCATGCAGGACCAGAAGATCCCCGGCGACGGCGTCGTGACCGGCTACGGCATGATCAACGGCCGCCTGGTGTTCGTCTTCAGCCAGGACTTCACGGTGTTCGGCGGCGCGCTGTCCGAAGCGCACGCCGAGAAGATCTGCAAGATCATGGACCAGGCCATGAAGGTCGGTGCCCCGGTGATCGGCCTGAACGATTCGGGCGGCGCCCGTATCCAGGAAGGTGTGGCCTCGCTTGGCGGTTACGCCGAGGTGTTCCAGCGCAACGTGATGGCCAGCGGCGTGATCCCGCAGATCAGCATGATCATGGGCCCCTCGGCCGGTGGCGCCGTGTACTCGCCCGCCATGACCGACTTCATCTTCATGGTCAAGGACAGCTCCTACATGTTCGTGACCGGCCCCGAGGTGGTGAAGACGGTGACGCACGAGGAAGTGACCGCCGAGGAGCTGGGCGGCGCGGTGACGCACAACACCAAGAGCGGCGTGGCCGACGGCGCGTTCGAGAACGATGTGGAAGCGCTGTTGATGCTGCGCCGCCTCTACAACTACCTGCCGCTCAACAACCGGGAAAAGGCGCCGGTGCGCCCCAGCGGTGATCCGATCGACCGCATGGACAAGAGCCTGGACACGCTGGTGCCGGACAACCCGAACAAGCCCTACGACATGAAGGAGCTGATCCTCAAGACGGTCGACGACGGCGACTTCTTCGAGATCCAGCCCGACTACGCCAAGAACATCATCGTCGGCTTCGCCCGCATGGACGGCCAGACGGTGGGCATCGTGGCCAACCAGCCGCTGGTGCTGGCTGGTTGCCTGGACATCAAGAGTTCGATCAAGGCCGCGCGCTTCGTGCGCTTCTGCGACGCGTTCAACATCCCGGTGGTCACCTTCGTCGACGTGCCCGGCTTCATGCCCGGCACCTCGCAGGAGTACGGCGGCATCATCAAGCACGGCGCCAAGCTGCTCTACGCCTACGCCGAGTGCACGGTGCCCAAGATCACCGTGATCACCCGCAAGGCCTACGGTGGCGCCTACGACGTGATGGCCTCCAAGCACCTGCGCGGCGACGTGAATTTCGCCTGGCCCAACGCCGAGATCGCGGTGATGGGCGCCAAGGGTGCGGTGGAGATCATCTTCCGCGAAGAGAAGAAGGACCCAGCCAAGCTGGCCGAGCGCGAGGCCGAATACAAGGCGCGCTTTGCCAACCCCTTCGTTGCCGGCGCGCGCGGCTTCATCGACGACGTGATCCTGCCTTCCGAAACCCGCAAGCGCATCTGCCGCAGCCTTGTCATGTTGAAGGACAAGAAGATCGAAAACCCGTGGCGCAAGCACGGGAACATCCCCCTCTGATTGCCCGAGGAGAAAACAACATGTTCAAGAAGATCCTGATTGCCAACCGCGGCGAGATTGCCTGCCGCGTCATCGCCACCGCCCGCAAGATGGGCATCGCCACCGTGGCCGTGTACTCCGAGGCCGACAAGGAGGCGCGCCACGTGCGCCTGGCCGACGAGGCCGTGCTGCTGGGCCCGGCGCCCTCGCGTGAGTCCTACCTGGTGGCCGACAAGATCATTGCCGCCGCCAAGCAGACCGGCGCCGAGGCCATCCACCCTGGCTACGGCTTCCTGTCGGAGAACGAGGCCTTTGCCGAACGCTGCGAGAAGGAAGGCATCGCCTTCATCGGGCCCAAGGCCCATTCGATTGCGGCCATGGGCGACAAGATCGCGTCCAAGAAGCTGGCCAACGAGGCCAAGGTCAACACCATCCCCGGCTACAACGACCCCATTCCGTCGGCCGAGCGCGCGGTGGAGATCGCCAAGGGCATCGGCTACCCGGTGATGATCAAGGCTTCGGCCGGTGGCGGTGGCAAGGGCCTGCGTGTGGCCTTCAACGACAAGGAGGCGCTGGAAGGCTTTACCGCCTGCCAGAACGAGGCCCGCAACAGCTTCGGCGACGACCGCATCTTCATCGAGAAGTTCGTCGAGCAGCCGCGCCACATCGAGATCCAGATCCTGGGCGACAGCCACGGCAACGTGCTGTATCTCAACGAGCGCGAGTGCTCCATCCAGCGCCGCCACCAGAAGGTGATCGAGGAAGCACCGTCGCCCTTCATTTCCGACGCCACGCGCAAGGCCATGGGTGAGCAGGCTGTGGCCCTGGCCAAGGCGGTGAAGTACCAGAGCGCGGGCACGGTGGAGTTCGTGGTCGGCAAGGACCAGGACTTCTACTTCCTGGAGATGAACACCCGCCTGCAGGTCGAGCACCCGGTGACCGAGTGCATCACCGGCCTGGACCTGGTGGAACAGATGATCCGCGTGGCCGCGGGCGAGAAGCTGGCCTTCACCCAGGCCGATGTGAAGCGCGATGGCTGGGCCATGGAGTGCCGCATCAACGCCGAGGACCCGTTCCGCAACTTCCTGCCGTCCACCGGCCGCCTGGTGCGCTTCACGCCCCCGACGGAAAGCATGTGGCAGGCCGACATCGCGCACAAGCACGGCGTGCGGGTGGACACCGGCGTGTTCGAAGGTGGCGAGATTCCGATGCACTACGACTCGATGATCGCCAAGCTCATCGTGCACGGCAAGGACCGCAACGACGCCATCGCCAAGATGCGCGAGGCGCTCAACGGTTTCGTCATCCGCGGCATCAACAGCAACATCCCGTTCCAGGCCGCGCTGCTGGCCCACCCGGACTTCGTCTCGGGCAATTTCAACACCGGCTTCATCGCCCAGCACTACGCCAGCGGCTTCCGCGCCGAGGACGTGCCGCACGACGACCCGGACTTCCTGGTGGCGCTGGCCGCTTTTGTGCGCCGCAAGAGCCGCGAGCGCGCCACCGGCATCTCCGGCCAGCTGCCGGGTTATGGCGTCAAGGTGGGCAAGGACTACACCGTCATCAGCCTCGGCGCAGATGGTCAGCACCGCTACACCCCGGTGCACGTGGACGAGTTCGTCGGCGAAACCGGCTACGCCTCCGTCACTGTGGGCGAGAAGCGCTTCAAGATCAGCTCGCCCTCGCGCCTGAACGACATCGTCATCACGGGCGAGTGCAACGGTCAGCCTTTCACCGCGCAGATGGAACGCGGTTCGGCCAAGAACCCGCTGGCGCTGGTGGTGCAGCACAACGGCACCAAGCTGGAGACCATGGTGGTGTCGCCGCGCATGGCCGAGCTGCACCAGCTCATGCCGTTCAAGGCCCCTCCGGACATGAGCAAATACGTGCTGTCGCCCATGCCGGGCCTGCTGGTGGATGTGGCGGTGCAGGTCGGCCAGAAAGTGCAGGCCGGCGAGCGCGTGGCCGTGATCGAGGCCATGAAGATGGAGAACGTGCTGTTCGCCGCGGCCGATGGCGTGGTGGGCAAGGTGCTCGCCTCCAAGGGAGAGAGCTTGGTCGTCGATCAGCCGATCGTGGAGTTCGAGAAATGAAGGGCACCCCACGCCCCTTCAAGGTGCTCGGCGTCCAGCAGATCGCCATCGGCGGTCCGGACAAGCTGCGGCTGCAGACGCTGTGGGTGGACATGCTCGGGCTGGAGAAGACCGGCACCTTCCAGAGCGAGCGCGAGAACGTGGACGAGGACATCTGCGCCATCGGCAGCGGCCCGTTCAAGGTCGAGGTTGACCTGATGCAGCCCATGGACCCCGAGAAGAAGCCGGCGGTCCATGCCACGCCGCTCAACCACATCGGCCTGTGGATCGACAACCTGCCGGTGGCGGTGGAGTGGCTCACGGCCCAGGGCGTGCGCTTTGCGCCGGGCGGCATCCGCAAGGGCGCGGCGGGTTTTGACATCACCTTCCTGCACCCCAAGGCGAACGAAGAATTCCCGATTGCGGGGGAAGGTGTGCTGATTGAACTGGTGCAGGCCCCGGCCGAGGTGGTCAACGCCTTTGCCGCCCTGGCCGCACGACCCGGTTGAAACCGAGAAGCCGAGGAGACAGCCCCGCCGGGTGCACGCCTGGCGGGGTTTTTTTATCTGGCGCTCACTCGCAGATCATGTAGGTCTTGGTCAGGGGCTCCAGCACCTCGAACGCCCCTTCGAAGCCGGGCGGAATGTAGATGCCTTCTCCCGGTCCGGCCTCCTCGAAGCCGCCCGTCGCATCGTGCACCCGGCAGCGGCCCTCAAGCACGGTGAACAGTTCGCGCTCGGTCGGCCCCATGGCGATGCGCCAGTGCCCCGGCTCGCAGCGCCAGACGCCGCAATACACCTGCCCGGCCGGCAGACCCTCGTCGACCAGGTTCCAGGTTTCCCGCATGGGGTTTCCGCGTAACAGCCGCTCCCGGCGCGGGTGGTCGACGGACGGGGTGCCCTCGGGGCGCGCGGTCAGTTTGAGGAGATGGGCGGTCGCGGTCATGCGCGGATTGTGCCGTCGCCTGGCTGCAGTTGGAACAGGCATGGAAGACAGGCGCTCTTCAGCGCATTGCGCGGCAGGCACTTGTCCTACGCTGGGGCTCACCTCACCGTCCGCATTCCGAGGAGTCCGCCATGGGCACCCACGAACACCCCAACCAGAACCATGCCACCCCTCACGGGGTTCCCCAGATGTCGCAAGGCGACGACTGCGGGGCACCAAGGCCCTCGGACTGCCCCAGTTTCACTGACAGACGTCGCTTGCGGGTCTATCCCAATTCAACAAGACCAGCGAACTGCCGATAGAAGTCTGATCAGAGAGAAGGAGCTGATGAGCCATGTCACGAGTCCAACCGTTCATGCCCGGCGTATGGCTGATGCGCAAAATGAGACTCCCCGTCAAGCTGGGGATTCTCGCGATGGCGATCGTTGTTCCGATGCTGGTGGTCTGCGTATCGCTGGTGCAGCGCATCTCGGACGAAATCCACCTCCTGGAAGGTGAGGCGCAGGGCGTTCAGGGCATCTCTGCCCTGGGCCGTCTGGTGACAGTCCTGCAGACCCACCGGGGGCAGACGAACATGCTGCTGGCAGGCGAAGCGGCCGCGCGTTCCTCCCTCGACAAGACCCGAGAGTCCCTGCCCACCACACTGGCCACCGCAGGCGCGGCGCTGACTGCGGCGCGCGAAGAAATGGGCCTCACACAGGTCTGGCGCGACCTGGAAGCCCGCGTGCAGCGGCTGGCAGACACCGAAAAGCTATCGCGCGAGCAGGCGTTCGACACCCACACCGCCCTGATCGCCGACATCAAGCGGCTCATGTACACCACCGGCGAACGCTCGCACCTGCTGTTCGATCCCGATCCTGCGAGCTACTTCCTCATGGACATCGTGGTCTCCCGCACCGTGCCATGGACCGAGCGCATGGCCCGTCTCAGGGGAGAGGGCGCCGGGTTGCTCAGCCGGCCTGAAGGCATGGGCGACGCCGCTGCGGGCCTTCGCTCCCAGCTGCAGTTGTTGGCAGGTGAAACCGACGACTTCCGCTTCGCCACCGCGTTCGCCCAGCGCTACGGACAGACCGGCCTGCCAGCCGAAGAGGCCATCAAGGCCTCGGAATCGTTCGTGGCGCTTGCGCTGGGTGCCGCCAATGGCTCCGGCAGCGTGGCGCCCACGGAGTATTTCGCCGCAGGCACCACGGCCATCAACGCGGCACAGGCCTACCAAGGCGCCGTGCTTGCGCGACTGACGCAACTGCTGGAAGAGCGCAAAGCGGCCGCGGAACTCCAGCGGTGGGTGGCGATCGGCGCCGCCGTTCTGGGCATGGCGGCCATGGGCTACCTGCTCACGTCGTTTTATTTCAGCTTTGTGATCGACTTCCGGCATGTCAGCCATGTGATGGCCGAGACCGCCAAGGGCAACCTGCGCACCCGCGTGACGGTGCGTGGCACCGACGAACTGGCCGATCTGGCGTCCCAGCTGCAGGACATGATCGGCAACCTGTCGGCCATGGTGGCCGAGGTGCGCAGCAACTCCGCGCTGGTCGCCTATGCCGGCAAGAGCCTGGCCACCGGCAACCGCGAACTGGCCGACCGCACCGAGCAGCAGGCGGCCAACCTGGAACAGACCGCCGCCAGCGTGCAGGAGCTCTCCAGCACGGTGCAGCGCAATGCCCAGACTGCGGGCGACTCGGATGCGCAGGCCTCCCGGGTCCGCGACATCGCCGAGAGCGGCGCACAGGCCATGGTGCGTGCGGTCGAATCGGTCGAGGGCATCCAGAAAAGTGCCCAGCAAATGAACGAGATCATCGGCGTGATCGACAGCCTGGCGTTCCAGACCAACATCCTGGCGCTGAATGCCGCCGTCGAAGCTGCGCGCGCCGGCGAACAGGGCCGTGGTTTCGCCGTGGTGGCGGCCGAGGTGCGGAGCCTGGCTCAGCGCTCGGCGGCGTCGTCGCGGGAGATCCGGGAACTGATCCAGGCTTCCGGGCAGCAGGTCTCCACCAGCGTGGCCCAGATCCGGGCCGCCGGTACAGGCATGACGGAGATCGTCAACGGCGTGCGCGGCGTGGCCGCCAACATGTCGCTGATTTCGGCGGCCAGCGCCGAGCAGAGCGGTGGCCTCAGCGAGATCTCGTCCGCGGTGGGGCAGCTCGATGAAATCACGCAGCGCAACGCCCGCATGGTCGAGCGCGCGGTCCAGCAGGCCACCCAGCTGGAAGGTCGGGCCGCCACGCTGGCCCAGGCGGTGTCGTCCTTCCAGCTCCAGCAGGGTGCGGCCGAGGAGGCGATGGCGCTGGTCCAGCGGGCACTTGAACTGCGTGCCCGCAGCAGTCGCGATGGCTTCCTGAACCAAATCACCGACCCGGCGCAGAACTTCCACGACCGCGACATGTACGTCTTCGCGCTCGACAGCAGCGGGGCCTATCGCGCGTTTGGCGGTCATCCTGAGAAGGTTGGCGGCCGCGTGCAGGACATTCCCGGTGTGGACGGCGCTTCGCTGTTCGAAGCCATCGTGGCACAGGCCGAACTGGAACCGGGCTGGGTGGAGTACGACATCACCAACCCGCAGACCGGTGTGGTGCAGACCAAGATGTCCTACGTCACCAAGGTCGACGATCTGTACGTCGGTTGTGGTGTCTACAAGTCGCTGACGGTGTCGGCCTGAGTCAGCCCTGCCCGCGGCGCTCGCGGGCGCGGGCCAGCGCCGCCTCGATCACGGCCCGCTTCTTGTCGAGTACGACCGGATCGGTGTGCTGCGAGTGCGCCGACAGGTCGGCCAGCTTCATGCGGGCCTTGGCCTCCAGGCGCGCCTCGTGCTCCTGCTTCTCCCGCACCAGCCGGATCGAGCGCCGGGTGTAGCGCTCGCGGGCCTGCTCTGCCTGGGCGGGAGTCCAGGCGCCCCATCCGGTGCGCTCGCCACTGACCACCTCCAGCGAGATGCAGTCGACCGGACAGACCGGGATGCAGAGTTCACAGCCCGTGCAGTAGGGCTCGATGACGGTGTGCATGCGCTTGTTGCTGCCGACGATGGCGTCGGTCGGGCAGGCCTTGATGCACAGGGTGCAGCCGATGCACCAATCTTCGTCGATCACCGCCAGAGTCAGCGGTCCTTCGATGCCGTTGGCGGGGTTGAGGTCGCTGGCCGTCTGTCCGGTGATCGCCGCCAGCCGCTCGATGCCCTCGCGCCCACCCGGGGGGCACTGGTTGATGCCGGCCTCGCCCGCAGCGACGGCCTGCGCGTAGCTCGCGCAGTCGGGGTAGCCGCAGCGGGTGCACTGCGTCTGGGGCAGTGCGGCATCGATGCGCCGGGCCAGTTCGTTCATGGGGCGCGAGTGTACCCGGGGCACCCGGGGCCCCGGGGCCCCGGGGCGCTGTCAGGAGGTCTTGCGCGCGGCCTTCTTGGCCACAGGACGCTTGGCGGCGGGCGCCGCGGCAACCGGGGCGGGAACGGCCTTTTTCGCCCGCGCGGTTTTGGCAGGGGCCGGCTTTGCGGGGCTGGCGACCGGTGCCAGGCTGGTGGTGGCCGCATCGGTGGCCTTGACAGGCTGGTGGGACAGGATGAAGCTCTTGACCACCGGGTAGACCATTTCGCGCCAGCGGCGGCCGCTGAAGATGCCGTAGTGGCCCGCGCCCTTGGCTTCGTAGTGCATCTGGTGGGTCTTGGGGATGCCGGTGCACAGTTCGTGGGCGGCGGCGGTCTGGCCCGAGCCGGAGATGTCGTCGAGCTCGCCCTCGACGGTCAGCAGGCCGGAGGTCTTGATGTCCTGAGGTTTCACGCGTTCGGTCTTGCCATTCGCGCCCTTCACATCCCAGGTGCCGTTGACCAGCTTGAACTCCTGGAACACCGTGTTGATGGTTTCCAGGTAGTAGTCGGCGTCCATGTCGAGCACGGCGTTGTACTCGTCGTAGAACTTGCGGTGAGCTTCGGCGCTTTCGTTGTCTCCCTTGATCAGGTCGCGGAAGTAGTCGTAGTGGCTGCTGGCGTGGCGGTCGGGGTTCATGGCCACAAAACCGGTGTGCTGCAGGAAACCCGGATACACGCGACGGCCGGCGCCCGGAAACTTGTCGGGCACCCGGTAGATGACGTTGTTCTCGAACCAGCTGTGGCTGCGCTGAGTGGCCAGGTTGTTCACCGCGGTGGGCGACTTGGTGGCGTCGATCGGTCCGCCCATCATGGTCATCGACAGCGGCGTGGTCTCGCCGCGCGAGGCCATCAGCGACACGGCGGCCAGCACCGGCACGGTGGGCTGGCACACGCTCATCACGTGGCAGTTGCCGTAGTTCTTCTGCAGGTAGCGGATGAATTCCTGCACGTAGTTGACGTAGTCGTCCAGGTGGAACTCACCTTCAGACAGCGGCACCAGGCGGGCGTTCTTCCAGTCGGTGATGTAGACCTTGTGGTCCTTGAGCATGGTCTTGACCGTGTCGCGCAGCAGTGTGGCGTAGTGGCCCGAGAGCGGCGCCACGATCAGCACGACCGGTTGGGACTTGAGCTTGGCCAGTGTGGCGGTGTCGTCGGAGAAACGCTTGAAGCGGCGCAGCTCACAAAACGGCTTGTCGATTTCCACGCGCTCGTAGATAGCAACCTCGACACCGTCCACGTTCACCGTGGGAATGCCGAAAGTCGGTTTTTCGTAATCCTTTCCAAGCCGGTGCAGCAGGTCGTAGCCCGCAGAGATCCGTTGTGCCATCGGCAACTGGCCGAGGGGGGACATCGGGTTGCTGAACAGCTTCGCGGTGACTTCGGCCAGGTCGGCGAAGGGTTCCATGATCGAGCGCTGGGTTTCGTAGATCTGGTAGAGCATGGCTGTTGAAAAGGTTATGTTGCAGTGCAATATAACAGCAGGGCACCCCTGTCCAGAGGGGAAAAACACTAATTCGCAGCCCCGTAGTGTCATCTTGGCGAAAGGAATCAGCCGCCGGGAAAGCGTGGTTTTGACCGGCCAGATCGGGTAAACAGTGCGAATGGACACAAAAAAAGCCGCTCGGTGAGCGGCTTTTGGCAGACGGGCGTGAGAAAAATCAAACGACCTTGGCAATGGCCTGACAGACATAGTCGATGTTCTTGCTGTTCAGGGCGGCCACGCACATGCGGCCGGTGTCCGTGCCATACACCCCGAACTCGTTGCGCAGGCGCACCATCTGGTCCTTGGACAGGCCCGAGTAGCTGAACATGCCGATCTGGGTGGTGATGAAGCTCATGTCCTGCTTTACACCGGCGGCCTTCAGGCCATCGACCAGCTTCTGGCGCATTTCCTTGATGCGCACGCGCATCTCGCCCAGTTCCTTTTCCCACAGGGCGCGCAGCTCGGGGTTGTTCAGCACCGCGGCTACCACCGCGCCACCGTGGGTCGGCGGGTTGGAGTAGTTGGTGCGGATGACGATCTTGAGCTGGCTCAGCACGCGCGCGGCCTCGTCCTTGTCCGATGCCACCACCGACAGGGCCCCGACGCGCTCGCCGTACAGGCTGAAGCTCTTGGAGAAGCTGGTGGAGACGAAGATGTTCAGGCCGGCGGCCACGAACTTGCCGATCACGGCGCCGTCTTCGGCGATGCCGTGGCCGAAGCCCTGGTAGGCCATGTCCAGGAAGGCGGTCAGATTACGGGCCTTGACGGCGGCGATCACCTGGTCCCATTGGGCTGCGGTGATGTCGTAGCCGGTGGGGTTGTGGCAGCAGGCATGCAGCACGACGATGGTGCCGGGGGCGGCGGCGTTCAGGTCGGCCAGCATGCCCTCGAAGTTCACCGAGCGGGTGGCGGCGTCGTAGTAGCGGTAGCTGCCCACCTCGAAACCGGCGTTCTGGAAGATGGCGCGGTGGTTTTCCCAGCTCGGGTCGGAAATCAGCACCTTGGCGTCCGGGCTGACCTTTTTCAGGAAGTCGGCGCCGATCTTCAGGCCTCCGGTGCCGCCGATGGCCTGCACGGTGGAAACTCGGCCGGACTTCACGACGTCGGATTCGGCGCCGAACACCAGGGCCTTGACGGCGTTGTCGTAGGCAACGATGCCGTCGATGGGCAGGTAGCCGCGGGCGGCGGGTTTGTCCATCATCGCCTTCTCCGCGGCCTGCACGCACTGCAGCAGCGGCAGCTTGCCGTTGTCGTCGAAGTACACGCCCACGCCCAGGTTGACCTTGCTGGGGTTGGTGTCGGCAGCGAATTGTTCGTTCAGACCCAGGATGGGGTCGCGGGGGGCCATTTCGACGGCGGAAAACAGGGACATGAAAATCCTTGAAAGGTTGTCAGTAGCGAAGAGTCCGGGCGTGGTGTAGTGTGCCGGGTTCGGCCAATTTTAACGGCCGCTCCCCACCACTCGTTGACTGCGCCCATGCCGGATCTCTCTGAAGTCATCACGGAAAAGCAGGACGGCACCTTCGTCCGCTTCCCCGATTCCCCGTTCGAGCTGTTCCAGCCTTACCCGCCGGCCGGCGACCAGCCCACAGCGATCGCCGGACTGGTCGAAGGCATCGAGGACGGCGAGGTGTTCCAGACCCTGCTGGGCGTGACCGGCTCGGGCAAGACCTTCACCATGGCCAACGTGATCGCCCGCATCGGGCGCCCGGCCATCGTGTTCGCGCCCAACAAGACGCTGGCTGCGCAGCTGTACTCCGAATTCCGCGAGTTCTTCCCCAAGAACGCGGTCGAGTACTTCGTCAGCTATTACGACTACTACCAGCCCGAGGCCTATGTGCCGCAGCGCGATCTGTTCATCGAGAAGGACAGTGCGATCAACGAGCACATCGAGCAGATGCGGCTGAGTTGCACCAAGAGCATCCTGGAGCGGCGCGACGTGGTGATCGTGGCCACCGTCTCGGCCATCTATGGCATTGGCAAGCCCGAGAGCTACCACCAGATGGTGATGACGCTGCGCGTGGGCGACAAGGCCGGCCAGCGCGACCTGATCGCACAGCTGGTGCGCATGCAGTACAGCCGCAACGAGCAAGACTTTTCCCGAGGCAAGTTTCGCGTGCGCGGCGACACCATCGACGTGTTCCCGGCCGAACACTCGGAGATGGCGATCCGCATCGAGCTGTTCGACGACGAGGTCGAGAGTCTCCAGCTGTTCGACCCGCTCACGGGCAAGGTGCGGCAGAAGATCCCGCGCTTCACCGTCTACCCCAGCAGCCACTACGTGACGCCGCGCGAGCAGGTGCTCAGCGCCGTCGAGGCCATCAAGGAAGAGCTGCGCGAGCGGCTGGCGCAGCTGGTGGGCATGGGCAAACTGGTCGAAGCCCAGCGGCTGGAGCAGCGCACGCGCTTCGACATCGAGATGCTCAGCGAGGTCGGCCACTGCAAGGGCATCGAGAACTATTCGCGCCACCTGGCCGGCAGTGCGCCGGGCGACCCGCCAGCCACGCTGACCGACTACCTGCCGCGCGACGCCATCATGTTCCTGGACGAGAGCCACCAGATGATCGGCCAGCTCAACGCCATGTACAACGGCGACCGCCAGCGCAAGACCACGCTGGTGGAATACGGGTTCCGGCTGCCCAGCGCGTTGGACAACCGGCCGCTGAAGTTCGAGGAGTTCGAGCAGCGCATGCGCCAGTGCATCTTCGTCTCGGCCACGCCGGCCGACTACGAGAAGACGCACGCCGGCAAGGTGGTGGAGCAGGTGGTGCGTCCCACAGGCCTGGTCGACCCCGTGGTCGAGGTGCGGCCGGCCACCCACCAGGTGGACGATGTGCTGCAGGAGATCCGCATCCGGGTGGAGCAGGGTGAGCGGGTGCTCATCACCACGCTGACCAAACGCATGGCCGAGCAACTGACCGACTACCTGACCGAGAACGGGGTCAAGGTGCGCTATCTGCACAGCGACGTGGACACGGTCGAGCGGGTCGAGATCATCCGCGACCTGCGCCTGGGCGCCTTCGATGTGCTGGTGGGCATCAACCTGCTGCGCGAGGGGCTGGACATTCCCGAGGTGTCGCTGGTGGCCATTCTGGATGCCGACAAGGAAGGCTTCCTGCGCGCCGAGCGCTCGCTGATCCAGACCATCGGCCGCGCGGCACGCAACCTCAACGGCAAGGCCATTCTGTATGCCGACCGCATCACCGACTCGATGAAGAGGGCGATGGACGAGACCGAGCGGCGCCGGGCCAAGCAGATCGCGTTCAACGAGGCGAACGGCATCACGCCCAAGGGTGTGGTCAAACGCATCAAGGACCTGATCGACGGCGTTTACAGCGAGAAGGCGGGACGGGAGGCGGACCGCCTGGCGGCGGCCAGCGCGCAGAAGGCCGACCTGGAGGCGCTGGACGAAAAGGACGCTGCGCGGGAAATCAAGCGGCTGGAAAAGCAGATGCTGGAGCACGCGCGCAACCTGGAGTTCGAGAAGGCGGCGTCTGTGCGAGACCAGTTGACCCGGCTCAAGGAGCGTCTGTTCGGCGCTTCCGGACAGGACAAGGTCGCCTGAGCAGCTGCCGCACAATACCGGCCGGGGCGCCGCGAAGGGGGCGGCATGCAGATGCCGGGGGGCGCTCACAACAACACCTTTCGTTCACGCATGAACACCGCATCGCGAGGGTCGCAGCAGTCCGCACAGATGGACGATGAAACGCGCATTTACCTGATCGAAGACGATCCCGCCATCCAGCACTTCGTCCGGCAGGCCTTGTTGTCCCGGCCACAGTGGCAACTGGTTGGCGTGTCGGTGAGCCGCCGCCACGCGCTGGAACACGCGCTGCATGCCAACGCCAATGTGTTTCTGGTCGATCTTGGCCTGCCCGATGGGCGGGGTGAGGATCTGCTGCACTGGCTCGCCGTCGAACATCCTGACGCCGAACTGCTGGTATTCACCGTGTTTGGCGATGAGTCCCGCCTCGTGGCCGCGCTGCAGGCCGGGGCGACCGGTTATGTGCTCAAAGGCTGCACGCCAGAGGAACTGGTCACCGCCATCGAACAGATCCGGGCCGGCGGGGCGCCGATCTCGCCCTTGCTGGCGCGCATGCTGCTGCGTCAGTTCCGCTGGGTGCAAGAGGTGCCGACCGCGGCCCAGGAGTTGCAGGAAGTCCTGCTCTCGGACCGGGAGACCGAGGTGCTCCGGCTGGTCGCACAGGGCTACGTCAACAAGGAAATCGCCCAGCGGCTGTTCATATCGCCCGCCACGGTGGGCTCGCACATCAAGAACCTCTACCGCAAGCTGGCGGTTCACAGCCGGGTCCAGGTGGTCCGCGCCGCGCAGGAACGAGGTCTGCTGTGAGCTGGGCGGGGGCGCTGACCCGGCGGCTGCTGGCGACGCCGGCCTACTGGTGGGCGGGCATGCTGCTGGCGGTGGGCATTGCCGGTCTGGCCTGGGTGTCGCGCACCACCCCGGTGGAGGGCGCCCTGGTGGTCCGGCAGGCCCTGGTGGAGCACCGGCAGGCCGGCGTGTTGCAGGTGTCGGAGGTGGCGCTGCCCCATGTCTGGGATGAGCAGTTGCCCCGCTGGGAAGGCGAAGCGCGGTACCGGTTGCCGTGGCCTGCCGGCTTGTCCTACAGCGGCGACGACCAGGCTCCGTTGGCCATGCTGCTGCCGCGGGTCGGGGCCCGGTACCGGGTCTGGCTCAACGGGCAGGAAGTCGCCGACCGTTTCTGGTCGTACGAGGGTTTTGTGGACACCTCCCTCGTGCCCCAGATCGTGCATCTGCCGCGCGCCTGGCTGGCGGCCGAGCAGGCCGACAACCGAATCGAGATCGAGGTGCGAGGTCAGCCGCTGCGCAAGAGCGGGCTGTCGCAGGTGCAGATCGGCCGGGCCGATGCGCTGGTCCAGCGCCATGCTGACCTGATGTGGTGGCAGGTGTACGTGACCTGGATGGTGGCCGCCGTGTCGCTGATGCTCGGCCTGATGGCGCTGCTCCTGTGGCTGAACACCCGCGAACGGCTGTTTGGCCTGCTGGCGGCGGCCACCTTCGCATGGGCGGTGCGGCTGGGGCTGTCGCCGCTGGAAACGCCGCCGATGTCCTTCGAGGTCTGGTACTACCTGCAGAAGCTCTCGTTCACGGCCTACTGCGGGTTTTTGTATCTCTTCATGTGGGACCTGTTCGACTACCGGCAGGGGCTGATCCGCAGCTTTGTCAATGGACTGTTGTGGCTCGGCCCGTTCTGGCTGGCGGTCACGGTGTACGTCGACAGCTACGCCATGTACTGGATCTGGATGGCTGTGATCACACTGACCTCGGCGGTGGCACTCGTGAAGCTGTTCCACCGGGCGCGCTGGGGGCTCGATGCCAACCAGCGGCTCACCATCGTGTTTGGTGCTGCCACCATGGCCACTGGCGTGCGCGACTTTGCCGTTGTGAACATGGGTTTTCCTGGCGATGCCGACATCCGCTGGATGACGGTGGGGTCGCTGATGCTGATGTACGCCCTGGGCTGGGTGATGGTGCGCCGGGTGTCGGCGGCCATGGAGCAGGTTCGGCTGCTCAACACCGAACTCTCGCGCAAGGTGGGGGAGAGAGAGGTCGAGTTGCAGCGGCTGTTCGAGCGTTTGCGCCACGTGGAGAGCCAGCGTGTGCTGGAGGCCGAGCGCCGCCGCCTCACGCGCGACATGCACGATGGCCTGGGCAGCCAACTGGTGCAGGCGCTCAACGTGGTCCGTGGCGGCGGACCCCAGGTCGACACCGCGGCGATGGCGGCCATGCTCCACCATGCGCTGGAAGATCTGCGCATGACCCTGGATTCCCTCGAGCCCATGGACGGCGACCTACCCACCATCCTGGGCACCTTGCGCCAGCGCATTGCGCCGGCGATGCTGGCGGCCGGGGTGGAGTTGGTCTGGCAGGTGCAGGAGGTGCCACCGATTCCAGGGCTGGAGGCCCGGGGCGTGTTGCATGTGTTCCGTTGTCTGCAGGAGGTTTTTGCGAACGTGCTCAAGCACGCGCAGGCCGGGCGGGTCACGGTGAGCACACGGGACCTGGGCGGGCAGGTCGAGCTGTGTGTGTCCGACGATGGCGTTGGACTGGGCAGGCTTGACGGCGGTTTGTCTGGCGGGGGCGGGCGCGGGATGGGCAACATCCGGCTGCGAGCGGCCGAACTCGGTGTGCTGGTGTCGTTTGAGGAGGCCGCGCCCGGGACGTGCGTGCGCTTCCTCTTCCCTCTGCAGCGGCACGACCCGGCGGGCAGCGGGTAACCCGAGAGAAACACTTGGCTATTGGTGTATACTCGATAAAAACAGTCGGATACCAAGTTGACGTTGCAGCCACCACGGTGGCTGGGGTGGGTGGAGAAGCGGTCGAGTGGGTGTCTCAAGACGTCCGCCCGGTTCTACAACGGCAGCCAAACCTCACGATTCAGGAGCACCCCATGCGCCTCACGACCAAAGGCCGCTTCGCGGTCACAGCCATGATCGACCTGGCCTTGCGCCAGAACAATGGCCCCGTCACGCTGGCCGCCATCAGCCAGCGCCAGCAGATTTCGCTGTCCTACCTTGAGCAGTTGTTTGGCAAACTGCGCCGCCACGAGCTGGTGGAGTCCACCCGCGGCCCTGGCGGCGGCTACACGCTGGGCCGGAAGGCAGCAGAGATCACGGTCGCCGACATCATCGTGTCGGTGGACGAACCCATCGACGCCACCCAGTGCGGTGGCAAGGAAAACTGCCTGGGTGAGGGCAACCGCTGCATGACGCACGAGCTGTGGGCTCAGCTGAACGCCAGAATGGTCGACTTCCTCGATTCGGTCTCGCTGCAGTCGCTGGTGGACGAACAGATCGCCAAGGGCGTGGTGGTCGAGAATGCCCCCATGATCAAGCGCGCGATTTCCAGCGCCCCGGTGGTCAAGCCGATTCGCGTCAACGCGCCGAACTCGGTGTTCGCGCTCGGAGGCGCCGCACTCTCCAAATGACGAGCACGGCTGGTGCTTGCACCAGCCTCGCCTTTGGCATGCCCACCCATTCGGGGCGGGCATCCTTCTGGTCCCACGATTCCAAATTACTGAAAATCTGCCGCCATGAGCACGCCGCATTTCCCGATCTACATGGACTACAGCGCCACCAACCCCTGCGACCCTCGGGTGGTGGACGCGATGATTCCCTGGTTGCGCGAGCACTTCGGCAACCCGGCCTCACGCAGCCACGCCTGGGGCTGGGAAGCCGAAAAGGCTGTCGAAACCGCCCGCGAGCAGGTGGCGGCGCTGATCAACGCCGATCCGCGCGAGATCGTCTGGACTTCGGGCGCCACCGAGTCCAACAACCTCGCCCTCAAAGGCGCCGCGCACTTCTACAAGACCAAGGGCAAGCACCTGATCACGGTCAAAACCGAGCACAAGGCCGTGCTGGACACCTGCCGCGAGCTGGAGCGCCAGGGCTTCGAGGTGACCTACATGGATGTCCAGGCCGATGGCCTGCTGGACCTGGAGGCCTTCAAGGCCGCAATCCGCCCGGACACCATCCTGGCCTCGGTCATGTTCGTGAACAACGAAATCGGAGTGATCCAGGACATCGCCGCCATCGGCACCATCTGCCGCGAGAAGGGCGTGATCTTTCACGTGGACGCGGCGCAGGCCACCGGCCGGGTGGACATTGACCTGCAGACTCTGCCGGTGGACCTGATGAGCCTGACCAGCCACAAGACCTACGGTCCCAAGGGCATTGGCGCGCTGTACGTGCGGCGCAAGCCGCGCATCCGCATCGAGGCGCAGATGCACGGTGGTGGCCACGAGCGCGGCATGCGCTCGGGCACCTTGCCCACCCACCAGTGCGTGGGCATGGGCGAGGCCTACCGCATTGCCAAAGAAGAGATGCACGCCGAGAACGTGCGCATCCGCGCGCTGCACGACCGCATGGTCGCCGGCCTGAAGGACATCGAGGAGGTGTTCATCAATGGCCACGAGACGCAGCGCGTGCCCCACAACCTGAACATGAGCTTCAACTACGTCGAGGGCGAATCGCTGATCATGGGTATCAAGGGTCTGGCGGTGTCGTCGGGTTCGGCCTGCACCTCGGCCAGCCTGGAGCCCAGCTACGTGCTGCGGGCCCTGGGCCGCAGCGACGAGCTGGCCCACAGCAGCCTGCGCATGACCATTGGCCGCTGGACCACCGAAGAAGAGATCGACTACGCGATCGCCACCATCAAGGAAAACGTCGCCAAGCTCCGTGAACTCTCCCCCCTTTGGGAAATGTTCAAGGATGGCGTCGATCTGTCCACCATCCAGTGGGCAGCGCACTGAAGGAGAACAACCATGGCCTATTCTGAAAAAGTCGTTGACCACTACGAAAACCCCCGCAACGTCGGCTCTTTCGACAAGGGTGATGAATCCGTCGGTACCGGCATGGTGGGCGCACCTGCCTGCGGCGACGTGATGAAGCTGCAGATCAAGGTGAACCCGCAGACGGGCGTGATCGAAGACGCACGCTTCAAGACCTACGGCTGCGGTTCAGCCATCGCGTCCAGCTCGCTGGTGACCGAATGGGTCAAGGGCAAGACGCTGGACGAAGCCGCGGCCCTCAAGAACAGCGAGATCGCCGAAGAACTGGCCCTGCCGCCGGTCAAGATCCACTGCTCCATCCTGGCCGAAGACGCCATCAAGGCCGCGGTGGACGACTACCGCAAGAAGCACGCGAACTGAGTCCCGCCATGTCCGTCACGATTTCTGAAGCCGCGGCCCGTCACGTCACCCGTTACCTCGCCAAACGGGGCAAGGGCGTGGGCGTGCGCCTGGGCGTCAAGACCACCGGTTGTTCTGGCCTGGCCTACAAGCTGGAGTACGCCGACGAGATCGCTCCAGAGGACGTGGTGTTCGAGGAAAACGGCGTCAAGGTGCTGGTGGACCCCAAGAGCATGCCTTACATTGATGGCACGCAGCTGGACTTCGTGCGCGAGGGCCTGAACGAAGGCTTCAAGTTCCACAACCCGAACGAGCGCGACCGCTGCGGCTGCGGTGAAAGTTTCCGGGTCTAATCCCGGAAATGAACCTGCAATCCAACGACTTCGAACTCTTTGAGCTTCCACCGGCCTACTCACTGGACCGCGCCGTTCTGGACGAACGCTGGAAGGCCTTGCAGCGCGAGGTGCACCCCGACCGGCACGCTGCGGCCGACGCCCAGACCCAGCGGCAGGCGATGCAGTGGTCCGTGCGCATCAACGAGGCTTACCAGCGCCTGAAGGACCCGCTGCAGCGCGCGGCCTACCTGTGCGAGTTGCACGGGGCTCCCGTCCAGGCGGAGAACAACACCGCCATGCCTCCTGCCTTTCTCATGCAGCAGATGGAATGGCGTGAAGCGCTGGAAGAGGCGGCTTCTGCCGCTGTGGTCGAGGATCTCGCCGATGAGGTGGCCTCTGCACGAAAGCGCATGCTGGCGCAACTGCAGCAGACCGCCGACGTGCAGCACGACTGGCCCGCACTGGCCGGGCAGGTCAGAGCCCTCATGTTCATTGAGCGTTTTGCGCGCGACGTCGAGAGCCGTCTCGAACAGCTGGGACAATAGCGGGTTGCGCTGGTTTCATTCCCGTTTTTTCTCTTCCGTCCATGGCACTCCTGCAGATCTCCGAGCCCGGTCAGTCCCTCGACCCGCACCAGCGACGTGTGGCGGTGGGCATTGACCTGGGCACCACACACTCGCTGGTCGCAGCGGTCCGGCATGGCGTGGCCGAATGCCTGCCCGCGCTGGATGGCCGAGTCATCCTGCCCAGCGTGGTGCGCTACCTCGACCCTCAAACCGGAGGTGCAGGGCGTCAGATCGGGTTTGATGCGCTGGCCGCGCAAATTGGTGATCCGGCCAACACGGTCAGTTCGGTCAAGCGACTGATGGGCCGTCGCCGCGATCAGGTGGTCGACGTGGACAAGCTGTCCTACGCCGTGGTCGACGACAACGGCATGGCCGTGGTCGAGACCGTGGCCGGGCGCAAGACCCCGATGGAGGTGAGCGCGGAGATCCTCGCCACGCTGCGGTTCCGCGCCGAGGACAGCTTCGACGATGAACTGTTCGGCGCGGTGATCACCGTGCCGGCGTACTTCGACGACGCCCAACGCCAGGCCACCAAGGACGCGGCCCAGCTCGCCGGCATCAATGTGCTGCGGCTGATCAACGAACCGACCGCTGCCGCCATTGCTTACGGACTGGACAACGGCAGCGAGGGCGTCTACGCCATCTACGACCTGGGTGGCGGCACCTTCGACATCTCCATCTTGCGACTGACACGCGGCGTGTTCGAGGTCATGGCCACCGGTGGTGATTCGGCTCTCGGTGGTGACGACTATGACCAGGCGCTGGCCTCCTGGGTGCTGCAGCAGGCCGGCCTCGGCCCCGCGGCGGATGCGGCCGAACGCGCCGCATTGCATCGCGAGGCTCGGCGCGTGAAGGAGCAGCTCTCGGCGCATGCCGAAGTGATCTTCCGCGCCGAGATTGAAGGGATCGCTGTCGAACAGGCCGTGCGGCAAGAAGATTTCGAAGCCTGCACCGCAGAGCTGACGGCCCGCACCATGACCGCTGTGCGCAAGGTGCTTCGCGACGCAGGCGTGACCCGGGACGAGGTGCAGGGCGTGGTGATGGTGGGGGGCTCGACCCGCATGCCGGTGGTCCGCCGCGCTGTGGGCGAGTTCTTCGGCCGCGAGCCGCTGACCAACCTCAACCCGGACGAGGTGGTGGCGCTGGGTGCCGCCATCCAGGCCAACGCGCTGGCCGGCAACAGCCAGGACGGTGACCTGCTGCTGCTGGATGTGATCCCGCTGTCGCTGGGCATCGAGACCATGGGTGGGCTGGTCGAACGCATCGTGCCGCGCAACAGCACCATTCCCACCGCCCGTGCCCAGGACTTCACCACCTACCAGGATGGTCAGACCGCGCTGGCGCTGCACGTGGTGCAGGGCGAGCGCGATCTGGTGGCCGACTGCCGAAGCCTGGCGCGCTTCACGCTGCGCGGCATCCCGCCCATGGCGGCCGGTGCGGCGCGCATCCGCGTGACCTTCACCGTCGATGCCGATGGCCTGCTGTCGGTCAGTGCGAAAGAGCAGGGCAGTGGTGTCGAGGCGAAGATCGACGTCAAGCCGGCCTACGGCCTGTCGGACGAACAGATCGCTGCCATGCTGCAGGACAGCTTCAACACCGCCCAACAGGACATGGCTGCGCGGGCGCTGGTTGAGGCGCGCGTGGATGCCGACCGCATGATCGCCGCCACCCGCAGCGCGCTCGCCGCCGATGGCGACCTGCTGGACGTGGCTGAACGCGATGCCATCGACACCCTGATCAATACGCTGGCGGCAGTTTCGGCCGACGGCAGCGCCGCCGACATCGAAGCCGCCACGCAGGCGCTGGCCAAGGGCACCGAAGCCTTTGCGGCCCAGCGCATGAACCGAGGTATCCAGCAAGCTCTGGCCGGCCGCAAAGTCGAAGAAGTCTGAACCCATGCCCACGATCAAGATCCTCCCGCACCCCGAGTACTGCCCGCAGGGCGCCAGCGTCAGCGCGCCCCCCGGCACGTCGATCTGCGAAGCGCTGCTGGACAACGACATCAAGATCGAGCACGCCTGCGACATGAGCTGCGCTTGCACCACCTGCCACGTGGTGGTGCGCGAAGGCTTCAACAGCCTGGGCGAGCTCGATGAAGCCGAAGAAGATCTGCTCGACCGCGCCTGGGGTCTGGAGCCCAACTCCCGCCTGTCCTGCCAGGCCATCCTGGCGCAGCAGGATGTGACGATCGAGATTCCGAAGTACTCGATCAACCACGCCAAAGAGAACCACTGATGAGACAGATCGTTCTCGACACCGAAACCACCGGCCTGTCGGCGGAGAACGGTGATCGCATCATCGAAATCGGCTGTGTCGAGCTGCTCAATCGCAAACTCACCGGCAACAACCTGCACCACTACATCAACCCCGAGCGCGACAGCCACGAGGACGCGCTCAAGGTGCACGGCATCAGCAACGAGTTTTTGCGTGACAAGCCCAAGTTCGCGCAACTGGCCGACGAGATCCTGGACTACCTCTCTGGCGCCGAGCTGATCATCCACAACGCGCCGTTCGACATCTCCTTCCTCAACAAGGAGCTGGAGCGGCTGGGCCGCAAGCCGATCAAGGCCTACATCGACGGGGTGATCGACACCCTGGTGATGGCCAAGGAGATGTTTCCGGGCAAGCGCAATGGCCTGGATGCGTTGTGCGACCGCCTGGGCGTGGACAACTCCAGCCGCACGCTGCACGGGGCCTTGCTCGATGCCGAACTGCTGGCCGATGTCTACATCAACATGACTCGGGGCCAGGATGCCCTGATTGTTGAAGAGGGCATCCCGACCGAGGTGAGCCTTGGGGAAGAGCTGGTGCAGGTCGACCTGAGCCGCTTGGAGCTGCCGGTGCTGACCGCCAACGAGCAGGAAGCGGCTGCCCATGACGCCGTGCTCGCGGATATCGACAAGGCCTGCAAAGGCAAAACCCTGTGGCGCCAACTCGCTCCCGCTGTCTGATTTTGGGCGGTCGTCGGAAAATGGAAAATATCAGGCTATAATGCGAGGCTTCCGAACAATCGGATCTGATGACAAGTCAGGCAAGATTTTCGGGCGGTTAGCTCAGTGGTAGAGCACTGCCTTCACACGGCAGGGGTCGCAGGTTCGAACCCTGCACCGCCCACCAGTCAAAGCCCCGAGCGAACGCTCGGGGCTTTTTCTTTTTGGCAGCCGATGGAGACGGGCCATGGACCAGGTGGATGTGTTGGTGATCGGCGCCGGCGTGGTTGGGCTGGCGGTGGCCCGGGCGCTGGCGCTGTCCGGGCGCGAGGTGCTGGTGCTCGAGCGTGAAGCGGGTATCGGCATGGGCACAAGCTCTCGCAACAGCGAAGTCATCCATGCCGGGATCTACTACCCGACAGGCTCGCTCAAGGCGCAACTGTGCGTGCGGGGACGTGCGCAGCTGTACGCATACTGCTTGGAGCGAGGCATTGCCCATCGCCGTTGCGGCAAGCTGATCGTTGCCCATACGCCTTCTCAGGTCGCCGGTTTGCCGGACATCATGGCCAGGGCGCGCGCCAACGGTGTGGACGATCTTGTGTTGCTCGGCGCCGACGAAGCCCGCGCGCTGGAGAGTCGCCTGCACTGTGCGGCGGCCTTGCTGTCGCCCTCTACGGGCATTGTCGACAGCCACGGGTTGATGCTCGCGCTGCAAGGCGATCTGGAAAATGCGGGTGGTATGGTGGTCTGTCACAGCGTCGTTGACGAAGTCGCTGCGACCGGTGGGCAGTTCGTGGTCCGGACCGCCGATGGCACAGAACTTCAGGCGACAACGGTGGTGAATGCCGCCGGTCTCGACGCCTGTGCCGTGGCGTCGCGGACGACCGGGCTGGACCGCGTGCATGTGCCTCGCGCGAGGTACGCCAAAGGCAACTACTTCACGCTCGCGGCCGGGCGTTCACCGTTCGAGCGATTGATCTACCCGGCGCCCGAGCCGGCGCAACACCTGGCCGGGCTGGGCGTCCACCTCACCATCGACCTGGGCGGGCAGGCGAAGTTCGGTCCCGACGTTCAGTGGACCGACGATCCTGAGGATCTGGTGGTGGACCCGGCGCGAGGCGATGCCTTTTATGCCGAGGTGCGCAAATACTGGCCCGAACTGCCGGACGGTGCCCTACAGCCGGGCTATGCGGGCATGCGGCCCAAGATCAGCGGACCCGACGAGCCCGCGGCGGATTTCCGCATCGACGGGCCGGCCGTGCATGGCCTGCCCGGCCTGGTCAACCTGTTCGGTATCGAGTCGCCGGGCCTGACCAGCTGCCTGGCGATTGCCGAGCGGGTGGTCAGCCTGTTGCGCTGATCAGCGGGCTTCCTTGAGGGCCTGCGCGGCCTCGCGCACCAGGGCGGACCCCTTGTAGATCAGACCGGTGTAGATCTGCACCAGATCCGCGCCCGCCCGCACCTTGCTGACGGCATCGTCGCCGCTGAGCACGCCGCCCACACCGATGATGGGAAACCCCTCGCCCAGCGAACCGCGCAGCAACCGGATGACCCTGTTGCTGGCCGCCAGCACCGGTGCTCCCGAGAGTCCGCCAGCCTCTTCGGCATGGGCCAGCCCCGCCACCGCATCGCGGCTGAGCGTGGTGTTGGTTGCGATCACGCCCAGCCGCTGGTTGGGCTGGCCTGCGGTGTCGCTGCCGTAGCGCAGAAGGGTGGCTGCGATCACCCCGATCTGCGTCTCGTCCAGATCGGGCGCAATCTTCAGGAACACCGGCGCTTGCTTGCCATAGCGCTGTGCGAGCAGCTCGCGCCGTTCCATGACCGCGCCCAGCAAGGCATCCAGAGCCTCGTCGCTCTGCAGGCTGCGCAGGTTCTTGGTGTTGGGGCTCGAAATGTTGACCGTCACGTAGTCGGCGTGCGGGTACACGCCATCGAGACAGGTGAGGTAGTCGCTGGTGGCCTGCTCGATGGGAGTGGCGGCGTTTTTGCCGATGTTCAGTCCCAGCAGCATGGGCGATGTGCCACCTTTGCTGCGAAACCGCGCTTTCTGCACATTGGTCACAAAGGCAATCAGTCCTTCGTTGTTGAAGCCCAGCCGGTTGATCAGCGCGTTGCGTTCGGGGATGCGGAACAAGCGCGGCCTGGGGTTGCCCGGCTGGCCCTTGGGGGTGACGGTGCCGACCTCCACAAAGCCGAAGCCCATGGCCGACAGCCCGTCGATGCAGCGTGCGTTCTTGTCCAGTCCGGCGGCCAGACCCACACGGTTCGGGAATCTCAGGCCGGCCACCGTCACCGGGTCGTCGATGCGCGACTCGCTCCAGAGGCAGCTCAGGGGCGAGTGCTGGAAGCGCGCGATGTTGTCGAGCGTCAACTCGTGCGCAGTTTCAGGGTCCAGACCGAAGAGAAGCGGGCGGGTGAGCGCGTAGGGCAGAAGTGACATCGGATAATCAACAAATTCGCGTAAACCCTGATTCTCTCAAATGACCCAAGACGAACTCAAAGCCCTGGTCGGCCAGGCCGCCCTTCAGTACGTGACCCCGGGTGAAGTGGTCGGTGTCGGCACCGGCTCAACGGTCAACAAGTTCATTGATGCGCTGGCTGCCATCAAAGGCAGCATTCCCGGAGCGGTATCCAGTTCGGAAGCTTCAACCGCCCGCCTCAAGGCGCTGGGCATTCCTGTGCTGGAGGCGTCCGCAGTCGAGGGGCTTTCGGTCTACATCGATGGTGCCGACGAGATCGACGCAAAAGGCTACATGGTCAAGGGCGGCGGTGCCGCACTGACGCGCGAGAAGATCGTGGCCGCGATGTCCAGGCGCTTCGTCTGCATCGCCGACGAGTCCAAGATGGTGCCGGTGCTGGGGGCTTTCCCGCTGCCGGTCGAGGTGATTCCGATGGCGGCTGCCCGTCTGGCTCGCCAGTTTGACGGGCTGGGCGGTTCCGCCAGGCTGCGCATCAAGGATGGCCAGCCCCTGGTGACCGACAACGGTCAGCACATCCTGGATGTCACCGGTTTGAAGATCAGCGATCCGCTGGCTTTCGAGAGCGAGGTCAACCAGTGGCCTGGCGTCGTGACCGTGGGGGTTTTTGCCCACCAGAAAGCCAGCGTGTGCCTGCTCGGTACCCCGGGCGGGGTGCGCACACTGACGTTCTGACCAGCAGCGGGGCCAGAGGGCGACTGCCCCCGGTTTCTCAGAAGCGGATGCCGCTGGGATTGCTGGCCGGCGGCGTCACCGGGACTTCCGCGGGTGTATCGGCAGCGGGTTGACCGGCGGGCGTTCTGGTGGCGGGCGCCGCAGCCGGTTTGGCCTCGACCAGCGGGGTGGCTGCTTCGCGACGGTAGCTGGGGGGCAGCACCGACTTTTTCGGGTAGCCGGCCGCATCCAGGTACTGGCCCCACTCGGTGGCCGAATAGCCCTTGAGCTGTTGTCCTCCGACGGTCAGCAGCGGCAGGCTGGTGGCGCCGCTCAGTCGCTTGAAGGCGGCCACGTCGTCGCTGCTGTTGACGGTTTTTTCAGCAAAGGGAATGCCCCGCGTGCTCAGGAAGTTGCGGCCACTGTCGCAGGGCGAGCAGTCGGCGCCGGTGTAGAGGGTCACGGGATAGCGGCTCGCTGCCTGACGAACCTCAACCGGCAGCGTGGGTGCGGCCGATCCCGCTGAGCTGGCCCCGTCGACTGGGCGGGCGTTGGTCGCAGCCGGTGGTGGCTGGTCGGAATAGGTGACTTTGCCATCAGGCCCCACGATCCGGTAGACGCCTTGGGCAGAAGCAAGCGGAGCGACCAGCATGCCTGCGAGTGCGACTGCGGGAGCGAGCTTCGATACAGAGAAGATCGAGTGGCGGCAGAAGGAGCGCATGTCGTTTGTCCTCGGAAGAGATCGGATGAAGGCGGGTCAGGCCATGCCCTGGTGGCGCAGCAGCGCATCCAGGCCGGGTTCGCGGCCGCGGAAGGCCTTGAACGACTCCATGGCCGGGCGGCTTCCTCCCGCCTCGAGAATGGCTTCACGGTAGCGGCGGCCCGTGGCCACGTCCAGCGTGCTGTGACCACTGGCGCGCGCAGCTTCCTCGAAGGCCGAGTAGGCGTCGGCCGAGAGCACCTCCGCCCACTTGTAGCTGTAGTACCCAGCGGAATAGCCGCCTGCAAAGATGTGGCTGAAGGTGTGCGGCGTGCGGCTGTAGGGCGGTGGCTGCAGCACCGCGACCTCATCGCGGACCTGCGACAGCAGCGCCAGGATGTCCTCGCCGCTTGACACGGGGGCAGGCTGGCTGTGCAGCAGCATGTCGAACAGGGAGAACTCGACTTGGCGCAGCGTCTGCAGCCCGCTCTGGAAGTTTTTGGCCGCCAGCATCTTGTCGAACAGGTCGCGCGGAAGGGGTGCACCGGTGTCCACGTGCGACGTCATGTGCTTGAGAACGTCCCATTCCCAGCAGAAATTCTCCATGAACTGGCTGGGCAGTTCGACCGCGTCCCATTCGACACCGCTGATGCCAGACACGTCGCGTTCGTTGACACGCGTGAGCATGTGGTGAAGGCCGTGACCGAACTCGTGGAACAAGGTGATCACGTCGTCGTGCGTGAGCAGGGGGGGCTGCCGGACTCCATTGACCTCGACGCCTTCGGCGAAGTTGCAGACCAGGTGCGCCACGGGCGTCTGCACGCTGCCGTCGTCCGGTCGCAGCCAGCGGGCCCGCACATCGTCCATCCAGGCGCCACCGCGTTTGCCGTTGCGGGCCGCGGGGTCGAGGTAGAACTGGCCGACAAGTTCGGGTCCGGTCGCAGTCCGGCGTTCGATGCGGTAGAACTCCACCAGCGGGTGCCAGACCGGGGCGATGTCCCGGCGGATGCTCACCTCGAACAAGGTTTCGACGATCTGGAAAAGGCCCGCCAGCACCTTGGGCGCGGTGAAGTAGGGCTTGATCTCCTGGTCGCTGAAGGCGTAACGGGCTTCCTTGAGCTTTTCGCCGATGTAGGGCCAGTCCCAGGGCTGTGGATCGCTGATCCCCAGTTCCTGGGCGGCGAACTCCCGCAAATCCTTCACATCCTGCTCGGCGTACGGGCGGGCCTTGCGGGCCAGATCGCGCAGGAAACCGATCACCTGTTCGGGCGATTCCGCCATCTTAGGCACCAGTGAGACATCGGCGAAGTGGCGATGTCCCAGCAACTGGGCCTCCTCGTGGCGCAGCGCCAGCAGCTCGGCCATGATGGTCGTGTTGTCGAAGCGGGTGGCGTCGCCCTCGGCCTGGTCGCTGGCGCGCGTCACGTAGGCGCGGTAGAGCTTTTCCCGCAAAGCGCTGCTGCGGGCAAACTGCATCACAGGCAGGTAGCAGGGCATCTTGAGGGTGAGTTTGTGATCGGCCTGGCCGTCTGCCTGGGCCGCCGCGCGCGTGGCCTGCTGCACATCCGCCGGCACCCCTTCGAGGTCTTCTGGTGACACGTACAGACTGAAAGAGTCGGTGGCGTCCAGTGCGTTTTCGCTGAACTTCTGGGCGAGTTCGGCCTGTCGTTCCTGCAGCCAGGCGAACCGCTGCTTGGCCTCTCCTTGCAACTCGGCACCGCCCAGAACGAATCCACGCATGGCGTTGCGGTGGGCCTGTGCCTGCTCAGGGTTCAACCGGGAGACGTCCATGGCCTTGTACTTGGCATACAGACGCTCGTCGGCACCCAGCCGCGTCCAGAATTCCGTCACGCGGGGCAGCGCTTCGTTGTAGGCAGCCCGCAACTCGGGTGTGTCGGCCACGCTGTTGAGGTGTCCGACTGCACCCCAGGCGCGCGACAGTCGCTCGGTGGACACGTCGAGCCGGGCAGACAAGGCGCTCCAGTCCGCAGGAAACTCCGGCGCCGTGACGTTCTCCAGGGCGGCATCGGCTTCCTTCAACAGGGCATCGATGGCGGGCGCCACGTGGGAAGGGGCGATGGCATCGAACCGCGGCAGTGCGGAGAAATCGAGCAGTGGGTTGTCAGCGACGGTGTTCATGCAACTCAGTAGGGGCTCGGGACAGAAAGTTCAATGGCCTGGGCGGCTGGAACCCGGAACACCGGCTCAGCGGGCGCTTTTCTTGATGCTCTTCTTGAGCACCTTGGCGCGCTTGACCTGGCCGCCGGGAGTCAGTCGCTGGTTGCCCAGCACCCGAACCACCTTGACTTCGGGCTTCTGGCCTCCGCGCTTGCTGAACTTGAGCACCTTCACATCGCGTGGCCCGGGCATGCGGTCTTCATCGGCCACTTTCTGCTTCTCCGGAACCGGGCGCCACAGTACCAGCAGCTTACCGATATGCTGGATGGGGGCTGCCTCCAGCTCGTCGGCCAGCGTCTGGAGCATGGCCTCGCGGGATGGGCGGTCGTCGCTGAACACTCGGATCTTGATCAGGCCGTGGGCCTTGAGCGCTGCGTCCACCTCCTTTTTGACGGCGGCGGTCAGTCCGTCTCCGCCAACGAGAACGACGGGATCGAGATGGTGCGCCTCGGCGCGGTGCACCTTGCGCTGTGCGGGCGTGAGTTGGATCTGGGGCATGGGACAATTATCGTTTACACAGCGGCGGCTCACAGCCCCGGTTTCGCCATGGGCATGAAAGTCAAGACTCAGAGCAAGAAGGTCAACAAGGCGTGGCTGAACGAGCACGTCAACGATCCGTATGTGCGTCTGGCCCAGAAAGAGGGTTACCGGGCACGGGCGGCCTACAAGCTCAAGGAGATCGACGAAACCCTGGGGCTTATACGCCCGGGTGACGTGGTGGTCGATCTGGGTTCGGCGCCCGGCGCCTGGAGCCAGTATGTGCGCCGGCGCCTGAGCCCGGGTGGCGCCGCTGTCGGCGAGTTGCACGGACAGATCATCGCGCTGGACCTGCTGCCCATGGAACCCGTCGAAGGCGTGCGCTTCATCCAGGGCGACTTTCGCGAGAGCGAAGTACTGGCCGCGCTGGAGCAGGCACTGGCCGACCGTGGGGTGAAGGCGGTCGATGTCGTGGTGTCCGACATGGCGCCGAATCTCTCGGGCATCGGGTCGGCAGACGCCGCGCGCATCGAGGATCTGGTTGGCCTTGCGGTGGACTTCGCCAGTCAGCACCTCAAGCCCGATGGTGCCCTGGTCGCCAAGCTGTTCCATGGCGGGGCTTACGACCCCTTGGTGGCTCTGTTCCGCAAGACATTCAAGGTCGTCAAGCCCTTCAAGCCCAAGGCGTCAAGGGACAAGTCCTCTGAAACCTTTTTGGTGGGCATGGGTCTGAAAAGCCCGAGTTGATCAATAAATACTAACCATTTCATTGGCGTTGCCTCCCTAAATGTCAAGTCCCTGATGGCTTGAAACACCTAAAATGGCCTCAACATGCCTGTATCCGTTCTAGTCAGGAGCCGACCTTGAACAACCAGTGGTTCTCGAAGATTGCCGTGTGGATGGTGATCGCCATGGTGCTTTTCACCGTCTTCAAGCAATTCGATGGCCGCGCGACGGCCGGGGCCGGTTATGTCGGCTATTCCGAGTTTCTGGATCAGGTGAAGGCACAGCAGATCAAGCAGGCCACCATCCAGGAGGGCCAGGGCGGTACCGAAATCGTGGCGGTCACTCACGATGACCGGCGCATCCGCACCACCGCCACCTACCTTGACCGCGGTCTGGTGGGTGACCTGATCAACAACAACGTCAAGTTCGACGTGCGTCCGCGCGAAGAAGGCTCGTTGCTGATGACCCTGCTGGTCAGCTGGGGGCCGATGCTGCTGCTGATCGGCGTGTGGATCTACTTCATGCGCCAGATGCAGGGCGGTGGCAAAGGTGGTGCCTTCAGCTTTGGCAAGAGCAAGGCCCGCATGCTCGACGAAAACAACAACACCGTGACTTTTGCCGACGTTGCAGGGTGCGACGAAGCCAAGGAAGAGGTCAAGGAGGTTGTGGACTTCCTGAAGGACCCCCAGAAATTCCAGAAGCTGGGCGGCCGCATTCCGCGCGGGCTGTTGCTGGTCGGTCCTCCGGGCACCGGCAAGACACTGCTGGCCAAAGGCATTGCCGGCGAAGCCAAGGTGCCCTTTTTCAGCATCTCGGGCTCTGACTTTGTTGAAATGTTTGTCGGCGTGGGTGCTGCCCGCGTGCGCGACATGTTCGAGAACGCCAAGAAGAATGCCCCCTGCATCATCTTCATCGACGAAATCGACGCCGTCGGTCGTCAGCGTGGTGCTGGCCTGGGTGGTGGCAACGATGAGCGCGAGCAGACGTTGAACCAGATGCTGGTCGAGATGGATGGTTTCGAGACCAATTTGGGCGTTATCGTGGTCGCAGCCACCAACCGTCCGGACATCCTGGACGCCGCCCTGCTGCGCCCGGGCCGTTTCGACCGGCAGGTCTACGTGACGCTGCCCGACATCCGTGGTCGCGAGCAGATCCTGAACGTGCACATGCGCAAGGTTCCGCTGGGCACCGACGTGAACGCCAGCGTGATCGCACGTGGCACGCCCGGCATGAGCGGTGCCGACCTGGCCAACCTCTGCAACGAGGCCGCCCTGATGGCCGCCCGCCGCAACGCGCGCGTGGTCGAGATGCAGGACTTCGAGAAGGCCAAGGACAAGATATTCATGGGTCCCGAGCGCAAGAGCATGGTGATGCCCGAGGAGGAGCGCAAGAACACGGCTTATCACGAAGCTGGGCATGCCCTGATTGGCAAGCTGCTGCCCAAGTGTGATCCGGTGCACAAGGTCACGATCATCCCGCGCGGCCGGGCACTGGGTGTGACCATGAGCCTGCCGGCGCAGGACCGCTACAGCTACGACAAGGACTACATGCTGAACCAGATCAGCATGCTGTTCGGTGGCCGCATCGCGGAGGAGGTGTTCATGAACCAGATGACCACGGGCGCTTCCAACGACTTCGAGCGTGCCACCTCAATCGCCCGCGACATGGTGATGCGCTACGGCATGACCGACGCGTTGGGCCCGATGGTCTACGCTGAAAACGAGGGCGAGGTGTTCCTGGGCCGTTCGGTCACCAAGACCACCAACATGAGTGAGCAGACCATGCAGAAGGTGGATGCCGAGGTACGCCGCATCATCGATGCCCAGTACAAGCTGGCGCGTGACCTCATCGAGGAGCACAGCGACAAGATGCACGCCATGGCGACGGCCTTGCTGGAGTGGGAAACCATTGATGCCGACCAGATCGACGACATCATGGCTGGCAAGCCTCCGCGCCCACCCAAGGACTGGACGCCGCGAAACCCCTCTGTGGGAGGCGGTGGCAGTGGGGGGACGCCTGCCGTGACCACGGACACGGCTCCGACAGCTGCCTGAACAGCGGTTTCTGCCAATTTGTTTTTTGCGGGGCCCCTTGGGCCCCGTTTTCGTTCAGCGAGCCTTCAATGCAGTGGATCACCTCCCGCTTCGTCATCGACCTGGATGTGCCCAAGGTCATGGCCATCATTAACGTGACCCCTGACTCATTTTCCGATGGGGGACAGCACGACAGCACCTCTTCGGCACTGAGGCATTGCGAGCAGGTGCTCAAGGAGGGAGCTCACATCCTCGACATCGGAGGGGAGTCGACCCGGCCGGGCAGCCCAGCAGTTCCTCTGGAGGCCGAGCTCGAACGGGTCATTCCTGTCGTGCGGGAAGCGGTGAAACTGGGGGTGCCGGTATCGGTGGATACCTATAAGCCGGAAGTCATGCAATCGGTGTTGGACCTTGGGGCAGACATCGTGAACGACATCTGGGCACTGCGGCGGGCCGGTGCCGTTGACGTCGTGGCGGCCCATCCCCGTTGCGGAGTCTGCCTGATGCACATGCATCGCGATCCTCAGACGATGCAGGTCGCGCCCATGGAAGGACGTGTGCTGGCTCCAGTACTGCAATTCCTTGGCGATCGGGCCGCTTCATTGGGGGCCAAAGGCGTGCGCCGAGAGCGGATCGTGCTGGACCCCGGCATTGGTTTTGGCAAGTCGGTGCAGCAGAACTTTGAACTTCTGGCGGAGCAATCCGCATTGGGTCAACTGCCGTACCCTTGGCTCGTGGGTTGGTCTCGCAAGTCGTCGCTGGGTGCTGTCACCGGACGAGCGGCTCCAGTCGAACGTATGTCTGCCAGCGTGGTTGCGGCTGTACTGGCTGTAGAGCGTGGTGCCTCGGTGGTTCGCGTCCACGATGTCAGAGACACGGTCGATGGACTGGCCGTATGGCAGGCGATGATCGCGGCGACTGGCACAGCCTGAAGTCGCAACAAAGTGTGTATCCCTTGCTTTGGGGGAGAAACTAACTAGTACGCAAGTTACAATGCGCGCCTGCCAAAAAAATATTCAGGAGGAAGTGGCAGCAGGTCTGACGCAAACGCGAAACAGCGTGGTCAGGCCTGCGCGCCCGCGCAGCCGTCATGCTGGATTGTCCGGATCTCGCGGTACCCTGGGAGGTGATGCAACACGTCGTGCACGTGGAGTCATCGCGCAATCCGTTCGCCATTGGGGTGGTGGACGGATATTTGGCGCGCCAGCCCAAGAACCTTGAAGAAGCCCTGGCCACCGTGCGCCAGCTCAAGGACGAGGGCTACAACTTTTCCGTCGGCATCTCGCAGGTCAATCGCTACAACCTAGCGAAATACGGCCTCAAGACCTACGAACAGGCGTTCGAGGTCTGCCCCAACCTGCAAGCGGGCTCCCGCATCCTCAGAGAGTGTTACGACCGTGCCCAGGACTGGGGCAAGGCGTTCAGTTGTTATTACTCGGGCAACTTTGCCACGGGTTTTCAGCACGGGTATGTGCAGAAGGTGTTTGCGTCCATGCGCAAAGCGAGCAGCGAGTCTGCCACCGCTGGTCCCATTCGCATCATTTCCAACCGACCCCGGCTCCGCAAGACGCTGCCACCAGACGCCGTTCCGGTCACAAACCAAGAGGGCTTGGGAGTTGCTCAGTCTGGGGCTGCTCTTCGTGCTGAAGCAGGTGGCGCTTCCGGAATGAGCACGGCAGAAAGCCGGCCGGCCATTCCCGTTCCGGGGCCGGGAGCGGTGGTGTCTCAAGCGTCGAGCGAACACCTTGACCGCAACAAGGTTGGCATCGGGCAGATACCGACCCAGCTGGTAGGGGTTAACGGCGAGCCTTACCAGACCAAACAGTTGCCGGCGCGGCAACCACCGCCAGCCGTGCCTGGCAATGCCTTGCCCCTTCCTGATCCCTTTCTGACACCGGAATCGTCGCGGGATACAGCCCTTGCTGCCCCTTTGCGAGGTGGAGTGTCTCGCGTCACGTTGCCTCGCAAGGGTGGCCCCATCGTTCATGGTGAGGCGCCGGGATCGGTCGCGAGGCCGGCGGCGTCTTCTTCCCTGTCTCCCCCCAGTGGAGGAGTTGGAAAAGCGCCGGGCGAGTCGGCTGATCAATCATTTGTTTTTTAAAGGAGGAAGTATGAAGAGTTTTTCAGAATTTAAATTGAAGTCGGGTTTTGAGCGTCAGTTGATGATCACTGTATTGCTTGGAATAGCCCTGGTGACGATAATTCCTGATGTGTCTGCGCAGACCTTTGCGGATGCCTGTGACAAGGTGACTGGATTCTTTGCGCAATTCGAGACCATTCTCAGAGTGGCTTCCGTCTCAATTGTCACAATTGCCGTGGTTTTTGCAGGGTATCAGATCGCATTCGCGCACAAGCGCCTCTCAGATGTAGCACCTATCCTGATTGGTGGGTTGTTGATTGGTGGGGCTGCCACTATTGCGGGTTGGTTTGTCGGAGACTGGGTGCCTAATGAAGGTGCATCTACAACCTGTGGCGCTCAAAGCGAATAGCGTATCGCATGCGGCATTTGTATGCACAAGGATGTTTTGTTCCGGGGCTGCACCCGCCCCCCCATGATTTTGGGGGTTCCGTATGTCCCGTTTCTAGTCGGAGCGGGGCTCCCCCTGCTGCTGGCGATGTACATCTCTCTCTATATCTTGCTATTAATTCCGTTGACGATATTTGTCATGCGAATGATGGCCAAGCGGGACGAGATGATATTTCGCTTGGTTGGATTGCATCTGGTGTTCCGGTTTTTGCCTCGCAATGTTGGTCAATACGGAGGGGCTTGGGCGTTCGGGCCGGCTGGCAAGGTGGAGCGTCGGAAGCTGATGACTCCTTACCAGTGAATCTGGTTGTCGCCATTTCTGGTCGTTCCGGGTAACAAACTGCTTTCGCACATGTCGCTCTTTTCTCCCGACGCTGACTACAGCAACTTCATCCCTTTCAGCACCCATGTGGATGCCCATGTGGTGAAGTCGCGCGAGGGTGACTACATGGTCACCTGGCTGCTCTGCGGCTTTCCGTTCGTTGGGCGTGAGGACTGGGAGCTGGAGCACCGGCACAAGGCGTTCAACAACCTGCTGCAAAGCCTGCGGGCGCCTGATTTCGAGAACGTGGCCTTCTGGGCCCACGACATTCGGCGCCGCAGGCCGATCAAGGCCGAGGCGCGCTTTCCCCACAGGTTCAGCCAAGAGCTGCACGACAAGTACATCGAACGCCTCTCCAGCAAACGGTTGATGCAGAACGAGCTGTACCTGACCATGGTGTACCGGCCCGTGGTCAGTGGGAAGAAGTTCGCGGCGCTCTCGCGCGACATCGAGGTCCTGCGCAAGGAGGAGAAGGCCTACCTCGAGAAGATCTACGAGCTGGTGGGCAACGTCGAAGCTCTCCTCCAGGACTACTCGCCGTACCGCCTGGGGCTTTACGAGAGCACGCACAAGCAGGTGTTCTCCGAGAACCTCGAGTTCTTCGGCTACCTCATCAACCATGTGGATGAACCCGCGCCGGTTCTGCCAGCACCCATCTACAACTACCTGCCGACGAGCAAGCACCTGTTCTCGACGGGGAGCGGTGATTTCGCTGTTCGCACCGCCAATGGCGACAACTATTTCGGAGCCATCCTCAACATCAAGGAATACGCCGACAGTTCCTGGCCGGGCATTCTGAATGGTCTGAAGTACCTCGAGTTCGAGTACATCGTTACCCACTCCTTCACCCCCATGAGTCGGTACGACTCCATGAAGGCTTTGGAGCGGACGAAGGGAGCCATGCTCTCGTCCGAAGACAAGGCGGTGAGTCAGATCGTGGAGCTGGACTTCGCCATGGACCAACTGGCCTCGGGCAATTTCGTGCTCGGCCAATACCACTTCAACATGGCCATCTTTGCGGCCAGCCAGGACGAGCTGTACAGCCACATCGCACAGGCCCGCGCACAGCTGTCAGGTGCCAGCTTCGTGACCGTGAAGGAGGATGTGGCTGTGCCCGCGGCTTTCTATGCGCAGTTGCCTTGCAACTGGCGCTTCCGCCCGCGCATTGCCAATCTCAGTTCACTGAACTTCCTGGGCCTGAGTCCGTTGCACAACTTCGCTACCGGAAAGCCCAACTTCAACCCTTGGGGGCCGTCGGTCAGCATCCTTCAGACGCTGAACAATCAGGCCTACCACTTCAACTTCCACGCCACCAAGCCGCATGAGTACTCGCTGGGCGAGAAGGCCATTGCCAACACAATGGTGATCGGGAAGTCGGGTACCGGCAAGACGGCGCTGATCAACTTCCTGCTGGCGCAGGTGCAGAAGATCGATCCGGAGCCGATGATTTTCTTTTTTGACAAAGACCGCGGCGCCGAGATATTCATCCGCGCCTGCGGCGGTCGCTACTTCACCCTGGAAAAGGGGCGTCCGACCGGCTTCAACCCCCTCCAGTGCGACAACACGCCGGAGAACGAGCAGTTCCTCGTGGAGTTGCTGCAGACGCTGTGCGGCAAGGAGAAGTACGCCGCCACCGAGCAGGAGGATCTGATACGTGCAGTGCGTGCCATCCTGGACACGCCGGTGCACCTGCGCACTATGACCAACCTGCAGAAGAGCCTGCCCAACATGGGCGAGAACAGCCTCTTCGAGTGCATCTCGGTCTGGTGCAAGGGCGGCCCGTTTGCCTGGGTGTTCGACAACCCCAAGGACAACATCGACTTCTCAGGCTCCAACATCATTGGCTTCGACTACACCGAAGTCATTGAGGACTCCAAGACCCGCGAGCCCATCATCCAGTACCTACTGCACCGGATGGAAAGCCTCATTGACGGGCGCCCGTTCATCTATGTGATGGACGAGTTCTGGAAGGTGCTTGAGGGCAAAGGCGGTCTGAAGGACTTCGCCAAGAACAAGCAGAAGACCATCCGGAAACAGAACGGCCTGGGCATCTTCGCCACCCAGAGTCCTCAGGACGCGCTCAACAGCGACATATCGGCCGCACTCATAGAGCAGACCGCGACGCTGATCCTTCTGCCCAACCCCAACGCCGACCCCAAGGACTACCTTGAGGGGCTCAAGCTCACCCGGGCCGAGTTCGAACTGGTGGTGGGCCTGGACGAGCGCAGCCGGTGCTTCCTCGTCAAGCAGGGCCACAACGCCGTGCTGTGCCAGCTCAACCTCAATGGCATGGACGACGAACTCGCCGTGCTGTCGGGTTCATCGGACAACGTGGAGGTCTTGACGGCTCTGCTCGCGGAGCACCCCACGCCGCACCTGCCAGACACATGGCTGCCCGAATTCCACCTGCGTCGCAAAGGGTTGCGCACCCAGCGCAAGGCGCTCATGGCCAACAGCAATGAGTTTCTCAGGCATGCGCCAACAGCCGATCTGGAGGAGAGCAGCGAAGAGACGTTGCTGAGGTAGCGGGATACACAAGGGAGCAGAAATAAAGATGAAGCAAATCAGAACACCGACAACCACCGCCATGCACTTACTGACAGCACTCGTACTGGCGGGTGCCCCGCTGGCCGCTTCGGCGACTGCGGGGCAGTCCAACTGCGGAGGCCTGGCCCCCGAAGGCACCTCCACGGGGGGCGCTTTCTTTGACAACGACCTGCCGGCGGGGCAGGACGTGTTTTCCTTCTGTGCGTTTGGCTACCCGCCGCATTGCTGGGTGGGGGTGAACCCCATCGCCGGCACCTGGAAGATCGTCAACCAGTACTGCTTCAACCCCAAGTGGACCAGCAAGTACGAGCAGGTCTGCCCTCACGGTCGCCGCCCGGGGACCTGGAAGAGCCCGGGCAAGATGCCCTTTGACTACAAGGGCAAGGCCGGCGCACCGGATGGGCTGGAGGAGTGCCAGCACCTGATGGAAGAGTGACGGCGGCTTGCACCAAGAACAACAGATAGGAGGAAAACCAATGAGCACATCCACACGGGCCATGCGGGCCCTTGGCACGCTGGCTGCCGCCCTGATGCTGGCCACCGCCGCACACGCCGTCAATCTGCCCAAGCCACCAAGCCCACCGAAGCCCGGTGAGCAGCCTGAAATTCCCGACACCCAGATCCTCGACAAGCTGCCCGAAGGCACGGAAATGCCCGAGCCCGGGCAGGTCGGCGTGGTGGTCTCCTGCCTGCAAAAAGGCAACATGGACATCACCCGGCCCGGCCTGCCCTTGCTCAGCTGCTGGGAGAGTGCGACCACCGGCAGCGACGACGTGGAGGCCCTGCACAAGGCCTGCACCGTGCAGATGACGCCGATGAAGATCGACTCGACCCTCGTGCCGAAGTGCCCACCCAAGGCGCTGGGCACCTGCATCGGCGCCAAGAGCGGAGGTGCCGCCGACAGCGAAAAGTCCACCTCCAACCACTACCACTACACGCCGCAGACCTTGTTCGAGTGGCGCAAGAGCAAGAAGAACTGTGAGGCCTCGGGCGGCAAGTGGTACGGCTTGGGCAACAAGTCGCGCCTTTTCTGATGGGGCTTCCCCTTTTGACGCACCAACGCATATTCAAGGAGTGGATGGCATGAAAAGCAATGAAGGTAACGCAGCGATGCATGGGATGGCCCGCAGGGCCGCGATCAGACTGACCCTGGCGAGTGTCCTGGCGTTGGGCTTGTCTGCCTGTGGTGGTGGCGGTGATGACAGGTCTGAAGACTCCAAAGACCTGCGGGCGGCGTTGGACCGCTTGCAGGCGGGCATGACATACGACGAGGTGGTGGCTGCAGTGGGTTGGCAGCCGAATGAAGGCCCCGACAACTGGTCGCACGACGGTCGACTTTTGATGGTCACCTTTCAAACACCTGCCAATGCGAGCGAACGGCGCATTGCGGTCGCAGTTTTGGCAGGGCGGGCAGGGGAGCCAGAAATACATCGCCGTTATCAATGACGCAAGACCCAGAGCAAATGCAATGAAGAAACTCTTGTTTTTGAGCTCGATGCTGCTGTCGCAAGCGGCGCAGGCGCAATGGGCGGTGCTGGACGAAGCGGTGAGGGATCTCGTCCGTCGAATCAACAACGTTGGGGGGGCCACCGGCCAAATGGCCAATCTCTCGGCCACGTCCAATCTTGATATTGACTTTGCAACCGTCGCGGCGCAGAACCCAGAGCGGTTCATTGGCACGGCCGCTGACTGTGGCGACCGCCAGCTCAACCAGCAGCACTACAACGCCTGTATGGGCCTACGCAATCTGCGCCTGACCACGCTCAAGGAAACGGTGGACCTCGTGAACGTCATCGTGACGAGGGACGGACAAATCAAACGGGTGATTGATGACGGAAGAACCGTCGAGGACTCTGGGAAGCTGCAGCGCCTCCAGTTCGAGCTGATCGGCCTGCAGACGCGCATGCAGAACGACGCGATGAAGCTTCAGGCGCTGCACTTCGGCTACAAGCGGCGAGAAAAAGCCCACGAGATGCAAATGGCAGAAGCGCGCAATGTGATTGGCACGTCGTCCATTACTGGACCCGCTGGGCGGGCAATCTGCGCAATGGTTTGAATATTTTTTTCTCAATCAGCAGCATTTTATTGAAGGAGTGAGTTTCATGTTTGTTCGATGTGACCAAGGTTTGAAACAGACAAAGAGGTCCTTTGTTAAGGTTCGTCTCGCTTTGGCTGCTGTGCTGTCTGCCAGTCTGGCTGCTTGTGGCGGCGGTGGTGGGGGGGATGGTTCTGATGATGTGGACTTGCGGGCGGCGTATGACCGGATTAATCAGAATTGCATGACATATGCGGATGTTGATGGAGCGGTTGGACGCTCTCCAGATGAGGTGCCACATGCTTTCTTGCGGCGCTGGAGATCTGGCAATCAGACCCTAACGGCCACCTTCGCAGTATTAAGTTCCGGTGGGTATGTCTCGAATGGGGTCGATTGGGATGAGGTGCCGGGTGGTGAGCTTGAGCGGAATTTTGATCCCAATAAATGCGAGTGAGTATGAAGACTTTTTTGTTGCTGTTCTCTTTGCTTTTGTCAGCAAATTCCAACGCCCAGTGGGCTGTCTATGATGATGCTGTCAAACTCGAAGTTGAGAAGATCAATAGGGTTCGGAATGCTGCGGTTGATAGGCTTGCTGATTTTGAAAGATTTGAGGGTCTTGATGTTGATTTTTCGAAATTAACTTCTTTGACCGAGGCGGAGAAGGATAGATATGTCGGAACTAAAGAAGACTGCGGGGATCAGCGGCTAAATGTTAAACACTATGAGGCTTGCCAGGGTTTGCGAAACCTGCGCCTCCAAACCCTGAAGCAAAGCCAGAGCGTGTTGGCTGTGCTCGATAGGCGTCGCAGATCCATTGATAAATTGATAGCGGATGCTCGCAGTATTCCAAATGAGTCCGGGGTTATGCAGCGATATCACTTTGAGCTTCAAGGTCTGCATGTGCAAATGCAATCAGATGCATTCAAGCTGCAAGTCCTGATGGACGGTTACAAGCAGCGAGAAAAAGCCTACGAGATGCAAATGGCAGAAGCACGACGAGTGTCTGACACCCGACCCAACTCGCTCATCAATCTTGGTGCGGTGCCTTTCGTGCCACCGCCGAGATAGCGAGGTGCTTTGATTGAAATCACTTCCAGAGTTTGCACATGCCTTGTAGTACCGCCGCGCTTCCCGCATTTCTGGTGACCGCCCTCACTGGCTTGGACAACCGGTACGTTGCCATGGTCAACGATGCCGTGTTCGTCTGCAGCGTTCGCGAGTATTTGATCGACGACATGTTGATCGGTACCTATCGTGAGTTGGTGGCCGCCAAGTTGGCTACTGCGCTGGCCTATATGTCCACGACGCTCGTGACCATCTGGGTGGCTTACCAGGGGTTCATGATCATTTCCGGGGCCAACCGCCAACCCATTCTGGGGCTCGCCTACAAGACAGGGAAGATGGTGTTGATCCTGTCGCTGGTCGCACTGGTGGCTCGGAACTCACCGGTGATTGCCGACACCGTGCTGGATTTTCAGGAACTGGTCACGGCGGTCGTGGTGGACGAGGGGACCGACGTCTACCGCACGATTGACATCAACCTGGCGCTGGCCCAGGTGTTCAATGCCCTGATTGACGGTTTTGTAGGGGGCGCTCAGGCGAACGCAGAGGGCAAGTCTCTGACCCAGATGGCCGGTCTGGTCGGCCAGAGTGGACCGGCCATGCTGGTGTCGGTGATGGCGATCATGGCGGAGATCTCCATCACGCTGGCCATCATGCTGGCGCCTTTGTTCCTGTTTTTCCTGCTGTTCCAGCAGACCGCGGCCATGTTCTGGAGCTGGGTGAAGTTCCTGCTCGGAACGATGTTTTCGCTGGCGGTGTTGGCACTGGTCTCGGGCATCTTGCTGAAGATGATGATGATGTACGGCGCCACCGTGCTCGCCGGCTTCTTCCTCAATGCGTCGGCCCTTGGCAGTGTGGTGTCGGTGGACGTTGGTGGGAGCGCGATGCGAATGGCCATGCTCGGGGCGCTGTCGACTGCGTTGCTGGTGATGATCCCGCCGCTGATCATGCAGTTCTTCAACTCCGGGGCCTCTTTTGCAGCGGGCGCCATGATGGGGGCCATGGGCGGTGGGGCGGCCGCCGGCGGCGTGGTGGGCCTGGCCAACGCGATGGGCGGGCAGCAGCAGCCGGCTGGTGTTGGTGCTTCGTCCGGCGGCTCGGGCGCACGCCTTGAGACCTCTCGGGAAGGGGCTGGTGTCGCAACTGAAAGCCCCGCCACCCGCAATACCCAGATGGCTCTTCAACGCACCGGCGTTTTCGGGTCGGCAGGCGCAGGCGAACGCCTGTCTTATGGCACATCTCCCGCGCCTGGCAGTTTGGGCGTGGCCAGCCGGGTACCCGAATCTCAGGGGTTGGCGTTTCTTCGGCAGAAGCAGAGCAGCGACGAGTTCCGCGATCCAGGCAACGCTTCCTCTTCCAGGCCGGTTGAGGTTGAAAGCGCTGAGAGCACATCGGTGCAGCCCCCGGTGGCCGACCTGACCTACGACGCGACACGGGGGGTGTACGTCGGCGCTGGCACCGAGGCTGCCTTGGCCGGCGACGCTGGCAAGGGGGGGCGGCTGAAGGTTTCTCAGGGCGAAGGCGATACCTCTGTTCATCGTGGCAACCAAGGCCCTGTTGCTACAAGCAATGGAGCTCCGGCAAGGCCGCGTGTGCCATTCGGAGCGCCTGCAGACAAGCCCCTAAAGCAGAGCTGACGATGCCGATTCGAAATGACCAATGAGTGACTACGAGATGACCAATACAAACATGACCAAGGGACGGATGACACGTGTACTGGGGGCCTTGTTGCTGGCAGGCTTGCTGCAAGCCTGCGCAGCGCCCAAGCCCATCGACATTTCCGACAGCTGGAAGCCGGTGAACACGCTGGCCGCCAAGCCGCAGGAGATTCCGCTCAAGGAAGAAAACGAGCTGCCGCGGTTCCAGATGCTGCCGACCGATGCCACGCTGCGCCACATGCTGGAGCGCTGGGCCAAGGAGAACGGGGGTGCGCTGGACTGGCAGTACCCCAGCGACCTGACCCTGGTGTCGGGCCTGGAGTCGGTCAAGGACAACAACCTGCAGCGCGCCCTCAACGCGGTGAGGCGCAACTACGCGGCGCAGAAGCTGCGCATCCAGGTGTCGGCCAGCCGGTCGATGCTGGTCACCAAGATGCCCTGAGGACGGTATGGCTTTGTTCAAGCGCGAGGTGTCCGAGGCCTCGCAGGAAATCCTCAAGAAGTCGATGGACTTCGAGTCCAACGTGATCTCGATGGTCAAGCGCAGCGAGCGCAGGGCCTGGATCGTCGCGGGTGCGTCCATGGTGCTGACCTTGATGCTGGGTGGGGCGATTGCCTACATGCTGCCGCTCAAGGAAAAGGTGCCGTACCTGGTGACGGTCGACCTCAAGCGCAGCACCAGCACCGTGTCACCGCTGCGCGACAACATCGCCGCCACGGGCATCTACGCCAGCGAGGCGCTCAACCGCAGCCATGTCGCCCGCTTCGTGCAGGCACGCGAGGGCTACGACTACGACACCATCAACGAGCACGACTGGGAGTACGTCGCGTCGATGTCCAACGACCAGGTCAAGGGCCTTTTCGTGCAGCAGTTCGACGGCACGGCCAACAGCCCCGAGAAGAAGTGGGGCCGCAACGCCGCGATCCGGGTGAAGGTCAACAGCATCGTGTTCAACGGGCTGGACGAGGAGCGCGGTGCCCGGCCGACCGGGGCCACGGTGCGCTTCGAGAAGTGGAAGTTCGACAAGACCAATGGGCGCAGCGAGTACCTCAGCAGCCACGTGGCCACGATGAGCTATGAATACAAGACCAACCTCAAGATGAGCGACCACCTGCGGTTGCGCAATCCGCTGGGGTTCCAGGTGACCTCGTTCCGGGTGGATGACGAGTTCAACGCGCCGATGTTCAAGGCGGGTCAGCCGGACAAGGGCATCCCGCTGCTGACAGAGGACGAGGGTGTGATGCACCGCGGCGCCGACGCGCAGGATGCGCCGTCTGCGGTGGTGCCGGCAAGTGCCCTGCCCGCCCAGCCTTCGCTGCCCGCACTGCCCGGCGCTCCTGCGACACCAGCCCCGGGCCAGTAGTGGCCTGAGCCAGCGCACACATGGGCGCCACCCGGTGGTTGCGCCCCCATCGAGTTTGAAATGACAGGGAGTAGACAAGCATGACCCATCGATTGCGAAACTTCAGCGCCATGGCGGTTCTGGCGCTCACGGCCAGCCTCTGGGCGGGCAGCGCCGGCGCACAGGAGGTGCGCGAAGTGCCGTATCAGCGCGACCAGGTGGTGCGCGTGAACACTGGGCTGGGCATCGCCACCCAGATCGAGATCAGCGCCCAGGAGCAGGTGAAGGACTTCGGCACCGGGTTCAGCGATGGCTGGGAGCTGGTGCGGCGCGACAACATCTTCTACATCCGGCCGAAGAACGTGGATGTGGACACCAACATGTACATCCGCACCAACATGCGTTCGTACCTGCTGGACTTGCGCGTGTCGGCCACCAAGTGGAAGACACTGGAAGAGGCCAAGAACGCGGGCGTGTTCTACAAGATTCGCTTTGTCTACGGCAACGAGGAGCCGGACAAGGCCAGCCCGCTCGCCGCCGCCAATGCGGTGCTGTCGCCGTCGGCGGCTGCGCTGAACTCGCAGAGCAACTACCACCTGAACTACGACTACTCGGCGGTCAGCGACGTGTCGACCATCGTGCCCACCCGGGTCTACGACAACGGTCAGTTCACCTACATCCACCTGCCGCCGATGGCGAACTTCCCCGCCGTGTTCGGGCGCAATGAACGCAATGGCGAGGAATTTCTGGTGAACACCAAGAGCGAGAAGAACGTGATGGTGGTGCTGGGCGTCTATCCGTTTCTGGTGATGCGGCTGGGCAATGACGTGGTGGGACTCAGGAGGAACCAATGAGCATGCAATTTCCCCAAGGCGGCGGACAGGGCCCGGTGCTGTCCGACAACATGCCCAAGCTGTCGGCGGGCCTGTCGCGCGGCGTGAACAAGACGGCGGTGGCGTACATCGTTCTGGTGTCGCTGGCCACCATTGGCATGACCCTGTGGGTTGCGAGCAATGCGTTCTCGGCCGACGACGACAAGAAGAAGCAGGTGACCTATGAAGAGGTCACCGTGCCGAACAAGCCGAAGCTCAACCTGCTGCCACCGCCGCCGCCTGCCGAAGTGGTGGCCAAGGCGGATGTGCCGTCACTGCCTACGGAGATGCCCCAGCTGGCCGAGGCCCAGGCGCCCAAGGACGATCTGATGCAGCGCCGCATGGCGAGCGAGAACAACCTGGTCGCGACCCAGGACAAGGGCAAGAAGAACCAGTTGTTCGAGGACGAGTACTCGTCGGTCAAGCGCGGTGCGGTCGAGGCCCTGGCCAATGCCGACTTCACGCTGACCCGTGGAACGTACATCCGCTGCTCGCTGGAAACCAAGATCGTGTCGACCCTGCCTGGCATGACCTCGTGCATCGTCACCGAGCCCATCTACTCGGTCAACGGGCGCCGGTTGCTGATCGACAAGGGGTCGAAGGTCACAGGCGAGTACAAGTACGCCGACGAGAACTACGACCGGATCGGCATCGTCTGGACCCGCGTGCTCACCACCACGGGTCTGGATGTGCGGATCGACAGCAACGGCACGGACGCGCTCGGTGGGGCCGGGGTGCCCGGTCACTACGACGGTCACTGGGGTGAGCGCATTGGCGCAGCCATGCTGGTCAGCCTGCTGGCCGATGGCATCGATGCCGGGGCTCAGAGGTTCGCGAACGAACACAACATTCGCGGCAGCACGACGGTGACGGGGGCCGGCGGTGTGGGCGTGGTGTCCATCGATCCCTGGGAGTCGGCCACTGCGGCCACTGCCAAGAAGGCCGCCTCCGATATGTTGGCCCGCTCAGCCAACCGCAAGGCGACGGTGACGGTGCTGAACGGCACGGTGATCAACATCTTCACCGCCCGGGACGTGGATTTCTCGAGCGTGATGCGCTGACCGGTGGTGGTGTCTGACATGTCAGAGAGTGGCGGCGCGGAACAGATCGCGAACATCTCCACCGAGTTTCTGGAGTACCAGTACCACGTCCTGGGCATCACCCCGTTCTTGGGCGATCCGCGCGTCACCGAGATCTGCATCAACCGCCCAGGAGAGGTGTTTCTGGAGACGGTCAGGGGCTGGGAGCGCATCGATGTGCCCGGGCTGACCTTCGACCGTGCGCGCCAGTTCTGCACCACGGTGGTCAACGAGAGCAAGACCGGGCAGCGCATCACTGCGGTGGACCCGGTGGTGTCGCTGACCTTTCCCACCGGGCAGCGCGCGCAGTTCGTGCTGCCGCCCGCGGTGCCGGCGGATCACGTCTCGATCACCATCCGCCTGCCCTCGCGTTACACCAAGACGCTCAACCAGTACCAGGAGGACGGCTTTTTTGCCCGGATTCTGGAGGGCACCGACAGCGTCAGCGAGATGGACGAAGAACTGCTGGCGCTCAAGCGGTCCCGCAACTACCACGACTTCTTCAGCAAGGCCGTGTTCTACAAGAAGAACATCGTCGTGTCGGGTGCCACAGGCAGCGGCAAGACGACCTTCATGAAGTCGCTGGTGACGCACATACCGGAAGACGAGCGGCTCATCACGATCGAGGACGCGCGGGAGCTGTTCATCGAGCAGCCCAACCGCGTGCACCTGATCTATTCGCGGGGCGGGCAGGGCACGGCCAATGTCACGGCCAAGGGCTGCATGGAGGCCTGCCTGCGGATGAAGCCCGACCGCATCATCCTGGCCGAAATCCGGGGCGACGAATCGTTCTACTACATCCGCAACTGCGCCTCCGGCCACCCGGGTTCGATCACCAGCTGCCATGCCGGCAGCACGAGCCAGACCTGGGACCAGATGGCGCTGATGGTCAAGGCCTCGCCTGAGGGCTCAGGCCTGGACTTCGACGAGATCAAGCGATTGCTGATGCTCACCATCGACATCGTGGTGCACATCAAGGCCCATGCCGGCCAGCGCTACATCACTGGCATCGACTTCGATCCCCAGCGCAAGCTCGCGCTGGAGTCATGACATTCAAGGAGGACAACATGAAACATCGTCAGGTTGTGGCGGCGGCCTTTGTCGCGCTTTGTGCCATGGCGGCGCAGGCCGCCACGCCGACACCGGGCATCACCCCGGTCGACATGCGGGGGCTGTGGTTCCTGAAGAACGAGGAGGGGGTCGCCAAGTGCGCCGCCTACCTCGGGCGCAAACCGGTGGAGCCCGATCCGGGGGCGCTGGTGATCGACGAACGCCAACTGCAGCAGTGGGCGGAGAACACCCAGACCACCATGTACTTCGTGACCGATGTACAGCCTCGCCGCGTCAACACCTGGCGCATGCAGGCCCTGGTCGATGTGCCGCCCTACGACAAGCCCAAAACGCTGGAGACCTATGTCTTCGAGCTGCGACAGGACGAGCTGCTCTGGTCCCGCCGCCGGGGCGCCGACGCACTGGATGAACCCGTGGACACAGCGGTGTTTGCGCGCTGCGGCTACTGAGGTCTGTGAAAACAAGGGAGTGAGGACATGAAGAAGGTTTTGAGAAGCGCCAGCAGCCTTGCGCTGCTGCTGTCCCTGGTGGCGTGTGCCCCGTTGTCCCTGGATTTCCTGCGCCCACAGGCCCAGGGTCTCGACACCATGACCCAGAAGGTCGGGCACGAGGCGCCGGAGCTTGCGTTCAGCTTCGAGTTCGACGACAAGGCCGATGCCGCCGAGGGCGAGGTGGGGTCGGGCTACATCGTGGTGACGCAGGATGGCAAGGAACTGCAGGCGCTTCCGCACGCCTTCGAGATGCCGCGCGAGCGGCTGGACGCCAGCGGATGGCTGCAGTTCAGGGACTTCAATGGCGACGGGCTGCTGGACTTCAAGGTCACGCGCCTGTACGCCATGGACGGCAAGCTGCCGGTGGACAGCCTCTACCAGTTCGATCCGAAAACCGGGCGTTATGCGCAGATTGATCTGGTGTCCAACGCGGGAGAGATCCAGCCTTCGGCACCGAACTGCGTGTCGTTGAAGGTGGCCGGCGCCTCGGGGAGCCCGAAGGTGGAGAGCCACTGCTATGTGGCTGCCAGCGGGCGCTGGGTGCGCGGCACACCGGCGGCGGCGCGGCGCGGGGCAGCGCCCGACCGGGTGGACGCGGTGTGCGACAGCGGGGCGCCCGAGCTGGTGGCCTGCCGCCGCGCGCGCATCGAGCAGGACAAGGCCCTGCTGACCCTCGTGCGCGACTACCGGGCGGGCCGTATGCAGTCGCTGCAGGCCGAGCACGGCAAGAGCTATGCGCAGTCCTATGCGCGCCACCAGGACCTGGACCACAGCCGGTGGCGCGAGTACCGCGATGCGCGTTGCGCGACGCAGTCCCGCGAGCAGGCCGTGCCCGTCAAGGCGCTGCCCGCCTCGGTCGAGCTGTGCCGGTACGAGTGGGCCCGCGACCAGCTGAGGCGCTACAAGGACCAGATGGCGCGCCTGGGCGAAGTCAAAGGTGCCAAGGTCCGGCAATGAGGCGTTTCCTAGGCTGGGGCGTGCTGGTGCTGCTGGTGTTGGCACTGGTGGCGGGAACCTATTTCAGCGGGTGGCTGATGGCCTGGCGCCTGGGCCTGCCGCTGGAGCGCATCGGCGCGTTCGACTACTGGCGCTACCTGGCCGCCTACGCCGATGCGCCCAAGCATGGCCCGGTCATCAAGAGCAGTGGCCTGGTGGGATTTGGTGTGCCCTTGCTGGCGCTGGCAGCGCTGGCGCTCGCCGTGTTGTTGCGCCGGAAGCCGAGCCTCTACGGCGAGGCCCGCTTCGCCACCATGGCCGACCTGCGGTCGCGCAAGATGCTGCGGGCCGAGGACACGGCGCTGGTGGTGGGCAAGAAAGACGGGCAGTTCGTCTACTTCAATGGGCAGCAGTTCGCCTTGCTGGCCGCGCCCACGCGCTCGGGCAAGGGGGTGGGCATCGTCATTCCCAACCTGCTGAGCTACCAGGGCTCGGTGGTGGTGCTGGACATCAAGCAGGAGAACTTCGAGCTCACCAGCGGCTTTCGGGCTCGCTACGGGCAGTCCGTCTACCTGTTCAACCCGTTCGCCGAGGACCGGCGCACGCACCGCTGGAACCCGCTGTCCTACGTCTCGCGCGATCCGGCGTTCCGCATCAGCGACGTGCAGAGCATCGCGGCCATGCTGTACCCGGTGTCGGACCTGCACAAGGACCCGTTCTGGGCCAACCAGGCGCAGAACGCCTTCGTCGCGTTCGCGCTGTATGCCTACGAACAGGCGGCCTACCTGGCCGAGCAGTACGGGGTGCCTTTCCAGGAACCGACCATGGGCGGGCTCTACCGCCTGGCGTCGGGGCGCCCCGGCCAGGAGTTCAAGGCCTACCTGGCGGAGCTGGCGGCCTGGCCGCACCTGAGCCCCAGTGCGCGCACCGCCTTCGCCACACTACTGGGGCAGGCCAACGAGACCTTCGCCAGCATCATGGGCACCTTCAAGGAGCCGCTGAACCCCTGGCTGAACCCGGTGGTGGACGCCGCCACCAGCGGCAACGACTTCGACCTGCGCGACGTGCGCAAGAAGAAGATGAGCATCTACGTCGCTATCCAGCCCAACAAGCTGGCCGAGAGCCGCCTGATCCTCAACCTGTTCTTCAGCCAGCTGATCAACCAGAACACGCGAGAGCTGCCGCAGGCCAATCCCGAGCTCAAGCACCAGTGCCTGCTGCTGATGGACGAGTTCACCAGCATCGGCCGCGTCGACATCATCGCCAGCGCGGTGAGCTTCATGGCGGGTTACAACCTGCGCCTGATGCCCATCATCCAGAGCATGGCGCAGCTGGAGTCGACCTACGGCAAGGAGAACGCGCGCACCATCATGACCAACCACGCGCTGCGCATCATCTTCGCGCCGCGCGAGCAGCAGGATGCCAACGAATACAGCGAGATGCTGGGTTACACCGGCATGCGCAAGGACAGCGTGAGCCGCAGCCGCTCGCGCGAGAGCAGCTACACCCGCAGCGAAAGCGAGGAGCGCCGGGCGCTGATGCTGCCGCAGGAGCTCAAGGCCATGGGTGACGACAAGCAGATCCTGCTGGTGGAGGGCATGGCGCATCCGGTGATGTCGGACAAGATCCGCTACTTCAAGGAGACGGCGTTCAAGGAGCGGCTGCTGCCCAAGGTCGACGTACCCCTGCTGACCCTGGCGACCGACCCGCCGGTGGTGACGCCTCCGACACGGTCAGCGCCACCGCCCGCGGTGGCACCGATTGAGCTGCCAGAGACCGTGCCCAGCGTCCAGGAGTCGCTGGCACGACAGACGGACGCCGACCGAAACAAGGTGTCGAGTCCGCCAGCGGAGTACACCGGGCTGGCGGGCATCGGTGGCGAGATTGATGCGATGCTGGCGCATCTGGAGCGCTGAGCGAGTCGAGCGGTCCGGTAGGGCACCCTAAAATCCATCGCATGACGCGCAAATACTTCGGCACCGACGGCATCCGTGGCACCGTCGGTCAGGCCCCGATCACCCCCGACTTCGTTCTCAAGCTGGCCCACGCCGTGGGGCGTGTGCTCAAGCGCAGCGAAGAGCACCCGACGGTGCTGATCGGCAAGGACACCCGGATCTCGGGCTACATGCTGGAGTCGGCGCTGGAGTCCGGTTTCAACTCGGCGGGTGTCGATGTGGTGCTGCTGGGCCCGGTGCCCACGCCCGCGGTGGCCTACCTGACACGGGCGCAGCGTGCGAGCCTCGGCGTGGTGATTTCCGCCAGCCACAACCCGTTTGGTGACAACGGCATCAAGTTCTTCAGCGCCCAGGGCAACAAGCTCTCGGACGACTGGGAGCTGGCAGTCGAAGCCGAGCTCGACAAGGACCCGGTCTGGGCCGATTCGCGCAATCTGGGCAAGGCGCGCCGCATGGACGATGCCGCCGGCCGCTACATCGAGTTCTGCAAGAGCACCTTTCCCAACGATCTGACGCTCAAGGGACTGAAGATCGTGGTGGACGCCGCCCACGGCGCGGCCTACCAGATCGCGCCCGCGGTGTTCCACGAGCTCGGTGCCGAGGTCGTGCGCATCGGCTGCGCGCCCGATGGCCTGAACATCAACCACGAGGTGGGCGCGACCCACCCGCAGGCGCTGGTGGCCGCTGTGCAGGCGACCGGCGCCGACTACGGTGTGGCGCTGGACGGCGACGCCGACCGTTTGCAGCTGGTGGACGCCAGTGGCCGCCTGTTCAACGGCGACGAGCTGCTCTACCTGATTGCCTCGGACCGCATCGCGCGCGACATCGACGTGCCCGGTGTGGTGGGCACGCTGATGACCAACATGGCCGTCGAGGTGGCGTTCCGGAAGAAGGGCGTCAAGTTCGTGCGCGCCCGGGTGGGCGACCGTTACGTGCTCGAAGAACTGGAGCGCCACGGCTGGATCCTGGGCGGTGAGGGTTCGGGCCACCTGCTGGTGCTGGACAAACACACCACGGGCGATGGCCTGGTCTCGGCGCTGCAGGTGATGCAGGCCTGCGCCGGCAGCGGGCAGTCCATGGCGCAGCTGCTGGCCGATGTGACCCTGTTCCCGCAGACGCTGATCAATGTGCGGCTGCAGCCCGGCCAGGAAGACTGGAAAAACAATCCGGCGCTGGCCGCCGAGACGAAAGCGGTCGAGGCCGAACTGGGCGAGACGGGGCGCGTGCTGATACGCGCCAGCGGCACCGAACCGCTGCTGCGGGTGATGGTCGAGGCCCGCGATGCGGCACAGGCCCAGGCCTGCGCCGAGCGCCTGGTCGCTGCGGTGAAGGCGCTCTGATGGCGGCGGCGTTCTCTGTCCGGCAGGCCGACTACGGCCACCCGTCCGACGCGGCCGCGGTGGTGGCCCTGCTCGATGCCTACGCCAGCGACCCGGCGGGCGGCGGCGAGCCCTTGTCCGATTTCGTCAAGGCCAATCTGGCACGCGAGCTGGCTGCGCGCCCGCAGGCCTACAGCGTGCTCGCATTCGACGGTGAGCAGCCGGTGGGGCTGGTCAACTGCATCGAAGGATTTTCGTCGTTCAAGTGCAAGCCGCTGGTGAACGTGCACGATGTGGCCGTGCTCGCCAGCCACCGGGGGCGCGGCATTGCCGAGGCCATGCTGGCCGAGGCCGAGCGCATCGCAGTGGAACGTGGCGCGGTGAAGATGACATTGGAGGTGCTCTCGGGCAACGCGCCGGCGGTCAAGCTCTACCGGCGCATCGGCTACGAGGGCTACCAGCTGGACCCGGCGATGGGCACGGCGCAGTTCATGCAGAAGTGGCTGGGTGCCAGCTGAACACAAGCGTACGTGTGTGCGGCGCGCCGCAGGGCTTCGCGCACGGCAGGGATGGTGTTCAGGGGGAGTGAGCGATGATGAAAAGAAGATGGGTTTGCGGCTTGTTGTGCGTGCTGCCCAGTGCGGCGCTGTGGGCGCAGTCCTCGGTGTTCCGGTTTGATGGTGAGGACTACGCGCAGCAGTTTGTCGGCGCACCATCCAAGGGTGACCGGCTGGTGGAATTTGTGCGCCCCACGGAGAGCTTGAACAACTGGACCCGGCTGGTCGGCCTTCGATACCAGCAGATGCCGTTTCTGGGCAATGACCCGGTGGCAGCGGCCCTGCGGCTTGAACAGGTGGTCATGAAGGCCAATCCCCAGGCTCGCACGAGTGTGATGAGCAACGAGGCGAAGACCGATGCCACCATCGACTTTCTCACCTGGACCGACGGGCAGGACATCATGGAGTTCAACGTTTTTCGCTACGTGAAGAGTCCGGACGGTCGCGGTCTGGTGTCGCTGCAGGTGGCGCAGCGCTTTCATTCGGGCCAGCCCCAGGTGGCAGAGAAGCTGCGGGCGACCCGGGCGTCGTGGGTCCGGCAGGTCGTTCAATACGACATGGGGTCGGTCAGCAAGGTGGTGCTGGCACCGCGCTAGGCCAGGCCAGCACCGGTTGCTTCAAGCGGGGGCGCAAGCGGCCTTTTCGCCTCAGTAGAGCAGGAACGGCCGACGGGCTTCCGTCCACGCCGCTTCATCGGGCGCGGCGACAGCTTCCAGATCGTCGGCCGTGGCGTTCATGTCGTCCACCCACTCGCGCAGCGCCGGTCCTCCGTTGATGAGGTCGATGGCCAAGCGGTCGCGCTCGTACTCGTAGGGGAAATCGCGCCAGAGCGGGTAGTCGAAGGCCTGCTCGCGTACGGCTCTGAAGGCCAGGGCTTGCAGGCGCCAGGGCTTGAAGGCTGCGTGGTCGTAGTGCTGCGGGTCTTCAACGTGGATCTGCACGCCCGCGCAGAGCTTGCCCACGTGCTTGTGGAAGGTCGGCTCGAACCAGCAGGCGCGCAGCCGGCAGCCGGCCAGCCACTGCGGCGCGATGCGGCGCATGTCGGCCAGCAGGCGGGTGGTGTCGATGTCGGGCGCGCCGAAGAGCTCCAGCGGGCGCGTGGTGCCGCGGCCTTCGCTGAGCGAGGTGCCTTCGAGCATCACGGTGCCGGCGTAGGCGCGGGCCATCCAGAGGTTGGCGGCATTGGGGCTGGGGTTGACCCAGGTCCGCTGGTCATCGGCGCTCATGGGCCAGCCGTAGCCGGGACCCTCGTCGGGCCGCCAGCCGTCCATGGTGATGACGCGGTACTCCACGTCGAGCTTGAGCAGGTCGATGAACCAGTGACCCAGTTCGCCCATGGTCATGCCGTGGCGCATGGGCATGGGGCCGGCGCCGACGAAGCTCTCCCAGCCTTCGCGCAGCAGCGTGCCTTCCACCGGGCGGCCGGCGGGGTTGGGGCGGTCTAGCACCCAGACCGCCTTGCCATGCTGTGCGGCGGCTTCCAGCACGTAGCGCAGCGTGGTGATGAAGGTGTAGATGCGGCAGCCCAGGTCCTGCAGGTCCACCAGCAGCACATCGAACGTGTCCATCATCGCGTCGGTCGGGCGGCGCACCTCGCCGTACAGGCTGAACACCGGGATGCCCAGGCGCGGGTCGGTGAAGTCGGGCGACTCGACCATGTTGTCCTGCTTGTCGCCGCGCAGGCCGTGCTGCGGGCCGAAGGCGGCGCTGAGCTTCACATCGGGCAGGGCGGCCAGCGCGTCGAGCGAATGGGTGAGGTCGCGCGTGACCGAGGCCGGGTGGGCGAGCAGCGCGACACGGCGGCCGGCCAGCGGAGCGCGCAGGGCGGGGTCTTCGAGGAAACGTTCGAGGCCGAATTTCATGCGGACGGAGGGGCGGGTGGAAACGGGGGCAGGGCGGGGCGGAAGGTCCAACCGGCGCTGTGGTGGAAGTCGGGCCGGTCGGCGCGCGGGTGGTGCAACGCCCAGTGGCTGATCTGGCCACCGAGGGTTTCGATGACCGCGGTCAGGCCGATGGCGGTTGGTCGTGCGGGCAGCAGCGCGCCGGGCAGCCAGGCCTGCAGCACCAGCGAATCGGCGGAGCGTTCGGTGGTGATCGTCGGCCCGCTGGGCGGTGGCGCGTCGCCGGGCACGCGCTGGCGTTCGGCGCTGAAGCGGTAGACCGCCCACTGCCCCGAGGGTGAGAGGTTGAACTCGTGGTAGCTTGGACCGTCGCCGTCCTGCACAAAGGCTTCCAGGCAGGTGTGGCGCCAGAGGCCGTCGGTGGCGCCCACGGCGGGCGGAGGAAGGGCCAGCGCGTCGATATCGCCTTCCAGCCGGTAGCGCAGCAGCCAGCCCGGCCCGTCGTCGGACGCCACCAGGTCCAGGGAGGCCGAGACGCCCAGACCTGCGGGCCCTTGTTCGCCGGGGTGGACCTGCAAACGCAGTGGAGCTGCTTGCAGACCGCCGGATGGTGCGCCGGACATCAGGGCTTGTAGCACTGGCCGGCGGCGTCGACGTCCATGCGCAGCAGTTGCTTCTTGCCGTTGAACACGCCGCCCGCGCTGTAGGTCAGGCAGCCTTCGCCGCGGTAGTGGGTGACGATGCGCTGGCCGTCGGCGCCGAAGTAGAAGGGAATCCAGTTCTTGCCGGTGGTGTGGTTGTAGAGCTGGTCGGGCTCGCCGATCAGCTTGTAGACCTGTTCCAGCTCCATGCCGATCTTCACCTTGGCGAAGCGGCTCTCGGGCGCGGGCGTGCCGCTGATTTCGCCGTCGAAACTGTTGTCGTAGGACCGCACGACCCGCACGTCGCTGCCGCTGCCAGCGGCATCCGCCTTGGGGGCAGGCTGGTCCAGCGAGATGCTGGAGCAGCCCATCAGCACGAGGGTCGCGGTGCCCAGGGTCAGGGCCAGTCGTGAAGAGGGCATGGGGGCTCCTTGGTGCGTGGTCGGTGCAGCATGGCGGAGCCCCGTGTGGGGACGACCGCGTCGCTGCGGTCGATTGTAGTGAGCGGGGTCAGTGCGTGGGCCTGGTCCGCGCCGTTCCGAAGCGGTGCTGGTTGCGGTTCAGGAAGGCCACCAGCGACAGCATCACCGGCACCTCCACCAGCACGCCGACCACCGTGGCCAGGGCCGCGCCCGAGTGCAGGCCGAAGAGGGAAATGGCCACAGCGACCGCCAGTTCGAAGAAGTTGGAGGTGCCGATCAGGCAGGCCGGCGCGGCGATGTCGTGCGGCAATTTCAGCCAGCGCGCACCCAGGTAACCGATGGCAAAGATGCCGTAGGTCTGTATCAGCAGCGGGATGGCGATCAGGCCGATCACCGCGGGTTGGGCGACGATGGTCTGGGCCTGGAAGCCGAACAGCAGCACCACGGTGGCGATCAGGCCAACCACCGACCAGGGCTTGAGCCGCTTCACGAAAGCGTTCACGGCCGCCTCGCCGCCGCGCGCCAGCCACCAGCGCCGGGTCAGCACGCCGGCCACCAGCGGCAGCACCACATACAGCACGGTGGACAGCAGCAGCGTCTGCCAGGGCACGGTGAGGTCGGTCACGCCGAGCAGGAAGGCGGCGATGGGGGCAAACGCAAAGACCATGATCAGGTCGTTCACCGACACCTGCACCAGGGTGTAGTTGGGGTCGCCTTTGGTGAGCTGGCTCCACACGAAGACCATGGCGGTGCAGGGCGCCACGCCCAGCAGGATCATGCCGGCGATGTACTCGCTGGCCGATTGCGGGTCGACCCAGTCTGCGAACACGACGCGGAAGAACAGCACGCCCAGCGCCGCCATGGTGAAGGGCTTGACCAGCCAGTTGATGACCACGGTGAGCAGCAGGCCCTGCGGTCGTTTGCCGACGTCGCGCACGGCCGCGAAGTCGATCTGGATCATCATCGGATAGATCATCACCCAGATGAGCACCGCCACGATCAGGTTGACGTGCGCGAACTCGACCGCGGCGATGGCGGCGAAGGTGGCAGGTGTGAGCAGGCCCAGGCCCACGCCGGCCAGGATGCCCAGGCCGACCCAGACGGTGAGGTAGCGTTCAAAGAGTCCCATCGCGTCAGCCCTTCTGTGCCAGGTCGCGCGCGGCCTGCTGCAGGCGCAACCGGTCCACGCCGCTGGCCGGCAGGTTGATCAGCAGCTCCAGCCGGCGGCGGATCGCGAGCAGGGTCTGCTTGAAGGCGTCCAGGCGTTCTTCCTCGGAGCCGGTCACGTTGGACGGATCGGGGTAGCCCCAGTGCGCGGTGGCCGGTTGGCCGGGCCAGAAGGGACAGACCTCACCCGCCGCGTTGTCGCAGACGGTGATGACGAGGTCCATGTGCGGCGCGTCGGGCAGGGCGAAGACGTCCCAGCTCTTGCTGGAGAGGCCTTCGGTGGCGATGCCCGCGTCCTGCAGCGCGCGCAGGGCCAGCGGGTTGGGCTGCTGGTTCTCGCGCGGGCTGCTGCCGGCGGAGAAGCCCCGGAAGCGCTGTTCGCCGCCGACGCGGCCCAGGTGGTTGAGCGCCGCTTCGGCCAGGATGGAGCGGGCGGAGTTGTGGGTGCAGAGGAAGAGGACGTTCATGGTGGAGGGTGCAGGAAAAGTCAGAGGGCGCGCGGCAGCACCACCACGGGTGAGAAGCCGCCGCCTTCGGTGCGGAAGTTGGTGGTCTGGCCGGCCCAGGTGCGGGCGGCCAGCAGCTGCACCTGGCCGCGGTAGGTGTAGGCGCGCAGGTCCAGTTTGAGCCGGGTCGTCTGGCCTTCCACCGACACCAGGCGTTCGCTGGGCGGCACGGTGGCCTGGGCCACGTAGTCGCCGGCCAGGATCTCGCTCCACACGCGCCGGGTGAGCTTGTCGCCGCGGTAGGCGGCGCGGGCGCCGAAGCCGGCCGCGGGTTTGAAAAACAGCCCGCGCCGCTGCGCCCAGAGCGCCTCGGCGTGGTCGGCGGTGACGCGCTGCGTGGCGGGCACCACGCGGCGCAGCAGGGCACGGTCCGCTTCGTTCACGCCCCAGCGTTCGAGCAGCGCGGCGTCGGACAGGGTGACCAGGTTGCGCTTGTCGGCGTACAGCGCGTGGGTGCGCGGGTGGGGCGTGACCACGGCGGCGCCGGCCAGATAGGCCTGTTGCAACGCCTCGTGGCCACCGTCCTGCAGGTAGAAGTCGGTCAGCCGGTTGTAGACCAGGTCCACCGGCGTGCCGGCGGGCAGGGCAGGGTGCCAGAGCGCGCCATCGCGCCACTGCAGTTCGCGCGGGTCGGCCACCACAGCGGTCAGGCCGTGCGCAGCGAACAGCGCGCGCGCCATCTGGAATTCGGGCGCCAGGTACTGGGCCTCGGGCGCGTCGTCCACGATCAGGATGTTGCGCAGCGGCGCATCGCCGCGCTGCGCCTGCCACTCGGCGCGGAACATGGCGACGAAGGCCTCGTCAAGGTGGCGCAGCCGGTCCCGCGGGTCGAACACCTGCTGGAACGATTCGCAACAGGCCCGGTGCGCCCGCGCCAGGGCGGCGTTGAGCAAGGCGCCGCCAGCGTTGCTGTTGATCTCGATCAGGCGCGGCCCGCCGTCGGCCAAGTGGAAGTCGTAGCCCATGAAGACCCCGGCAGGGCCGTGGTCCAGGCGCGCGATCGGCGGTGCGCGGTCCAGCGCCTGCTGCTGCCAGCCGGGCAGGGCGATCACGCGCTCCAGCGCGGCCACCGCGTCGGTGATCTGGTCCATCACCCCGGCATCCAGGAACACCGCCGAGCGCGAGAACAGGTGCGGGTGGCTTTCGGCCAGCCGCGCGGTGAGGCCGGCCAGCGCGGGTTCGGTCTCCAGCTGCTCGCGCAGGCGCGGCGTTTCCAGCGTCTGGCAGGCGCAGCCGAGGTTGAGCGCGTCGGCCAGGTTCATGCCGGGTCTCCGCAGTCGGTGCAGGCCGGGGGCGCGACCTCGCATGCTTGCCCGCCGCAGCAGTGCTCGGTGAGGTAACCGAGCAGGGCGTTCATGCGGTCGAAGTGGGCGCGGTAGATGAGGTTGCGGCCCTGCGGCTCGGCGCTCACCAGGTCGGCGTGCACCAGTTCCTTGAGGTGGAAGGACAGCGAGCTGGGCGCGACGCCCAGGCGCTCGGCGATGGCGCCCGGTGTCATGCCGGCCGGGCCGGCCACCACCAGTTCGCGGAAGGCGCGCAGGCGCACCACCTGGGAGAGGGCGGTGAGGGCGCTCAGGGCCTGCTGTTCGGCGGGTGTGATTGTTTCCATATTTCAATGATAGTTGAAACATTGGGGTGAAAACACGCCGCTGGTCGCGGCGTGGTGTCTCCATTCAGTAGATGGCAGGAACCATCATGTCCACCGGCACCGCCTGGCGTTTGTAGTCCTCGTGCCGTTCGCGCTGCGGCAGCACGATGGCCGGGCGCTCGATCTCGTGGTAGGGTATCTGGCCCAGCAGGTGGTGGATGCAGTTCAGCCGCGCCTTCTTCTTGTCGTCCGCCTGCACCACCCACCAGGGCGATTCGGGGATGTGGGTGCGCTCCAGCATCACCTCCTTGGCCTTGGTGTAGAGCTCCCAGCGGCGGCGCGACTCGAGGTCCATCGGGCTGAGCTTCCACTGCTTGAGCGGGTCGTGGATGCGGCCCATGAAGCGCAGGTGCTGCTCCTCGTCGGAGATCGAGAACCAGTACTTGATGAGCTGGATGCCGTTGCGCACCAGCATCTTCTCGAACTCGGGCACGTCGCGGAAGAAGGCCTCGTACTGCTCGTCGCTGCAGAAGCCCATGACCTTCTCGACGCCCGCGCGGTTGTACCAGCTGCGGTCCAGCAGCACGATCTCGCCGCCGGCCGGCAGGTGCGTCACGTAGCGCTGGAAGTACCACTGCGTGCGCTCGCGGTCGTTGGGCGCCGGCAGCGCGACCACGCGGCAGACCCGCGGGTTCAGCCGCTGGGTGATGCGCTTGATCACGCCGCCCTTGCCCGCGGCGTCGCGGCCCTCGAAGATGATCACGACCCGGTGCCCGGTCGCGACCACCCAGTCCTGCAGCTTGACCAGCTCACCCTGCAGCCGGAACAGCTCGCGGAAGTAGTGGATGCGGCTGGAGGCGCTGGCGCCGGGGCGCCGTGCGTCCTCGCCCAGCCGGTCCTCCATCTCCAGCTCGAACTCCTCGTCCATCGAGTCGAGCAGGTCCTCGCGCAGCTGCGCGATCTGCTGGTCCGTCCGGGCCAGGGTGTCGCCGTTCATGGTGCCGCCCATCAGCTGCCGATGACGCCGCCGTCGTTCTTGGTGATGACGATGGTGGCCGAGCGCGGGCGCTGGCCGGCGCCGTAGCCGGCGTTGGCAGGCCACTGGCTGGTGTACTTCGACGGGTTGGTCACGTCGGCCATCTTGGTGCCTTCACCCGGGTGCTGGATGTTGATGAACACCGCGCGGCCATCGGGCGTTTCGCACCAGCCGGTGATCTCGCAGTCCTTGGGGCCGACCAGGAAGCGCGCCAGCGTCGACGGCGTCGGGGTCTTGCCCACGTAGGTGGTGACTTCCCGGTCGCCGTGCTTGATGGTGCGGGCCGCGCCGTCGCCCTGCTTGCCGGGTATGGCGGCCAGCATCATGCAGTTGGTCTTGTCGGTGTAGGCGCCGTCGTCGGTCTGGATCCAGCAGATGCCGGTGGCGGGGCTGAACACCAGGCCGTCGGGCGCGGACATGTCGTTCTCGTCGGTCAGGCTGGACAGGTTGACGGTGGCCTTGTCGGCGTCGGCCTCGGCACCGAACACATAGATGTCCCACTTGAACGTCAGACCGGCGGGCGAGGCGTCGGCCAGGCGCGCGATGTGGCCGTGCACGTTGCCCTTCTGCTCCTTGCTGCCCTTCATGTCGGTGTAGACGCGCGGGTTGGGGGCGTCGGCGGTGGCGGCGGTGCGGGCGCTGTTGTTGGTCAGCGTGAAGTAGACCTCGCCGGTGCGCGGGTGCACGCCGTTCCATTCCGGGCGGTCCATCTTGGTGGCGCCCGCAGCGTCGGCGGCCAGGCGGGTGAAGATGGCCACGTCGGCGTTGCTCTTGAACTCGAAGTAGGAGCTGTTGGCGATCTGCGGGTTGTTCATCGACAGTTCCAGCCACTGGCCGGTGCCGTCGCCCTTGAAGCGGGCGGCGAACAGGGTGCCCTTGTCGAGGTACTTGTCACCGGCGGCCAGGCGGTTGGCCGGCCGTGCGTCCTTCGGGTCCCATTTGGCGTCGGAGACGAACTTGTAGATGTACTCGCCGCGGGCGTCGTCGCCCATGTAGGCCACGATGGGCTGGCCGGCCACCGGCTTGGCAAAGGCCACGCTCTCGTGGGCGAAGCGGCCCAGGCCGGTGCGTTTGCGCATCGGGGCGGCGGTGTCGTAGGCGTCCACCTCGACCACATAGCCGAAGGTGTTCATCTCATTGCGGTAGTCGTCCTTGGCCGAGGCGCCGATGGCGCTGTTGTTCCAGCGCGCGAAGCGGTCGTCGCTGCCACCGCTCTCCCAGCCGTGGCGGCTGGCGTCACCGGCCTTGCGGCCGTAGCGCTTGAGCGCCTGCACCTGCTTGTCCTTCTTGCGCGCGTCATCGTCCTTGGCGTCGCGGAAGAAGTAGCCGAACCAGTTTTCTTCACCGCTGACGAAGGTGCCCCAGGGCGTCTTGCCGGTGCCGCAGTTGTTGAGGGTACCGCGGCAGGCGGTGGCGTCGGGGCTGTACTTGGTGACCAGGTGCTCGCTGCCACGGGCCGGGCCGTGCACAACGGCCGGGGTCATGGTGGTGATGCGGCGGTTGAACGGAGAGGCGGCCTTGTAGGCCCAGCGCTTGCCATCGGACTGCACCTCGACGAAGGACAGGCCATGGATGGCCAGCTCCTTGTCGATCTCGGCGGCCGGGCGGGGCAGGGTGGCGGTGCCGCCATTGGCGTGGATGAAGAAGGAGGCCAGCTTCTCGTCGGTGGTGGCTTCGTGGTTGATGCCCAGGATGCCGCGGCTGTTGTAGCTGGCCGAAGGTTTGCTCTGCGCGTCCAGGCCGAACCACTCCATGCCGTCGTGGTGGTCGCCGGCGCGCTGCTCGAACTGGGTGTCTGTGCCGTCGTTCTTGAACGGCGCGACACCGGCGGCCAGCGGGTCGCCCAGGGCGTAGATCACCTGGGCGGTGTAGCCCTCGGGCACGATCACCTTGTCGGCCAGGCTCTTGGGCACGGCCTTGAAGCCCAGGCGGTCCAGCTGGGTGGCGCTGCCGCTGCCCATGGTGGTGGCGCAGCCGGTGACAGACGCGGCGCCCACGGCGGCACCCGCCAGCCCCGCGCCGCGGAACAGGCTGCGGCGGCTCAGGCGGGTTTCCAGGACCTGTTCGAAGGCCGGGTTGCTGGAGGTGTTCGACGCTTCGTTGTTGAAGTGCGATTCGGTTTTGTGGCTCATGTCGGTTCCGCGTGGGTTGATGGAAAACGCGTGGAGTCTGTGCGGCGGCTGTGAAAGTTTGATGACGCTTGTGCGGCAGTTTGTGGGGCGGGCCTGCAACGTCAAAAAAGTTTCATCGGGATGCCACGGGAAGGACATGGCGGGGCCGGAGCATCGTGGCCATGAGCAAGCGATCCATCCACCCAGCGTCCGTTGTGGACGCCATCCCCACCCAGGAGCCCACCATGCGAGAACTGCCCACCCCGACGCTGGACCTGTCGCCGCTGCCCGACTTCCGGAGGTCACTTCACCCACGCACGGACGCTCCCGCTGCGGTGGTGGTCCCCGGTGCGGTGGTCCAGGCGCCGGCCGGCATCGACGTCGGCTGGGCGCGGCACCTGGACGAGGTTCGTGAGGCGCAGCGCCTGAGGTACGAGGTGTTCGCCGGCGAGATGGGGGCCATTCTCTCCAACGCCGTGCCCGGCCACGACGTCGACCTGTTCGACGACTACTGCGAGCACCTGCTGGTGCGCGACGGCGCCACGCGCAAGGTCATCGGCACCTACCGCGTGCTGACCCCCCAGCAGGCCAAGCGCGCCGGCAGCACCTACAGCGACACCGAGTTCGACCTGGTGCGCCTGCGCCCGCTGCGCGAGAGCATGGTGGAACTGGGCCGCAGCTGCGTGCACCGCGACCACCGCCAGGGCGGCGTGATCATGGCCCTGTGGGGCGCGCTCGCGGCCTTCATGCAGCGCAACCGGCTGGACACCATGATCGGCTGCGCCAGCATCCCCATGCAGTACGAAGGCCCGCACGGCATGATCGGCGGCGGCCACGCGGCGGCCAGCATCTGGCGCCAGGTGAAGGACAAGCACATGGCCCCGATCGACTGCCACGTGCGGCCCCGGCTGCCGCTGCCGGTGGACCGGCTGGACGGCTCGCTGGAGGTGGAACCGCCGGCGCTGATCAAGGGCTACCTGCGCCTGGGTGCCAAGGTCATGGGCCCGCCGGCCTGGGACCCGGACTTCAACGCCGCCGACCTGCCGATGATCATGCGCATCGCGGACATGCCGGCGCGGTACCGGCGCCACTTCGGAGTCTGAAATGGCTCCCCCCCGCGCCGCCTTCGGCGTCACCCCCCCAGGGGGGCGGAGCCTGTGGCCCGGCATAGCCGGTTCCACGGCTCCACTGGATGAGACATCTTCTCCGGCGGCGTTGTCGCTGCGGGCTGTGTTCATTTCCGATGTGCATCTAGGAACACCGGGGTGTCAAGCCGATGCCTTGCTCGACTTTCTCAAGCACCACCCCAGCGACACGCTGTACCTGGTCGGTGACATCGTCGATGGCTGGCAGATGCGGCGGCGCTGGTTCTGGCCGCAGTCGCACAACGACGTGGTGCAGAAGCTGCTGCGCCGCGCTCGCAAGGGCTGCCGCGTGGTGTTCGTGCCGGGCAACCACGACGAGTTCGCGCGCCAGTTCGACGGCATGCACTTCGGCGGCATCGAGGTGGCCAACGAGGCGGTGCACACCACCGCCGATGGCCGCCACCTCTGGGTGATCCACGGTGACCACTTCGACGGCGTGATCCAGTGCGCCAAGTGGCTGGCCCACGTGGGCGACTGGGCCTACGGCGTCACGCTCGAACTCAACCGCCACTTCAACCGCATCCGCCACAAGCTGGGCTTGCCCTACTGGTCGCTCTCGCAGTACCTCAAGCACAAGGTCAAGCGCGCGGTCAGCCACGTCAACGACTTCGAGCGCGCCGTGGCCGCGGAGGCGCGCGAGCGCGGCTACCACGGTGTGGTCTGCGGCCACATCCACCGCCCCGAGATGCGCACCATCGACGGCACGCTCTACGCCAACGACGGCGACTGGGTCGAGAGCCTCTCGGCCCTGGTCGAGCACCAGGACGGCCGGCTGGAGCTGGTGCACTGGCACCCGATGGGGCACGGCGGCCTGACCCTGCCGCTGAAGGAGCCCCAGGCGATCCCGGGGGTTCTGGCACCCGCATGAAGATCCTGCTGGTGACCGACGCCTGGCAGCCCCAGGTCAACGGCGTGGTCACCACGCTGGTGGAGCTGGTCCGGCACCTGCAGGGCGCCGGGCACGAGCTGACGGTGATCCACCCCGGGCAGTTCCGCACGCGGCCGTGCCCCGGCTACGCCGGCATCGACCTCGCCCTGTTCCCGGGCGCGCGCCTGCGGCGGCTGATGGACGAGGCCCAGCCCGACGCCATCCACATCGCCACCGAAGGCCCGCTGGGCTGGGCCGCGCGGCGCCACTGCCTGCGCCGCGGCTGGCCGTTCACCACCGCCTTCCACACCCGTTTTCCCGAGATGCTGCAGCTCGCGCTGGGCGTACCGGCATCCTGGGGCTATGCCCTGCTGCGGCGCTTCCACCGGCCCAGCCGCGGGGTGATGGTGCCCACCGGCGGGGTGCGCCGCCTGCTGGAGCAGCGGGGCTTTGCCAACCTGCGCGACTGGACCCATGGCGTGGACACCCAGCTGTTCGCGTTCCACCCCGAGCCGCGCGAATGCCCCGGGCTGGGCCACCTGGCGCGGCCGGTGAGCCTGTTCGTCGGCCGCCTCTCGCACGAAAAGAACCTCCAGGCGTTCCTGGACCTGGACATCCCGGGCAGCAAGGTGGTGTGTGGCGTGGGTCCGCTGGAGCAGGCCCTGCGCGACCGCTACCCCGGCGTGCACTGGGTGGGGCTGCTGGCGCGGCGCGAGCTGGCCGAGGTCTACGCCGCGGCCGACGTGTTCGTGTTCCCCAGCCTGCACGAGACCTTCGGCCTGGTGATGCTCGAAGCCATGGCCACCGGCCTGCCCGTGGCCGCCTACCCGGTGGACGGCCCGCTGGAGGTGATCGGCGACTCCCCCGCCGGCGCGATGCACACCGACCTGCGCGAGGCCTGGTCGCAGGCGCTGCGCGTGCGCCGCCACCAGGCCCGCCAGCGCGCGCTGGACTTTGGCTGGGGGCGGGTGGCCGATCTGTTCCTCTCCCACCTGGTGCGGCTGCCCGGGCAGCGCCGCGCCGTTCTGTCACACAAACGTCATCGGCTGGTCGAATAATCGTCATTGATGAACCCGCCCACCCCCAGCCTGACCTTTCTCGACCGGGACCACAGCATCCTGGCCTTCAACGAACGCGTGCTGGACTGGGCGCGGCGCGAACAGGTGCCGCTGCTGGAGCGCCTGCGCTACCTGTGCATCGTCTCCAGCAACCTCGACGAGTTCTTCGAGGTGCGCATGGCGCCGCATCTGGCCGCCTTCAATGCCAACGAGCCGCGCGGCCCGCAGACGGCGGACGACTATGTGCGCCTGAGCGCCCAGCTGCACGAACTGGTGGCGCAGCAGTACGCGATCTACAACGACGAGCTGCTGCCGCTGCTGCAGAAGCAGGGCGTCGAGCTGGTCTCGCACGGCGAGCGCGACGCCGCCCAGCGCCGCTGGGTCAAGGCGTATTTCGAGCGCGAGGTGCAGCCACTGCTGATGCCGGTGGGCCTCGACCCGGCGCACCCGTTCCCGCAGGTGGCGAACAAGTCGCTCAACTTCATCGTGCGCCTCAAGGGGCGCGACGCCTTCGGGCGCGAAAACGAGGTCGCCATCGTCAAGGTGCCGCGCGTGTTGCCGCGCTATGTGCGCGTGCCCGGGTCCAAGGGTTCGAAAAAGACGGTCTTTGTCTCCATTTCCAGCCTGATCCGCTCGCACCTGGCCGACCTGTTCCCCGGCCGGCAGGTGACGGAGTTTTCACAGTTCCGCGTGACGCGGCACTCGGATCTGGCTGTGGACGAGGAAGAGGTGAAGAACCTGCGCACCGCCCTGCGTGTGGGTCTGCAGCACCGCCACTACGGCGAGGCGCTGCGGCTGGAGGTGTCGGCGGGCTGTTCCGAGTTCCTCTCCAGCTTCCTGCTGGAGCAGTTCGCGCTGCCGCCGCAGGCGCTGTTCCGCGTGCCCGGGCCGGTGAACCTGGTGCGCCTGAACCAGCTGATCGACCAGGTCGACCAGCCCGCGCTGCGCTTTGAGCAGCACACGCCGGGCTGGCCGGTCCAGCTGGTGCCGGGCCAGTCCTTCTTCGAGCGCATGCAGCAGGGCGACGTGCTGATCCACCAGCCCTACGAGAGCTTCGACGCGGTGCTGGCCTTCCTGCGCGAGGCGGTCAACGACCCCGACGTGCTGGCCATCAAGCAGACCATCTACCGCACCGGCAGCAAGGCCGAGATGATCGAGCTGCTGCGCGAGGCGGTGCGGCGCGGCAAGGAAGTGACCGCGGTGGTCGAGCTCAAGGCGCGCTTCGACGAAGAGGCCAACATCAACTACGCCGAGCGGCTGGAATCGGTGGGCGCCCAGGTGGTGTATGGCGTGGTGGGCCTCAAGACCCACGCCAAGATGCTGCTGGTCACGCGCCGCGAGGGCGGGGTGCTGCGCCGCTACGGCCACCTCTCCACCGGCAACTACAACCCCGGCACGGCGCGCCTGTACACCGACCTGAGCTACCTCACCGCGGACAAGTCGCTCACCGCGGACATGGAGCAGGTGTTCCTGCACCTGGCCAGCCAGAGCCGGCTGCCGCGCCTGAAGAGCGCCCTGATCGCGCCCTTCCACCTGCACAAGGCCATGCTGGAGCGGGTCGAACGGGCAGGGCTGGCGGCCCAGTCCGGCCAGGACGCGCGCATCATCCTCAAGATGAACGCCCTGACCGACGAGCCCATGGCGCGCGCACTGGCGATCGCTTCGCAGCGCGGGGCTTCGATCGACCTCATCGTGCGCGGCGCCTGCATCCTGCCAGCGCAGGTGCCCGGCGTGACCGACCGGGTGCGCGTGCGCTCGGTGATCGGCCGTCTGCTGGAGCATTCGCGGGTGTTCTATTTCCGGTTCGGCGACGAGGAGGAGCTCTGGCTCTCCAGCGCCGACTGGATGAACCGCAACATGCTGCGGCGGGTCGAACTGGCCTGGCCGGTGACCGACCCGGCGCTGCGCCAGCGTGTAAAGGACGAGTGCCTGTCGGCCTATCTGCACGACACGCGCGACGCCTGGCTGCTGCAGCCGGACGGCGACTACCGCCGCGCCAGCGACGCCATCGAAGGCCCGGGCCTGTCGGCCCAGGCGGCGCTGATGGCCCGCTACGGACACCGTTCCCAGGAGTGACCCCCATGGACCTCATCCTCTGGCGACACGCCGAAGCCCAGGACCACCCCTATGGCGAGCAGGGCGCGCAGGGCGACCCGCTGGACCTGGAACGGCGCCTGACCCCGCGCGGCGAGAAGCAGGCCGCGCGCATGGCCGCCTGGCTGGACCGGCAATTGCCCGACGGCGCCAAGGTGTACGTTAGCCCCGCCGAGCGGGCCCGTCAGACCGCCCACGCGCTCGGCCGCAAGCTGCGCGTGCGCGACGAGTTGCTGCCCGGGGCGGACCCGGCCGCGGTGCTGGCGCTGGTGGGCTGGCCCGAGGGCCGCGGCCCGGTGCTGGTGATCGGGCACCAGCCGACGCTGGGCCAGGTGATCGCCCAGCTGCTGAACCTGCCCGAGGGCGAGTGCACCATGCGCAAGGGCTCGGTCTGGTGGCTGCGCCAGCGCGAGCGCAACGGCCGCATGCAGACCGTGATTGTGACGGTGCAGACGCCGGAACTGGTCTGAGCGGACCGGCCTGCTGACCGCCGTCAGGTGGTCACCAGCGCCTCGCGCGTGCCCTGCGCCACCTGGTCGAGCAGCCCGTCGTACGCAAAGACCTCGGGGTCTTCCGCCAGAGAACGCGTCTCCAGCGCCTCGCACAGCTGCGCCAGCCGCGCCGCGCAGGTGTTGAGCGCAGCGCCCTTGAGCTGGTGCGCGGCATTGCCCAGCGCCTCGTGGTCGCGCGTGGCCATGGCCTGGCGGATGTCGTCCATGCGCGTGTCCAGTTCGGCCAGGAAGTCCTGGACGATGGCGCCGCGCACCTTGCCCGCACCGTTGTCGAACTCGCCCAGCATGGTCCAGCGTTCGGTGTTGATCCAGGGCGCAGCGGGCCGGGTCGGGGCCGGGCCTGTGGCACTGCTGGCGGCCGCGGGCGCGCGCTCGATCCAGCGCTGCAGCGCCTGGCCGAGCGTGTGCAGTTCCAGCGGCTTGGCCAGGTAGTCCGACATGCCCGCTTCCAGGCAGCGGGTGCGGTCGTTCGGCAGGCTCGACGCGGACACCCCCAGCACGATGGGGGCGGCAGGCCCCAGACGCTCGCGGATCTGGCGCGTGGTCGCGGCGCCGTCCATCTCGGGCATGTGGCTGTCCATCAGCACCAAGGCGTAGGGCTGGTGTTCGCGCTGGGCCTGCTCCACCGCCTCGACCGCGCGCAGGCCGTTGTCGCGCAGGTCGTGCGGATAGCCCAGCCGGTGGAGCATGGCGGAGGCCACCTTGAGGTTGGTCAGGTTGTCGTCCACCACCAGCACGCGGTGGGGGCTGCGGGCCAGCTGCAGCGTGGGCACCAGGGGCGCCCCGATGTCCTCGGGACGGGCCGGCTGGGCGCGGATGGTGAACGAGAAGGTCGAGCCCACGCCGGTCTGGCTGTTCACCTGGATGCGTCCGCCCATGCGCTCGACCAAATGGCGGCAGATCATCAGCCCCAGGCCGGTGCCGCCGTAGACGCGTGCGGTCGAGGTGTCGCCCTGCGAGAAGGGCTGGAAGAGCTCGCCCAGCCGCTGCTGCGAGATGCCGACGCCGGTGTCGCTGACGCTGAAGCCCAGGGTCAGCGGTTCGCCCGCCTGCTCGACCCAGGCCCGCAGGCAGACCTCGCCGTGGTGGGTGAACTTCACCGCGTTGGACAGCAGGTTCAGCAGCACCTGGCGCAGGCGCGTGATGTCGCTGACGATGGCGCGCGGCAGGTCCGGGCGCAGGTCGACGCGCAGCGCCAGCCCCTTTTCCTGGCAGCGCAGCCGGGAGATGTCGCACACGCCCTGGATGGCCGCATGCAGGTCCATCGGCAGGTGTTCCAGCGCCAGCTTGCCCGATTCGATCTTGGAGAAGTCCAGGATGTCGTCGACCACGGCCAGCAGCTGTTCGCTGGACACCTTGAGCACGCCCAGCAGCTCTTTCTGCGACGGTGTCAGGCCTGTGTCGGTGAGCAGCTGGCTCATGCCGACCACACCGTTGAGCGGGGTGCGGATCTCGTGGCTCATCACCGCCAGGAAGCCGGCCTTGGCCCGCACCGCGGCCAGCGCCTCTTCGCGCGAGGTGGCCAGTTCGGTGGTGCGCAGGCGCACCCGTTCTTCCAGCAGCAGGGTGGCGTCGTGCAGAGCCTTGTTCTTGCGCTTAATGGCGCGGTTGTAGGCGTGCAGCTTGAGCGCGCTGTCGTGCATCACGCGCGAGAGGTTGTGGACCTCCCGGAACGGCGCCTTCTCCTGCACCGGCGGCACCTGGCCGGAGCCCAGCTGGGTGGCGGACTTGTTGAGCTGGTGGAACTGGGCCGACAGGCGCCGGGCGACCAGAAAGGCGCCCAGCACACCGACGCCGATGAGCGCCGCCATGGCCAGCAGCGCCCACTGCCGGGCCTGGAGCACCTGCGCCGTGAAGTCTTGTTCCGGTGCCACCACCACCAGCTGCCAGCCCAGCTCGTACTTGGCGCCGAAGGGGCGCTGCAGCGCGATCAGGCGGTTGCTGGTCAGGCCCAGGCGCTGCAGCCAGTCGCGCTCGGTCTCCAGCCGCACCAGCCCTGGTGCGCGCCGCGAGCCCTGCCGGTCGGGAGCAAACAGCTGGGTGTAGGACTCGCGCACCAGCGGCTCGCGGCTCTGCAGCGGCGTGATGCGCTGGTGGCGGCCGTTGACCAGTTCGCTGAGTTCCTCGTCCACCGACGACGCGACCATGCGGCCCTGGCCGTCCACCAGATAGGTCACCGCGTGTTCGCTGATGCGCGTGCTGCGGATCAGCTCGGTCAGGCGCGCCAGGCTCATGTCCACCGCCATCACGCCCAGCAGGGTGCGGTTGTCGGTGTCGAAGATCGGCTGGGCCAGCGTCAGGTCGAACTGCTTCTTGACCGCCGAGCGGTAGACGTCGGTGAACACGCGCTTGCCGGTGCTCGCGGCCAGCTGGTACCAGGGGCGCTTGCGCGGGTCGTAGATGGTGTCCTCGGTCCTGACCAGGCGGCTGCGGTCGCCCGGTGCGTCGATCTCGTAGTGGCGCCGCCCGCTCTCGCCGGGCAGAATTTCGCGCACCACGAAACGGCCTTCCTCGCGTTCGAGCCCGAAGAAGCTGCCGTCGGTGGTGCCGTAGTACAGATAGGGCACGTTGGGCGACTGCTGGGTCAGCGCGTAGGCCATCAGCTCGAAAGCGGCCGGGTCGCGCAGCCAGTTGCGCGTGCGCTCGGCTTCGGCTCCGCTGGTGGGCACCGGCGGCACCAGCGCGTTGACCACGGTGTGCGACTCCCCCAGATGGGCCAGTGCGCCCACGTCCACCCGGTGCGCGGCCTGGCTGATCGCATTCTCGGCCAGCGTGTCGATGGACTGCGAACTGTTGGACGAGAGCAGCCAGGACACCAGCACCGCCGGGATCAGCGCCGACAGCACCAGTGCGGCAATCAGCGCCGGGCCGATCGAGAGGCGGCGGCGGCCGGCCGGCGTGGGGGTGTCGCGCTCGGCCATGGGTCAGGTCGCGGGCAGGGGGTCGACGGCGCACACCTCCAGCGGCTCGGGACACTGGGGCAGGGTGACGAAGTGGCGCGAGACGGGCTGCACCGCCCCGGTCACCGCGCGCAGCACCGGGATCGACAGCGTCACCGGGTGCGGGCCGACGGCGGCGCGCTGCATCGCCAGAGCGTTGACCACAGTTTCACCCACCGGCAGCACCTGGGCCGCGCCGCCCAGCAGGCCGTCCAGCCGCATCATCGCCACCGGACCGCTGTGGATGGCGATGCCCGCCTCGAAGCGCGGCAGCGCCAGGTCGGGGAACTGCTGCTGCACCCAGCCCTGCATCGCCGCGGCCGACTTGCGCAGGCCAAAGGCGGCCTTGACCGCGCGCAGGCCCTGGTGGGCGGAGGTTTTGGACGTGCGGTCGGTGAACACCGCCAGCAACCCGTCGCCGACAAAGTGGGCCGAGGTGGCGCCGAACAGGTGGACCGTGTCGCCGCCACCCTCGTAGTAGCGCTTGAGCATCATGGCCAGTTGCTGCGGGTCCAGGGCGCGGGCCCACTCGCGGTCGTTGCGGATGTCGGCGAACAGCACGGTGGCCTGTGGGTGGAAGTCCTCGCGGTCGCCCTGGGCCTCGCCGGGCCACTGTTCGCTCAGCTCGTGGGCCAGCCGCAGTTCGTACTGCTCCTGCAGGGTCCAGGCCTGTTCGTCCAGGGCCTCGTTCACGGCCTCCTTCACCTGCAGCTCCAGCGCCGCGGTGCGCATGGCCTTGCGGTTGAGCTGGGCGGCCACCGCGTCGACCAGTTCGCGCGGGTGCACGGGTTTGGTCAGGTAGTCGTCGGCGCCCAGCGTCATGCCCTGGCGCATGTTGCGCCGCTCCTGCAGCGAGGTCAGCAGGATGAACGGGGTCTGCTGCAGGGCCGCGTGTTCGCGCACCGCCTTGAGCAGGTCGAAGCCGTTGACACCCGGCATGTTGATGTCGCTGACGACCAGGTCCGGCCGGTACTGCCGGATGGTCATCCACGCCGACTGCCCGTTGTTGGCTGTCAGCACCTCATGCCCCTGCAGGTGCAGGGCCGCCTCGATGAGACGCATTGTTCCTGCGTCGTCTTCCGCCACCACGATCAGAGCCATTGTTTTTCTTCGTTTTTCAGGCCGCCGAAGGCCCTTTGGGGGGCGATGGTATCGGTTGATCGGGCAGCGATGTGGCGCGGAACACACGTCGCCGTGCCGCTTTCAACGGATGTCGGCGGAGAATTTCCAGTTTGTTTTCTGCCAGGCCAGCAACTCCTCGCCGAGCAACCAGGCCGACTGCGGGAAACGCCGGGCCCATCCCTCGGGTGTCACCAGCCGGAACGCACCGGGCTTGTAGCCCAGCTTCAGGGTCTCGTGTTCGGGCATCCGGCGCGCGTGGCACAGGATGACCGCCAGCCGCAGGCACAGCAGCTGTTTGGCGAACAGCTCGTCCTGCAGGGGTTCCTCCAGCTTGCGCAGCTTGCCCCGCTGACCCAGCACCAGCTGGCTCATGCGGTGCAGTTCGGGGAACGAGAAGCCCGAGGCGTCCACGTTGTCCAGGATGTAGGCGCCGTGGTGGTAGGAGCGGTCGTGCGAAATGTGGGTGCCGATCTCGTGCAGCCGCGCCGCCCAGGCCAGCTTCTGCGAGAAGCGCTCGTTGGCCTCGCCGGCGGCGACCTGGGCGAAGAGGGCGGTGGCCACCTCGCTCACCCGTTGCGCCTGCGCGGCGTCCACCGAAAAGCGCTCGCTGAGCCAGCGCACCGTGCGCTCGCGCACGTCGCCGCCCCCGGTGTCGCGGTCGATCAGGTCGTAGAGGGCGCCGTGGCGCAGCGCACCCTGGGCGGGAATCATCTCCTGGATACCGAACAGGTCGAACACGGCGCGCAGCACACTCACGCCGCCGCCGATCACCGGCCGGCGGTCGTCCTTCATGCCTTCCATTCGCAGCTGGTCGGCGCTCCCGGCCTTGATCAGGCGCTCGACCAGCCAGTCCAGGCCGTCGCGCGTGACCACGCCGGCCGGCCGGCCGTTGGCGGCCAGTACGTCGGCCACTGCGCCCACCGTGCCCGAGGAGCCGTAGGCGACCGACCACAGCGACGGCGGAAAGCTGTCCAGCGCCTGGTCGAGCACCGCCTTGGCCGCGATCTCGGCCGTGCGGAAGGCGTCGGCGGTGAACTGTCCCTTGGGAAAGTAGCGCGTGGACCAGGCCACGCTGCCCAGCCGGTACGACTCCATCTGGCGGGCGGTGTAGCCCTGGCCGATGATCAGTTCGGTGGAGCGGCCACCGATGTCCACCACCAGCCGCCGCTCGTCCGACTGCGGCAGCAGGTGGGAGACGCCCTGGTAGATCAGCCGCGCCTCCTCCTGGCCCGAGATCACTTCGATGCCGAAACCGAGGATGGCCTGCGCCTTTTGCAGGAAGTCGTCCCGGTTGCGCGCCTCGCGCAGGGTCTGGGTGGCCACCGCGCGCACCTGCTGCTTGCGAAAGCCGTGCAGGCGCTCGGCGAAGCGGGCCAGGCAGTCCCAGCCGCGCTGCATGGCCGCCGGGCTGAGCATCTTGTTGTCGTCCAGCCCGTTGCCCTGGCGCACGGTTTCCTTGAGGTACTCGATGCGCTCGATGTGGCCCGCCTGGAGGCGCCCGATTTCGAGGCGGAAGCTGTTGGAGCCAAGGTCGATGGCGGCGAGCAGGGTACCGTTTTGCATGGGGCAGGCGCTGACGAAAGTGGGCCGATTGTGACGCATGGACCGCGCCGTCCGGCTTGAAGCCGTGGCCCGGGCTGCGTATGCTGCGTTCTTCGCACGCCCGTCCCATTTCCTGTCCGGACCCGCCCACATGAACCCGCGCACCCGCTTCAAAACCTCTTCCGGCCGTCGCCAGTGGCTGGGCGCGGCGATGACCCTGGTCGCTGGCGGGCTGGTGAGACCCGTCCTGGGTCAGCCGGTGTCGGCTGCCGCCGAAGAAGCCAAGGCGCCGCCGCTGCCAGCACTGGGCAGCACCCTCGCGGTGCCGCCGGTCGACCTCATTGGTGGCGGGCGTTTCGACCCCGCGCAGGCGCGCGGCAAGCCGCTGCTGGTGTACTGGTGGTCCAGCATCTGTCCGTTCTGCGCCCTGCAGAGCCCGGAGATGGACGCCTTCTGGAAGGCGCAGCAGGGGCGCGGCCTGCAGATGCTGGCCCTGTCGATCGACCGGAAGCCGGCCGATGCGGCGGAGTATCTTAAGAAGAAAGGCTACGGATTCCCGGCCGCCTGGGCCTCCCCGGCCTGGCGCCAGGCATTCCCCAAGCCCAAGGGCCTGCCGGTGACGCTGCTGGCGGGGGCGGACGGCCGCCTGCTGCTGGCCGAAAGAGGCCAGATGTTTGCGGAAGACGTGCAGGACATGGCCCGCCTTTTCTGACGGCTGTCATATGACATCGCCGTTTTGTCACAGAGCTGTCACGGTGGGTGCCTAGAGTCCCGGGTTGTGAACCTTTTCACCAACCCGTGAGGACCCGAATGATCACCAAACGTTCCCTTCTGAAGACCGTCGCCGCTGCCGCCCTGGCCACCATGGCGATTGCCCCGGCCTTTGCCGCCGACATCACAGGCGCGGGCGCCACCTTCCCGTTCCCGGTCTATGCCAAGTGGGCCGAGGCCTACAAGAAGGAAACCGGCACCGGCCTGAACTACCAGTCCATCGGTTCCTCCGGCGGCATCAAGCAGATCCGCGCCAAGACCGTGACCTTCGGTGCCACCGACGCGCCGGTCAAGGGTGAAGAGCTGGACAAGGACGGCATGATTCAGTTTCCGGCCATCATCGGCGGCACCGTGCCCGTGATCAACCTGGAAGGCTTCCAGCCTGGCGAACTGCGCGTGACCGGCCCCGTGCTGGCCGAAATGTTCATGGGCAAGATCGCCAAGTGGAACGACCCCAAGCTGGTCGCCCTGAACCCCGGCAAGAAGCTGCCGGAAGAGAACATCACCGTGGTGCACCGCGCCGACGGTTCGGGCACCACCTTCAACTGGACCGACTACCTCAGCGCCGTCAGCAAGGAGTGGGCCGATTCCGTGGGCAAGGGTGCCGCCGTCAAGTGGCCGGCCGCTTCGTCTGTCGGTGGCAAGGGCAACGAAGGCGTGGCCGCCAACGTCAACCGCATCAAGGGTGCGGTCGGCTACGTGGAATACGCCTACGTGAAGAAGAACAAGATGAACTTCATGCAGCTGCAGAACGCCAACGGCAAGTACGTCAGCCCCGACGACGCGACCTTCGCAGCCGCCGCCGCCAGCGCCGACTGGTTCAGCGTGCCGGGCATGGGCATCTCCATGGTCAACGCCAAGGGCGACAATGCCTGGCCCGTGTCCACCGCCTCGTTCATCCTGATGTACAAGAACCCGGCCGACAAGGTCGCGTCGGCCGAAGCCCTGAAGTTCTTCGACTGGGCCTTCAGCAAGGGCAAGACCCTGGCCACCGAACTGGACTATGTGCCGCTGCCCGATGCCCTGACCGCCCAGATCCGCAGCAAGGTCTGGAACCAGGTCGCCAAGTAAGACCGGCACCCGTGGCCCGGGCTCTGGTGCACACTTTGCACCGGTTCCCGGGCCTTTCAACGGTATGAAAGCACCTGAAGGGGACCCCATCATGAGCGTGGGCATCACCATGACGTCGCCATCCGAGGCTGCAGCGCCAGCCAACTCCCGCATGCTGTCGATCGCGCGCAAGCAGCGGTTGCAGGATGCCCTTTTTCACCGCATCACCCAGCTGTTCTCGCTGCTGGTGCTGTTCGCCCTTCTGGGCATCATCGTCTCGCTGTTCATCAATGCGCTGCCCGTCCTGCAGAAGTTCGGCGCCCGGTTCATCTGGTACGTCGAGTGGGACATCATCAACGAAGAATTCGGTGCCGCGATCGCCATCGTCGGCACCCTGGCCAGCGCCGGCATCGCGCTGCTGATCGCGGTGCCGCTGGCCTTCGGCATCGCGCTGTTCCTGACCGAAACCTGCCCGCCCTGGCTGCGCCGCCCGCTGGGCACGTCCATCGAGCTGCTGGCCGCCGTGCCGTCCATCATCTACGGCATGTTCGGCCTGTTCGTGTTCGCACCGCTGTTCGCCGACTACTTCCAGGTGCCGGTGCAGAAGCTCATGAGCGGCATGCCCCTGATCGGCTTCCTGTTCGGTGGTTCCACCAACGGTATGGGCATCCTGGCCGCCGGCATCGTGCTGGCCTTCATGGTGCTGCCCTTCGTCGCCGCGGTGATGCGCGACGTGTTCGAGATCGTGCCGCCCATCCTGCGCGAGTCGGCCTACGGCCTGGGTTGCACGACCTGGGAAGTGGTGCGGCGCGTGGTGCTGCCCTACACGCAGAAGGGCGTGATCGGTGGCGTGATGCTGGGCCTGGGCCGCGCGCTGGGCGAGACCATGGCCGTCACCTTCGTGATCGGCAACGCCAACCGCATGCCGAGCTCGCTGTTCTCGCCGGGCACCTCGATCGCCTCGACCCTGGCCAACGAATTCGGCGAAGCCGCCGACTTCCACATCTCGGCCCTGTTCGCGCTGGGCTTCCTGCTGTTTGTCATCACCTTCATCGTGCTGGCCTTGGCCAAGTGGATGATCGTGCGCGGCGAAAAGGCCAAGGGACTCTGACATGACCGATTTCAACAAAACCCTCTACCAGCGCCGCAAGCTCTCCAACGCCGTCGGGTTGACCCTGTCCATGGGCTCCATGGTGCTGGGCCTGGCGGTGCTGCTGTGGATCCTGTACGTGCTGCTGTCCAACGGCCTGGCTGCGCTGGACCTGAACATGTTCACCCAGGACACGCCGGCGCCGGGTTCGGAAGGCGGCGGCCTGCGCAACGCCATCGTCGGCAGCCTGCTGATGGTGGGCGCCACCGTGCTGTTCGCCACGCCCATCGGCATCTTTGCCGGCGTCTACCTGGCCGAGTACGGCGACACCAGCAAGACGGCCGAGCTGACCCGCTTCGTCACCGACATCATGCTGTCGGCCCCCTCGATCGTGCTGGGCCTGTTCGTCTACGCCATCGCGGTGGCCACGGTCGGCGGTTTCTCCGGCTGGGCCGGCACGCTGGCGCTGTCGCTGATCGCGGTGCCGGTGATCGTGCGCACCACCGAGAACATGCTGCGACTGGTGCCGGGCAGCCTGCGCGAGGCGGCGTTCGCCCTGGGCGCGCCGCGCTGGAAGGTGGCCTCCATGGTCACGCTGCGCGCCGCCAAGAGCGGTGTGATGACCGGCCTGCTGCTGGCCGTGGCCCGCATCAGCGGCGAGACCGCACCGCTGCTGTTCACTGCGCTGAACAACCAGTTCTTCAACGCCGACATGAGCAAGCCCATGGCCAACCTGCCGGTCGTGATCTTCCAGTTCGCCATGAGCCCTTACGACAACTGGATCCGTCTGGCCTGGGGCGGCGCGCTGCTGATCACCCTGGCCGTCCTCATCCTGAACATCGTTGCCCGCGTCTTCTTCCGGAACAAGACTCCTGCCTGAGCCAGGCGCCACCCACACGGAAACCACCCACATGACCGCCACCGCCATCGCTCCCGCCGCCGTCGAACAGCGCAACGCGCTCGAGGTGCGCAATCTCAACTTTTTCTACGGCAAGTTCCAGGGTCTGAAGAACGTGACCATGAACATCGCCGAGAAGAAGGTCACCGCCTTCATCGGCCCGTCGGGCTGCGGCAAGTCCACGCTGCTGCGCACGCTCAACCGCATGTACAGCCTCTACCCCGGCCAGCGCGCCGAAGGCCAGATCAACTTCTACGGCGACAACATCCTCGACCCGAAGCAGGATCTGAACCTGCTGCGCGCGCGCATCGGCATGGTGTTCCAGAAGCCGACGCCGTTCCCGATGTCGATCTACGACAACATCGCCTTCGGTGTGCGCCTCTACGAAAGCCTCTCGAACAGCGAGATGGACGACCGCGTGGAGTGGGCCCTGAGCAAGGCAGCGCTGTGGAACGAGGTGAAGGACAAGCTGCACCAGAGCGGCCTGTCGCTCTCCGGCGGTCAGCAGCAGCGCCTGTGCATCGCCCGCAGCGTGGCGGTCAAGCCCTCGGTGCTGCTGCTGGACGAGCCGACCTCGGCGCTGGACCCGATCTCCACCGGCAAGGTGGAAGAGCTGGTGCACGAGCTCAAGAAGGACTACACGATTGCCATCGTCACGCACAACATGCAGCAGGCCGCACGCTGCAGCGACTTCACGGCCTACATGTACCTGGGCGAGCTGATCGAGTTCGGCTCCACCGAGCAGATCTTCTTCAAGCCCACGCGCACCGAGACCGAGGACTACATCACCGGCCGCTTCGGCTGATCAGGGAGACCACCATGGGTGACAAACACATTTCCAGCCAGTTCGACGCCGAGCTCAATTCCATTTCCACCCACGTGCTGGAGATGGGCGGGCTGGTCGAATCTCAGCTGCACCAGGCGGTCTACGCCCTGGTCCATCTGAGCCAGGAGACGGCCGAGCAGGTGATCGAGACCGAGAACCGGATCAACCAGATGGAGATGAACATCGACCACGAGATCATCTCCACCATCGGCCGCCGCCAGCCCACCGCGCGCGACCTGCGCTTCCTGATGGCCATCTCGCGCACTACCCAGAACCTGGAGCGCGCCGGCGACGAGATCGCCCGCGTGGCCCGCATGGTGAAGTCGATCATCGAAAGCGGCTCGCCGCGCTCGCTGCCGATTTCCGAGCTGCGGCTGGCCGCCGACCTGGCCGCCGGCATGCTTCGCAAGACGCTGGACTCGTTCGCGCGGCTGGACACCAACATGGCGCTGGCCATCATCAAGGAGGACGACGCCATCGACGGCGAGTACAACGGCTTCCTGCGCAAGCTCATCACGTACATGATGGAAGACCCGCGCACCATCTCGCCCAGCCTGGACCTGCTGTTCCTGGCCAAGTCGCTGGAGCGTGTGGGCGACCACGCCAAGAACATCGCCGAGCAGATCATCTTCGTTGTCAAGGGCGAGGACGTGCGCCACAGCTCGATGGACAAAGTGCAGTCGGTGGTCGGATGAAAAAACTTCCCCGCGTGCTGGTGGTCGAGGATGAGCCGGCGATCGCCGAGCTGATCGCGGTCAACCTGCGCCACAACGGTTTTGCACCCACGGTGGTGTTCGACGGTGAGTCGGCTCGCCGCGAGATCGACGCGGTTCTGCCCGACGTGATCCTGCTGGACTGGATGCTGCCCGGCGAGAGCGGCGCTGCCCTGGCCCGCACCTGGCGCCGCCAGGAGCGCACCAAGACCGTGCCCATCCTGATGCTGACGGCCCGCAGCGACGAGTCGGACAAGGTGCAGGGCCTGGACGCCGGTGCCGACGACTACATCACCAAGCCGTTTTCCACCCAGGAACTGCTGGCGCGCATCCGCGCCGTGCTGCGCCGCCGTGCCCCCGAGATCGTCAACGACTCGGTGCAGGTGGGCGAGCTGTCGCTGGACGCGGCCACCTACCGCGTGAGCTTCCGCGAGGTCGAGCTCAAGCTCGGACCGACCGAATTCAAGCTGCTGCACTACCTGATGAAGCACCCGGAGCGCGTGCACACGCGTGGTACCCTGCTCGACAAGATATGGGGCGACCATGTCTTCATCGAGGAGCGCACCGTGGACGTACACGTCAAGCGGTTGAGGGAATCCCTGGGCGACGCTGCCGGCATGGTGGAAACGGTGCGCGGCGCGGGCTACCGCCTCACGTCCCGCGTGGCTGTCGGGCAGGGAAGCGGCGACAGCGCAGCATGATCGGGCGGGCGTTTGGGCTGATGCTGCTGGTGGCAGCGGCTGGCGCGTGGGGCTGGACCAGAGGCTCGGTGACCTGGACGCTGGCGGGGGCGGGCCTGGGGGCCATGCTCTGGCTGGCCTGGGACAGCGTGCGCGCTGCGCAGCTGCTGCGCTGGCTGAGCCGGGCCGACGACATTCACATCCCCAGGCTCTCCGGGCTCTGGGGTGAGCTGCTGGAGCGCACGCGCAAGCGGTTCCGCGCCCTCGAACAGAAGGCCCATGGCAGCGACGAGCGGCTGGAGGATTTTCTGGCCGCGATCCAGGCCTCACCTAACGGCGTCGTGCTGCTCGACAGCATGGCGCGCATCGAGTGGTGCAACCTGACGGCGGCGCAGCACCTGGGCATCGATCCGCAGCGAGACATCGGGCAGTACGTGCGCAACCTCGTGCGGCATCCGAGCTTCAACGCCTACATGGACGCAGGCAACTTCGGTGCCGAGATCGAGGTCGATGGTCCCGGCCAGCGTCCGACCCAGCCCAGAAAGATCTCGCTGCAGATCCACCCCTATGGTGACCAGCGGCAGTTGATGCTCACGCGCGATGTCACGGCGGTGCAGCTGGCCGACTCGATGCGCCGGGATTTTGTGGCCAACGTCTCGCATGAAATCCGCACGCCTCTGACGGTGCTCAGCGGCTTTGTGGAGACCATGCAGAGCCTGCCGCTGGAGGAGGCCGACCGCCAGCGCTTCCTGGGGCTCATGGGCCAGCAGGCCCAGCGCATGCAGACGCTGGTGAGCGACTTGCTGACGCTGTCCCGCCTGGAAGGCAGTCCCGTGCCAGGCACCGGTGAGTGGGTCGATGTTTCCGAGCTGCTGCGCCAGGCGGTGCTGGAGGCGCAGGGCTTGTCCGCCGTGATCGCCGATCCGGTGCATCAGATCGAGGTGGTGCCCGGGTCGGAGCTGCAGGTGGCCGGTAGCCGCAACGAACTGCTCAGCGCCATGTCCAACCTCCTGAGCAATGCGGTCCGCTACACGCCGCCGGGGGGGAGCATCCGGGCCGGCTGGCGCCTTGTCGATGAGGGGGCGGGGGAGTTCTTTGTGGAAGACACGGGACCGGGGATCGAGGCCGAGCACCTGCCACGCCTCACCGAGCGCTTCTACCGCGTGGACCGCAGCCGCTCGCGCGAGACCGGTGGCACAGGTCTGGGGCTGGCCATCGTCAAACACGTGGCGCAGCGCCACGGTGGTCAGGTGGTGGTGCGCAGCACAGTCGGGCGCGGCTCCACCTTCATCATCTCGCTGCCGGCCACGCGTGTGCGCGCGACCGGCACCTAGCGAGCCGGGCCGCCGACCCGCTGGTAGATCAGCAGCCGTTCGCGGTCGTTGAGGCGCCGCACCGTGGCCTTGTAGGCCCATTCGGTCAGCGCCACCCGCTCGTCCAGCGTCGGCTGGGTGTCCGGGTTCACCACCATGATGCGGCAGCCGTCTGCGGCCCCGTCACCGGTGCGGCGCAAGCTGAGCCCACCCTGGAACTGCAGCGACGCGATCTGCGCCTGGCCAAGCCCGTCCACCAGCACGCAGGGGGAGCCAGGCGGCACCAGCGTGGCGATGCGGCGCGCCACCGGCCCATAGCTGCGGCCATAGTCCAGCAGCGGCAGCCACAGCGTCATGAGCAGCAGCCAGCAGAGGGTGGCGCCAGCGGCTGGCAACACCAGGCTCTTCCAGATGGCCTGCCGATGGCGTCCCACGCGCCACGCCACCAGCCAGCCCCAGGCGATGGTGGCCAGCAGCGCGGGCAGCAGGAGCAGCCAGGAGAACTCGGGATTGAACCCGGGGGCCAGCTTGGCGACGTTGGCGGCGGGTTTGGCTGGGACGCCGGTCTGCATGGCGAACCAGATGACCCAGATCACCAGAGCGCATCCGCTGAAAAACACCAGCGTGAACCAGTCGATCAGGGCGGACACGCTGCGCCGGAGCGTGGGCAGCGCGAACGCGGCCAGTACAGCCATGGCCGGCAGGGCCAGCAGCAGCGAACGGTCGAAATCCGGGTTGATCGCGCTGTTGACAACACTCACCAGTGCGGCCCACAACGGAAGCGCCACATGTGGGCTGCGCAGCTGGTGGCGCCAGCGCCAGAGCGTCCAGAGCGCCAGAGGCCAGGCGGGCCAGGTGAACCACACCAGCAGCTTGCCCCAGCGCTTCCAGTCTGCCATGGAAGCGGGCAGCGACAGCGCCTGGGGCCAGTGGATCTGCTCAGTGATCGAAGCAAGCAAGGCGGCCAGTGCCAGCAGTCCCACCACCCAGCTCAGCTCCTGCGGCGCTGCCGCACCCTGAGCCGACCGGCTGGTCCACACCAGCAACAGCAGACCGGTGCCCAGGGCCAGCGCAATCCAGGGCGCGCCGCTAAGCACCAGGCCCAGCGTGGCCGCACCCCACAGGGCCACGGCTTTCCATGGGTGGCGGGTGAGCGGCAGCGCCATGCGCGTGGCCGCCATGAGCACCGCACTGACCATGGCCAGCCGCGCCAGGTCCGGCGTGGTTTCATGCGACATCTGGGCCAGGCCCAGGCAGGCCACCAGCGCCAGCAGCGCCGCATCCGCCATCGCGCGCGCATAGTCGATCGGGTCCGCCTCGCCACCGAAGGCAAAGGCCACGGGTTGTGCGCTGGCCTGGCGCGCGAGGTGGTAGGTCGCGTACCAGGTGCAGACCAGGGTCAGTGCCAGCAGCATCCCGAACGGCACCCGGACGGCGAGGTCGGGCGGCAGAAACGGCAAAAACCGGATGGCCAGTGCTCCCAGCCAGTAAGGAAGAGGGCCCACCATCTCGGCTGGCTGTCCCAGCACCTGGGGCTGCCACCAGCCGCTGCTGCCCCGGGCCATTTCCATCATGGCGCCAAAGGCCGCCACGTCCAGGTTTTTCCAGGGCTCCCGCCCCAGAAATCCGGGCAGCACATAGGCCAGACCCAGCAGCAGCAAGGCGATGCGCGGCAGGCGGCGCACGGCCGACTGGGTCACGATGGCGGGGGTGGCAAGACTCACGGCGGGGAATATACAGGGGTACGCGGGGCACGCAGGGCGAAAAAAAAGCAGCCGGGAGATCGGCTGCTTTCTTTCCCGGGCGCAGGCCCGCAGGGTCGATCGGTCCGATTACTTCTTGCCGAAGCGATTGCGGAACTTCTCGACGCGGCCACCCATGTTGTCCACCGACTTCTGGGTACCGGTGTAGAAGGGGTGCGACTCGCTGGAGGTATCAAGTTTGTAGAGCGGCAGCTCGCGGCCGTCTTCCATCTTGATGGTTTCCTTGGTGTTCGCGCAGGAACGCGTCACGAACTTGAAGTTGTTCGACAGGTCCACGAAGCAGACTTCGCGGTAGTTGGGGTGAATGCCTTCTTTCATGGCGATTCCTTGGGTCAGGTGCGGCAGCCGCGGGAGAACCGTTCTCTCGTACTTGTCGCAAGTTGCAAAGCCTTGAATTATATGATGTTTGCTGCGGTATTAACCGCCGCGGCGCATCATGTCGAAGAACTCGGAGTTGTTCTTCGTCGCCTTCATGCTCTTGAGCACCATCTCCATGGCCTCAATCTCGTCCATGTTGTACATGAACTGGCGCAGGATGCGGGTCTTCTGCAGGATCTCGGGTGCCAGCAGCAGTTCTTCGCGGCGGGTGCCGCTGCGGTTGAGCTGGATCGAGGGGAAGACGCGCTTTTCGTACAGGCGGCGGTCGAGGTGGATTTCGCTGTTGCCGGTGCCCTTGAATTCTTCAAAGATCACCTCGTCCATGCGGCTGCCGGTATCGACCAGGGCGGTGGCGATGATGGTCAGCGAACCGCCTTCTTCCACGTTGCGCGCGGCACCGAAGAAGCGCTTGGGACGCTGCAGGGCGTTGGCGTCCACGCCGCCGGTCAGCACCTTGCCAGAGCTGGGCAGCACGTTGTTGTAGGCGCGGGCCAGGCGGGTGATGGAGTCCAGCAGGATCACCACGTCCTTCTTGAGTTCGACCAAGCGCTTGGCGCGCTCAATGACCATCTCGGCCACATGCACGTGGCGGGCGGCCGGCTCGTCGAAGGTGGAAGCGATCACGTCGCCGCGCACCGTGCGCTGCATTTCGGTCACTTCTTCCGGGCGCTCGTCCACCAGCAGCACCATCAGTTCCACCTCGGGGTGGTTGGCAGTGATGGCGTGGCAGATGTGCTGCATCATCACCGTCTTGCCGCTCTTGGGCGGTGCGACGATCAGGGCGCGCTGACCCTTGCCGATGGGCGAGATGATGTCGATGACGCGGCCGGTGATGTTCTCGTCGGTCTTGATGTCACGCTCCAGGCGCATCTGCTGCTTGGGGAACAGCGGCGTCAGGTTCTCGAACATCACCTTGTGCTTGTTCGCCTCGGGCGGCAGGCCGTTGATGGCATCCAGCTTGTTCAGCGCGAAGTAGCGCTCGCCGTCCTTGGGAATGCGGACCTCGCCCTCGATCATGTCACCTGTGTGCAGGTTGAAGCGGCGGATCTGGCTGGGGGAGATGTAGATGTCGTCGGTGGACGCCGTGAAGCTGGTGTCCATGTTGCGCAGGAAGCCGAAGCCGTCGGGCAGCACTTCCAGCACGCCGTCCGCGTTCACCTGTTCGCCGGCCTTGGCGCGCTTCTTGATGATGGCGAACATCAGCTCCTGCTTGCGCATGCGGCCGGTGTTTTCGATCTCAAGCGCTTCGGCCTGCTTGAGGACTTCAGACACGTGCAGTGCCTTGAGTTCGTTAAGGTGCATGGAAATCGCTCCGGAAGGGAGTCTTGTCAGAACCGGGGAGGGGGCGCTGATGTCCGGATGGCGGACTGGCGCTGTCAGGAGGGGCTGGGCGTTGGTAGGCCAGCTGACGCGAGAATTATGACAGGAAAAAACCGGCCACCGGAGCCGACCCCAGGCCTTGCACCCGGAGCAGCGGTGGCCGGCGCCGGGCCGGTCAGGCCAGTTGCTGGTCGATGAATGCCGTCAGCTGGGCCTTGCTCATGGCGCCCACCTTGGTGGCAGCCAGCTGGCCGTCCTTGAACAGCATCAGCGTGGGGATGCCGCGGATGCCGAACTTGGCGGGGATGTCCCGGTTTTCGTCGACATTGACCTTGGCGATCTTGAGCTTGCCGTTGTAGGAGCCGGCCACTTCGTCCAGGATCGGCGCGATCATCTTGCAGGGGCCGCACCATTCGGCCCAGAAGTCGACCAGCACAGGGGCTTTGGCGTCGAGCACATCGGCCTGAAAGGTTGCATCGGAAACGTGGGTGATCAGCTCACTGGCCATGGTTCATCCTGAAGAACGTGGATCGGGGAAGTTAAAGTCGGAAACAGGGCAGCTGCAAGAGCGGGAGCCTGTGAACCGAGACATTGTGACAGAAACCCCCCACCGATGACGCCTGCGCCAGACCACCCCACAGCGCCTGGGCCCATGCCGGTCGCCCCTGACGGATGGCAGGCGGTGGTGCGCCGCATTGAGGCCGCGCTGGCTTCAGGCGGCGGCTCGCCGGATCGGTGGCTGGTGCTGCTGCCGTATGCCCAGCTGATCGATCCGGCCCGTCGGGCCTGGGCCGCGTCTCATCCCACCGGCTTTGCGCCCCGTTTCGAGACCACCCGCAACTGGGCGGCCGGGCTGGCGCCCTGGTGGCCCGCGCCCACCGATCTCAGCGGCGACATGGCGCGAGACAGTCTGGTGGCCGAGGCCCTGGTCGACCGCATGGCCAGGGGCCAGCGGGACCCGGCGCTGCGCGCCGAGCTGGTGTCGCGTCTGGTCGATGCGGCCCGCCAGCTGGTGCCGCTCGCAGCAGCGGTGCCGCCGGGGCAGCGGGCGGCCTGGGCCGAACGGCAACGCGCCGCCATGACGCCCGGCCCGCAGTGGGAGGCGCTGGTGGCCTCCCTGGCCCTGGCCTGGGTGGGCAGTGCAGGGTTTGCCACCGACGTGCTCTGGTCGGACCGCGCGGCGCCCGGCCACGCGGCCGACCGGCTCTGGCTGCTGCAGGGTTTTCAGGACGACCCGCTGGGACAGGCGCTGGCCGCGCACTGGGTCGGGCGTTCCGAGGTGTTCTCGCTGGCAGAGCTGCTGGGCGTGTCTGAAAGCACCCACGACGGTGCGCTGTGCCTTCAGGCCTGCACCGACCCGGAAGACGAGGCGCGCCGCGCCGCTGCAACGGTGATCGCCCGCGTCAACGAGGGGCGGGTGCCGCTGGCCCTGGTGGCCAACGACCGCCTGCTGGTCCGCCGCATCAGCGCCATGCTGCACGCGGTCGGCGTGCCGCTGCGCGACGACACCGGCTGGAAGCTCTCCACCACCCAGGCGGCCGCAAGGCTCATGAGCCTGCTGCGAGCCGCGGATCCCCGGGCCCGCACCGACGACGTGCTCGACCTTCTCAAGCAGGGCGGCATCTGGCCGGCCGGCGGCGTGGAAGCGCTGGAACAACTGGCGCGCGAGCATGGTCTCTCATCCTGGCGGGCGGTGCTTCGGCACGCGGCGCTGGCGCCCCTGGTGCCCGAGGGGCTCACGGCGATGCTCGAGTCTCTGCAGGCGGCGCGCCCGCTGGAGCGCTGGCTCGACGATCTGCGCTCCGCACTGGAGGCATGCGGGCTGTGGTCCACGCTCTGCAACGATCCGGCCGGGCAGCAGGTGCTGCAGGTGCTGCGTTTGAACGAAGGGGCCTCGTCCGAGCTGCGGCAGGTCGGGCAGGCGCTGGCCGATGGCGCCCGGACGGCGCCGCGCATGGGTCTTGCGGCGTTCTCTGCCTGGGTCCGGAGCGTGCTGGAGAGCGTCAGCTTCCTGCCGCGCAGCGACGCCGAAGCGCCTGTGACAATCCTGCCGATGGCCCAGTTGCTGGGGCGCGGCTTCGCGGCGGTGGTGATGCCGGGCTGTGACGAGGTCACGCTCGATCCCAGCCCCGAGCTGCCCGGCCCCTGGACGGCCGCACAGCGGGTGGCGCTGGGGCTGCCGACGCGGGAGCAGCTGTCGGCCGCGGCACAAGGCGCCTGGACCGCTGCGCTCTGTGCGCCCTCGGTCGACGTTCTTTGGCGTTGCCAGAAAGACGGCGAGCCGCTGTCGCCCAGCCCCTGGGTGCTGGCGCTGCCGGATGGTGAATCGGTCGCTGCCTCCGCAGGCAGCCACGACCTGCGCCGCCGCCTGGACCCCGCGCCGGTGCCGCCACCCCAGCCGTCGGCGCCGGCGCTGGTGCCGGCCCGGCTGTCGGCCAGCGCTTACCAGGACCTGCGCGACTGTCCCTACCGCTTCTTCGCGCTGCGGCAGCTGCGGGTGAGCGATGCGTCCGAGCTGGAGGCCGAGCCCGACCAGCGCGACCTGGGCAACTGGCTGCACGCGGTGCTCAAGGTTTTTCACGAGGAGCGCGGCGACCAGCGCCCGGGCCGCGAGGCCGATGCGCAGCGGCTGGACCAGATCGGGGACGAAGTGGCGGCCGCCATGGGCCTGCAGGGCGACGCCACCGAGGCGGGTTTTCTTCCGTACCAGGCGGTCTGGCCGGCGCTGCGCGAGGGCTATCTCGACTGGCTGGCCGGCCACGAGGCCCAGCCCGGCCGTCCCGGCCCCGTGTTCGAACGCGCCGAGGCCGAGCTGGCGGCAGAACTGCCGCCCTGGCGCCTCTGGGGCAAGCTCGACCGGATCGACCGCCAGGACAGCCCGGAGGGCCGGTTGCCGCTGGTCATCGACTACAAGACCGAAAGCCGGCAGAAAACCGAAGACCGGGTCAGGCACCCGTTCGAGGACACGCAGCTGGCGTTCTACGCGGCACTGCTGCCCGACGAGAACCTCCGCGCGGCCTATCTGAGCATTACCGACGGCCGCTCGGCGAGCGGGAAAAAAGGCGCCACCCACCTGATCGAGCAGCCATTCGTGCTGCAGGCGCGCGAACGCCTGCGCGAGGGTCTGGTGGCCGACCTCTCGCGGGTGGCGGCCGGACACCCCATGCCCGCGCTCGGCGAAGGGCGCGTCTGCGAACACTGCGACGCCCGGGGCCTGTGCCGCAAGGACTTCTGGAATGAGTAGTGAACACCTCCCTGCGCCATGAGTGAGATGTTGGCGTCCTATCAGATCAACGGCCAGCCGGTGTCGGCCGAGGCTTTCTATGCCACCGCCTGCGACCCGGCGCGGTCGATCGCGGTCGAAGCTTGCGCGGGCGCGGGCAAAACCTGGATGCTCGTGGCGCGCATCGTGCGGGCGCTGCTCGACGGCACGCCCGCGCAGGACATCCTGGCCATCACCTTCACCAAGAAAGCCGCCGGCGAGATGCGTGGGCGGCTGGGCAGCGAGTTGCGCCGCTGTGCTGGTCTCGATGGCGAAGGGCTGGTGCAGACCCTGCGCAGCTGGGGTTGTGGCGAAGCCGAGGCCCGGCGCCGCGCGCCCGAGCTCAAGACCTTGCATCAGCGGGTCACTGCCTCGGGCCGGCAGGTGCAGCTGCGCACCTTCCACAGCTGGTTCTCGGCGCTGCTGCGGGGCGCACCGCTGACCGTGCTGCAGGAGCTGGGGCTGCCGCTGTCCTACGAGCTGCTGGAAAACGACCAGAAAGCCATGCCCCTGCTGTGGCCGCGTTTCTACGCGGCGCTCGCGGCCGGCGTCGAAGACCGGCAGGCGTTCTTCGACAGCGTGGCGCGCCACGGCCGCCACCAGACGATCAAGGCGCTGGAGGCGGCGCTGGCCAAGCGTGTGGAGTTCGGACTGGCGGACGCCGCCGGCCTGGTGGAGCGCTCGGTGGCGCATTTCAGCGAGGTGTTGCCGTGGCTTGCGGGCTTCGAACGGCCGGAGCAGGCCCTGACGGGTGACGCCGCGCGCGCGCGCTGGCTGGGCTGGGCCCGGGAACTGGGCGCGGAGAAGAACAAGACGCCGCAGAAGGCGGCCGATGCGGTGGTGGACGCGTTCGCCGCCGGTGATGAGCCGGGTCGCGTGGGTGGGCGGCTGGCGGCGCTGCGCAAGGCCTTCTTCGTGGCGACCGAAGACCGCCTCAACACCAACCTGGCCAAGTTCCCCGCGGCCCAGGCCGCCGAAGCCGAACTGCAGGAGCTGCTCAAGGCCCAGGCCCAGCACGAGGCCTGGCTGCACCAGCAGCGCATGACCCGCCTGGCGCGGGTGCTGCTGGCCTGTTACGCCGATCTCAAGCGCGAGCGCGGCTGGGTGGACATGAACGACCTCGAGTCCGCCGCCTGCCGCCTGCTGGGCGACGCCGAACTCTCGGGCTGGATGCAGCAGCGGCTGGACGCCCGCGTGCGCCACCTGCTCATCGACGAGTTCCAGGACACCAACCCGCTGCAGTGGAAGTCGCTGTACGGCTGGCTCAGCGCCTACGCCGGGGCCGGTTCGGGCGAGGCGCCCAGGGTGTTCCTGGTGGGCGACCCCAAGCAGTCGATCTACCGCTTCCGCCGCGCCGAGCCCCAGGTGTTCAAGGCCGCCCAGGCCTTCGTGGTGCAGGGGCTGGGCGGCGCGCTGCTCAGCTGCGACCACACGCGCCGCTGTTCGCAGGCGGTGGTACAGACGCTCAACACCGCCATGGCCGCAGCGATGACGGCGGGCGAATACGCCGGCTTCCGGCCCCACACCACGCACAGCCAGGAGGCCGGTTCGGTGGGGGCTTTGCCCGCCATCGAACGCCCCGCGAAAGAAGACGCGAGCAGCGACGAGGAGCCGGTCTGGCGCGACAGCCTGAACCAGCCGCGCGTGCTGCCCGACGAAGAGGGCAGTGCCGAGCGCGAGGCCGCCCAGGTGGCCGACTGGATCGCGCAGCAGGTGGCCTCAGGCCACGCGCCCGACGGTTTCATGGTGCTCGCGCGCAAGCGCAACCGGCTGCATCTCGTGCATGAGGCGCTGCGCGAACGCGGCATCGCGAGTGAGGCGCCCGGCGAGGCCGAACTGATCGAATCGCCCGCGGTGCAGGACATGGTCGCGCTGCTGGACGCGCTGGTGTCGCCGCGCCACCACCTGAGCCTGGCGCGGGCGCTCAAGTCGCCTCTGTTCGGCTGGGACGACGACCGGCTGGTGGCGCTGGCCACCGCGGTGCGCGCCGCAGGCGAGGGGCTTGAAGACGAACCCGGGTGGTGGGAGGTGCTGCCCAGCGTCGACCCCGCCACCGCCGGCACGCTCGCGCTCTACCAGGACTGGCTGCGCCGCCTGCCGCCGCACGATGCGCTCTCGGCCATCGTCGACCACGGCGACGTGCTGGCGCGCTTTGCCTGCGCGGTGCCCGCGAGCGAACGCGGCGCCACCCTGGCCGCGCTGCGGGATCTGCTGGCTCAGTCGCTGGCCCAGGACGGCGGACGCTTTCTCACGCCCTACCGCTTCGTGCGGGCGATCAAGGCCGGCGGCATCGCCGCGGGCGGCGCCCACCAGCCGGGCGCCGTGCGGCTGCTCACCATCCACGGCGCCAAGGGCCTGGAGGCCGACACCGTGGTCCTGCTGGACACCGACAACCCGCCGCAGAAGCCCGAGAGCATGGGCGTGCTGGTGGATTGGCCGGCTGGCGAGGATGCACCGCGTCGCTTCGTGTTCCTGGCGAGCGAGAAGAAGCCGCCCACCTGCGCGGTGGACCTGCTCGCCACCGAACAGCAGGCGCGTGCGCTGGAGGAACTCAATGCGCTGTACGTCGCGCTCACACGGGCCGAGACGAACCTGGTGATCTCCAGCTTCGTGCCGCACCAGCCGCCCGACCAGAGCTGGTGGCGGCGGCTGCAGCCGCTGGCGCAGCCGCTGCCGGCGCCGGTGGTGGCCACCCAGGCGGTCGCGGTGCATACGCCCATTGAACTGCCGGCGCTGCCGGCGCTGGACCCCAAGTGGCTCCGCATGGACATGCCCGACACGGACGTGGCAGAAGACGACGAACGTTCCCGCCTGGGCCAGGCCATGCACCGCCTGCTGCAGTGGCGGCCGACGCCGTTGGGGGACTTCACCTGGACCGACGAGCACCTGCGGGCGGTGGTGCGCGAATTCCAGCTGAGCCCCCAGGCCGGCGATGAGGCATTGGCGATGGCGCAGCGTGTGGTGGCGGGCGAGGCCGCCTGGGCCTGGTCGGCGCAAGACCTGCTGCACTGGGGCAACGAGGTCGAGCTCTGGCACGAGGGCGAACTGCTGCGGCTGGACCGGCTGGTGCGGCGGCGCGACAGCGGCGAATGGTGGGTGCTCGACTTCAAGAGCGCCGAGCGGCCGGAACTGCAGGCCGCGCTGCGCGAGCAGATGGCGCGCTACCGCCGGGCGCTGCAGGCGGCCCGTCCTGGCGAGGCGGTGCGGCTGGCCTTCGTCAGCGCCACCGGACAACTGATTGAACTGGAAACCCCATGAATTCTGACGTCGCGATCATTGGCGGCGGACCGGCCGGTCTGATGGCCGCCGAGGTGCTGTCGGCGGCCGGCGTGCCGGTGAGCCTGTACGACGCCATGCCCTCGGTCGGCCGCAAGTTCCTGCTGGCCGGCAAGGGGGGCATGAACCTGACCCACTCCGAACCGGCCGACCGGTTCGCGGGCCGCTACGGCGAGCGCCGCCAGCAGATCGAGGCCCTGCTGGCCGACTTCGGCGCTGGCGATGTGCGCGCCTGGGCGTTGGGCCTGGGCATCGACACCTTCGTCGGCAGCTCGGGCCGCGTCTTCCCGACCGACATGAAGGCTGCGCCATTGCTGCGGGCCTGGCTGCAGCGCCTGCGCCACCCAGCCGGTGGCGGCCCCGGCGTGCGCTTTCACATGCGCCACCGCTGGCTGGGCTGGGCCGTCGATGGCCGGACGCTCAGGTTCGAAACCCCGTCGGGCGAACAGCAGGTGCAGGCCCGCGCCGTGGTGCTGGCGCTGGGCGGCGGCAGCTGGGCACGCCTGGGTTCCAACGGCGCCTGGGTGCCGCTGCTGGCGGCGCGCGGTGTGGCGGTGGCACCTCTGTTGCCCGCCAACTGCGGCTTTGACGTCGCTGGGGGTTGGACCGAACACTTCCGCAGCCGCTTTGCCGGGCAACCGTTCAAGAACGTCGCGATCCGCTTCGAAAGCGAGGCGGTGCCGGTGTTCGAGCGCCAGGGCGAATTCGTCGCCACACAGACCGGCGTCGAGGGCAGCCTGGTCTACGCGGCGTCCGCGCTGCTGCGCAACCAGATCGTCCGGGCGGGCGAGGCCACCCTGGAGCTGGATCTGCTGCCGGCCTGGACCGCGGAGCGGGTGCAGCGCGAGGTGGCCCATCCGCGCGGTTCGCGCTCCCTCTCCAGCCACCTCAAGAGCCGGCTGGGCCTGGACGGTATCAAGACCGCGGTGCTGTACGAACGGCTGGGCAAGGACGCGATGAACGACCCGGCGCAGCTGTCCCGGGCGATCAAGGCCTTGCCGCTGCCGCTGGTCGCGGCGCGGCCCATCGACGAGGCCATCAGCAGCGCCGGTGGCGTGCTGTTCGAGGCGCTGGACAGCGGCCTGATGTGCGAGCAGCTGCCTGGGGTGTTCTGCGCCGGCGAAATGCTGGACTGGGAGGCGCCCACCGGCGGCTACCTGCTGACCGCCTGCCTGGCCAGCGGCCACCGGGCCGGGCAGGGCGTGCTCGACTGGCTGCAACGGGCCAACTGAAACCCTTCTGTCATCACGGCGTCAAGGCGCCGACCTAAAGTGTCCGGCTTGTCATTCAGAACCTGAGTTCCCAACGACCATGAGCACACCCCACCCGAACCGCCGCCGCTTCTGCCAGCAGATCGCCGCTGGCCTGGCCCTGGCACCCGCACTGTCATCCGCCGCCACGTTTCCCGAACGCCCGATGCGCATCGTCGTGCCGTTCGCGCCGGGCGCCGGCACCGACGCCATGGGCCGTCTGGTGGCTGCGAAGCTGAGCGAGCTGTTCAAGGTGAACGTGGTGGTCGAGAACCGCACCGGCGCCTCGGGGGCCATCGGTGCGCAGGAGGTGGCCAAGTCCGCGCCCGATGGTCACACGCTGCTGCTGGCCGCCGCGCCGTTCACCACGGTGGCCGCCGCGCTGCCCACGGCGGGCTACGACCCGGTGGGCGGTTTCGTGCCAGTCGGCATGATCGCGCACGGCCCGCTGGTCTGGGTGGCCAACAAGGATCTGCCTGCGAGCTCCATGCCCGAACTGATCGCGCTGGCGAAACAGCAGCCGGGCGTGCTCAACTATGGCTCGGCCGGCGTGGGCGGCATCAACCACCTGGTGCTCGAATCGCTGGAGGCGCGCGCCGGCATCTACATCACCCACATCCCTTACCGTGGCATCGCGCCGGCCACGCTGGACACGATTTCCGGCCAGCTGCAGCTGCTGACCGGCACCATCCCCGCGCTCGCGCCCCACATCCGCGACGGCAAGCTCAAGGCCCTGGCGGTCACCAGCCCGGAGCGCAGCCCCGCGCTGCCGAACGTGCCGGGCATGAAGGAAGCCGGCATGGCCGACTTCAACGTGCTGAACTACTTCGCACTGGTCGCGCCGCGGGGCACGCCGGATGCGGTGGTGCAGCAGATCAACGCCGCGCTGGCCCAGGTGGTGCAGATGCCGGATGTGAAGGAGCGCCTCGCCAAGGACGCGCTGGAACCCGCGGTGGGAAGCCCCGCCCAGCTGGGCCAGTTCCTGCAGCGCGATCTGGACGGCTGGAAGGCCGTGGTGAAGAAGCAGGGGCTGAAGATCGACGCGTTCTGATCAGCCGCCGCCGGACATGAGCAAGGGCCGCCAATGCGGCCCTTTGTCTTGAAGGCCTCCGGTCAGGAGCATGCCCTATCATCCAGCCGGATGACAGGCCCCAAGACCCGAAGAGGACCTCTGTGAAGATTCTGCTGGCCGTCTGCAGCATGGCCCACCGCTCTGGCGCCGAGCTCTTTGTGCACGACGTGGCCACCGTTTTGCACCGGCGTGGTCACTCGGTGGTGGTCTATGCACCCATCATGGGCGACATGGTGGACGGGCTGCGCCAGCGCTGCATTGCCTGCGTGGTTGAGCTGAGCCAGGTGGCCGAGGCGCCCGACATCATCATCGGCAACACGCGCGACGACACGGTGGCCTGCCTGGCGCACTTCCTGGACGTGCCGGCCATCTCCATCTGCCACGACCGCACGGCTTCCCACGGCCAACCGCCGTTGTTCTCCCGGGTGCGGCAGCATGTGGCGGTGGACGCCAATTGCGCCGAGCGCCTGTCGCTGGAGAGCGGCATTCCGGCCGCGGGGATTGCCATCGTGTCCAACGGGGTGGATCTGCAGCGGTTTCGACCGCGGCCTGCCTTGCCCGGGCGGCCCCGCAGGGCGGCCATCTTCAGCAACTACGCCACCGAGAGTCCGGACACGCGCGCCATCCGTTCGGCGTGCGAGTCGCTGGGACTGACGCTGGAGGTGATCGGGCAGGGCGTCGGCCGCCAGGCGACGGCGCCTGAGGACTTGCTGGGAGCGTTCGATCTGGTGTTTGCCAAAGCGCGCTGTGCCATGGAGGCCATGGCGGTCGGTTGCGCAGTCGTCCTGCTGAACGAAGGCATGGGTTTGGCGGGACTGGTCACGGCCGACAAGGTGCAGGAATGGCATCGCTGGAATTTCGGTCGCCGCCTGATGCAGGCGCCCATTGACAGCGATGCGATCCGGCGCGAAGTGCTCCGCTACGACGCAGCCGACGCGGCGCTTGTTAGTGACTACGTGCGAACCCATGTGTCGCTGGAGGCCAGCGCCGACGCCCTGGAAGCGCTGGCGCGCCAGGTGATTGAGGCCGAGCCCGGGCGCGCGGTGATCGACCCGCGGGATGAACTGCGCGAGTTCGCCCGGCATGTGGCCGATAACCTGGTGCCCTTCGGCACGCCGCAGGTTGCGGTGCAGGTCGGCCTGTTGCTCGCGCGCATCCAGGACCTTGAGTCGCGTCTGATCGGCACCGCAACCAGCCTGGCGAACACCCAGGAAGACCTTCTGGCGTCCGGGGCCAGGGCAATGGAGCTCGAACAACAGGCACAGGCCCTGAGCGGGTTGAGCGATCGCGCAGCCTGGCTGGAACGGCAGGTGCAGGAGTTGCAGGACGCCAGGACGCAGGCCGATGCATTCGAACGCGAGGTGCAGGCCTTGAGGAGCAGCCATTCGTGGCGCCTGACCGCGCCCATGCGCTGGCTGGTTTCGCGCTTCAAGCACTGATCTTGGGCACGCCGCACTCTCCACACGACCACCCGATGCAATGACCGCCATGAAGCCCCTTCTCCTGGTTGCCCACCCCGGACATGAGCTGCGTGTTTTCCAATGGGTCCAGCAGGCCCGCCCTCAGGTCGTGGTGCTGACCAGCGGGGACGGCTCCATTGGTCAGCCCCGGCTGGAGGACAGCCGGCGCATGCTGAACCAATGGGGGCTGGACGTGCGCAGCGAGTGGCTGGCGCCTGTGTCCGATTCGGTGGTGTACCAGGCGCTGCTGGGGACGGGGGTTTCTCCATTCGGGGAATGGCTCGACGGGCTCACCCGGGCGGCACTGGAGGCCGGCATCGACACGGTGGTGGCGGACGAAGCAGAGGGCTACAACCCGTCGCACGACCTTTGCCGGGTGCTGGCCAACCGCCTGGTGTCGCGCTTGCGCGCGGCGGGCCGCGAGGTGCGCAACCTGGAGATCCCTTTGGTGGGGCATCCCTGTGACCCTGCGCGTGAAGACCAGATCGAGATCGAGGTGCGACTGACGGAGGCCGAGCTCCGTCAGAAGTTGGAGCAGGTGCTGGACTACGCCCGGCGCTGCAGCCCGGTGCTGCTGGCCGAGGTGCAGACCATGTTCGACACTTTCGGCACGCAGGCCTTCGCCCGCGAGTGCCTCTACCCCGCGGCGCGCACGCCATATGAAGAAGGGTTGTTGCCAGGTGAGATGCCCCACTTCGAGCGGGTGGGCGAAGAGCGGCAGGCTGCGGGCATCTACAAGGATGTGATCCGCGCACGGCATCTGCTGCGCATGGTGACTGCTGCGGGCCTCCCGGGCTAGTCAAGACGACGATGGGAACTCGCACCCGCATCGCCGTTCTGGGATTCGGTCGCTTCGGCCGGGTGCACGCCTTGCGCTTGCAGGCTCACCCGGCCTACGAAGTGGTGTGTGTGGTCGACCCCGACCCGCAGGCGCGTGCCGCTGCGCAGACGCAGGGCTTCAATGCCGTTGCCTCCCTTGACGCCTTGCCGAAGGCGGTGCAGGCCGCCGCGGTGGTCACACCCGCAGAAACCCACGCGGATCTGGCGGTGACGCTGATGCACCGGGGCATCGACGTGCTTGTCGAGAAGCCGATGGCCGAAAGCGAGCAGGCCATTGACGCCATGCTGGACGCTGTCCGCGTGACGGGTCGCAAGCTCTTCATCGGCCACATCGAGCGCTTCAACCCGGCGCTGATCGACCCGCCGTGGGGTCAGGTTCCTGGTCACCTGGTATTCCGGCGCCAGTCCCGCCTGCCCGGCACCGCCCGTTCGGTGGTGCTGGACCTGATGGTGCACGACCTCGATCTGGCGCCCCACCTCCTGCGCTGCGGACCCGATGAATTCCTTCACATTCTCGATGTGCAGTCTCTGGAGGACAGCATGCAGGTGGTGGCGCGGATGGGCGACACGCGTGTGGACTTTCATGTCCGCCACGGCGCGGACATCTCTCTTGCCAGCGTGTGTTGGGGCGACCAAGGAGCCTGGAATGAGCTGCTTCTGTCCAGCCGGTCCGATCTGGGGCAGTCCGATGCCCTGACCAGACAGTACACCGCCTTTCATCACGAGTTGCGCGGCCTGCCCTCGCTGCTGGCAGGTGCACAGGATGGCGCCATCGCTGCCCGCCGCGCTCTCGCCATCGTGGCCAAGCTATGAAGGTGCCTTTTTTTCGCAGTCCCTGGCAGGAGCCAGAAGCCGCAGATCGCGCGATGGCGGTCTGGTCCCAGGTGCTGCGCAGCGGCTGCTACATCCAGGGGCCTGCTGTGTCGCGCTTTGAAGGAGCGCTGGCCCTGCGACTGGGCGCTCGGCAGGTGGTGGGGCTGAACTCCGGCACCGATGCCCTGGTGCTTGCGCTGCGCTTGCTCGACCTCGACCCTGGCGACGAGGTCGTGTTGCCCAGCTACACCTTTTTCGCCTGTTTCGAGGCTGTGGTGCGGGCTGGCGCCGTTCCGGTCTTGTGCGACTGCGCTCCCGACGATTTCCTTGCCGGTGCCGAGGAAGTGGCCGAGCGGCTGACTCCGCGCACACGGGCCGTTCTCGCTGTGCCGCTGTTCGGCGATGCCAGCGCACTGCCCGGGGTTTCGCAGCTGTGCCGGGACCGGGGGCTGCCGCTGGTCGAAGACGCTGCACAGGCGCTGGGCGCACGCGCCTGGACTCCGGACCGTGGCTGGGTCGCTGCCGCAGCCTGGGGAGACCTGAGCACCCTGAGCTTCTATCCCACCAAGACCTTGGGGGCAAGCGGTGACGCTGGCGCCCTGAGCAGTCCGCATGCGCGGCTGGTGGAGCGCGCACAGGCGCTGCGCAATCATGGCTTGAACAGCGCAGTTCATATCGATGTGGGCTACAACAGCCGCATGGACGCGTTGCAGGCGGAACTGCTCCTGATGGGGCTGGATCAGCTGGATCGTTGGCTGACCAGACGCCAGGAGATTGCGCGGCGCTACCTGAGCGGCTTGTCCGGGCTGCCGGGCATCACCCTGCCACACGACCGCGAGGGCCACGCCTGGAACTACTTTGTCCTACGGTGTGAGCGCCGTGACGGTCTGCGGGAGAGCCTCGCCGCGGCGGGCGTCGAAACCAAGATCTACTACGAACGCCCCATTCACGCACAGCCGGCCTGGCTGGCCCGGTATGGGGAGCGGACGCTGCCTCATGCCAGCGCGCTTGCCAGCCGGGCCCTGGCGTTGCCCATTTTTCCGGGCATGCAGGAAGAGGAGATCACAAGGGTGGTGGCCGCTGTGCGGCGGGCTGTTGCCGCACAGCAGAAAGAAGAAGGTGACGAGCCTTGACCCCGGCACTGGCTCCACAGTTAGGGCTGCTTGGTTCCCCACCTGACCCGGTTGGCCGCTTCACCATGCGGGAAGGCCCGTCAGTTGCGATTGTAGGCGATGCCTGTGTCCTTTGCGGCGTGGGGTGACCTTTAGAATCAGCCGCCTATGTCCTATGTCGTCCTGGCCCGCAAATACCGTCCGCGCCGCTTCACCGAAATGGTGGGGCAGCAGCATGTGGTCCAAGCCCTCTCGAATGCCCTGACGACCCAGCGCCTGCACCACGCCTACCTGTTCACCGGCACGCGTGGCGTGGGCAAGACCACGGTCTCGCGCATTCTGGCCAAGTCGCTCAACTGCCTGGGTGCTGACGGGCAGGGCGGTATCACCGCCGAGCCCTGCGGCGTGTGCCAGGCCTGCACCGACATCGACGCCGGGCGTTTCGTCGACTACACCGAGCTGGACGCGGCCTCCAACCGCGGCGTGGACGAGGTGCAGTCGCTGCTGGAGCAGGCGGTCTACAAGCCGGTGCAGGGGCGCTTCAAGGTCTTCATGATCGACGAGGTGCACATGCTCACCGGGCACGCGTTCAACGCGATGCTCAAGACGCTGGAAGAGCCGCCCGAATACCTCAAGTTCGTGCTGGCCACGACCGACCCGCAGAAGGTGCCGGTCACGGTGCTCTCGCGCTGCCTGCAGTTCAACCTGCGGCCGATGGCGCCCGAGACGGTGCTGGAACACCTGGGCCAGGTGCTGGCGGCCGAGAACGTGCCGGCCGAGCCGCAGGCCTTGCGCCTGCTCTCGCGCGCGGCGCGCGGTTCGATGCGCGATGCGCTGTCGCTCACCGACCAGGCCATCGCCTTCGGTGGCGGCCAGTTGCAGGAGGCCACGGTGCGCCAGATGCTGGGCGCGGTGGACCGTTCGCACGTGCTGCGGCTGATCGATGGCCTGGCGCGCGGTGATGGCGCGGCGGTGGTGGACACAGTCGATGCGCTGCGCGTCAACGGGCTGAACGCCGCTTCCACGCTGGAAGAAATGACCAGCCTGCTGCAGCGCATGGCCGTGCTGCAGGCCGTGCCCGAGCGGGCGGCGCTGGAGGCCTCGGACGACCCCGACCAGCCCGAGATCGTGCGGCTGGCCCAGGCCCTGCCGGCCGACGAGACGCAGCTGCTCTACAGCCTGTGCCTGCACGGCCGTGCCGAGCTGGGACTGGCGCCCGATGAGTACGCGGCGCTGACCATGGTGCTGCTGCGGCTGCTGGCCTTCAAGCCGGCCGGCGCCGCCAGCGCCTCGCCGGAAAAAAAAACACTGAAATCCGGGCCTGAGCCCGTCGCAGCGCCCGCGCCGGTGGCCAAGCCGCCGGTGGTCGTGCCCCCTTCGCCAGCCGTCTCCGCCCCGTCTGCCGCCGTGCCTGCACCCCGGCCCGCTGAAGCCCCCGTCTCGCGCGCGGCTCCCGAAGAACCCACGGACGTCGACGGACCGCCCTGGGTCGACGAACCCGGTGAAGAGTCGATGCCCGAGCCGCCGGAAGAGGGTGTGCAGACCAGCCGGCGCGTGGTGGAAATTCCGGTGCGCGAGGCCAGCCTGTCCCCGCGGGTGGAGCAGATGCGCGACCCCTCGGAGCCGGTGCGACTGCCTGAGCCGGTGATCACGCCCGAGGGCGACTTCTGGTTCGAGCTGGTGCAGCAGATGGTCAAGGCCGAGGTGGTCACGGCACTGGTGCGTGAGCTGGCGCTGCAGTCGCAGCTGGTGGCGCGCGACGCCGACCAATGGCTGCTGCGCGTGGAGCGCGAGTCGCTCAACCAGCCCAGCACGCGCGAACGTTTGTCGACGGCCCTGCAGTCGCAGGGTCATGCGGTGCGGCTGGCGGTGGAGATCGGCCCGGTGAGCGACTCGGCGTCCCTGCGCCTGGCGGCCGAGGCCAACCGGCGCCAGCGCGAGGCCGAGCGCATCATTCACGACGACCCCCTGGTGCAGGCCATGATGCGCGACTTTGGCGGCAGAATCGTGCCCGGATCGTTGCGGGCCACCGAGGCCTGAACGCACAGCTTTTATTCATTCCAAGAACCCCAACCCAAGGAACACCATGTTCAACAAAGGACAACTCGCCGGCCTGATGAAGCAGGCCCAGGCCATGCAGGAAAACCTCAAGAAGGCCCAGGACGAACTGGGCAACATCGAGGTCACGGGCGAGTCCGGTGCCGGTCTGGTCAAGGTGCTCATGACCTGCAAGCACGACGTGCGCCGCGTGACCATCGACCCTTCGCTGCTGGCCGACGACAAGGACATGCTCGAAGACCTGGTGGCCGCCGCCTTCAACGCCGCGGTGCGCAAGGCCGAAGAGACCTCGCAGGAGAAGATGGGCAAGCTCACCGCCGGCATGCCCGGGCTGCCGGGCGGCATGAAATTCCCGTTCTGACCACGCAACCACGCGTGGCCGATACCCACTCGCTGGAGCTGCTGGTGCAGGCCCTGCGCTGCCTGCCCGGCGTGGGGGTGAAGTCCGCCCAGCGCATGGCCTTCCATCTGCTGCAGCACGACCGCGAGGGCGCGCTGCGGCTGTCGCAGGCCTTGCAGCACGCCTGCAACTCGGTGAAGCACTGCACGATGTGCCACACCTTCACCGAAAACGACATCTGCCCGACCTGCGACGACCCGCGGCGCGACCGCGGCCTGCTCTGCGTGGTGGAAACACCGGCCGACCAGGCGGCGATGGAGCGCACCGGTGCCTACAAGGGCCTGTACTTCGTGCTGATGGGCAAACTCAGCCCGCTGGACGGCGTGGGTCCGCGCGAGATCGGGCTGCAGAAACTGTTCGAGCGCATCGACGCGACCGAGCAGGGCGAGCGGGTGGTGCGCGAGGTGATCCTGGCGACCAACTTCACCGCCGAAGGTGAGACCACGGCCCATGTCATCGCGCAGGGGCTGAAGACCCGCGGCGTCAACGTCACCCGTCTGGCGCGCGGGGTGCCGGTCGGCAGCGAGCTCGAATACGTCGATCTGGGCACCATTGCCCACGCCCTGGTGGACCGGCGCTGAATCGCCCGGCCACTCCCTTTTGTTTCAAGGTGTTTTCATGACCTATGCCGGACTGACCGTGGCCTACTGGACCGTGCTGGTCGTGGCCCTGATGCCGCTCGGCTGCGCCTGGCTGGCCAAGTCGGGGGCGGTGTCCAAACCCCGCCGGGACGGCGGCTACGACAACCACCTGCCGCGCGAATGGCTGGCACGGCAGTCGGGTTGGCGCGCGCGGGCCAACGCGGCGCAGGCCAACTGCTTCGAGGCCATGCCGTTCTACATCGGCGCGGTGATCATTGCGCACCAGCATTCGGTCTTCCAGACGCGGCTGGATCTGCTGTGCTTTGTGTACGTGGTGCTCCGGCTGATGTACATCCTGTTCTACGTGGCCGACATGGCCACGCTGCGCAGCGCCGTGTGGGCGCTGGCGTTCGCAGCCAACATCGCGCTGCTCTTCATCTGATTGCGACGCCGGCGGCCGTTACATCGGCTTGCATTTGGCGTCGGTGGAAACCCGCTCGGGACTCGTCCCGATGCGCAGCGGGCGTCCGTGACCTACGCTCGGTTCCATCGAATCAGGGAACCGAAGGACGCGTGCATGTGGAGTCGCCGTGAGTGGTTGCGGTCTTGGGCCTCGGCTTTGCCGATGGTGGCCGGGCTGCCTGCGGCGATGGCGCAGGGCAGCGCGAAGTTGCAGTCGCAGCCTTCGCGCGCGCCGTTCGGGCGTGTGGTGCTGGCGGTCGAGAACCGCGCGGCCTTCTGCTACCTGCCGCTGACGATTGCCGACCGCATGGGGTACTTCGCGGCCGAGGGGCTGGATGTCCAGGTGCGCGACCTCATGGAGCCTGGAACAGCCTTGCAGGCCCTGCTGTCCGGGTCGGCGCAGGTGCTCTCCGGTCCCTACAGCACCAGCGTCGCCTTGCGTGCGCGCGGCAAGTCCTATCCTTCGATCGTGCTGCAGGGGCGTGCGCCCCAACTGGTGCTCGGTGTGTCGCACAAGACACTCGCGGGCTTCCGAAACATCGAAGACCTGCGTGGGCGCAAGGTGCTGGTGCCGTCTCTGGGCAGTGGAGCGCACCGCATGGTGCTCATGTTGATGGCGGCCGGCCGTCTGGGCGCGGAAACCGTGGATTTCGTGCCCGTCGCCAGCCCGACGGCGGCGCTGGCGAATTTCCGGAACGGCCTGGTCGATGCGATCTGTTACACCGACCCGGTCATCACCCAGCTGGAGCAGGACAGTGCGCTGCGCCTGGTGGCGGACACACGCACGGTGCGCGGCAACGCCGATGTGTTCGGTGGACCGATGCCCGCAGGTTGTCTGAGCGTGGCAGCCGACTACCTGGGCACGCACCGCGACGAGTGCCAGGCGCTGGTCCATGGCCTGGTCCATGCGCTCAAGTGGCTGCAGACGGCGGGCCTGTCCGACATCAACAAGGTGGTGCCGGAGTCGTACTTCCAGGGTGACCGGGCGCTGTATCTGGCGGCGTTCAGCCGTGCTCGCGAAGCATGGTCGCCCGACGGGCTGATGCCCGATGCCGGGCCCGCGACCATGGCGCGGGTGATGTCCCGGTTCGACACCGCGTCACCGTTGCGCCAGGTGGACCTTTCGCAGACTTTCACGAACGACATGGCGCTCAAGGCCAAGGCTCGGTTCAAGGCCTGAGGCGCCGCGCCGGGGATGTTCAGCGTTTGGTGGTCTTGCGGCTGGAGCGCTCCTCCGACGCGACCCGGACGCTCTTCTGTTTGCCCTTGGTCACCTTGGCGGAACGAGCAGGCTTTTTCGCGCTGGCCTGCTTGCTGCGGGTGGCCTTGCCGGCCTTCGCCGAGCGGGCAGGGGCACGCTCGGCCACGCGGACGGATTTGGGCAGCATCAGCGTGAGGCGCTGGCCCGACTTGAGCTTCGCGTTCACGGACAGGCCGTTCCAGCCCGCCACGCTGACGGTGCTCACCCGGTAGCGCTGGGCCACACGGGCCAGCGTGTCGCCCTTGCGGGCGCGAACAACCGTGCGCCGGAGCACCACCTCGGGCGCCAGGCTGAGCTGGGCGTTGTCGGCCACGAACTCGCTCACGTCCCGATCCCGCGCGCCGTTGCGGTGGACCAGCAGGCTGGAACCGGCCCGGACCTTCATGCGCGGCGGGATGTTGTTCACGCTGCGCAACTCGGACTCGCTCATGCCCACGCGCTTGGCCACATCAGACACGCTCATGGTGGACGGCGCCACCCAGGCGGTCCAGCTGGCCAGCGGACCGTTGTAGGTCTTGAGCTTTTCCTCGAACACCTTGGCGTTGTCCCACGGCAGCAGGATGTTCGGAGTGCCCGCGGCCATCACCAGCGGTTGCTTGATGGACGGGTTGAGCGTGCGGAAGTCGCGTTCGCTGATGCCCGCGAGGCTCGCGATGAGCGACACGTCCATGTCGCGCTCGATCGTGAGCGTGTCGAAGAAGGGATGGTTGCCGATGGACGGCAGCACGGTGCCGAACACCTCGGGGCGCGCGACGATGTTCTCGACCGCCTGCAGCTTGGGCACGTACATGCGCGTTTCCAGCGGCATGTTCAGGTCGGTGTAGCCGGTGGGGCGGCCCTCCCGCTGGTTGCGGGTGATGGCCCGGTTGACGTTGCCCTGGCCCCAGTTGTAGGCGGCCAGCGCCAGGTGCCAGTCGCCGAACCGGGCGTGCAGCTGTTCAAGGTAGTCGAGCGCCGCACGGGTTGAGGCCAGCACATCGCGGCGGTCGTCGCGGAACACGTTCTGCTTGAGGTCGAAGGACTGGCCGGTGGCGGGCATGAACTGCCACATGCCCGCGGCCCGGGCGCTGGACACCGCCTGGGGGTTGAACGCGCTCTCGATGAACGGCAGCAGCGCCAGCTCCATGGGCAGGTTGCGCCGCTCGATCTCCTCGACGATGTGGAACAGGTAGCGGCTCGAGCGCTCGGTCATGCGCTGGATGTAGTCGGGCCGCGAGGCGTACCACTGTTCGCGGTCGCGCACCAGCTCACCGTCGAGGTCCTGCATCGCGAGACCGCGGCGGATGCGTTCCCAGATGTCCGCCGGTGCCGCCAGCATGGTGACGGGCGGTGGCGTGGCGGACGCGATGGAAATCTCGCTCAGCGGGGCATGGGGCGTCTGAACCCGCGGAAGCTGGGGAGCGGCGGCCTGGGACGGGGCGGTGGCGCCGGGAGACGGCGTCTGCGGCGGCTCGTGCGGTGGCAGCGGGGTGTTTGCACAGGCGGCCAGCAGCGCCGCGAATCCGAGGCTGCTCAGCACTTTCAAGGAACGTGCCGAACAACAGCGCGCGCGGACGGGCAACGAAGAGAGAAAGGTCATGGACTACTGAAACACGTTTTTCCAGGCACGCAGCGTGGTGAACACACCCAGCGCGTCGGAAGGGGTCTCTGGGGCATGGCGGCGGGCAGCTTCTGAGAGGGCCGGCGCACGCACGCGAAGGAAGGGGTTGATCTGCTTTTCCAGTCCGATGGAGCTGGGCAGCGTGGGAAGGTTCCGCTCGCGCAGCGACTGACAGTGTTGTTCGTGCGCCTGCAGATCGGCATTGTCCGGATCCACCGCCCGCGCAAACCGCAGATTGGACAGCGTGTACTCGTGGGTGCAGCACACCCGGGTGTCGTCCGGCAGGACCGCCAGGCGGTCGAGCGAGGCCAGCATCTGCTGAGGTGTGCCTTCGAACAGGCGGCCACAGCCGGCAGAAAACAGCGTGTCACCGCAGAACAGCAGAGGCCGGCCGTCCACATCGGCGCAGTGGTAGGCGATGTGGCCCGCGGTGTGGCCCGGCACGTCCATCACCTCGAAGCGCAGGCCCAGCAGTTCGATGGTGTCGCCTTCGCTCACACGCTCAAGGGGCTCGGGAACGACCTCGCGTGCGGGGCCGATCACCCGTGCGCCGGTGGCCTGCCTCAGTGCGTCCACACCCCCCGTGTGATCGCCGTGATGATGGGTGACCAGGATGGCGTCGAGCGTGATGCCCTGCGAACCCAGCCATCTCAGCACACCCTCCGATTCCCCCGGGTCCACCACGAGCGCACGCCGGCCATCATGAAGCACCCAGATGTAGTTGTCATTGAAGGCGGGAAGCGGGATCAGGGTCATGGGGCTCGCACCTTGGGCAGGGCGTGTAGAGTACCGGGCGGGACCGGGTTGCGGCCCGAAGAGACCGTCGCTTGAACACCCAGAATGAATGACCGAATTATAAGTTTGACCGACTGGTTCCAGACCCCTCCGGGGCGCTACTTGCTCCAGTGGGAACAGGGTCAGTTCGACCGTTCGGTGGTGAACTTGTTCGGCTACAACGCGCTGCAGCTGGGGCTGCCGGAACTGCATGCGCTGGCGGCCAACCGGATGCCTCACCGGTGGCTGGCCCTGCCCGAAGAAATGCTCAGCGCCGAGGAAATTCCGACTGGACCGGACCGCGACACGGTGCCCGCAGCCGGAGTCGCAGGGGCATCCTCCTCAGCGATCCCGCGCGTGGCGCTGGTGACCAACGCAGCGGCGCTTCCTTTTCCCGAAGCGAGTCTGGATCTGGTGGTGCTGCCCCACACCCTGGAGCTGAGCGCCGACCCGCACCATGTGCTGCGCGAGGTGGAGCGTGTGCTTGTGCCCGAAGGACGTGTGGTGGTGGCGGGTTTCAACCCCAACAGCTTCTGGGGGCTGCGCCAGAGCCGTGCGCGCCTGATGGGCCGCTTCGGCATCTCGGCGCTGGGTCTGTCGGAGTTGTACCTGCCCGAGGCCGGCGAGTTCATCGGGCCTGGGCGGCTGCGGGACTGGTTCAGCCTGCTGGGCCTCGAAGTCGAGTCGCAGCACTTTGGTTGTTACCGGCCCGCGGTCCACAGCGACAAGTGGCTGCAGCGCTATGCCTGGATGGACCGCGCCGGCCCCCGCTGGTGGCCGATCTTCGGATCGGTCTATTTTTTTGTCGCGGTCAAGCGGGTGCGTGGGGTGCGTCTGCTCGGGCCTGCCTGGCGACCGCGGCGCGCTTCGGGCACCGCGCCCGTGACCATTGCAAACCGGCGCTGAACGCGCCTTTCTGGAGCATTGAATTTGAATCACGTGGTGATGTACACCGATGGTGCCTGCAAGGGCAACCCCGGTCCGGGCGGCTGGGGGGTCTACCTGAAATCGGGCGGGCACGAAAAGGAGTTGTGGGGCGGCGAGCGCGAGACCACCAACAACCGCATGGAGCTGACCGCGGTCATTGAAGGTCTGGCGGCGCTCAAGCGCCCCTGCACGGTGGCGCTCTACCTTGACAGCGAATACGTGCGCAAGGGCATCACCGAGTGGATTCACGGCTGGAAGGCCAAGGGCTGGAAGACGGCCAGCCGGCAGCCGGTGAAGAACGCCGACCTGTGGCAGCGCCTGGATGCGCTGGTGCACCAGGGCACGCACAAGATTGAGTGGCACTGGGTCAAAGGACACGCCGGTGACCCGGGCAACGAGCGGGCCGATGCCCTGGCGAACCGGGGTGTGCCCACCTGAGGTTCGAGCGACCTGATGAATCCCGATGAACGGGTGACCGTTCTCGCGGGGCTTCGGGAACTTGTGCAGCGCAGCAGCGTCTGCGCTGATACATTGCGTTTCTTTCTCCGTCTCATTCGCAGCACGGACGCTGCATGAGGCCTTCGTGGACACGAAGACTACATGGCACAAAAACTCTACGTCTGGGTCGCTGTGGGCGGCATTGCGCTGGCGTCGGCCGGCGCCTGGTGGTTTCAGAACCGTCCCGCTGCAGGTGCACAGCAGGCCGCACCGGGCACTCCCGCTTCCCCCGGTGCTGCCGGTGGACGGCCCGGCCAAGGCGGTGGTGGCATGCCGGGGGTCGAGGTCACCAAGGTCCAGACCCAACGGCTGCAGGACGATGCCCAGTCCGTCGGCACCCTGCGTTCGCGCCAGAGCGTGACCCTGCGGCCCGAGGTGGCCGGTCGCATCGTGCAGATCGCGGTGTCGGATGGTGCCCGGGTGCGCAAGGGCCAGTTGCTGGTGCAGATGGACGACACGTTGCAGAAGGCGGAACTGAGCCAGGCCCAGGCGCAGCTGTCGATTGCGCGCGCCAACCTCAAGCGCAACGAGGAGCTGGTGGCCCAGGCCTTCGTTGCCCAGCGGGTGCTCGATGAAAGCCGCGCCGCCCTCCAGGTGGCCGAGGCCCAGGTGTCGCTGGCGCAGGCTCGCTTGGCGCGTATGCGCGTCGTGGCGCCCTTCGACGGCACGGTGGGCCTGATCAACATCAACCTCGGCGAGTACGTCAAGGACGGTGCCGACCTGATCAACCTTGAAGACACCTCGCAGCTGACGGTGGACTTCCGCCTGCCCGAGCGCTACCAGAGCCTGGTGGCGGCGGGCCAGTCGGTGCAGGTTCAGCTGGATGCTCTGCCAGGCCAGAACTTTCAGGCCCGCATCCAGGCGGTCGACCCGCTGCTGGACGCCAACGGGCGCTCGGTGGCCGTGCGGGCGGTGCTGCCCTCGACAGCGGGCAAGGACCTGCGCCCGGGCATGTTCGCGCGGGTCAACACCGTGTTTTCGGTCAACGACGCGGCCCTGGTCGTGCCCGAGGAGGCCATCGTGCCGCAGGCGGGCAAGCAGTTCGTCATCAAGCTGCGCAAGGAAGGCGAGGGCGATGGCGCCAAGCTGGTCACCCAGCGCACCGAGGTCCGCATCGGCGTGCGCCGCGCCGGCCAGGTGGAAATCACCGACGGTGTGGCGGTGGGCGACACCGTGGTGGTCGCCGGGCAGCAGCGGCTGCAGCAGGACGGGACCGCCGTCCGTGTGGTGGACATGAGCCGGCCCGAAGCCGGCCAGCCAGGCGCTGGCAAGGGCGGGCCACCGGCCGGCGCTCCCTCAGCCAAGCCGGGTGATGCGCCTGCGGGCGGCAAACCGCCCGCAGCGGGCTGAGGCCGTTCCGCACCGCACAGGAGCCCGACCATGCAACTGCCCGAGATTGCCATCCGCCGCCCGGTCTTCGCGAGCGTGCTGTCCCTGTTGATCCTGCTGGTGGGCCTGGTGGCCTTCCAGGGGCTCACGGTGCGCGAGTACCCCAAGATCGACGAACCGACGGTCACCGTCAGCACCACCTTCACCGGGGCCTCCAGCGAGGTGGTCGAGTCGCAGGTCAGCAAACCGCTGGAGGATTCCATTGCCGGCATCGAGGGGGTGGACGTGATCACCTCCATCAGCCGACAGGAGCGCAGCCAGATCACGGTGCGCTTCAAGCTCGAACGCGACCCCGACTCGGCCGCTGCCGATGTGCGCGACAAGGTCAGCCGGGTGAGGCAGCGCCTGCCGCAGGGCATCGACGAGCCGGTGATCGCGAAGGTGGAGGCCGATGCCTTTCCGGTGATCTGGCTGGCCCTGACTTCCGACACCCACAGCGCGCTGCAGCTGTCCGATCTGGCCAACCGAATCGCCAAGCCGGTGCTGCAGACCGCGCCGGGTGCTGCCGAGGTGCGGGTGTACGGCGAGCGCAAGTACTCCATGCGCATCTGGGCCGACCCCGACCGCCTCGCGGCCTATGGGCTCACGGTGCAGGACATCGAGGATGCGCTGCGGCGTTCCAACCTCGAGGTGCCGGCCGGTCGCATCGAGAGCAGCCAGCGCGAGTTCAACGTGACCGCCGCCACCGACCTGCAGACGCCGCAGCAGTTCCGCGACGTCACCATCCGCAACGTCAACGGCCTGCCGATCCGGCTGGGCGACGTGGCGCGGGTGGTGCAGGGCCCTCAGGACGAACGCAGCTCGGTGCGCCTGAACGGCCGCGACTCGGTGTCGCTGGGCGTGATCCGCCAGGCCACGGCCAACCCGCTGGAACTCTCGGCGGGAGTGCGCCAGTTGCTGGAGAAAGTCAAGGCCGACCTGCCGCCCGGCATCAACGTCGACATCGCCAACGACAATTCGGTCTTCATTGACCGCTCGATCAAGGCGGTCTACACCACCATCGCCGAAGCGGTGGTGCTGGTGGCACTGGTGATCTTCGTGTTCCTGCGAACGCTGCGCGCCTCCATCATTCCGCTGGTGACGATCCCTGTCAGCCTGGTCGGCTCCTTCGCGCTGATGGCGCTGTTCGGTTTTTCCATCAACACCCTGACGCTGCTGGCGCTGGTGCTGGCCATCGGTCTGGTGGTGGACGATGCCATCGTGGTGCTGGAGAACATCTACCGGCACATCGAGGAGGGCATGAAACCTTTCGACGCTGCCATCAGAGGGGCGCGCGAGATCGGCTTCGCGGTGGTGGCCATGACGCTGACGCTGGCGGCGGTGTACGCGCCGCTGGCCTTCACGCCCGGGCGCACCGGACGCCTGTTCGCCGAGTTTGCGCTTGCCCTGGCCGGCGCGGTGGTGGTTTCGGGCTTCGTGGCGCTGACGCTCTCGCCCATGATGAGCAGCAAGCTGCTGCGCCACAACCCCAACCCAGGCTGGTTCGACAGAGGCATGGAGCGCGTGCTGGTGGCCATCACCAACGGCTACAGCCGCATGCTGGCCGGTGCGCTGCGGGTGCGCTGGCTGGTGGTGGGCATCATGCTCGCCAGCGCGGTGGGCAGCTGGTGGCTGCTCAAGACCACCAAGCAGGAGCTGGCGCCGCTGGAGGACCGGGGCGTGATCCTGGTCAACATCAACGGCCCGGACGGCGCCACGCTGAACTACACGCGCCGTTACGCCGAAGCGGTCGAACGGATCGGACAGGACTACCCGGAGTTCGACCGCATCTTTGCCAACATCGGCAACCCGACCGTGGCCCAGGGCTCGGTGTTCCTGCGTGCCACACCCTGGGAAGAGCGGGAGCGCAGCACCCTGGAAATCGCGCGCGAGCTGCAGCCCAAGATCGGGGCGCTGCCGGGCATCAGCGCGTTCCCGATCACGCCGCCCTCGCTGGGCCAGGGCTTCCGCGAGCGGCCGATCAACTACGTCATCGTCACCAGCGACAGTTACGAAAACCTCTCGCGCACGGTGCGCCGCTTCCAGGACGAGATGGCGAAGTACCCCGGGTTCCAGCAGGTCGACACCGACCTGCGGCTGAACAAGCCGGAGATCCGCATGGACGTGGACCGCGAGCGCGCCGCCGACATGGGGGTGAGCGTGGACGCCATCGCCCGCACGGTGGAGACGCTGCTGGGTGGGCGCACCGTGACCCGCTACAAGCAGGGCGGCGAGCAGTACGACGTGGTGGTGCAGACCGACCGCACGCAGCGCAGCGCGCCCGACGACATCGACCGCCTGTTCGTGCGCGGACGGGGGGACGCCATGATTCCGCTGGCTTCGCTGGTCAAGGTCAGCGAGGTGGTGGTGCCGCGCGAGCTCAACCACTTCGGTCAACGGCGCAGCGCCTCCATCACCGCCAACCTCGGTCCCGAGCTGGCGCTGGGCGATGCGCTGCAGATCATGAACACCATCGCGGCCGAGGTGCTGCCGCCGGGCTACACCACCGACCTCAACGGCCAGAGCAGGGAGTTCCGCAGCTCGTCGGGTTCGCTGGCCATCGTGTTCGCGCTGTCGCTGCTGTTCATCTTTCTGGTGCTGGCGGCCCAGTTCGAGAGCTTCGTCGACCCGTTCATCATCCTGCTGTCGGTGCCCTTGTCCATGCTCGGCGCGCTGCTGGCGTTGCGGCTTACGGGAGGCACACTCAACGTGTTCAGCCAGATTGGTCTGATCACCCTGGTGGGGCTGATCTCCAAGCACGGCATCCTGATCGTGGAGTTCGCCAACCAGCTGCGCGAGCAGGGCCAGTCCAAGCTGGAGGCCGTGACCGCAGCCGCCGCGCTGCGCCTGCGCCCCATCATGATGACCACTGGTGCCATGGTGCTCGGAGCCCTGCCGCTGGCGCTGGCCTCCGGCGCGGGCGCCGAGAGCCGCCAACAGATTGGCTGGGTCATCGTGGGCGGAATGTCGGTGGGCACGCTGCTGACCATCTTCGTGGTGCCGACCATGTACATGCTGCTGGCGCGCACCCGGCACGGCTCGCGCGTGCTGCCGCAGGAGACCGCCCAGGTGCCGTCGCATCCCGGTGACGTGCTGGTGGCCAAATGAGCTGGCTCGAACACCGGGTGCCGCCGCCCCTGGTGGGCCTGGTCACCGCGCTGCTGATGGTCTGGGCGGCCGGCGGCCCCGAGTGGCATGTGCCCACCGGGTCGAACGGACTGTCGTTGGCGCTGCTGGTGCTGGTCGGACTGTCGTTTGATCTCGCGGGGCTGCTGGCCTTCCGCGCGTCGCGCACCACGGTCAATCCGCTGCGCCCCGAGCGTGCCTCATCCTTGGTCACGCGCGGCGTCTACCGCATCACCCGCAACCCCATGTACGTCGGCATGGTGTTCCTGTTGCTGGCCTGGGGCGTCTACCTCGCGCACTGGCCGGCGTTGCTGTTGGGGCCGGTGGCCTACGTCCTGTACCTCACCCGGTTCCAGATTGCGCCCGAAGAACGGGTGCTGCTGGGCCTGTTTGGCGAGGAGTACCGCACCTACATGGCGCGTGTGAGGCGCTGGCTCTGAGGCGGCTCAGATCGCGCCGTCGAACATCATCACGTCGACCGGATCGCCCACGGCCACGTTGCCCTGGTCGTGGTGCAGCACGATCAGGCCGTTGCCTTCGACCATCGAACGCAGCACGCCCGAGCCCTGGTTGCCGGTGGTGCGCACCCGCAGCGTGCCGTCGGCCTCGCGCGTGACGATGCCGCGCTGGTACTCGGTGCGGCCCGGCTTCTTGCGCAGCGCCTCGGCGCTGCGGGCCTGCAGCAGGACCGGCTCGCAGGCGGTGCAGCCCATCATGCGCTGCAGGGCCGGACGCACGAAGGCCAGGAAGGTGACCATCACGGCCACTGGGTTGCCAGGCAATCCGAAAAGCACCGACGACTTGCCCTCCTGGACGATCCGGCCCACGGCCATGGGCCGTCCGGGCCGCATCGCGATGCGCCAGAACGCCACGTCGCCCAGCTGCTTCATCATGGCCTTGGTGTGGTCGGCCTCGCCCATGCTCACGCCGCCGCTGGTGATGATGGCGTCGGCCTCGGTCGCAGCACGACGGAATGCGGCTTCGAGCGCGGCCGGCTCGTCCTTGACCACGCCCATGTCGAGGACCTCGATGCCCATGCGGGTGAGCAGGCCGAAGACGGTGTAGCGGTTGCTGTCGTAGACCGCGCCCTCGCGCGGCGCCTCGCCCAGGCTCAGGATCTCGTCGCCGGTTGAGAAGTACGCCACCTTCAGGCGCCGGAACACGGGGACGGTGGGCAGGCCCAGGCTGGCAATCAGGCCCAGCGCCGCCGGTCCCAGGGTCTGGCCGCGCGCCAGGGCGGGGCGGCCGGCCATCAGGTCTTCGCCAAGCAGGCGGCGGTTGTCGCCCTGGCGGACCACGTCGGCCGGCACGGTGACTGTCTCGCCCTCGACCTTCACGAACTCGATGGGCACCACGGTGTCGGTGCCGGCGGGCATGATGGCGCCGGTCATGATCTTCACGCAGTCGCCCGCACCCGCCTGGCCGCTCCAGGCCTGGCCTGCGTAGGCGGTGCCCAGGCAGCGCAGCACCAGTGGCTGCCCCGGCTGCAACTGGCCGCCATCGAATGAGAAGCCGTCCATGGCCGAGTTGTCGTGCGGCGGCACACTGATCGGCGAGACCACATCCTCCGCCAGCACCCGCCCCAGGGCGCCGAACACGCCGCAAGCTTCTGTTTCGCTGACCGGTGTCACCAGCCGCGCCAGGAACTCGTTGACGTCTGCAGCCCTGAGGGCCTTCGGGTCGTAGCCCTGCAATTCGGCGGCAATCTGTTCAATCGTCTTCATCGGTCCATCACGGTTTTTCGAGGGCGTGCAGTTCGTCCAGCGTGTTGGCATTGGTGAACGCCAGCGGGTCGTCGCCCGAGCGGTCAAACGGCACCACCACGGTGCGGTGCTGGCCGGTCCAGTGGTCGATCTTGCGGCCACCGCCGCGTGTGAAGTCGGCCAGGCTTTCGAGCAGGTCCACCTTCATCAGGCAGAACACCGGCTGGGACCGCCATTGCCCGTCGTCCTCGCGGGCGGCCGCCATGGCGATCTCTGTGTCGGGCGATTCAAAGGCTTTTGCCAGACGCCGTGCCAGGTCGAGCGGAAAGCGCGGCGAGTCGCAGGGCACGGTCAGCAGCCAGGGGGTTTCGCAGCGCTCCAGACCGGTGAGAAAGCCCGCCAGCGGTCCGGCGAAATTGTCGAGTGTGTCGGGCCACACCGGGGTGCCGAAGGCCTCGTAGGCCGAGAGGTTGCGGTTGGCGTTGACCATCAGGTCGCCGACCAGACCTCCTTCCTGCATCTGCAGCCGCATCAGCGCGTTCAGCGCCAGCGGCGTGCCGTGGAAGTTCTGCAGCCCCTTGTCGACGCCGCCCATGCGCGAGCCGCGCCCGCCGGCCAGGACCAGCCCGGTGATGTCTCCCGCTTGCATGGGTTCAGCCTCCGATGTAGCTCATTTCGATGCGGCGCCCGCCCGCGCTCTGGTCTGGCGGCATGGAGGCGCGCAGTTCCGAGTAGCGGTCGTCACGGCCCTGCCAGATGCCGGCGATGGCGCTGGCCAGTTCGGCGTCGCTGGCACCACCGCGCACCAGCGGCTTGAGATCATGTCCCTGGGTGGCGAACAGGCAGAGATAGAGCTTGCCTTCGGTGGAGAGGCGGGCGCGGTTGCAGTCGCGGCAGAAGGCCTGCGTCACGCTGCTGATCACGCCAATCTCGCCGCTGCCGTCGGCGTAGCCCCAGCGTTCGGCCGTTTCACCGGGCGCCGACGGGTCCAGCTGCACCAGCGGCAGTTCGCGGTGGATCAGCTGCACCACCTCGGCGCTGGGCATCACCTCGTCCATGCGCCAGCCGTTGGTGGCGCCCACGTCCATGTATTCGATGAAGCGCAGCACCGCACCGGTGCCCTTGAAGTGGCGCGCCATCGGCAGGATCTCGTGCTCGTTGGTGCCGCGTTTGACCACCATGTTGATCTTCACCGGGCCCAGTCCGGCCTCGCGCGCCGCCTCGATGCCGCGCAGCACATCGGCCACCGGGAAGTCGACATCGTTCATGGCGCGGAACACGGCGTCGTCCAGCCCGTCCAGACTCACTGTGACGCGGCGCAGCCCGGCGGCTTTGAGATCGCGCGCCTTGCGTTGCAGCAGCGAGCCGTTGGTGGTGAGCGTGATGTCCAGCGGCCTGCCTTCGGTGGTGCGCAGTGCGGCCAGCTGCTCGATCAGGATCTCGATGTTCTTGCGCAGCAGCGGCTCGCCGCCGGTGAGGCGGATCTTCTGCACGCCATGGGCCACGAACTGGCGCGCAATGCGGGTGATTTCCTCGAAGCTGAGCAGGGCGCTGTGCGGCAGGTAGGGATAGTCCTTGTCGAAAATCGACTTGGGCATGCAGTAGCTGCAGCGGAAGTTGCAGCGGTCGGTGACGCTGATGCGCAGGTCGCGCAGCGGCCGCCCGAGCGCATCGCCGAGCAGACCGGTGGCAGCAATCGGTGTGGTGGGAACGACCGCGGCGCGGGTCGTCATGCGTTGGTCGACCAGGGGAATCACGCGTTCGGACATGGCGAGATTATGGTCGACCCTGCATAGCCCAGTCTGGACACACGGGCTCTGGGCAGGGACAATACCCGCGGGCACTCAGGCGCTGCTGCCTACCCGCACGAACACCTGGGCGTTGGCAGCCAGCCAGCGCTCGGACAGCTCGCTGTGTTGCTGGGTCGGGTGGAAGTCTCGTCGGAAGTAGCGCTTCCATGGCGTGTAGCTGGTGCGCAGCAGCCCGTCTCGTCCGAGCAGGTGCCGGGCGGCGCTGCGCCAGGTGGACCAGCGCCACAGCGTGCCGTCGGCGCGCAGGTTGGAGACGGTCTGCCGAAGCGCGTCGCCGAGGAAGAACACGGTCACGCGGCGCATCCAGCGCAGCCGCCAGGCTTGGCTGCCACCCAGGGCCTGGTAGATGTCGAAGGCTGTGGACTTGTGCTCGGCTTCCTCAGCGCTGTGCCACAACCACAGAGTTTTCAGCCGGGGTTCGCAGCCATCCAGCAACTCGGGGTGTGCGAGCATCCACTCGGCGAAGAGGGCTGTGAAATGTTCGTTGGCTGCCGTGATGGCCACACCGTGGCGCACATCGGCTCCGTCCATCCGTGCCAGCCGCCGACGCGCTCTGGGCTCCCAGTGGTTGGTCAGACCATGTTTCTCGATCTGGGCGTTGAACAAGGCGTGGATGCGTCGGTGCGTGGCCTCCTGGCCCACAAAGCCCTGGACCTCGTCGCGCAGCGGCGCCTGTTGTTCCGGTGGCAGGGCCTTGAAGCCGGCGCGCACCGAGTCGATGAAGAACTGCTCGCCGATCGGGAAGCTCATGGACAGGGCGTTGAACCAGGCGGTCAGGAATGCGTCACCGCCGCACCAGTGGCGTTCCACGGGCTGGTCCAGATCGATCAACAGGCGGCGGACGACAAGTTCGGTCATGGCTTCAAGCGGTTGGTGGTACCGGTTGGTACCGAATTCGCCATGGTCTTGCTTTCAGGCATGGGTGTCAAGCCGGCAACCCCTGTGATCCCGCGGCCTAAGATGTCGGTCATGGCCTTGAACCAGACCACACCGAAGACCTCCAACGGCAGCGAACACCGGCGACGCCTGCTGCAAGGCATGGCCAGCGTGGCCGCCACCAAGGGGCTTGCCGCAGTGACCATTGCCGACGTGGTGCGTGAGGCGGGTGTCTCCAAGCGCACCTTCTACGAACACTTCGAGAGCAAGGACGCCTGCTTCCTGGCCCTGTATCGGGCGGTGAGCATGAGCGCCCTGAAAACCCTGCGGGACTCGGTGTCGGCGGAGCGACCCTGGCAGCAGCAGCTGGAGCAGGCGTTGCAGGCCTACCTCACGCACATGGCGGCCAACCCCGAGCTGCTGCGGACCCTGTTCATCGAGATCCATCACCTGGGAGGGGCGGGCGAACGGGCTCGCCGGGACGTCATGAATGCGTTGGCCGCGTTCATGGTGGAGACCCTTCGCCGCGGGTCAGGGGAGAGCAGCATCGACGAGGGACTGGCACTGGCCGCGGTGGGCGGCATCAACGAACTGATCCTGCAGGCCATCGAACAGGGGCGGGTGGCGGAACTGCCCGCCATGACGCCTGTGGCCAGCGAGGTGGTGCGCCGCCTGGCGTGTTCGCCCGTGGTATGAACCGGCTCTGCTCCTGGGCCATGCGCTGTGACCGCCGGAGCAGGCGTCGAAGCGATCAGACCATCGGCAGCAGCGGCACGATGAGCAGTGCCACGATGTTGATGATCTTGATCAGCGGGTTCACGGCCGGGCCGGCGGTGTCCTTGTAGGGGTCGCCTACGGTGTCACCGGTCACGGCCGCCTTGTGGGCTTCGCTGCCTTTGCCGCCGTGGTGGCCGTCCTCGATGTACTTCTTGGCGTTGTCCCAGGCACCGCCGCCCGTGCACATGGAGATGGCGACGAAGAGACCGGTCACGATGGTGCCCATGAGCAGGCCGCCGAGGGCCTTCGGGCCGAGGAAGACGCCCACGAGGATGGGCACCACCACCGGCAGCAGGCTGGGCACGATCATTTCCTTGATCGCGGCGCCGGTCAGCATGCCCACGGCCTTGCCGTATTCCGGCTTGGCGGTGCCTTCCATGATGCCGGGGATTTCCTTGAACTGGCGGCGCACTTCAACCACCACCGCACCGGCCGCGCGGCCGACCGCTTCCATGGCCATGGCGCCGAACAGGTAGGGGATCAGGCCACCGATGAACAGGCCGATGATCACCATCGGGTCGGAGAGGTCGAAGCTGACCGCGTGACCGTAGGTTTCCAGCTTGTGGGTGTAGTCGGCAAACAGCACCAGCGAGGCCAGGCCTGCCGAGCCGATGGCGTAGCCCTTGGTCACGGCCTTGGTGGTGTTGCCCACGGCATCCAGCGGATCGGTGATGTCGCGCACGCTGCTGGGCAGCTCGGCCATCTCGGCAATGCCGCCCGCGTTGTCGGTGATGGGGCCGTAGGCGTCCAGCGCAACCACGATACCGGCCATGCTGAGCATGGAGGTGGCGGCCACCGCAATGCCGTACAGGCCGGCCAGCGAGTAGGCTGCCATGATGGCCACGCAGACGAACAGCACCGGCCAGGCGGTGGAGCGCATCGACACGCCCAGGCCCGCGATGATGTTGGTGCCGTGCCCGGTGGTGGACGCCTGGGCGATGTGGCGCACCGGCGAGTACTGGGTGCCGGTGTAGAACTCGGTGATCCACACCAGCGCAGCGGTCAGCACCAGGCCCACCACCGTGGCCCCGAACAGGCGCACCTGGCTGCCGGCGGCGGCGATGGCGTTGTCCGGGATGATGGCGGTGGTCACGAAGTAGAAGGCGATCAGCGAGAGCACGCCCGCGATGGCCAGACCCTTGTAGAGCGCCGGCATCACGTTCTTCATGCCCGGGCTGGCCTTGACGAAGAAGCAGCCGATGATGGAGGCGATGATGGACACGCCGCCCAGCACCAGCGGGTACAGCACGGCCTGCATCGGTGCGGCCACGACCATCAGGGCGCCCAGCACCATGGTGGCGATCAGCGTCACCGCATAGGTCTCGAACAGGTCGGCCGCCATGCCGGCGCAGTCGCCCACGTTGTCTCCGACGTTGTCGGCGATCACCGCCGGGTTGCGCGGGTCGTCCTCGGGAATACCGGCTTCCACCTTGCCCACCAGGTCGGCACCCACGTCGGCGCCCTTGGTGAAGATGCCGCCGCCCAGGCGCGCGAAGATCGAAATCAGCGACGAGCCGAAGGCAAAGCCGATCAGGGGATTGAGCAGCTTGGCCAGGTTCTTGTCGGGCGTGAGGTTGCCGTTGCCCACGAGGAACCAGAAGAAGCCGGCTACGCCGAGCAGGCCCAAGCCCACCACCAGCATGCCGGTGATGGCACCGCCGCGGAAGGCCACGTCCAGCGCCGGGCCGATGCCCTTGGTGGCGGCCTGTGCGGTGCGCACATTGGCCCGCACCGAGATGTTCATGCCGATGAAGCCGCAGGCGCCCGAGAGCACAGCGCCCAGCACGAAACCGATGGCCGTGGGGCCGTCAAGAAACACGCCGATCAGCACGGCCAGCACGACACCGACGATGCCGATGGTGGTGTATTGCTTGGCGAGGTAGGCGGCAGCGCCGGCCTGGATGGCACCGGCGATTTCCTGCATGCGGGCGTTGCCCGGGTCTTGGGAAAGAATCCAACTGCGGGACCAGAAACCATAGACCACGGCCACCAGCCCGCACACCAGCGCAAAGATCAGCGCAGTTTGTCCAACCATAGATTTCTCCTGCTCCGTAACGTTTGACTTGGAGGGGGCAACGCTGAGAGGACTACCCCCGCTGCGTTGCTTCCTCGCGTCCGTCACGCACCCGGGGCGGGTGGGGCAGGGCGATTGGCCAACGAAGTGAATGTAGCGGGAATTGCTTCAGACACGAACTGATATGGATCAGGAAGTCAGGTTGGAATCAGTAAAATCAGGGTTAATCACTAGCGTTTTCTTCAACTTTCCAAAGAACCCATGTCTCTCGACAACGTCACCCCTGGCGACAAGATCCCCGAAGCGTTCAACGTCATCATCGAGATCCCCATGAACGGCGATCCGATCAAGTACGAAGTGGACAAGGAATCGGGCGCGATCTTCGTGGACCGTTTCATGAACACCGCCATGCACTACCCGACCAACTACGGTTATGTGCCCAAGACCATCGCCGGCGACGGCGACCCGGTCGATGTGCTGGTGGTCACCCCCGTGCCGCTGATGCCTGGTGTCGTGGTGCCCTGCCGCGCCATCGGCATCCTGAAGATGACCGACGAAGCCGGGGAGGATGGCAAGGTGCTGGCCGTGCCGACGAACAAGATCCTGTCGCTCTACAGCCGCTGGACGAAGCCGGAAGACCTGAACCCGATGCGCCTGAAAGCCATCGAACACTTCTTCGAGCACTACAAGGATCTGGAGCAGGGCAAGTGGGTCAAGGTCGCGGGCTGGGAAGGTCCCGAGTCTGCGCACAAGGAAATCATGGACGGCATCGCTGCATACAACAAGGCGCAGGGCTGATCTTTCACCGCCACCTTCGAGGTGTCGGGCGCAAAAAAGCCTGCCAAGTGGCAGGCTTTTTTTGTGGGCGCAGCAGACGGGGTCAGTTCTGCGCTGCGTCGATGTCGCCCCGGTACTCGATCTTGCCGCGCACCCGGGCGCGCGGATGAATGTCGATCAGCTCGTCGTAGCTGGCGTCGCCGATCAGCGTGGCCGAGCCGGTGATTTCCAGCGCCTTGCGGGCGATCACGGCGCCGATCACCTTGCCTTCGATGAACACATAGTCGGCCTCGAGCCGGGTGTTCTCGATCACGCCAGTGGCGCCCACATGCAGGGTGCCGCCGGTTTCGAAGGTGATGTTGCCTTTGAGCTGGCCGTCGACCTTGATGCCCTGGTCGCGCGTGGTGTGAAAGTTGCCGTCGAACACGGCGCCTTCGGCGATCAAGCTGGTGATGGCGGAAAGGCGCTCGGCCGGAACGAGGCGCGTGGACGCAGGGTTGTGGCTCATGAGATCAGGGCTCCTTGCTGTGCAACCAGTTTTCAGGGGTGAGGGTTAGTGTATCGGGAGATGTCAGCGCTTCAACGGCTGTTGTCGTTGCGTTGGCGGCGAATTCAAGCTGCGCGTTGGCGTGCAGATTCAGCGGCGTCCAGTCAGTTTCGGCAATGGACTCCGGAGGGTCCACAGCAGCCGGCAAGGGCGCGTACATCGCAGCCTCTGCTTCGATCATTCGTGGCTCGGCTGCTGCGGGCGTTGCCGGGAGCCAGCCTGCCAGGTAGCCCGCGGCGAACAGCAGTGCCAGTGCGGCCACCAGCCAGGGCAGGTACCGCAGGGCGAACCAGACGATCCAGCGCCAGACGATCCTGCGCCGTCCCACACGCCGGTCCCGGCGCCAGCTGGCCTGGAGCGCGGCCAGACGCACCGCCTCGGAGTCGGGGACCGACGACTGGCGGGGAGCTGGCGGTTGCTGGTGTTCGCTCCGCTGCCACTGCATGAGGCCGTCAGGTCACTTTCCGGGCGGGTGCCACGCGTTCGAGCGTGGCGTTCAGATCGGCGCCGTTGACCTGGATGCGCCCGTAGCGCACCAGTCCGTGAACGCTGGCGGAGTCGTGCAGGGACACTTCGCCCTGGCCCGAGTCGAGCACACCATCGGTGTGCCCCATGACGGAGATCTTGTGGGCGGTGATGTCCCCCTTGACGCGCCCGGTTTCGGTGATCACCACCGACACCTGGATGCCTTCGGCCTGCGTGAGGTTGCCATCAATCTGGCCCGCCACGCTGAACGGCCCCTTGAGCAGGGCGTTGCCCACAAAGTGCATGCCGTCGGCCAGCATGCTGCGGGCCGAGGCCACATCGGTCGCGTCGATCTCAGGCATGGTGCTGTCCTGAGCCTGCAGCATGGGAATCGGTTCTGCCATGGCCGGCGGCATGGCGCGGCCCACGTCCACCTCCAGCGCCTGCGGCAGGTCGGATGCAGGTTGCTGCTCCGGACTGGGCACGGCTGGGAAGCTGTTCTGGTCGTTCATCATGGTCTGGGATCCTGGGTGCTGTTCGAGGTGGCGTTCGGGAGGGATATAGCGGCGTGCTTTCATGATCGGCCTCCGGGTGCTCTCAAGGGCTGCTGGGACTGGACATCATGCAACACGGGCAGGGTGCTTCCCAACTTTAGCGTCTTGAACGGCCCGCGAAGATCCGCGCCCTCGTACAGCTGCAATCGTTTGGCCATCAGCGTGCCCGTGGACACACCGGTCTGGGCTACATAGGCCATGCCGTGGCATTCGAGCTGCGTGTCCTGCGCCGAACCTTCGGTCACGCCGAGCTGGCCAAACAGGTACAGGTCGCCCTGCACGCGCACCGTGCCCCGCACCACGCCACCCTTCCAGATGATGAGCCGACCGTTGACCCGAATCTGCCCGGAGATTTCTCCCTGGACCAGCAGACCGCCTTCGAACAGCAAGTCTCCCTCCAGCCGGCTCCCGGCAGCCACCCGGTTGACCACGTTCATGGCGATCGGGTCGATCGTCAGCGTGTCCTGTGGCAACTTCATTTCCACAGCAGCAGCCACCAGGACACGGCCGACCCGGTCAGCGATAGTAAACCCAGAACCGCCACCCACAGCGCATGACGTTCCATCAGGCGGCGGACACGACCCGGCCGGGTCCTAGCGGTACCGGGTGGTGTGGCATGGCGGAGCAGCGCCCATTCCTGCCAGAGCTGGCTCAGACGGCTTTCGCCGGTGACCAGATTGATGTGCAGGCCTTCCGCTTTTGAACCACCGGGCTGGCGGCGCCGGCCGAGCAGGACAGTGAACGGCGCGCCCACAACGGTCTGGGTGAAGAAGGCGTCAGTCGGGTCCATGGTTCTCGATTGTAGGGAGAGCGTAACAAGTCGCTGAGAGCGTTTGCGCAGGTCGAGTGCCACGAAGCATTCGGTGAAACACGCCCGGGTACGGCGTGACTACGCCAGATTGTCGGGAGTGGTCGCTGGTGGCACCCCCGCGGATGCACGAACCGGATTGCGCTCTGCCAGATGCGAGAGATAGCTGTCCACGCCGCTCTCCTCGCGCTCCAGGAAACGCGCCACCGCATCGGAAAATGCCGGGTGGGCCAGCCAGTGGGCGCTGCTGGTGCGCGTCGGCAGGAGCGCCCGGGCCATCTTGTGTTCGCCCTGGGCCCCGCCTTCGAATCGCTCGAACCCATGGTCAATGCACCAGTTCAGGGGCTGGTAGTAGCAGGCCTCGAAATGCAGGCAATTCACCCGTTCCAGCGCGCCCCAGTAGCGGCCGTACGCCACCCGCTGTGATGCGTCGATGCCCACCAGGCTGCTCGCAATCGGACGTCCATCGCGTTCTGCGACGAACATCAGCCAGTGCTCGGGCATGTCGCGGGCCATGCGGGCAAAAAAATCCGGCTGCAGGTAGGGCGCATTGCCGTGCTCCAGGTAGGTGCGCTCGTAGCAGCTGTAGAAGAACCGCCAGTCTGCGGGGCTGATGTCCCGCCCCTGTGCATGGCGAAACTGCACGCCGGCGTCGGCGACCTTGCGCCGCTCCTGGCGGATCTTCTTGCGCTTGTCCTGCTGCAGGCTGGCCAGAAACTGATCGAAATCCAGATACTTCTGGTTGTGCCAGTGAAACTGGACCGTGTGGCGCAGCATCAGCCCGGCGTCGACGCAGGCCTGCTGATCGCGTGGCTGGGCAAACAACAGGTGCAGCGACGAGAGTTGCTGTTCCTGACAGTAACGGAGCAGCGCCTGCAGCAATGCGGCGCGCGATGCATCGTCGCGCGCCAGCAGCCGGGCGCCAGGCACAGGGGTGAAAGGCACCGCCACCAAAGCCTTGGGGTAGTAGGAGAGGCCATGCTGCTCGTAGGCGTTGGCCCATGCCCAGTCGAACACGTATTCGCCGTAGGAATGCTGCTTCAGGTACAGCGGGCAGGCCGCCACCATGTGTCCACTGTCCCACAAGGTCATGAAGGCTGGCCGCCACCCGGTGCGGTGGGTGGCACTGCCGCTGGCATCCAGCGCCGCCAGATACTCCAGCCGCATGAAGGGGCTGGGGTCGGCCTCGAGTTCCAGCAGGGCATTCCAATCGGCGAGCGGGATTTCCGCCGGCACGGTGAAAACCCGGGTGACATAATCTTCCACCCCCCCGCCGGGGCCAGGCGCTCCGGCGGTCGTTCCCTGTGTTGTTCCCCTTGATTCCGATTCCATGACGCTCAAGATTTGTGTGGCCCAACTCAACTTCGTGGTGGGGGACATGACTGGCAACGCCAGGCGCATTGTGGAAGCGGCGCGCAGCGCCCATGCGGGCGGTGCGCAGCTGCTCGTGACACCTGAACTGGCGCTGTGCGGCTACGCGGCCGAGGACCTGTTCCTGCGGCCAGCCTTCATCGACGCCTGCGATGATGCGCTCAAAGTGATCGCCAGCGGCACGGCCGACCTCAAAGGCCTGCACATCGTGGTGGGACATCCGGCCCGCAAAGGCGACGAAGCAGGGATGCGCAACCGAAGCGTGTCGGTGGCCAGCCTGTACAACGCTGCGAGCGTGGTCTGCGAGGGGCGCATCACCCACACCTACGCCAAGCGCGAGCTGCCCAATTACCAGGTTTTTGACGAGCGTCGTTACTTTGTTCCGGGGAGTGACCCCTGCGTATTCGATGTTCTGGACAGCACAGGGCAGTCTGCGAAAGTGGGCCTGCTGATCTGTGAGGACGCCTGGTTCGACGAGCCGGCAACCGATGCCCGAGTCGCCGGTGCCGAGGTGCTGGTGGTTATCAACGCCTCGCCTTTTCATGCAGGCAAAGGCGGCGAGCGGGAGGCCACCATGCGCGATCGAGCCCGGGCGGTGGGTCTTCCGCTGGTGTATGCCCACCTGGTAGGCGGGCAGGACGAAATCGTGTTCGAGGGGCGCAGTTTTGTCCTGGGCTCCGACGGGACGCTGGTGGGCCGTGCCGTCAGCTTTGAAGAGACGCTGTTTGACATTGCCATGACCCGGGCCGGCGGTGGCTGGCAGATCGAGGCCGGCATGGACCGGCCGCACAGCCTGGAGGCCGATCTCTGGCACGCGTTGGTGCTGGGGGTGCGCGACTACGTAGGCAAGAACGGCTTCCCCGGGGCGCTGCTGGGGTTGTCGGGCGGTATCGACTCGGCCCTGGTGCTGGCGATTGCGGTCGATGCGCTGGGCAAGGACCGGGTGCGGGCTGTGATGATGCCGTCCCCATACACAGCAGACATTTCCTGGATCGACGCGCGCGACATGGCGGCGCGCCTGGGGGTGCGCTACGACGAGATCGCCATCGCGCCAGAGTTCGAATCATTCCGGGCGTCGCTTAACCCCCTGTTCGAGGGGCGTCCCGAGGACACCACGGAGGAGAACCTGCAGGCGCGCATCCGCGGCACGTTGCTGATGGCGCTGTCCAACAAGTTCGGCTACATCGTGCTGACCACCGGCAACAAGAGCGAGATGGCCACCGGGTATTGCACGCTCTACGGCGACATGGCCGGGGGTTTTGCGGTGATCAAAGACGTTGCCAAGACCATGGTGTTCCGCCTGGCGCGCTGGCGCAACGCGCACGATCCCTATGGCACCGGAACGAACCCGATTCCCGAGCGCATCATCACGCGACCGCCCAGCGCCGAATTGCGGCCGGACCAGAAGGACCAGGACAGCCTGCCGGAGTACGAGGTCCTGGATGCCATCATCGAGCGCTACATGGAGAACGACCGCAGCCCGGACCAGATCGTGGCGGAGGGGTATCCGCAGGCCGATGTGGACAAGGTGGTTCGGCTGATCCGCATCAACGAGTACAAGCGGCGCCAGGCACCCATCGGCATTCGCGTCACGCACCGAAGTTTCGGCAAAGACTGGCGCTATCCGATCACCAGCCGGTACCGCGCCTGACACGCCCGAGTGCCCCATGGGGGCAGACACCCTTGGGCATAATTACCCGGCAACTTTGCCCGCCTGACTGGAGACCCCGACATGAAGCAGATCACCGCCGTCATCAAACCGTTCAAGCTGGAGGAGGTTCGGGAGGCGCTCGCCGAACAAGGCGTGACCGGTCTGACCGTGACGGAGGTCAAGGGTTTCGGTCGCCAGAAGGGTCACACCGAGCTCTACCGCGGCGCCGAATACGTGGTGGATTTCCTGCCCAAGGTCAAGCTGGAGGTGGTGGTGAAGTCGGACGACGTGGACCGTTGTGTCGATGCCATCGTGCGCGCCGCACGCACCGGCAAGATCGGTGACGGCAAGATCTTTGTGACGCAGGTTGAACGCGTGGTGCGCATCCGTACCGGTGAAGAGGACGAAACCGCGGTCTAAACCCGGTCCAAGTGGTCGGCGGGCGTGATGCCCCCGGCCTGTACCAGTTCCGGCAGCAGCTGTTGCCAGTCGGATCCCACGCGGATCAACTCCATCTGCCAGGGCCCCATGAACTGCTGGTCGACACCGGTTTGCATGAAGCCCAGAAGACCATCGTAGTAGCCATCGACATTGAGCAGGCCGACCGGCTTGTCGTGGTAGCCCAGCTGGCGCCAGGTCCAGACCTCGAAGAACTCCTCGAACGTACCGATGCCGCCAGGGAGGGCGAGGAAAGCATCGGCCCGCTCGGCCATCATGCGCTTGCGCTCGTGCATGGTGTCGACCACATGCAGTTCGCTGCAGCCCTTGTGGGCCCATTCCCGCTCGACCAGTGCCTTGGGAATGATGCCGACCACCCGGCCGCCGGCCGCCAGTGTGGCGTCGGCCAGCAGCCCCATCAATCCGTTGTGTCCGCCGCCATAGACCAGCTGGCCGCCGTGGCGTCCGATCCACTCGCCCACAGACCTCGCAACCTGCGCGTAGGCAGGATTGGCGCCCGGTCGAGAGCCACAGTAGACGCAGAGAGAGAACGCAGGTGATTTCATGAGATTCGATGGATGATGGCTGCAACCCAGGTGCCGGCACACAGCAACAGGCTGAGCAGTACCGCGGCACTGCCCATGTCTTTGGCGCGCTTGGACAGTTCGTGCCATTCAGGTCCGATGCGGTCGATGGCCGACTCCACGCCGGTGTTGAGCAACTCGACGATCAGCACCAGCAGTACCGAGCCCGCCAGCAGAACGACCTCCACCCAACTGCGACCCAGCCAGAGGGACGACGGCAGCAGCAATGCGGCAGCGAGCATCTCCTGCCTCAGCGCCGTTTCCTGCCAGCCTGCGCGCAGCCCCGCCATGGAGTAGCCGAAGGCGTGCCACATCCGGCTGAGTCCGTGCCGGCGCTTCTGGGCGTCGGTGGGCTCGAGAGGGGTATCGGACGCGGTTTTCACAGATGCCAGAGTTTGCGCGGACGAGGAGGCAGGTCGGGCTTGAAATGCACCAGGCGTGTGCCAGCCAGCGCGTCATGGACAAACTGGCCCTGCGCGTGGAACCGGGAGAGCAGGGCCCAGACCAGCACCCATCCGATCACGATGACCGACAGTTCCCCCGCGGGCAGCCTGAAGACCCCTCCAGCGGCCAGCGGCGGCAGGAACCACAGCCAGCTCAGCAGATAGCGAACCAGCGCCCTTGTCTGGGTCAGGGCATGTCCGTTGGCGTCGACGACACGGATGTGCCAGGTCTTCATGGCCAGCGTCTGCCCCTTGGCCCAGAACCAGACGAAATAAATGCCGAACACGATGAACAGAAACGCCTGCTGCCAGTGGCGGTTGTCCAGTGCGTTTCGGGTCTGGGTGAGTGTGGAAAAAAGATAGCCCGCGATGAACACCACGCCAAAGAGCAGTGTGCCCTCGTACAGCCAGCAGGCCATGCGGCGCATCAGCGGAGGTGCGATGAGAGAGGACGGAGTGGCAGGGACAGGAGAGGCTTGCATCATGGGGCGAGGGACAGCGGGCGATTGTCGCACCCCGCGACGGGTGCTTTGCGCAACGTTTCTGAACATCTTGGCGGGTCATGCGCGAAGGTTCGTGTTGCAGTGCGATAATGTCAAACTGCAATTCAAAAAAGCAAACGGGTCATGGTCCGGCGGGGTATGTGTCCGCTCATGTCCACTGGCCTCAAGTTCCGACACCGCTTCACGAGAGTAGGTGAAGGAGCACCCAAGGTATTTCGTCAGAGAAATTCTCGAAAGGTTGATCATGGAAATCTCCAAGGCCGAACTGGCCTCGGCCGCTGCTGCTGCCGGCCAATCCCCCGCATCCGAACAGCTCATGGGCGCCGAAATCATGGTGCGCGCCCTGCAGGCCGAAGGTGTGAAGTACATCTGGGGCTACCCCGGTGGTGCGGTGCTCTACATCTACGACGCCCTGTACAAGCAGGACACCATGCAGCACGTGCTGGTGCGCCATGAGCAGGCCGCCGTGCACGCCGCAGACGGCTACGCCCGTGCCACCGGCGATGTGGGCGTGGCGCTGGTCACCTCGGGGCCGGGCGTGACCAATGCCGTCACCGGTATTGCCACGGCGTACACCGACAGTATTCCCATGGTCATCATCGCGGGCCAGGTGCCCACAGCGGCCATCGGCTCGGACGCATTCCAGGAATGCGACACCGTAGGTATCACGCGACCCATCGTCAAGCACAACTTCCTGGTCAAGGATGTGCGCGATCTGGCCGACGTGATGAAGAAAGCCTTCCACATCGCCCGCACCGGTCGTCCGGGTCCTGTGGTGGTGGACATTCCGAAGGACGTGTCCTTCAACAAGGCCACCTGGACCGGTTACCCCGAGTCGGTGGAAATGCGCTCCTACAACCCGGTGCGCAAGGGGCATGGTGGCCAGATCCGCAAGGCGCTGCAGCTGCTGCTGAACGCCAAACGACCCTACATCTATACCGGTGGTGGCGTTCTGCTTGGCAACGCGGTTCCCGAGCTGCGTACCCTGGTTGACCTGCTGGGCTACCCGGTCACCCACACCCTGATGGGTTTGGGCGCCTATCCGGCGACCGACCACAAGTTCCTGGGCATGCTCGGCATGCACGGCACCATCGAAGCCAACCACGCCATGCAGAACTGCGACGTGCTGCTGGCGGTGGGTGCACGCTTTGACGACCGCGTGATCGGCAACCCCAAGCACTTTGCTTCGGTGGAACGCAAGATCATCCACATCGACATCGACCCTTCGAGCATCGCCAAACGCGTGAAGGTCGATGTGCCCATCGTGGGCGACGTCAAGGATGTGCTGACCGAGCTGATCAACATGATCAAGGAAGCTCAGGCAAGGCCGGACGAGAAGGCGCTGGCCTCCTGGTGGGACACCATTGAGGGGTGGCGTTCGCGCGACTGCCTGCGCTATGACCGCACCAATACGCAGGTCATCAAGCCGCAGATGGTGGTGGAAACGCTCTGGAATCTGACCAAGGACGACGACTGCTACATCACGTCCGACGTGGGCCAACACCAGATGTTCGCGGCGCAGTTCTACAAGTTCAACGAGCCTCGGCGCTGGATCAACTCGGGCGGCCTGGGCACCATGGGTGTGGGTCTGCCATACGCCATGGGCATCAAGCTGGCCAAGCCCGATGCCGACTGCTGGTGCATCACCGGCGAAGGCTCTATCCAGATGAACATCCAGGAGCTGTCCACCTGCCAGCAATACGGCACGGCGGTGAAGGTGTTGTCCCTGAACAACCGCTATCTGGGCATGGTGCGCCAGTGGCAGGAACTGATTTACCAGGGCCGTTACAGCCACAGCTACATGGATGCGCTGCCGAACTTCGTCAAGCTGGCCGAAGCCTACGGTCACGTTGGCATACTGGTCGAGCGCCCACAAGATGTGGAAGCCGCATTGCGTGAAGCGCGTTCCATCAAGGACCGCTGCGTCTTCATCGACGTGCGCACCGACCCGACGGAGAACGTCTGGCCCATGGTGGAGGCCGGCAAGGGCATCACCGAAATGCTGCTGGGCTCAGAAGAGCTCTGACTTTCCCTCCGCACCCGGCGCTGCGCGCATCAGTGTGCAACGCCAAGGTGCTTCCCTTCGACGAATCTATTTGCAGCCGAGCCTGTGCATTACCGTGCGCAGGGGAGGGCTCAGAAAAGAGGAATCTTCATCATGAAACACATCATTGCTGTCCTGCTTGAGAACGAAGCGGGTGCGCTGTCCCGCGTCGTGGGGCTGTTCTCGGCCCGTGGCTACAACATCGAGTCGCTCACCGTGGCGCCGACGGAAGATCCATCGCTCTCGCGCATGACCATCCAGACCACCGGGTCGGACGACGTCATTGAGCAGATCACCAAGCACCTGAACCGCCTGATCGAAGTGGTGAAGGTGGTGGACCTGACCGAAGGCGCCTACACCGAGCGTGAGCTCATGCTCGTGAAGGTGCGTGCGGTGGGCAAGGAGCGCGAAGAGATGAAGCGCATGGCGGACATCTTCCGCGGTCGCATCATCGACGTGACGGAGAAGAGCTACACCATCGAGCTGACGGGCGACCAGGGCAAGAACGACGCGTTTCTGGAAGCCATCGACCGCTCTGCCATTCTTGAAACGGTGCGTACGGGATCGTGCGGCATCGGGCGTGGCGAGCGCATTCTGCGCGTTTAAGATCTCAGGTTTTTCGGGCTCAGCCGAACCGCCGTTCGGGCTGGGCCTGTCGAGGGCCTTCGACGGGCTCGTGTACGAACGGCAAACCAACACTCCAAAGAGGAATGACCATGAAAGTTTTCTACGACAAAGACTGTGACCTGAGCCTGATCAAGGGCAAGACCGTCGCGATCATCGGCTATGGCTCGCAGGGCCATGCCCATGCCCAGAACCTGAACGACAGCGGCGTCAAGGTCGTGGTCGGCCTGCGCAAGGGCGGCGCCTCCTGGGACAAGGTCGGCAAGGCTGGCCTGACCGTGATGGAAGTCAACGATGCCGTGAAGGCCGCTGACGTGGTCATGATCCTGCTGCCCGACGAGCAAATCGCCGAGGTTTACAGCAACAACGTGGCCCCCAACATCAAGCAAGGCGCTTCGCTGGTGTTCGCCCACGGCTTCAACGTGCACTACAACCAGGTCGTGCCGCGCGCCGATCTGGATGTGTGGATGGTTGCACCCAAGGCCCCCGGCCACACCGTGCGCAACACCTACACCCAAGGCGGCGGCGTGCCCCACCTGATCGCGGTGCACCAGGACAAGTCCGGCAAGGCCCGTGACCTGGCCCTGTCCTACGCCATGGCCAACGGTGGCGGCAAGGCCGGCATCATCGAGACCAACTTCAAGGAAGAGACCGAGACCGACCTGTTCGGCGAACAGGCCGTCCTGTGCGGTGGTGCCGTCGAGTTGATCAAGATGGGTTACGAAACCCTGGTCGAAGCGGGCTATGCCCCCGAGATGGCGTACTTCGAGTGCCTGCACGAACTCAAGCTGATCGTCGACCTGATCTACGAAGGCGGTATCGCCAACATGAACTATTCGATCTCCAACAACGCGGAGTTCGGCGAGTACGTGACCGGTCCGGAAGTGATCAACGAAGAGTCGCGCAAGGCCATGCGCAACGCGCTCAAGCGCATCCAGAACGGCGACTACGCCAAGATGTTCATTCAGGAAGGCCGTCTGAACTACCCGAGCATGACCGCTCGCCGCCGCAACACCGCCGATCACCAGATCGAAGTGGTGGGTGCCCAGCTGCGCGCCATGATGCCCTGGATCGCCAAGAACAAGCTGGTTGACCAGACCCGCAACTGATCGCCTCGGCGTCCGATGCAAAGGCCACTTCGGTGGCCTTTGTCGTTTGTGCGGGCTTGCCACTGGCTTACACTGCTTTTTTGACGCTTTTCGGCTTGAAGCCCATTCCTCATGCACGACGGATCCGACCCCCTTCACGAGCCCATGACGGAGAGCCCGCGGCGCCCCAAGGGCATCTACATGCTGCCCAACATGATCACCCTCGCGGCTCTGTTCGGCGGGTTCTACGCGATCGTGATGGCCATGAATGGCCGCTTTGATCTTGCGACCGTGGGCATCTTCGCTGCCATGGTTCTGGACAGCCTGGACGGACGTGTGGCCCGCATGACCAACACGCAAAGTGCCTTTGGTGAGCAGATGGACTCCTTGTCCGACATGGTGTCGTTCGGTGCAGCACCCGCGCTGGTGGCCTATGTCTGGGTCCTCAGGGACATCGGCCGCTGGGGCTGGATTGCTGCCTTCGTGTACTGCGCATGCGCGGCGCTGCGGCTGGCGCGTTTCAACGTCAACACGGGAGTGGTCGACAAGCGTTACTTCCAGGGGCTGCCATCGCCCGCTGCTGCGGCGCTGGTGTCCGGGTTCATCTGGTTGGCCAACGAGCTGGAACTGGTCAAGGCCGATCTCGTGTGGGCGATGTTCGCGATCACGCTGTACTCGGGCCTGACCATGGTGACCAATGTGCCGTTTTACAGTTTCAAGGATTTGAGTCTGAAGAAGAGTGTTCCGTTTGCTGCCATCGTGCTGGTGGCGCTGGGTATTGCGGTGATCAACATCCATCCGCCCACGGTGTTGTTCGGGTTGTTCGTTCTGTATGGTCTTTCTGGCTATGCCATGTATTTCTGGCGCAAGGCCAAGGGGCGGCCAACCAGCGTGATCAGCACGTCGACCGACGAACCGGACGAGCGTGGCCTGCACGAGTGACGCGGCGATGTCAATCGCGGTCATGGACGGTTTTTGTAGGGATGTCCGGGCCGTTGTGCTACATTGCTCTGTATGAAATCCGTTTCCTCCTCGCTACTACTGGGTGTCCGGCACGGGCAGGTCTGGTAACGCGCGAGTGATTTCCAACAACGGCCCGTTTGCACCCGCAGCGGGCCGTTTTGTTTTGGAACTGCGGGTTTTTTCAAGAGTGGTCCACGAGGCCACACACCGGAGAACTGAGATGAGCGACAAACTGATCATTTTCGACACCACCCTGCGCGATGGCGAGCAGTCGCCTGGTGCTTCCATGACCAAGGACGAAAAGCTGCGTATTGCACGTCAGCTCGAGCGGCTGAAAGTCGATGTGATCGAGGCGGGTTTTGCCGCCAGTTCCAATGGGGACTTCGACTGCGTCCAGGCGATTGCCAACACCATCAAGGACTCGACGGTCTGCTCGCTGGCCCGTGCCAATGATCGCGACATCTCTCGCGCCGCCGAAGCCCTCAAAGGGGCCAGCCGGGCGCGGATTCACACCTTCATCGCGACCAGCCCTCTCCACATGGAGAAGAAGCTGCGCATGACGCCGGACCAGGTGTTCGAGCAGGCCAAGCAGTCGGTGCGCTTTGCGCGGAACCTTGTCGATGACATCGAGTTCAGCCCGGAGGACGGCTATCGCAGCGACATCGACTTCCTCTGTCGGGTGCTTGAAGCCGTGATCAACGAAGGGGCCACAACGCTGAATATTCCTGACACGGTGGGGTATGCGGTGCCCGAGCTTTACGGCAACTTCATCCACACGCTGCGGGAGAGAGTTCCCAACTCCGACAAGGCCATCTGGTCTGTGCATTGCCACAACGATCTGGGCATGGCGGTCGCCAACTCGCTGGCCGGTGTGAAAATCGGCGGCGCTCGCCAGGTCGAGTGCACCATCAATGGACTGGGCGAGCGTGCAGGCAACTGCTCGCTCGAAGAGATCGTGATGGCGGTGAAGACCCGTCGCGACTATTTCAATCTGGACATTGGAATCGACACCACCCAAATCGTGCCAGCCAGCCGTATGGTCAGCCAGACCACCGGTTTTGTGGTTCAACCCAACAAGGCTGTTGTCGGGGCCAACGCGTTTGCGCACGCTTCGGGCATCCACCAGGATGGGGTGCTCAAAGCGCGCGACACCTACGAAATCATGCGCGCAGAGGATGTGGGCTGGAGCGCCAACAAGATCGTGCTGGGCAAACTCAGTGGTCGCAACGCGTTCAAGCAGCGCCTGCAGGATCTGGGCATCGAGATGGCGTCGGAAAGCGAGATCAACACGGCGTTTGCCGCGTTCAAAGAGCTGGCTGATCGCAAGAGCGAGATTTTCGACGAAGACATCCTGGCACTGTGCAGCGACGAGAGCGTGACCGCCGAAAAGGAACGATATGGCCTGGTGTCGCTGTCCCAGCGCAGTGAAACCGGTGAACGCCCTCATGCAGAGGTGGTGTTCACTGTCGAAGGCAAAGAGATCCGTGGCTCGTCCGATGGCAATGGCCCCGTCGATGCCTCGCTCAAGGCCATCGAGAGCCATGTCAAGAGCGGTGCGGAACTGGTGTTGTACTCGGTCAATGCCATCACCAGTGGTTCAACCGAAAGCCAGGGAGAGGTGACGGTTCGTCTGCAGCTCGGTGGCCGGGTGGTGAATGGGGTTGGAGCCGACCCCGACATCGTCGTGGCCTCTGCCAAAGCCTATCTGAGTGCTCTGAACAAACTGGAAAGCCAGGCAGAGCGGGTTGCAGCGCAAGGATAAAGCATTACAAATCAACCACTTGTAACGAAATCCTCGGATGAGGCTCCGAATAGCCGTGCATCTTCACGGTTGTTTTGGCGTTCACTGAGGAGTGCGTTACAAGCGTTTGATATTGCTAGTTTTTTTTCGTGCTCCTATACTCGGGCTCATCTTTGAGGTCGCTGGAGTGGAGTCCATGAAATTGTCCCGCGTACGATTTGTCACGCTGCTGCACTTGGTTGCGGTTGCCGTGATGTCGGTGTCCCTGGCGTTGCCGGTGACCGCGGAGGCGGCCTCCAACAAAGCCGAAAAAACCGCTCGCAAAGCGGATGCCCAGCCTGCCGAACGCAGCAAGCGCGCCAGCGTCACCAAACTGAGTGCGCGATCGGGCAAGAAGGAACTCTCCGCCAAGAGAAAGCTGGGGGCAAAGGCCACTCGTGTGGCCCGGTCTGATTCCCGGGCGAGCAAGCGCAAGCCCGAAAACAGCACCCGCTTGGCGAAGTCCCGCAAGTTCAGTGAAGCGAGGTATGTGCGTGCTGGTCGTCAGCCGGTGCGACTGGCTGCGCACCCGCGCAGCAGTACGGTGCGTCCGGTGGCGATGGAACCCCGTTCTTCGATTGGTGAACGGATGGGGCTTCGGGCTGCTGGAGACCCTCTGGCTCTCAATTCAAGCGTTGCACTGGTGGTGGACCAGCAAACCAATGAGGTGCTGTTCAGCAAGAACGATTCTGCTGTCCTGCCAATCGCCTCGCTGACGAAGTTGATGACCGGGCTTGTGGTCACCGATGCAAACCTGCCCCTTGATGAGATGGTGACCATCACGTCCGACGACGTGGATACGGTCAAAGGCAGTCGCTCGCGATTGGCGGTGGGGACCACCCTGACGCGTCTGGAGTTGATGCACCTGGCGCTCATGTCCAGTGAGAACCGAGCCGCTCATGCTTTGGGGCGCACCTTCCCTGGAGGACTGGACCAGTTTGTGCGTCTCATGAATGCGAAGGCACGCGAACTGGGCATGCGCGACACCCGTTATGTCGAGCCCACTGGCTTGTCCAGTCTGAATCAGTCCAGCGCGCGTGATCTGGCGACTTTGGTGTCGGTGGCGTATCAACGGCCGCTGCTCCGCAGCCTATCGACCTCGCCGAGTCACCAGCTCGAACTGGGCCATCGGACACTGGAGTATCGCAACTCGAACCGATTGATTCGTGATCCCGACTGGGATATCGGTCTTCAGAAAACCGGGTACATCTCGGAAGCGGGGCGATGCCTTGTGATGCAGGCCCGTGTCGCAGGACGCCAGTTGATCATGGTCTTCCTTGATGCCACGGGCCAGCTGGGAAGGGCTCAGGATGCCGAGCGTGTGCGACGCTGGGTCGAGGCCCAACCAATGCACCAGGCGGCGGTGCGTCCGCAAGGGTGAGTCTCTTCTGCCGCCCCCAACGGATAAAAAAGCGGCCCGCTTTGGGCCGCTTTTTGTTTGTGGATCAGCGGGCGACTGGCTGTGTGGCGAATCCTTTGGGACACCCCAAAGCAGTCGAAATCTCTGCGGCTGTTGAGCGGAGTTTGGGAACCCAGTTTTCGTCGATGCGGTCGGCGGGCGCTGAAATCGACAGGCCAGCGACCAGACGGCACTGGTCGTCATAGATGCCGGCGGCCATGCAACGCACACCCAGTTCCAGCTCCTCATTGTCGCGGGCCAGGCCTGCCATGCGGCACTGCTGCAACTCGCGTTCAAGATTGGGCAGCTGGGTCAGACTGTTACGGGTGTTGCCGGCAAGACCGGTTCGGGTTGCATACGCGCGCACCCGTTGAGGTTCGTCTGCCGCCAGAAACAGTTTGCCCACCGAAGTCAGATGCAGCGGGGCACGCCCGCCAATGGCGCGTACGACCTGCATTCCGGACCGTTCGCTGTAGGCCCGTTCTACATAGACGATTTCATCGCCCTGCCGGACGCTCAGGTTGACCGGTTGCTGGATCAGCTTGTGAAGTTCCCGCATCGGAGCGAGCGCGGCATCCCTGACGCTGAGACGCGCTTTCACCAGGTTGCCAAGTTCAAGGAGGCGCATACCGAGCCTGTAGCTTCCAGCCTCAGGGCGGTCCACGAAGCGGCCGATGGTCAGGTCGTTGAGAATCCGGTGTGCGGTTGAAGGGTGCAGGCCGGTCTTCTCGCTGATTTCCTTGAGTGACACCGGCTCTTCGCGGGAGGCGAGAACCTCCAGAAGATTGAACATCCGTTCTATGACCTGGACCGTCGGGGTGCTGGGCAGGGAGTCGTTTCGTTTTGTCATGGCCGCAATAGAGTTGCGGATATTTTACGAGATGAAATCAAGGCGCCATCACCCACTGCCCATCTCTGAGCAGTTCATGCGGTCTGAAGGCCGCCTTGTAGTTCATCTTCGAACTCTGCTCGATCCAGTAGCCCAGATACATGTGCGACAGGCCCAGCTCACGGGCCTGTTCTATCTGCCAGAGGATGCTGTAGGTGCCGTAACTGGCGCCCGCGTCGGATGGCTCGTAAAACGTGTACACGGCCGATAGTCCGTCGTTGAGGACGTCGACGATGGACACCATTACCAGACGGCTTGGACGGTCTGAGCGGGCGGGCTCACGGAACTCCACCAACCGTGAATTGACACGGCTTTGCAGCAGGAATTGGCTGTACTGGTCAATGCTGTCCTGATCCATGCCGCCACCGGCATGGCGACTGTTCTGGTAGCGCAGGTACAGCTGGTAGTGCTCGGGTTCGAAACACAGTCCGAGAACCCGGGTCTCCAGATTGGCATGCCGGGCCATGGAGCGCCTCTGGCTGCGGCTGGCGCGAAACACGTTCACCGGAATGCGCAGCGGAACACAGGCATGGCAACCGTCACAGTGCGGGCGGTAGGTGAACACCCCGCTGCGCCTGAAGCCCAGGGTCACGAGGTTCGAATAGGCGTCGTTGTGGATCAGGTGACTTGGCGTTGCCACCTGCGAACGGGCCTGTCGGCCGGCCAGGTAGCTGCAGGGGTAGGGTGCCGTGGCGTAGAACTGCAACGCCTGCAGCGGGAGTTCTTTCAGGTGCGTCACGCTGTTGCGTCAGGGCCTGTGATGAGGTGGTTCCAGTATACGGGCTCGAATCGCCACACTGGTGCACGGTGGGACGTGGTCTTTCGCAGGTGCTGGCTGAAGTCGGTCCTTGGCATCAGGGTTGCACCGAGTGATGCCAGATGAGAGGTCTCCTGCTGACAGTCGATGAGGGGAATTTCAGTGGCCAGGCAGAATGCGACCAGTCCGCACATCGCCAGTTTGGAGGCATTGCTGCGGCGGCTGAACATGGACTCTCCGAAAACCATGGCACCGAGATTGACGCAGTAGAGCCCGCCAGAAAGCTCTCCATCGATCCAGGCTTCCACGCTGTGCGCATGACCTGCGGAATGCAGCTGCAGATAGGCCTGGATCATGGGCTGCAGAATCCAGGTGCCCGCCTGATCTTTGCGGGGCGTGTGCGCACAGGCCCGGATCACCCGCTCGAAGTCGTGGTCGAACCGGATGACCAGTCGCTGGTCCAGCAGAAGCTTGATCAGCGTCTTGCGAAGCGAGCGGTGCAACCTGAACTGGTGCGTGCGGAGCACCATCCGAGGGTCGGTCGACCACCAGAGGATCGGCTGCCCCGCGCTGTACCAGGGGAAAATGCCTTCGCTGTACGCGCGCAGAAGGGTGTCAACGTCCAGAGCCCCTCCTGCTGCCAGCAAGCCTGGCGCGGGGTCGGTCGCGCCCCAGGCGCGTTCCACCGCTGGGAATGGATCGCCCGGCTCCAGCCATGGGAGTTCCGGAGTGAACGTGGGGGTGGACGACATGCGCCTATTGTGGGCGGGATCGCTGCGACCAAGGCAGGGGCATTGCGAGCAACAGGGCGCCCAGCCACACACCCACGGCATCGGCCACCAGGTCGAACAGATCGCCGTTTCTCCAGCCTGTTGCGGACTGGGCTACCTCAATCAAGGCCCCGTAGACCAAGAGGCCGATCAACACTTTTCCCTGCGGCCTCTGGTAAGCGAGTCCACCCAGCAGGGCCAGCAGCAGGAAGCCTCCGGCGTGCTGGGCCTTGTCCCATATGTTGAACACCTGCGCAGGCAGTTCGGTCGCGGGCACGAGCGAGAGGGTGCCCACGAGGACCACGGCTGCCCAGAAGGCGGCTTTTAACAGGAGGCGGTTCATGTGAGGCGGCACAGCCGTTGTTGAAGGTCGTTTCAGACAACAAACGCACTTGGGCCAATGACCTGAGTGTCCTTTGGGTGCTCCCCGCCCTGGACTCGACCCAGGCACTGCAGATCAGCCGTGGGCGTTCAGAGCATCTATTCGAGATTCCCCGGAATTATGAGGGGCGCCATGTCCACGGCGGGAGGTGAATGCGCTTAGGGATACCGCGAGCGCAAAGCGAAGAGGTCCCGATTCCCCGAGAGGCAGATCGCGTGTTCGCGCGGGGCCGTCATCCAGACGGGGCCGTCGATCATCGAAGCCGGGAGCGTGTGCGTCCGAAGGCCGGCCTCAGAACACTGCTGGCGGCCAAAACAGCGCCCGTCAACCAGAAAATAAAAAAGCCAGCAGGCGAATGCTTGCTGGCTTTTGTGTTTTTGGCTCCCCGACCTGGACTCGAACCAGGGACCTGCGGATTAACAGTCCGTCGCTCTACCGACTGAGCTATCAGGGAACAGCCTCAAATTATAGTGTGATTTTTATGAAGTTTGGAAGTCGGGTCACAGTTTCTTCAAAAAATTATGGAACTGGGCCGCCAAGTGGCTCGGGCCGCACTTCCAGCAAGCGATGCAGCCGGGAGCTGGAGGTTGTGTATTCGAGGTGGATGGCTTTGCCGGGAAACACCCGCGTGGCTGCCGCATACGCTGCGAGCACGCACTCGTGGAAGCCACAGACGATGAGCTTCCTCTTTCCCGGGTAGGTGTTGATGTCGCCAACAGCGAAGATCCCGGGCTCGCTGGTGGAAAACGTCGCGGTGTCGACTACCAGCTGTTTGCGTTCCAGCGCGAGTCCCCACTGGGCCATGGCGCCCAGACGGGGCGAGAGTCCCTGCATCACATACATGCTGTCGACGTCCAGGCGTTCTGCGGCGCCATCGGCCCGCAAAACACTGACAGCGCTCAGACGTTCGCCATCCGATTCGCAGGCGGTGGCCTGGCCAATCAGCAACCGCATGCGTCCCTGTGCACAGAGCGCGCGCATCTGCGTCTGCAAGTCCGTGCCGGACTGAAACACATCGCGTCGGTGCATCAGCGTCACATCGACGCCGCCTTGGTTCACCAGGGACAGCGCCCATTGCATGGCGCTGTCGGTGTCTCCAACCACCAGCACGCGACGCCCGATTTCCTGTTCCGGGAGGCGCGGAAAGAAGAAAAGCTGCGAGCCTTCAAAGGTCTCCAGACCCTCGAGTTTGAGGCGACGTGGCTCGAAGGCGCCGACACCTGCGGCGATGAACACCGTCCTGGTCAGCAGCGAGGTTCGCTGGGAGGTCGACACCAGAAAGCGATCATCGCCTTGTCGTTCGACACGGGATACCGTCTGCCCGAGATGAAAGGTGGGTTCGAAGGGGCGAACCTGTTTCAGCAGCGCATCGGTCAACTCCTGACCGGTGCAGGCGGGCACGGCAGGAATGTCATAGATCGGTTTGTCGGGATAGAGCTCTGCGGGCTGCCCGCCAGGGTGCGGGAGCGCGTCGACGACGTGGGCCCGGATCTCCAGCAGCCCCAGCTGAAAAGCCTGGAACAGGCCCACAGGACCGGCACCGATGATGACCGCATCGGTCTCGATCACGTCACCGGTCATCATCTCCTGGGATCAGCGGGCGAGTTCGGACAGTTTGCCGGTGCGGTCTTTCCACTCCTCGTGGTCGGGCAGCGGATCTTTGCGCTTGGTGATGCTCTTCCAGTTCGGCAGCTTGGCCAGTTCGGCGTTGAGCGCTGTCATGTGCACCTGGTCTTTGGGCAGATCCTCTTCGGCGAAGATGGCGCTGACCGGGCACTCGGGAATGCAGACCGCACAGTCGATGCACTCGTCCGGATCGATGGTCAGGAAGTTCGGGCCTTCGCGGAAGCAGTCGACGGGGCAGACGTCGACGCAGTCGGTGTATTTGCAGCGGATGCAGGCTTCGGTGACGACGTGGGTCATGGTGTGGGAGGAATATCGATCAAACCGAGGATTTTAGGCGGAGCAGGAGGGTAAGGCCCCGGGGAAGCCCTTGGCCTTGATATTGGTTAAACCCGACTTGCGAAGCGCGTCAGTTCACCAGCACGGCGCCGGAAGTTTTGTGGCTGGCGGTGTCCACCAGCACCAGCGAACCCAGCGCACGCGACTGTGCGAACGGTGCAGTGGCCAGCGGTTCCTGCAGCGCCAGTTCGACGTGGCCAATGGCGTTGGGTTCTAGCTGGGTGGCTTCCCCTTCGGCCAGGGTGTGGATGTCCAACTTGTGCACGATGCGCTTGACCTTGGCCTTGACCCAGCGGTGGCCATGCAGCGCCCAGTAGACACGGCCGGCGACCAGGGTTTCATCGTCCATCCAAGCGACCGTGGCGCGGATCTCGCGGCTGGCTTCGAGGGATTGACCTTGCTCGTCCACGGCCAGCAGCCAGTCGCCGCGCGAGACATCGACCTCGCGGTCGAGCACGATGCCGGCGCTGTGACCGGCGGGGACCGCCTGCGGGTTGCGCACGTGGTTGAGCACCTGCGCCACGGTGGCGGTCTGGCCGCTGGGCATGACCTTGACCTGCAGGCCTGGCTGGACGATGCCGGTGGCGACACGGCCCCAGAACACACGGCGGCCCTGGCTGGTGTCGGAAGACGAGGAGAACTTTTCGACCCACTGCACAGGGAAGGCCAGCGGCAGCTCGGTGTCCGGGCGGGTCACCGGCAGGTGCTCCAGGATGTTGAGCAGGGTCGGGCCCTGATAGCCGCACCAGCCAGCCTGCACGGGGGCGTCGACCACGTTCCAGCCCTTGAGGGCTGAGACCGGGACGGTGGCGGTGACCTCGATCCCGGCGTCCGCTGCAAACGCGCTCAGAGCACCCGCGATGTTGGTGAACGCCAGCGCGCTGTCCTGCACCGCGTCGAGCTTGTTGACGGCAAACACGACGGAGGGCACGCGCAGCAGCTTGAGCAACAGCGAGTGGCGGCGTGTCTGGGGCAGCAGCTTCAGGCCGGCGTCTTTCCAGTCCAGCTTGGTCGCGTCGACGAGCACCACGGCGGCGTCGGCGGCCGAGGCGGCCGTGACCATGTTGCGGGTGTACTGCTCGTGTCCGGGGGCGTCGCCGATGATGAACTTGCGGGCCTCGGTGTTGAAGTAGCGGTAGGCGACGTCGATGGTGATGCCCTGCTCGCGTTCGGCCGACAGGCCATCGGTCAGCAGTGCGAGATCGGTCTCACCCTGGCGCTGCACGCCGGCGAGGTGGTCTTGCAGCACCGCCTTGCTGTCCACCAGCAGGCGGCCGATCAAGGTGCTCTTGCCGTCATCGACCGAGCCGCAGGTGATGAACTTCAGGGCGGTGCGGGTGTCGGCGGCAGTGGAGGGGGTAACAACAGCGTTCATGGGAATGTCCGGGGAAAGGTCGGTTCGTGGGTGCGAAGTCGGCTTCAGAAGTAACCGTCTTTTTTCCGCTTCTCCATCGAAGCTTCGGACGTCTTGTCGTCCATGCGCGTCGCACCGCGCTCGCTGACGTCAGCCGCCAGAGTCTCGATCACGATGTCGCCGGCGGTGGCGGCCAGGCTCTCCACCGGGCAGGTGCAGGTGATGTCGCCCACGGTGCGAAAGCGCACATCGCGGATCTGCACCGTCTCGCCATCCTTGGGCGGGGTGAGTTCGGTCACAGGCACGAGCAGGCCGCGGCGGTCGACCACCTCGCGCTTGTGGGTGTAGTAGATCGAGGGCAGGGCGATGGCTTCGCGCTCGATGTACTGCCACACGTCCAGTTCGGTCCAGTTGCTGATGGGGAACACGCGGAAGTGCTCGCCCGGGGCCAGGCGGGTGTTGAACAGGGTCCAGAGCTCGGGGCGCTGGGCCTTGGGTTGCCACTGGCCGAAGCTGTCGCGGTGCGAAAAGATGCGTTCCTTGGCGCGCGCCTTTTCCTCGTCGCGGCGGGCACCGCCGATCAGTGCGTCGAAGCGAAATTCCTCGATGGCTTCCAGCAGCGTGACCGACTGGTGCACGTTGCGGCTCTCCCCCGGGTGGGCCAGGCGCACGGTGCCGCGCTTCATCGAATCTTCCACGCTGCGCACGATCAGCTCGGCCTGCAGTTCTGCGGCGCGGCTGTCGCGGAAGTCGGTCACTTCGGGGAAGTTGTGGCCGGTGTCGATCATCAGCAGCGGGTAGGGGATGCGGCCGATGCCGAAAGCCTTCTCCGCGCACTTGAGCATGACCAGCGAGTCCTTGCCGCCCGAGAAGAGCAGGGCGGGGCGCTCGAAGGCGGCGGCCACCTCGCGCAGGATGAAGATGGTTTCCTCTTCAAGCGCGTCCAGGTGGGCGTTGCTCAGGTGGTGTTCGGCGGATTGCAGCACGGCGGAGTCGGTACGGGCGTTCATGATCGTTGTCGGCAGTCGGTTCGGTGGGCCGGGCCTCAGTGGGCCAGGTGCAGGCCGCACTCGCGGTTCTCTTCGCCCTTGGTCGGGTCCACGTAGTCGAAGTTGTTGGGCAGACCGTGCAGCTCGCAGTAGTGGTGCAGGTCCTTGGACGTCCAGTGCAGCAGCGGGGCAACCTTGATCAGGCCGTCCGGGTTGATGCTCACCGGGTCCATCTGCGCGCGCACGGCGGTGTCGGTGGCGCGCAGGGCGGTGAACCAGACCTTGGGCGCCGTCTCGCGCAGGGCGCGGGCAAACGGCTCCAGCTTCACTTCTTCGGTGAACGCGGCGTGGCGCGGGTCGTCCAGCGCGGGCGTGGCGCCTTCCACGGCTTCGCGGTGGGCGCGCGAGCGGCGCGGCAGGTAGATCTGCAGATTCAGCTTGAGCTGGCGCGTCACCTCGTCTGCGAAGCGGTAGGTGGCCTCGGTGTTGTAGCCGTTGTCCATCCAGACCACTGGCACGTCCGGGTTGACCTGGGTGACCAGGTGCAGGATCACCGCCTCGAAGGGGCGGAAGTTGGTGGTGACGATGGCCGGCTGATTCAGGCCCAGGGCCCACTTGACGAGGGCGGGGGCGTCGCGGCCGATGTCGGCGTTGATTTTTGCGAGATCAATGGTGCTCATGGTGTTCGTCCTGGTGCTCAGGCGTGGGCGAAGTGCGGGCGGGTGTCCACGGCATCGCCCTGGTAGTAGGCGTCGTACTGGGCCAGCAGCTTCTGTCCGTGCTCGATGCTCTGGTCGGCGCGCAGCACGGCCTGTGTGAAGCCGCTGCGCTGCATCTGCGCCAGCTGGTCGATCAGCACATCGCCGATGGCGCGGATCTGGCCGGTGAAGCCCAGACGGCGGCGCAGCAGGAAGGCCTGGCTGAAGGCGCGGCCGTCGGCAAACGACGGGAACTGCAGCTGCACCGTGTGGACGCCGTCCAGGGCAGCTTCGCGAGGGTCGGCGTCGTTGGGCAGGGTCAGGGTGCCGGTCTCGTCGGCGCTGAAGCTATCGGCCTTGAAGAGTTGGATCGTGGGTTTCATGTCGTGGGCTCCTGCGTTCAGGCGGCGACCGGGGTGCGGGCCGTGGCCACGCGCACCGCGTTGGCGGCGGTCTTGAAGGGCTCGATCCCCACGCGCTTGACGGTGTTGACGAAGGTCTCGGCCGGCTGGCGCTGGGTGCGGAAGGTGTCGATCAGCGCCTCGATCACGTCGACCATCTCGTCGGCCGCGAAGGACGGACCGATCACCTTGCCCGGCACCGCTTCACCCGACAGGCGCGTGCCGTCGGAGCCGCCCAGGGTGACCTGGTACCACTCTTGGCCGTCCTTGTCGACGCCCAGGATGCCGATGTGGCCGCTGTGGTGGTGGCCGCAGCTGTTGATGCAGCCGCTGATGTGCAGGTCGATCTCGCCGAGGTCGTGCAGTTCGTCCAGGTCTTGGTAGCGGGCCAGCAGGGCCTGTGCGATGGGCAGCGAGCGGGCGTTGGCCAGATCGCAGAAGTCGCCGCCGGGGCAGGCGATCATGTCGGACAGCAGGCCAATGTTGGGCTTGGCCAGGCCCAGGCGACGCGCCTCGCGCCACAGCTCGGGCAACTGATCGCAGCTGACCCAGGGCAGCAGCAGGTTCTGTTCGTGGGTCACGCGGGCTTCGCCGCAGGAGAAGCGGTCCACCAGCTCGGCGGCGCGTTCCAGCTGTTCGGCGCTCGCGTCGCCGGGCGCAGAGCCCAGCCGCTTGAAGGACAGGGTGACGGCGCGCAGGTCGGGGTTTTGGTGCGGCTTGACGTTGCGGGTCAGCCAGCGGCTGAACTCGACGTCGTCCTCGGCGGCGGCCTTGAGGATGTTGGCGATCTTGGCGTCGGCACTCTTGCGATCGCAGCGAAGGGTGGGTTGGACAAAGAAGGCGCTCACGCGGTCCAGCTCGGCCTGCGTGATGGTGTGTGGCGCGCCGTCTTTTTCGACGATGTCGCGGTACTCGGCTTCCACCTGGTCGGTGAAGGACTGGCCTTCGGCCTTGACCAGGATCTTGATGCGGGCCTTGTACTTGTTGTCGCGGCGGCCGAAGCGGTTGTACGCGCGCACCACGGCTTCGAGGTAGTTGAGGATCTGGTGCCAGGGCAGGAACTCACGGATCACCGATCCGATGACGGGGGTGCGGCCCATGCCGCCACCCACGCGCACCTGGAAGCCCAGATCGCCGTCCACGTTGCGCAGCAGGCGCAGGCCCACGTCGTGCCAGGGCGTGGCGGCGCGGTCTTCGCGGGCACCGGTGATGGCGATCTTGAACTTCCGCGGCAGGAAGGCGAACTCCGGGTGCAGCGTGCTCCACTGGCGCATGATTTCCGCGAAGGGGCGCGGGTCGGCCACCTCATCGACGGCGATGCCGGCCAGGGCGTCGGTGGTGATGTTGCGAATGCAGTTGCCGCTGGTCTGGATGCCATGCAGGTTCACGCTGGCCAGCAGGTCCATGGCGTCGGCGGCGCGGTGCAGCGGGATCCAGTTGTATTGCACGTTCTGGCGCGTGGTGAAGTGGGCGCAGCGGTCGGGCAGGCTGGGCACGTCGGCCAGGGCGGCGTTGGCCTTGGAGGTGTCGTGAGCCTCCTTGTGGTCGAAGTCGCGGGCCAGCTTGGAGAGAACGCGCAGTTGGGCGGTATTGATTTCGCCATAGGGCACGGCCACGCGCAGCATGGGCGCAAAGCGCTGGATGTACCAGCCGTTCTGCAGGCGCAGCGGCTTGAAAGCTTCGTCGTCCAGCGTGCCGGCCTGGAAACGTTCAAGCTGGTCGCGGAACTGGGCGGCGCGCTGTTGGACGAACTGTCGGTCGAAATCGGAGTACTGGTACATGGCTGTCGTGAGGCGATAAATCAGAAGGCGATCAGCTTGGTGCCGGCGTAGGCCAGCAGCAGCGAGAGCAGGGAGCGCACCAGACGCTCTGGCGTGTGGCGCATCAGGCGGGTGCCGAGCCAGATGCCAGGCAGCGAACCGGCCAGCAGCTTGCCCAGCAGAGGCCAGTCGACCGAGCCGAGGCTGGCGTGGCCCAGACCGGCGACCAGGGTCAGCGGCACGGCGTAGGCGATGTCGGCGGCCACGATGCGCGGCAGCGGCAGCAGCGGGAACAGGAGCAGCAACACCGAGACACCGATGGCGCCAGCGCCGACCGAGGTCAGCGTGACCAGGGTGCCGATGACGGCGCCGAACAGCACCGGCAGGCTCCAGTGGCGGGCATGGGTGGCTTTGTCGATTTCCGTCGTGGGCAGACTTCGCGGCAGCACCTTGCCACGGGCCGCCTTGTAGAGCATGGCGGCGGCGGTCAGCAGCAGGGCCACGCCCAGCGTGTGGGTCATGACCGACTGCACTGCAGGGCTGGCTGGGCCCACCTGGTGCAGCACCCAGAGCGTGACCAGCGCAGCTGGGATGCTGCCGGCGCACAGCTGGGCCACCACGCGCCAAGGCACCAGGCGCTGGCGTGCCAGATTGATGGTGCCACCCGCCTTGGTCACGGCCGCGAACAGCAGGTCGGTGCCCACGGCGAGGTAAGGCTTGATTCCGAAGAAGAAAATAAGGATGGGGGTCATCAGCGAACCGCCGCCCACGCCGGTCAGGCCCACGACGAGGCCCACAGAAAAACCGGCAAAGACAAAAGCAAGTTCTGACATGGGGCGCGACTCTACGCAAATGCCCATATATCTCAAACGACATTTTGGTTGTTCATATATTTCTTCTGGTTATCAGTGGTGTCGGATGTCTGGTCTCTTTTGGTTGTGCAGCGGCGTCACGCGGGTAACATGCGCCGATGGTCAAGCAGCGGATTCATGTGCAGGTGGTGGGCTTCAGCGACGTGGAGCGACATGCGCTCAACACCGTTTTCCGACTGTCCGAAGAGCGCGAACTGAGTTACGCGCCCTGGGTGCCACTGACCGCGCCCGGGGTCCAGGCCCCGACCCGGCTGGCAGAAGTGGCTCTGGTGGACGGCGACGCGGCCGAGGCGGTGTTGTCCCATGCCAGGGAGACCCCGCCGGGTCAGCGACTGATCTGGGTGGGGTCGCATGCACCTGCGCATGCTTGGCGAGTGCTGGAGCGGCCGATTCAGTGGGCCGTCATGCTCAATGATCTGGATGCGGTGTATGCCGCGCGACGGGTGGACTCCGGCTTTCTCGACCTGGATGTGACCCGGCCCGGGCCACTGGAGACCGGCTCGGAGTCGCCAAACAAGCGGGCGCTGATCGTTGGCGCCGCGGGCGAGCGCGGGCAGGTCACGGCCTGGCTGTCCGGGGTGGGGGTGTCGGAGGTGGACGAGGCGGACAGCACCGAAGCCGCTCTTGAATGCATCGGACGCCGCCGTTATGTCTGTGGGGTATTCGACCTGGACGAGCACCACGTCGACACCTGGCAGCTGGCGCGGCTGTTTTCACAGCACAACGCCAATGCGCTGACCGTGGGGGTCAGCGAGCACGCCGACCCCCTGGCACCCTGGCTCAATCGTCGGCGGCTCAAGCGGGACACGGAACGCACGGGCATCAGCGCCCTGGTGGGTCGGCCGTTGCAGGAAGCCCAGTGGCGGCGCTGGCTTGAACTCCTGGCCTGAGCCGGTTCAGGCCACCGGCTGCCGGCGGGCTGCCTTCCAGGCGAAACGGGCCGGGTCGAGGGCCTTCTCCAGGTCCCGATCCTGCTCGGGCAGCGGCGAGGGCTCGCCGCTCATCCGGCCGGCCAACCAGTCGGCACACCAGTGGGCCAGCGTCAGGCCGCGGGAGCCAAGCGCCGTCAGCATGAACAGTCCTGGCAGACGGGGCGTCTGCAGCAACGGGACCCTGCCGCGGCGCGCCCCAGCGGCGTTGAACAATTCCTGCATGGCTTTCAGGTCGGGCGCGGCGCCGACCATCGGCAGCCGGTCCTGCGACGCACACCGGACCTGGGACCAGCCAAGCAGGCGCCCGTCGCTGGCGCAGCGTCGCAGCTCGGCAGCCGCCTGCGGATGCATCTCTTCCAGGCTCACCGCGTTGCGTTCATGAGCCGCGGAATCCACGGTGGTGTCGTCGCGACCGCGTTCGTAAGTGGAACCCATGGCCCAGACGCGGGAAGGCCATGCAGGCGGCAGACCGGCATCTTCGTAGGCCGGCACAAAGACCCCGTTGTTGCGCATGGGGCGGGGCGCGAGCGGTGGCGTCTGCAGGGCCGCGAGCGTCAGCTGGCCCTTGACCGGTCGCAGCGGCACCGCGCCCGATCCGTGGCCGTGGATTCCTTCCAGCAATGGAAATGCCCCGTAGGCGGTGGCCACCACCACAGTCGGCGCGGCGCCGAGCACCACGCCTGCACCATCCCTGGCCACCCACTGTCCATCCTCGCGGACCAGGCTGGCCACAGCGGCATCGAAGCGGATGCTCAGGCCCCCGGAGGACTGCGCCTCAGACAGCCAGGCCAGGACCAGTGCCGACGGCCGGACCACTGCTGCAGGCCAGCGGCCGGGGTCGTGTCCGAGGTTGTCGACTTCCGTGGCCTGCCAGCCGTGGCCCTGTGGCACCAGACGCTCGAGCTGGGACCGTGCATCGGCCACGCCCAGGGAGCAAAGGCGCGAGAGCGGTGTCGGCGCGCGCGTGACATGCGGGCTGAGCATGCCCACCGGAAGGCCGGAGGCGCCCATGGCGGCCTGGCGGCCGCGTTCGAGCAGCTCGACCCGCCAGCCCCGGCGGGCGAGGGTCGCGCAACAGGCAGCACCGGCCAGACCGGCGCCCAGTACCAGCGCGTGGCGGGATGAGGAGGTCACCAGGGAAGGAGGTGATCCGGCTGCTTACTGACCCGCGCTCGGGGGCACATAGCCCGCCGCCGCGTCGGCACCTTCGCCAAAAAAGTGCTTCTCCATCTGGCGGGCGAGGTACTGACGGGCCCGGGCATCGGCCAGGTTGAGGCGGTTTTCGTTGAGCAGCATGGTCTGGTGCTTGAGCCAGTCCGCCCAGGCTTCCTTGCTCACGTTCTCATAGATGCGCTTACCCAGTTCGCCGGGGTAGGGTGGAAAGTCCAGGCCTTCGGCCTCCTTGCCGAGCTTGATGCAGTGGATGGTGCGTGCCATGGGGTTTCCTTATTCTGTTGATGTCTAAGTAAAATGAAAAACTATTCGTTCCAGTATTAACCCAAGGTCGGCATGATGCGAGCAGCCAGCAAGACCGGGTTGCATGGTGCAGGGGCCTGCAAGAGGGGCTCCACTGTAGCAATGAATACCCAGCGCAAGCGAATCCCCTTCGGGCGCCGGTGCCAGTTCCTGATTTATCGCAAGGCGCGCCGGAACCCGACTTCTACAATCGCGAACTGTTTTTGTTTCCAAGTCCGGCGTCCCGGCCGGACCCATCTTCTTCAAGACCATGAGTGCATTTCTGGAAGAGCGCGTCCTGAGCGTTCATCACTGGACCGATCGTCTGTTCAGTTTCACCACCACCCGCGATACGGCGCTGCGCTTCTCCAACGGCCACTTCACCATGATCGGGCTGCGGGTGAACGACAAGCCGCTGCTGCGCGCCTACTCGATCGCCAGTGCCAACTATGAAGAGCATCTGGAGTTCCTGAGCATCAAGGTGCCAGACGGTCCGCTGACCAGCCGCCTGCAGCACATCCAGGTGGGCGACACCATCATCGTTGGCAAGAAGCCCACCGGTACGCTGCTGATCGACTACCTGCTGCCGGCCAAGCGCCTGTACCTGCTGGCCACCGGCACCGGGCTGGCGCCGTTCCTCTCGATCGTGCGCGACCCCGAGACTTACGAGAAGTTCGAGCAGGTGGTGCTGATCCACGGGGTGCGCGAGGTCAAGGAACTGGCCTACCGCGACATGCTGGAAACCCAGCTCAAGCAGCACGAGTTCCTGGGCGAGATGGTGAGCCAGCAGTTCATCTACTACCCGACCGTAACCCGCGAACCCTTCGTGCACCAGGGCCGCATCCCCAACATCATCGAGAGCGGCCAGATCGCCAAGGACACCGGCCTGCCTGAGTTGAACCCCGCCGAAGACCGCGTCATGATCTGCGGCAGCCCCGAGATGCTGCGCGACCTCAAGGCGCTGTGCGAGAAGCGCGGTTTTGCTGAGGGCAATACCACGCGCCCGGGCCAGTTCGTGATCGAGCGCGCGTTCGCCGACAACGGCTGATCGCCCGCCGCTGGAACTTGAAGGCGCTGGCCGGGTCCACCCGCAGCGCCTTTTTCATCTTCTGGAGTTTTCTTGAGTTTCCTCACCCCCGCCCTCGATGTTCTTGACCAGTACCCGCGCCGTGTGCTGACCCTGGTGGCTGCCGGCTGCATCGGCCTGCTGGCTTTCGGCATGTACCTGCAGCATGTGGTGGGACTGGAGCCCTGCCCGATGTGCATCGTGCAGCGTTATGCGTTGATCCTCGTGGCCATCATGGCCGGTGTCGCTGCCTCCCTGTCGGGGGCCAAGGGCCGGCGCGTCGGCGTCGTCCTGATGGGTCTGCTGGCACTGGGTGGCGCCTTCGTCGCCGCGCGCCAGAGTTTTCTGCAGTGGTACCCGCCCGAGGTGCTCAGCTGCGGACGCGACTTCTACGGAATGATCGAATCCTTCCCGCTCAAGCGAGCGATTCCCATGATCTTCAAGGGCAGCGGCGACTGCTCGGCGATCGACTGGACCTTCCTGGGCCTGTCCATCGCAAACTGGTCCTTCCTCTGTTTTGCCGGCATTGCGGCGCTGGCGACGGCACTGCTGCTGCGCCGACGGTAGGCGCGGCCTGCTAGCTGGGCAGGCTTAGCCCAGCTTCTTGACCAGCACCTGGCTGCGGCGGTCCCAGTTGTACTTGCGCTTGCGCGCCTCGGGCAGCCAGTCGGGGTTGACCTGCACGAAGCCTCGCTTGATGAACCAGTGCATGGTGCGGGTGGTGAGCACGAAGATGCTCTGCAGTCCCTGGGCCCGGGCGCGGGTCTCGATGCGCTTGAGCAGGCGCTCGCCGTCGCCCTGGCTCTGGCTCTGTGGCGAAACGGTGAGCGCGGCCATTTCGGCGGTGCGCTCTTCGGGGTAGGGGTAGAGCGCGGCGCAGCCGAAGATCACGCCGTCGTGTTCGATGATGGTGTAGTTGCCGGCGTCGCGTTCGATCTCGGTGCGGTCGCGTTTGACCAGGGTGCCGTCCTTCTCGAAGGGCTCGATCAGGGCCACGATGCCACTGACGTCGTCGATGGTGGCTTCGCGCACGCTCTCCAGTTTCTCGTCCACCACCATGGTGCCGATGCCGTCGTGCACATAGATCTCCAGCAGCAGCGACCCGTCCAGCTTGAACGGAATGATGTGGCTGCGTTCCACACCACCTTCGCAGGCGCGCACGCAGTGCTGCAGGTAGAAGCCCGGATCGGTGGGCAGGGTGGCGACGGGCAGGCTGGCGATCAGGCGCTTGGCATCGGCCAGGGGCAGCTCGGTGTCGATGTCGCTTTCAGGATCGTTGGCGTCCACGCGGATGCCCGGGATCTCGGTCAGGAAGATGAGCTTGTCGCTCTGCAAGGCCACAGCCACCGAGGTCGCCACGTCTTCCATCCCGAGATTGAACGCCTCGCCGGTGGGTGAAAAGCCGAATGGCGAGATCAGCACCAGGGCGCCCATGTCCAGCGTGCGCTGGATGCCTTCGGTGTCCACCTTGCGCACCAGGCCCGTATGTTGGAAATCGACACCGTCGATCAGGCCCACCGGTCGGGCGGTGATGAAGTTGCCCGAAATCACGCGCACCCGGGCGCCGGCCATGGGCGTGTTGGGCAGGCCCTGGCTGAAGGCGGCTTCAATTTCGTAACGCAGCTGGCCCGCCGCTTCCTGTGCGCAATCCAGCGCGATCGGGTCGGTGATGCGCATGCCATGCGAGTACTTCGCCTCCTGGCCCTTGAGGCGCAGCTGTTCGTTGACCTGCGGGCGGAAGCCGTGCACCAGCACGATCTTCACGCCCATGGCCTGGATCATGGCGATGTCCTGCGCGATCGAGGCCAGCTTGCCCGCAGCGATGGCCTCGCCAGTCAGGCCGATCACGAAGGTCTGGTTCCGGAACTTGTGGATGTACGGGGCCACCGAACGGAACCAGGGCACGAAGGTGAAATTGAAGACGGTGGACATGTCGGGCGGGTGGGGCAGACGGGCGGGGTGCGCAGGATAATCGCGGGTTGCCCGATTTTGACTGAAGTTATCCCCTTGTCCTCCGCGCTGCACATCGAGTTCCCAGAAGCCTTGCCCGTCTCCGCCCGCCGGCAGGAGATCGAGGACGCCATCCGCGACCACCAGGTCGTGATCGTCTGCGGCGAAACCGGTTCGGGCAAGACCACGCAGTTGCCCAAGATTGCCCTGGCGATGGGGCGTGGCCGGCTCAACGCGAAGCCGGGCCAGCGCGGCCAGCTGATCGGCCACACGCAGCCGCGGCGGATCGCGGCCAGCAGCGTGGCCAAGCGCATTGCCGAAGAGCTGAAGACACCGCTGGGCGAGGTGGTGGGCTACAAGGTGCGCTTCCAGGACCGGCTGAGCAAGGACGCCTCGGTCAAGCTGATGACCGACGGCATCCTGCTGGCCGAGACGCAGACCGACCCCGACCTGCGCGCCTACGACACGCTGATCATCGACGAGGCGCACGAGCGCTCGCTGAACATCGACTTCCTGCTGGGTTACCTGCGCCAGCTGCTGCCGCGCCGGCCGGACCTGAAGGTGATCGTCACCTCGGCCACCATCGACGCGGACCGCTTTGCGGACTACTTCGCGTCCAGCAAAGGCAAAGCGCCTGTCTTGATGGTCTCTGGCCGCACCTACCCGGTGGAGGTGCGTTACCGGCCGTTTGAAGAGAGCCGCGAATACGACCTGAACGATGCGATTGGCGACGGCGTGGACGAACTGTGGCGCGGTGGAGCAGGCCAGGGCGGTGACATCCTGGTGTTCCTGCCCGGCGAGCGCGAGATCCGCGAGGCCGCCGACCATCTGCGCAAACACCTGTCGCATCAGCCCGCGCTGCGCAACGCCGAGGTGCTGCCGCTGTTCGCGCGCCTGTCGCAGGCCGAGCAGGACCGCATCTTCCAGCCGCACGGCCAGCGCCGCATCGTGCTCTCGACCAATGTGGCCGAGACCTCGCTGACGGTGCCGGGCATCCGTTTCGTCATCGACGCCGGCACGGCCCGCGTCAAGCGCTACAGCTTCCGCCAGAAGGTGGAGCAGTTGCTCATCGAGCCGATCAGCCAGGCCGCGGCCAACCAGCGCGCCGGCCGTTGCGGCCGGGTGGCCGACGGCATCTGCATCCGCCTCTACGACGAGGCGGGTTTCAACGGCCGGCCGAAGTTCACCGACCCGGAGATCCTGCGCAGCTCGCTGGCGGGGGTGATCCTGCGCATGAAGGCGCTGCACCTGGGCGCCGTGGAGGATTTCGCGTTTCTGGAAGCGCCGCAGCGCCGCGCCATCACCGACGGCTACCAGCTGCTGTCCGAACTGGGCGCAGTGGACGAGGCCAACGAACTCACCCGCATCGGCCAGACGCTCAGTCGCCTGCCCCTGGACCCGCGTGTGGGCCGCATCCTGTTGGAGGCGCAGCAGCGCGGCGCGCTGGACGAGGTGCTGGTCATTGCATCCGCGCTGAGCCTGCAGGACGTGCGCGACAGGCCAATGGACAAGCAGACCCAGGCCGACCAGGCGCACAAAAAGTTCGACGACGAGAAGAGCGAGTTCACCGGCACGCTCAAGCTCTGGAAGTGGCTGGAAGACAGCAAGGGCGGCCACGGCACCGACCACAAGCTGAGCCACCGCCAGTACGAAAATCTGCTGCGCGAGAACTACATCAACGTGCGGCGTGTGCGCGAGTGGCGCGACATCCATTCGCAGCTGCACACCGTGGTGGCAGAACACAAGTGGCCCATCAACACCGCGCCTGCGTCGTATGAACAGTTGCACCTGTCCATGCTCGCCGGCCTGCTGGGCAACATCGGCCAAAAGAACGACACCGAGGACTGGTACCTGGGCGCGCGCGGCATCAAGTTCCACCGCCACCCCGGCGCGAACCTGAGCAAGAAGCCTGGCCGCTGGATTGTCTGCGCCGAACTGGTGGAAACCGCGCGCCTGTTCGGTCGCGGCATTGCGAACATCGAGCCGCAGTGGCTGGAGCAGGTCGGCGGCCATTTGCTCAAGAAGCAGGTGCTGGACCCGCACTGGGAGAAGAAGGCCGGCCGCGTCAGCGCCTATGAACGTGCCACGCTGTACGGTCTGGTGGTCTATCAGCAGCGGCGGGTGGACTATCAAAAAGTGGACCCGGCCGGCGCGCGTGATCTCTTCATCCGCGAAGCCCTGGTGGGCCACCTGCACGAAGACACCTGGGACAGCAAGCTGCCCTTCCTGGCCGCCAACCGCCGCACGGTGCGCGAGGTGCAGGAGCTGGAACACAAGGCGCGGCGACAGGACGTGCTGGTGGACGACGAACTCATCTACGCCTTCTACGAACAGCAGATCCCGGCCCACGTGTGCGGAGGCGCCGACTTCGAGCGCTGGTGGCGCGACGCTTCGCGCGAGAACCCCAAGCTGCTCTTCCTCACCCGCGAAGAGCTGATGCGCCATGAGGCCGCGGGCATCACCACGCAGGCTTACCCGAAGACCGTCCGCCTGGGGGGCGTGGACTGCGCAGCCGCCTACCTGCACGAGCCCGGCGACCCGCGCGACGGCGTGAGCGTGACGGTGCCCATCTTCGCGCTCAACCAGGTCAGCGAAGACCGCTGCGACTGGCTGGTGCCCGGCATGCTCAAGGACAAGGTGCAGGCCCTGCTCAAGACCCTGCACCAGCGCCCGCGTTCGCGCCTGGTGCCGCTACCGGCCACCGCCGAGAAAATGACCGAGGCCCTGTGTCAGCCCGAGGTGTTCGCCAGTGGCAACCTGATGGACGCGCTGCTCAAGCTGGTGCGCGAGGCCACGCAACTGCCGGTGCAGCGCAACGATATCAAGGTCGACATGCTGCCGGCGCACCACTTCATGCACCTGCGCGTGGTGGATGAACACGGGCGTCAGCTGGGGCAGGGCCGCAACCTGGGCGCGCTCAAGGCCGAGCTGGGCTCCAAGGCGCGCGGGGCGTTTCAGGCGCTGGCGTCCCTCAAGCTCCAGGACATCACGGCACCGGCGGCCGGTGCGCCGGCGGCACCGACCCCGGCGCCCGCCGCCGACCACGCGCGCCGTGTGCCCGCCCCGGACAAGGCCAAGGCGCCCGCTGCGCCCGCCTCGAAGGCGTCCAGCGCCGAACAGCGCCACACCACCTGGGACTTCGGCGAACTGCCCGAGCTGATGGAAATCCGCAAGGGTGGCCAGACGCTGATCGGTTTCCCGGCGCTGATCGACGACGGCGACGCGGTGCGCATCGAGGTCTTCGACGAGCCCGAGGTGGCGCAGGCGCGCCACCGCGCCGGCCTGCGCCGCCTGTTCGCGCTGCAGATCAAGGACGCGCTGAAGTACCTGGAGAAGAACCTGCCCAGCCTGCAGGCCATGGGCGTGGCCTACATGGCCGTTGGCAAGACCGACAGTGGCGGCGGTGGCGGCACGCTGGACGAACTGAAGAACCAGATCCTCGACCTCGCCCTGGACCGTGCCTTCCTGACCGACCCGTTGCCGGCGGACGCCGCGGCCTTCAAAGCTCGGGTGGACGAGGGCAGAGGACGCCTGACCCTGATCGCCAACGAGATCGCGCGCCAGGCTGGCGTGATCCTCACCGAGTTCGCAGCCGCGCAGCGCAAGCTCAAGGACAGCAAGCCTCCGGCCGACGTGGCCACCGACGTGCAGCAGCAACTGCAGCGCCTGGTGCCCAAGACCTTCCTGAGTTCAACGCCTTACGCGCAGCTGCAGCATTTCCCGCGCTACCTCAAGGCGGTGCAGCTGCGACTGGACAAGCTGCGCGGCGACCCGGCACGCGACGCGGCGAAGTTCGCGGAACTCCGGCCGCAGGACCAGCGCTTCTGGCGCCTGGTGGCCGAGCGCAAGGGTGTGCAGGACGCCCGGTTGCAGGAGGTGCGCTGGCTGCTGGAAGAGCTGCGCGTGAGCTTCTTTGCGCAGGAGCTGCGCACGCCGCAGCCGGTGAGCATCAAGCGCATCGACAAGGCCTGGGCCCAGCTCAACACCTGATCCGGCGTGCCCCTGTTGACAGGGGCGCCCGGCATGCGCTTCACTGGCGCCTTCTTCGCATGGAGGTGTCCATGGATCGGCGTGACTTCGTGGAAGGTTGTGCGCTGGGCGCGGGTGTGCTGGCCACCACCCTCGGGACGGGCAGTTGGGCGGCGCAAGCCACGCCGCGTCGCTACGCCGCGGCGTTGCTCGTCGACGAGCTGGGCGATCCGGTGAAGGCCTCGCAGCTGAAACTGCAGACGAACTACGTCTTCCACTACCCGTTCGAGGCCACGCCGGTGTTCCTGCTGGACCTGGGCAAGGCGGCGATGCCGCTGTCCCTCAAGACCAAGGGCCAGCAGGACTACCAGTGGCCCGGAGGAGTGGGGCCGCGCCGCAGCCTGGTGGCGTTCAGCGCCATCTGTGCCCACCAGCTGGTTTATCCGACCAGGGACCTGAGTTTCATCAGTTTCCGCAAGGGGCCAGTGCTCAACCCCAAGACGCCCAGCCATGGCAACGACCTGATCCACTGCTGCGCCGACCACAGCCAGTACGACCCGGCGCGCGGTGCCCAGGTGCTGGGCGGGCCGGCGGAGCAACCGCTGTGCGCCGTGCTGCTGGAGCACGATGCCCGTGCGGACACCCTGACCGCGACCGGCACGCTGGGCGGTGAACTCTTCGACGAGTTCTTCCGCAAGTACGAGATGAAGCTGAGCCTGGACGTGGGCCCCAAGGCACGCCAGCCCGTGGCCGGGCGCAGCACGGTGCGGGAGCTGGAGCGCTTTTGCCGCAACCCGATCCGCTGCTGACGCGCTGCGTCAGAGGCGGGCCAGGCGCTCCAGCGCGGCCTTCAGTGTGTCGTCCTTCTTGGCAAAGCAGAAGCGCACCACCTTCTGGTCGAAGCCGTTGCCGTAGAACGCCGACAGGGGGATGGCGGCCACGCTAATCTCGCGCGTCAGCCACTGGCAGAACTCGCCTTCGGGCAGGTCGCGTTCCGCCACCGCCAGGTTCTCGATGCCCACGCACTGGAAGTAGGTGCCCTGGCCGGGCAGCAGGCGAAAGCGCGTTTGTGCAAGACCTTCCCGGAACAGGTCGCGCTTGCGCTGGTAGAAATCGCTCAATTGCAGGTAGGGCGCCGGGTCGGCCATGTAGGCGGCCAGCGCGTGCTGCATGGGCGTGTTCACGGTGAACACGTTGAACTGGTGCACCTTGCGGAACTCGGCCGTCAGCGGCGCAGGTGCGACCACCGTACCGACCTTCCAGCCGGTGACGTGGTAGGTCTTGCCGAAGCTGCTGATGATGAAGGCGCGCGCCGCCAGGCCGGGGAAGCGTGCAGCGCTCTGGTGCTGCTGGCCGTCGTAGACCATGTGCTCGTAGACCTCGTCGCTGATCAGCAGCACGTCGGTGGGCGCGAGCAGTTCGTCGAGCCGGCGCATGTCCTCGGCGCTCCAGACCTGGCCGCTGGGGTTGTGCGGGCTGTTGATCATGAGCGCACGGGTGCGTGGCGTGATGGCGGCGGCGATGGCATCGAAGTCGGGCCGGAACGTGCCCGGCACCAGTGGCACCCGAACGACCTTGCCACCGGCCAGTTCGATGTTGGGCACGTAGCTGTCGTAGCAGGGCTCCAGCACGATGACTTCGTCGCCCGGGTGCACCACAGCGAGGATGGCGGTCAGGATGGCCTGGGTGGCGCCGGCGGTGACGGTGATCTCGGTGTTTGGGTCGCAGCGCAGGCCGTACAGCGCTTCCATCTTCGCGGCCATGGCCTGTCTCAGCGCCGGCACACCGGGCATGGGCGGGTACTGGTTGTGGCCGGCCTGCATGGCCAGGGTGACGGCGTTGACCAGTTCCGGGTCGCAGTCGAAGTCAGGGAAACCTTGGCCCAGGTTGACGGCCCCGACCTCGGCGGCGAGCGCCGACATGACGGTGAAGATGGTGGTGCCGACGGCGGGCAGGCGGGAGGTCAGCGGCGGCGTGCGGGGGGCGGTGGCGGTGTCCATGGCTTCAGATGTCGTATTCGTCGGAGTTGCCGGCCATGGCGCGCAGGATCAGGTCGCGCGAGAGCCGGTCGCTGAGCAGCTCGGCAAAGCGCAGCACGAACTGCCGCAGGTAGCTGCCGCGCTTGAAGGCCACGCGGGCCAGGTTGTGGCCGAACAGCTGCGCGCCGGGGCGGGCCACGAGGTCGGGGGTCGCGTTGTCACCCTGCATCGCCATCTCGGCCACGATACCCACGCCCATGCCCAGCTTCACGTAGGTCTTGATCACGTCCGAATCGATGGCTTCGAGCACGATGTTGGGCCGCAGGTGCCGCAGCGCAAAGGCCTGGTCGATGCGGGTGCGGCCCGTGAAGCTCGGGTGGTAGGTGATCAGTGGCACATGGGCCAGGTCTTCCAGCGTGATGCGCTCCTGCGCGACCAGCGGGTGGTCGTAGGGGAAGACCAGCACGTGCTGCCATTCGTAGCAGGGCAGGGTGACCAGATCGGGGTAGTTGGTGAGCGACTCGGTGGCCACGCCGATTTCCGCGACCTCTTCGATCAGCATCTTCGCGACTTGGTCGGGTGAGCCCTGGTGCAGGCTGACGGCCACCTTGGGATAGGCCTGGCGCAGCTTGGCCACCGGTCCGGGCAGCACGTAGCGCGCCTGGGTGTGGGTGGTCGCGATGGACAGCGTGCCGCTGTCCTGCGCTGCGTACTGCTCGCCGATGCGTTTGAGGTTGTTGACCTCGCGCAGAATCACTTCGATGCTCTTGAGCACCTGCACGCCGGGTTCGGTGATGCGCTTGATGCGCTTGCCGTGGCGGGCAAAGATCTCGATGCCCAGCTCTTCTTCGAGCTCGATGATGGCCTTGGAAACGCCGGGCTGCGAGGTGTGCAGCGCCTTGGCGGCTTCGGTCAGGTTCAGGTTGCGGCGCACCGCCTCCTGGACGAAGCGGAACTGGTGCAGGTTCATCGGGCAGGTTCCAGCGCAATCTGTGCGAGCAGTGCGGTCAGGCGGGGATCTTCGCCGGCGGTGGCCAGGCGTTCGAAGCGAACGCCTGGATGGGTGAGTGCGAGCTGCTCCACCAGCAGCGGAAGGTCTTCGCGGGCGTGTTTGCCCATGCCGAAGAACAGGGGCAGCACCCGGATGCGGGACACCCCCTGGCTCACCAGCTGCGCGGCGGCGGTCGGGAGGTCGGGTTCGCTCAGCTCCAGATAGGCGCAGGCCACCCGGACCGCCGGGTCGGCGTCACAGATCTGCCGCGCCACCGATTCGACCGGCGCCCGCCACAGCGGGTCGCGAGACCCATGCGCAAAAACGATGACGCCCAGCATGGCTACCTCCGAAGCACCAGCCAGCCAAACGCACCCAGCGAGAGGAACGAATAGATGATGGCCGGAGACGCAGCCGCCAGCCAGGGGCGCCAGTGGTTGAGGTTGCCGATGTAGCCGAAAACGTTGTTCAGCAGGAAGAAGCTGATGCCGATCATCACGCCGCCGAACACGTAGCCGGTGATGCCGCCGCTGCGGAAATGCAGATAGGCGAATGGCAGGGACAGCACCACCATCACCAGACAGGAGAGTGGATAGAACACCTTGCGCCAGAACTCGATTTCGTAACGCTGCGCGGTCTGGCCGTTGGCCTCCAGGTGCTGGACGTAGGCGTAAAGATCGGTCGTGCGCATGCGGTCTGGCTTGAGCAGCGCCACCGACACCATCTCCGCGGAAATCGCGCTGGGCCAGGCGAACGACTCGTGCTGGCTGCGCACGATCCGGGCCGACAGCTGGCCCGCCACATCAAACTCTCTTCGTACCGCATTGTTCAGCGTCCAGGTACCGTGGCCTTCGATCCGGCCCTGCTCGGCCTGCACCGTGGACACCAGCAGGCCCTGGTTGTCGAACTCGAAGATGCGGACTTCTCCCAGCTCACCGGAGGGGGAGAGCGACCCCACGTTGACCGAGAAGTTGCTGTGCGCCTGCCGCTCCTTGAGCCAGGCGCCGGTCTGGCCCAGGCTCAGCTTGCCCTGGTACCGGGCCTTGAGCAGTTGCGCCGTCTTGTCGGCAATGGGGGCCACATAGTCCCCGACCGCGAAGGTGAGCGCGACAAACAGCAGGCCCAGGCCCAGCAGCGTGCGCAGCGCTTTCCACGGCCCCAGGCCGCTGGTGCGCAGGATGGTGTATTCGGAACTCTGGGCCAGGCGCGCCAGCACCGCCACCGAGCCGATGAGCACCGATATCGGGAGCAGCTCGTAGATGCGGCTGGGCATCAGCAGCGCCACATACAGCATGGCGTGCGTCAGCTCGTAGGTGACCTTGGGGTCCAGGCGGGACGGCTGGCCGATCGCCGCCAGCTCCTCGACGAAGTCGAAGAAGAAGAACAGCGACAGGAAGGCCAGCAGCACGTAGCCGGTGGCGATCAGGACCTCACCGTAGATCAGTCGGCGGATCGTTTTCATGCGGATGCCCCCGCGGCGCCGCCACGTGCGATCTGGCTGAACCAGGTGCGCCAGTGGATGTTGTGGTGGCGCTTGGCCAGCCACAGGGCACTGAACAGGAACACCGAGCCGTGCAGCAGGACGGTCAGCGTCAGCCAGCTGACCTGTCCGGCGGTGACCCAGCGCTGCCCGACGTTGAGCAGGTTGAAGTACACGATGAAGGCAAAGAGCGTGAACAACAGGTTGCCGCTGCGGCCTGCGCGGGGGTTGCTGACCGTGGTTGCGACCCCCAACAAGACCAGATTGAAGGCCGTCAGGGCCACACCGATGCGCCAGCCCAGTTCACCCATGTGCGCGGGCGTGGGGTCCTGGATGAGCGCGAGGGTGCTGCGCGCCTTGAGCGCCTGGCCGCCGCGGATGTAGGAGGACGAGGCGCCGATCTGTGCCCCGTACTGCTCGAACTGGCTGACCTTGATGCGGCCGGTCTTCGGGTCGCTTTCGAGACGCTGGCCGTTGTTGAGCATCAGGAACTGGCGGTCACCCTGCCACTCGATGCGGCCGGACACCGCCGAGGTGACGGTCTCGTTGCCGTTCTTCTCGATGCTGGAGATGAACACGTTGCGACCTTCGGTGCCGTCGGCCGTGTCCTTGTCGATGAAGAACACCCGCCGGCCGCTGGACGACTCCTGGAACTGACCCGGGGCGATGCGCTGGAGGTCGCCGCGGTTTTCGAACCGGTTGCGCAGTTCGGCGGTCTGCTGGTTGGCCCAGGGCCAGACGAACAGCACCATCAGAACGATCACCAGCAGCACCGGCCAGGCGAACCTCATCACCGGACTGAGAAATCCCCCCAGCGAGCGCCCGCTGGAGAACCAGATGATCATCTCGCTCTCGCGGTACATGCGGGAGAGCGTGGAGACAATCGCGATGAACAGGGCCAGCGTCAGGATGGTCTGCGTGTAGCCCAGCACCGTGTAGCCCAGCACCAGCATGACTTCTTCCGGGTTCACGCTGCCGCGCGAGGCCAGTCCCAGCGTGCGGATCAGCAGCACCGTCAGCACGATGGTGAAGAGCACCACCAGGGTGGCGCCGAAACTGCGTGCCAGTTCGGTGCGGATGGATGAATGGAATAACATCGAATCAAACAGGAAAGACACGATTATGGACTTCGAACTCAAAGCCCTTTCCCTGGTTCAGGCAAGCCAGCTCGCGGTGGACGCACTGGTGGTGCTGGTGCCCGACGACACCCAGGGCCTGGACGGCACCGACGCCCTGAGCGAGCTGGTGCGGGACGCCTCCCGCAGGGGAGATCTTGAAACCGGGGTGGGCAAGTGCCTGTCGGTCTACCGGCCCCAGGGGCTCAAACCGGTCAGGGTGGTGCTGGCACGCACTGGCGACTGTTCGCCCGCTGCGGTCCGCAAGGCGGTCACGGCGGCGATGTCGGGCCTGAAGTCGTCCAGTGTGAAGAAAGTGGCTGTGCTGCTCAGCGGGATGGCGAACGACCAGCCCACGGTGCACAGCGCCATGGTGGCGGTGGCGGACAGCACCTACGCCTATGTGACCACCAAGCCTTCGGCCACCGCTCGCGCGATCCGGCAGGTGATCGTCGGTGTGAGCGACGTCGCCGTGGCGCGTCCTGCCTTCCGTTTCGGTCTGGCCCAGGTTGCAGGGATCGAGCTGGCCAAGGAGTGGGCCAACCGGCCCGCGAACCACGCCACGCCCAGCCACCTGGCCGAGGCCGCGCGCAAGCTCGGGCGCAAGCCCCGCATCAGGACCGAGGTGCTCGGGCCCAAGGAAGTGGCGGCTCTGGGCATGGGCGCCTTCATGGCGGTGGCGCAGGGCTCGTCCCAGCCGCTGCGGTTCATCGTCATGCACTACCAGGGCGGGTCCAAAGGCAGTGCGCCGGTGGTGCTGGTGGGCAAGGGCATCACCTTCGATACCGGCGGCATCTCGATCAAGCCTGCGGCCGAGATGGACGAGATGAAATTCGACATGGGTGGGGCTGCGAGCGTGCTGGGCACCTTCGCCGGGCTGGCCGAGCTGCAGCCCGAGGTCAACGTGGTGGGCATCATTCCGAGCTGCGAGAACATGCCGGACGGCAGCGCGGTCAAACCCGGGGACGTGGTCACCAGCATGAGCGGACAGACCATCGAGATCCTCAACACCGACGCGGAAGGCCGGCTCATTCTTTGCGATGCACTGACCTATGCCGCGCGGTTCAAACCGCGTTGCGTGATCGACATTGCCACGCTCACGGGTGCCTGCGTGATCGCTCTCGGGGCGGTCCGGTCTGGCATGTTCGCCAACCGGAGCGACCTGGCCGACGCACTGCTCGCGGCGGGAGATCGGTCAATGGATCTCTGCTGGCGGCTCCCGCTGGACGACGAATACGCCGAAGGCCTCAAGTCGAACTTCGCGGACATGGGCAATGTGGCCGGACGGGCGGGTGGTGCGATCACCGCGGCCAAGTTCCTGCAGAAGTTCGTGGCGGAAATGCCCTGGGCGCACCTTGACATCGCAGGGACGGCCTGGAAGAGCGGCACCAGCAAAGGTGCGACGGGGCGACCGGTTCCCTTGTTGCTGCAGTACCTCAGCGATCTCCAGGGCGAGACCGGAGCGTCCAAGAAGTCGCGCTCAGGCGGCAGGACATCCCGCAAGGCATGACCGAGGTCGCGTTTCACCTGAACGTCGGAGACCGGACGGTCTACCTCTGCAGGCTGCTGCGCAAGGCCTACCTCAAGGGCTCCCGCGTGTACGTGCTCGGCGGAGCGTCGTCCATCGACCCGCTCGACAGGGCTCTCTGGCTCATGGCGCAAGGTGAGTTTGTGCCGCATGCAAGAAGCGGATCTGCAGAGCACGTCCGCCGCCGTTCGCCCATCGTGCTGGGCGAGCATGAGCCCGAGTGGGGGCTGGTGGATGTGCTGGTCAATCTGTCGGATCAGGCCCTCTGCGGTGTGGGTGTTGTGCCGCGGATCATCGAGGTGGTGGGCTCGGAACCAGGAGGCAGGGAGAAGGGTCGGGAGCGGTGGCGGCTCTACCGCCAGGCGGGCGTTGAGCCCACGGCCCACGACCTGTCCGGGTCCGTGGCGTGATGGATGGTCGTTTGCCTTGCATGCGGTGTGCTTATGGTGCATGCGTTGGAATGATGCTCACTGGGGCAAACCCTTGAAGCGATTTGTGCAAGCCCTGATGCAGCGTCCTCTGCGCAACGATTTGGAGTATCTTTATGGATGTGGAGAAAAGTTCCCTCCGCATTCCAAAATTCATTCCTTTCCGAGGATACCTATGCAACTGAACCTGAAACTGGCCGTCATTTCCGCAGCCGTCGTTCTGGCCGCCTGCGGCAAAAAAGAAGAGGCAGCTCCGGCCGCCGCTCCTGCTGCTGCCCCGGCACCTGCTGCCGCTCCTGCGCCCGCAGCAGATGACGGCGTCATCAAGATCGGTCACGTCGGTCCCACCAGCGGTGCCATCGCCCACCTCGGCAAGGACAACGAAAATGGCGCACGCATGGCCATCGAAGAGTTGAACGCCGCTGGTCTGACCATCGGAGGCAAGCCTGCCAAGTTCGAGCTGCTGGCCGAAGACGACGCTGGTGATCCGAAGCAGGGCACGGCCGCCGCTCAAAAGCTGGTGGACGCCAAGGTCAACGGCGTGATCGGTCACCTGAACTCGGGCACCACCATCCCCGCGTCCCAGATCTACAACGACGCTGGCATTCCCCAGATCTCTCCCTCCGCCACCAACCCCAAGTACACCCGCCAGGGCTACGCCGGTGCGTTCCGCGTGGTGGCCGACGACGTGCACCTGGGTGGCACGCTGGGCAAGTACGCTGTGGAATCCCTCAAGGGCAAGAGCATTGCGGTCATCGACGATCGCACCGCCTACGGCCAGGGTGTGGCCGACGAGTTCGAGAAGGGTGTGACGGCCGCTGGCGGCAAGGTCGTGGGTCGTGAATTCACCAACGACAAGGCCACCGACTTCAACGCCATCCTGACCACGCTGAAGGCCAAGAAGCCGGACATCGTGTTCTTCGGCGGCATGGACGCCGTGGCTGGCCCGATGCTCAAGCAGATGAAGCAGCTCGGCATCAAGGCCAAGTTCATGGGCGGCGACGGCATCTGCTCTTCCGGCCTGGTCGATCTGGCTGGTGACGGCATGTCCGACGAGCAGGTCTACTGCGCGGAAGCCGGTGGCGTGGAAGGTGAAGCCAAGGCGGGTATGGAGAAGTTCAAGGCCGACTTCAAGGCCAAGTTCAACGCCGACGTCCAGGTGTACGCACCGTACGTGTACGACTCCGTCAAGGTGATGGTCGAAGCCATGAAGGCTGCCGATTCTTCCGACCCGGCCAAGTACCTGCCGAAGCTGAAGGAAACCAACTACAAGGGCGTGACGGGTCAGATCGCTTTCGACGAGAAGGGCGACATCAAGAACGGTGCCCTGACGCTGTACACCTACAAGGGTGGCAAGCGCTCGGAACTGGCCGTGATCCGCTGATCTGCGGACAAGCCTCAAAAGAGCCGCCTTCGGGCGGCTTTTTTGTGGGTGCCTCTCGGCCGATCGACGCACAACCCTCCTGGCACAGGGTGCTCGGTTGGCCGGGTCAGGCCGTACAGTCGGTGTCGGCTGTAAGTTTTCGGCCTCCCGCCCGACTGCTGGCCTTCCATTTACTGTTTTATCGAGAGTTCGCGCATGAAATGGTTCTCGCTGACCGCACTGACCCTGAGCCTGTGTGTCCCGTTCGCTGCTCACGCCGACTGGGCCAAGACCGAAGCCGAGGCCAAGGGCCAGACGGTGTACTTCAACGCCTGGGGCGGCGGCGAGGCGATCAATGCCTACATCGCCTGGGTGGCAGAGCAGGTCAAGGGCCGCTATGGGGTGGAGCTGCGGCACGTCAAGGTGACCGACGCGGCCGAGGTGGTCAAGCGGGTGCAGACCGAGGTGGCGGCCGGCCGGCGCACCGACGGCTCGGTCGACCTGGTGTGGATCAACGGTGAGAACTTCCGCAACCTCAAGCAGGGCGGCCTGCTGTTTGGTCCCTGGGCCGAGTCCCTTCCCAACTGGGGCGCGGTGGACCTGAACAAGCCGGTGCGCAGCGATTTTTCGGTGCCCACCGAGGGCTACGAGGCGCCGTGGGGCACGGCCCAGCTGACCTTCATCGCCGACAAGGCCCGCACCCCCACGCCGCCGCGCTCGGTGGCCGATCTGCTGAGCTTCGCCAAGGCCAACCCGGGGCGGGTGAGCTACCCGAAACCACCGGATTTCCACGGCACCACGTTCCTCAAACAGGTGCTGATCGAGCTGGCGCCTGACCGCAAGGTGCTGCAGTCGCCGGTGAGCCCCGCCAGCTTCGGCGCCGCCACCGCGCCGCTGTGGGCTTACCTGGACCAGCTGCACCCGGCGCTCTGGCGCAGTGGCAAGACCTTCCCCGCCAGCGCCGCCGAGATGCACCGCATGTTGGCCGATGGCGAACTCCGGCTCTCGCTCACCTTCAACCCGAACGAGGCCGCCAACCTGATCAGCTCGCGCCAGTTGCCCGCCACGGCCTACAGCTTCGGCTTCACCGGTGGCACCATCGGCAACGTGCACTTCGTGGCCATTCCCGTCAATGCCAAGGCCCGCGCCGGGGCCCAGGTGGTGGCCAACTTCCTGCTGTCGCCCGTGGCCCAGGCGCGCAAGGCCGACATCACGGTCTGGGGCGACGGCAGCGTGCTGGATGTGAACAAGCTGCCGACAGCGATTCAGACCGCCATGCGCAAGACGGCGCCGGGCGCGCTGGCCGAAGCCGTGCCCACGCTGGCCGAGCCCCACGCCAGCTGGGTGGAGGCGCTGGAGAGCGAGTGGCTCAAGCGCTACGGGACCCGCTGAGTCAGCGCGGCTTACCCTCCGTGCCATCGGGATACCGCTGGAGCCAGGCGTGGGCCTGGCTCGCGGCCCTGCCGGTGCTGTTGATTCTCGGGCCGGTATTGCCCGGCCTGTACTGGGCGCTGGCGCCCTCGCTCGACCTGTCGGTCTGGCAGGCGCTGTGGTCCGACGCCCAATGGCCTCAGGCCCTGCGTGCCACCCTGGTGTCTGCAGTGCTGGGCTGCGTGCTGGGCATGGTCCTGGCGGCCGGGCTGGCGACTGCGCTGTACCCAGGGCCGCGCTGGCTGGTGATGCAGCGCCGGCTGCCGCTGATGCTGTCGGTGCCGCACGCAGCGTTTGCCGTCGGCCTGTTGTTCCTGATCTCGCCCTCGGGCTGGCTGGCGCGTGCGGTGGCACCGCTGGCGGGCTGGATCGACCCACCGGCCTGGACCACGGTGCAGGACCCGCTCGGCCTGAGCCTGGCCCTGGCGCTGGGACTCAAGGAGAGCTGGTTCCTGCTCTGGGTGCTGGTGGCGGTGCTGGGCGAGCAGACGGTGCATCGGCACATGGTGGTGGCACGGTCGCTGGGCTACAACCGCGCCCAGACATGGCGGCACGTGTTGTGGCCCCAGCTGCTGCCGCGGCTGGGCTGGCCGCTGGCGGCGGTGCTGGCCTACGGCCTGTCGGTGGTGGACATGGCCTTGGTGGTGGGGCCGAGCACGCCGCCCACGCTGGCGGTGCTGGTCTGGCAGTGGCTGACCGACCCCGACCCCGCCATGCAAGCCCAGGGGGCGGCGGCGGCGCTGGTGCTGCTGGGCCTGTTCCTGCTGATCGCAGCGGGCGCCCGCTGGGCATGGCAGGGGCTGGTCCGGCGCACAGGCTACCCTGCGGGTGTGCGCCAGCCCGCCAGCCACCCGTCCCGCTGGGGGCTGCACCAGCCGCTGTTTCTGGTGGGCTATGCGGTGGTGGCGGTGCTGCTGCTGTGGTCGCTGGCGGACACCTGGTTCTTCCCCGCGCTGTGGCCCGATGCGCTGTCGCTGCAGACCTGGATGCAGGCCGACTGGGCGCCGTTCGGCACCACCCTGTGGCTGGCGGCGGCGTCCACGCTGCTGTGCCTGCCGGCCGCGCTGGTCTGGCTGGAGTGGGGGCCGCAGCGCTACAACGCCGTGCTGTATCTGCCGCTGATCATTCCCTCGCTGCCCCTGGTGGCGGCGCAGTACGCGGCGCTGCTGCGGCTGCCGGCCGACGGCACCGCAGGCGGCCTGTTGTGGAGCCACCTGCTGTGGGTGCTGCCCTACATGGTGCTCACCCTGATCGGGCCCTACCGCGCATTCGACCGGCGGCTGATGACCACCGCGCGGGCGCTGGGCCAGTCGCCCCTGGGCGCCTGTCTGCACGTCAAGTGGCCGATGCTGCTCAAACCCATCCTGGCCGCGCTCGCGGTCGGTTTTTCGGTCAGCGTGGCGCAGTACCTGCCGACGCTGTTCGCTGGCGGCGGGCGCTTTGCCACGGTGACCACCGAAGCGGTGGCGCTGAGCGCCGGCGGCAATCGCCGCGTGCTGGCCGCGCAGGCGTTGCTGCAAATCGTGCTGCCGCTGCTGGGCTTCGGTCTGGCAGCGCTGCTGTCTCAATGGGCGGGTCGACACCGTCGAGGGTTGCGCTGAAATGCTTGAGGTTCGAAATCTGACCATCGTCAAGGACGGCCATGAGCTCATCGCGGGCCTGGACCTGCAGGTCGGGCAGGGCTGCATCGTCACACTCACCGGCGCGTCGGGCTCGGGCAAGTCGACCCTGCTCAACTGGCTGGTGGGCGATCTGGACCCGGCGTTCCAGGCCCAGGGCGAACTGTGGCTGGACGGCCAGCGGCGTGACGCCTGGCCGGTGGAGGCGCGCGGCATCGGCATCCTGTTCCAGGACGACCTGCTGTTTCCCCACCTCAGTGTGGGGCAGAACCTGGCGTTCGCCTTGCCGGCCGCGGTGCGCGGCGCCGCCGCCCGGCGCGAGCGGGTGGCGCAGACGCTGCGCGATATCGGTCTGGAGGGCTTTCACGACCGCGACCCCGCGACGCTCTCGGGCGGGCAGCGCGCGCGTGTGAGCCTGATGCGTGCGCTGCTGGCCGAGCCCTGCGCGCTGCTGCTGGACGAGCCCTTCTCGCGGCTGGACGCGGCGCTGCGCGCGCAGTTCCGCGGCTTCGTGTTCGAGCAGATCCAGCTCCAGCGCATCCCGACCGTGCTGGTCACACACGATCCGGACGACGTGCCACCTGGCGGGCAGGTGTTCGACATCCAGCAGTGGCAGGCGCCGCCGGACTGAGCGAACCGCTAAGCCCAGGCGGACTCAGGCACTCAGCACCACTGGTTCGAGCGCGTCGCTGGCAGCGCTGATGCGGCCGATGGCGGCGGTGTGCGGGTAGCCCGCCGCCTGCAGCGCGCGGACGCAGTCGGCCGCGCGGTCGGCGGGCACGCTGGCCAGCAGGCCACCCGCGGTCTGCGGGTCGAACAGAAGCGGGTAGCGTTGGTCGTCCACGAAGGCCACGGCGTTGCGCAGCGCACGGCGCAGGCGCACGTTGGCCGGCTGCAGCGAACTGACGATGCCGGCCTTCACGCAGTCCACCGCGCCGTCGAGCAGGGGCAGGGCGCCCAGCTGCAGCTCGGCGTCCACCCCCGAGGGGCGGGTCATCTCGACCAGGTGCCCGAGCAGGCCGAAGCCGGTGAGGTCGGTGCAGGCGGTGGCGCCGTGTTCGCGCAGGATCTGCGCACCGGCCTGGTTGGAAAGCACCATCGATTTCAGCGCGGCGTCTATCCAGCGGCCTTTGGCGGCGTGCCGCGCGTGCGCCGCGAACAGGGTACCGGTGCCGATGGGTTTGCTCAGCAGCAGCACGTCGCCGGGCCGCATGCCGCCCTTGCGCATCACGCCGGTCATGCGCTCGTCGATCAGGCCGTTGACGGCAAAGCCCAGCGCCAGCTCGCGCCCTTCGCCGGTGTGTCCGCCGACCAGGCTGCAGCCGGCGGCGTTGAGCACCTCGACCGCGCCGGTCATCATCTGCAGCAGCAGGTCTTCGACCTTGGCCTCCAGGCCGGGCGGCACGGTGGCGATCGCCGTGGCCGACTGGGGCTCGGCCCCCATGGCAAAGATGTCGCCCAGCGCGTGGTTGGCCGCGACCTGGCCGAACAGGTAGGGGTCGTCGATGAAGCTGCGGAAGAAGTCCACCGTGTGCACCATGGCCATGCCCGGCGGCACGCGCACCACGGCGGCGTCGTCCGGCGCATGCAGGCCGATCAGCACGTCGTCGCGCTGCACCGGCTGCAGGTTGCCGAGTGCGCGGCTGAGGATGCTGGCCCCCACCTTGGCGCCGCAGCCGCCGCAGCGCATGGCGATCGCTGAGATGGCCTGGCGCGATTCTTCGGCGTTCAGCACCAGGCCGCTGGCGGGCGCGGCCTGTGACGGTGATGCCGGTGCCATGGCGGGCAGCTCGGTGAACTTGCGCATGAAGCGGCGGTCGATGTGGTCCTTCCAGCGCCAGACCCAGTCGCCCGCGAAGCCGATGGGGCCGCGCGAGGCCACGGCGTGGCGGTCGCCGGTGGAGATCAGCGCCAGCCAGTGTTTCTGCGGGCGGTAGGGCTGCAGGGGCTGGCCGCGCAAGGCCCGGCGCAGGTTGCGCGCCAGCGGACGGCCCATGCGCACAGCGAACACGCCGGCTTTCTCCAGCGGGCGTGGCAGGAAAGACGCCACATCACCTGCCGCATAGATCTTCGGGTCGTCCGGCGTCTGCAGGTATTCGTTGACGCAGACGAAGCCGTGTTCGTCCAGCGCCAGACCCGTGCCCTGCAACCAGGCCGGGCCGCCTGCCTGCGTCACCCACATGGTCTCGTCGGCGTCGAAGGTGCGGCCGTCCTGCGTGGTCAGGCAGCCGGGCGAGACCTGCGACACCTCGGCCCGGGTGTGCACCGCCACGCGCCGCTCCTTCAGCACGTGGGCAAAGCGCGCCCGGACCCTGGGGTTGTGTGTCGGCAGCAGGGTCTCGCCCGCGGTGAGCAGCACGAACTGCAGCAGGTCGGGGTTCTTGCCCAGGGCCTGCAGCTCCTGGCGCAGCCGGTATTGCATGGACAGCACCAGTTCCACGCCGCCTGCGCCGCCGCCCACCACCGCCACGGTGAAGCGGTCGCGCAAGCCGCGCACGCGCTCCAGCAGGTCGAGCCAGCGCTGGTTGAAATGGGCGATGGGCTTGACCGGCACCGCGTGGGCCTGGGCGCCATCGACCTGACGCACATTCGGTGTGGAACCGGTGTTGATGGACAGCAGGTCGTAGGGAATGGCGGGCCGCCCCTTGAGCAGCACGCGCTGGCTCGCGCGGTCCAGCCCGGTCACTTCACCGTGGATGAAGCGCGCGCCCGCGAACGCCGCCAGGCGGCCCAGGTCGATGTGCACCTCGTCGAAGCTGTAGTGGCCCGAGACATAGCCCGGCAGCATGCCGGAGTAGGGCGTGTCGATGTCGGTGCAGACCAGGGTGATGCGCAGGCCCGGTTCGGGCTGCATGGCCAGCATGCGCAGCGCGACCACATGGCTGTGGCCGCCACCGACGAGGACCAGATCGCGCAGGACAGGTTGTTCGTGTGATTGCATGCGACGTTGGCCGCGCAGAAGGGAGGGCGCTGGGGAGGAATCGCTGGCCTGCCCGGAGGGACTCGAACCCCCGACCTGCTGCTTAGAAGGCAGCTGCTCTATCCGGTTGAGCTACGGGCAGCCGGTGCGGACAGGATACAAAAAAGGCCCACGCAGTGGGCCTTTTTTGTCCTGAAGAATGGTCGGAGCGGCGGGATTCGAACTCGCGACCCTCTGCTCCCAAAGCAGATGCGCTACCAGGCTGCGCTACGCTCCGACAAGCCAGCAAGTATACCCTGTCGCCAGGGGGCTCTGCGCGGTTTGTTGGTGCGCATCAGCAACCGCGCGTCACCGGCATCTCGACGTCGCTCTTGATGGCCATGTGTTTGGCCAGCTCCAGCTTGGCAATCGCCGCGCGGTGCACCTCGTCAGGACCATCGGCCAAGCGCAGCGTGCGCTGGTTGGCGTAGCTGTAGGCCAGCGGGAAGTCGTCGCTGACGCCACCGCCGCCATGGGCCTGGATGGCCATGTCGATGATCTCGCAGGCCATGTTGGGCGCCACCACCTTGATCATCGCGATCTCGGCCTTGGCCACCTTGTTGCCCACTGTGTCCATCATGTAGGCGGCCTTGAGCGTGAGCAGGCGCGCCTGTTCGATCTTGCAGCGGGCCTCGGCGATGCGCTCGTGCCAGACCGACTGCGCGGAGATCGGCTTGCCGAAGGCGACGCGGCTGTTGAGGCGCTTGCACATCAACTCCAGCGCGCGCTCGGCTGCGCCGATGGAGCGCATGCAGTGGTGGATGCGGCCCGGGCCGAGGCGGCCTTGGGCGATCTCGAAACCGCGGCCCTCGCCCAGCAGCAGGTTGCGCACCGGCACGCGCACGTCCTTGAGCACCACTTCCATGTGGCCATGCGGCGCGTCGTCGTAACCGAACACGGAGAGCGGGCGCACCACAGTGACGCCGGGCGTGCCGGCGGGCACGACGATCATGCTCTGCTGCGAATGGCGCGGTGCCTCGGGGTCGGTCTTGCCCATGACGATGTAGACCTTGCAGCGCGGATCGCCAGCACCGGACGACCACCACTTGCGGCCGTTGAGCACGTAGTGGTCACCGTCGCGCGTGATCTCGCACTGGATGTTGGTGGCGTCCGACGAGGCCACCGCGGGTTCGGTCATCAAGAAGGCCGAACGGAACTCGCCGCGCAGCAGGGGTTCGAGCCATTCGTCCTTGATCTCCTCGGACGCATAGCGCTCCAGCGTTTCCATGTTGCCGGTGTCGGGAGCGGAGCAGTTGAACACCTCGGCCGCGAACGGCACGCGGCCCATGATCTCGCACAGCGGTGCGTATTCCAGGTTGGACAGACCCTCGGGTGCCCGCTTGCTCATCGGCAGGAACAGGTTCCAGAGGCCGGCGGCGCGCGCCTTGGGCTTGAGTTCCTCGATGACAGTGGTCGGGATCCAGGCATTGCCTTTGGCGCGGTTGGCCGCGATCTCGGCGAAGAAGCGCCCTTCGTTCGGGTAGATGTGCTCGTCCATGAAGGCCAGCAGGCGCTGGCGCATGTCCTTGACCTTGTCGGTGTAATCGAAGTGCATGGTGTGTTCCTTGGGTGTGGGGTCGGGACGTTGGAGTCGGGGTCAGGCCTGCTGTGCAAAGCGCCAGGCCATCTCGGCCAGCGGGCGCGCACCGGCGGCGGACGACACCGCCTGCGCGCTGGAGGCGGTGCCCATCTCGACGCGCTTGGCGATGCCCTGCAAGATGGCGGCGAGACGGAACAGGTTGTAGGCCAGGTAGAAGTTCCAGTCGGCCTTGAGCTGTTCGGGCGTGACGAAACCGGTGCGCTCGCAGTAGCGGCGGATGTACTCCGCCTCGGTCGGAATCCCCAGCGCCTGCACGTCCAGGCCGCCGATGCCGCGGAAGGCGCCGGGCGGGATGTGCCAGGCCATGCAGTGGTAGCTGAAATCGGCCAGCGGGTGACCCAGCGTGGACAGCTCCCAGTCGAGGATCGCGAGCACGCGCGGCTCGGTGGGGTGGAACATCAGGTTGTCCAGCCGGTAGTCGCCGTGCACGATGGACACCATCGATTCGTCGCGCGCCATGGCCGGAATGTTCCGAGGCAGCCATTCCATGAGCTGGTCCATCTCGGGAATGGTTTGCGTGATCGACGCCACGTACTGCTTGCTCCAGCGGCCGATCTGGCGCTCGAAGTAGTTGCCCGGCTTGCCGTAGTCGGACAGACCGATGGCGTCCGGGCGCACGCTGTGCAGCGCGGCCATCACGCGGTTCATCTCGTCGTAGATGGCGCCGCGCTGGTCATTGGTCAGATCGGGCAGCGACTGGTCCCACATCACGCGGCCGTCGACGCACTCCATCACATAGAACGCACGGCCGATCACCGACTCGTCCTCGCACAGCGCGTGCATGCGGGCCACCGGCACACCGGTGCCGTGCAGTGCGCCCATCACGCGGAACTCGCGCTCGATGGCGTGAGCCGAAGGCAGCAGCTTGGCCACCGGGCCGGGCTTGGCGCGCATGACGTAGGCACGCGCCGGCGTGATGAGTTTGTAGGTGGGGTTGGACTGTCCGCCCTTGAACATCTCGATGCTCAGGGGGCCGCTGAAGCCTTCGACATGGCGTTCGAGCCAGGCCTGGAGGGCGGCGGTGTCGACGGCATGCTGGGCCGCCACCGGCCGTGTGCCGGTGAAGTTCTGGAGGTCGTTCATTCGGTCACGGTCGGTGAGGGCAGGAAAACGGTCAGTGTTCGGCTTCGGCGATGCGCATCAGCATGTCGCGGTTGCGCACCACCAGCCCTCCCTGCTCGATGCGGATCGCTTCTTCGCGCTCCATGGATTTGAGTTCCTGGTTCACGCGCTGGCGCGAGGCGCCCAGCAGCTGCGCCAGTTCTTCCTGTGCCAGTTGCAGGCCGATGCGCATCTCGTTGCCGTCCGAGAGGCAGGGCACGCCGTAGGAGCGCACCAGGTGCAGCAGCTGTTTGGCCAGGCGCGCGCGCAGCGGCAGGGTGTTGAGGTCTTCCACCAGGCCGAACAGCGTTCGGATGCGCCGCGCCTGCAGGCGCATCAGCGCTTCGTACAGTTCGACGTGGGCACTGAGGATCTTCTGGAAATCGTTGCGGGCCACGCACAGCAGCGTGGTCGGGCCATGCGCATAGGCGTCGTGCGTGCGACGGTCCCCGTCGAAGAACGCCACATCCCCGAACCACACACCGGGTTCCACGTAGGTCAGCGTGATCAGCTTGCCCGAGAGCGAGGTCGAGCTGACACGCACCGCACCCTTGGCGACCGCCGTCCACTCGGTGGGCGGTTCGCCGCGGGCGACGATCAGGTCGCCGTCCTTGAATCGCTTGACGTAGGCGCATCGGAGAATGTCGTGACGCAGGGAGGGGGAAAGACTCTGGAACCAGCGACCGTTGTTGATCGCCTCGCGTTCTTCCATTGTCAGAATGGGTTCGTCCATTGGATGTCTTTTGAGTGACTGAAAGCGGCCCCATTGTCACCACTGGGACGCGCCGGGAGCATCAGGGATAGCGCGGGGAAGCTGTCCCGCAGGTGTCGCCGTGCCGCTTTTAAAACCGCAGCACGGCAGGCTTGTCGATCAACGGTAGCCGGGGCGGCGCTTCTCAAGGAAGGCCGAGATGCCTTCACCGCCGTTGGCGTGGTGGAGGTTGCGCACGAAGTGGTCGCGCTCGGCGGCGAGCTGGGTGTGCAGCGGCGCGGTCTGGGCCTCGTTCACCAGCTCCTTGATGCTGGCCATGGCGTTGGGCGCCCGGGAGTTGAGTTTTTCGGCCAGCGCCAGCGCGGAGGCCATCGCCTCGCCGCTGGCACACACCTGGTTGACCACGCCGAGGGTCTGCAGGCGCGCGGCGTCGATGCGGTCGCCACACATCAGCAACTGCATCGCGGTGGCGCGGGGCAGGGCGCGCGCCAGGCTCCAGGTGGCGCCGCCGTCGGAGGACAGACCCACATTGCTGTAGGCCATCACAAAGACGCTGTCCTGTGCGGCGACCAGCAGGTCGCAGGCCAGCGCAAGCGAGAAGCCCGCACCGGCGCAGGCGCCTTCCACGGCGGCGATCACCGGCTTGGGGAATGCGCGGATGGTTTCGATCCAGTTGTGCAGGCTTTCGATGCTCTGGGCCTGCACCTCGGGCGGCTGCTGGCGGTTGGACAGCAGGCGCTGCAGGTTGCCGCCTGCGCAGAAGTGGCTGCCTTCGCCGGCAATCACCACCGAACGCACCTCCGGGCTGGACTCGGCCACGTTCAGCGCCTCGACCCCCGCGGCATAGATCTCCGGACCCAGGGCATTGCGGTGTTCCGGGTTGCTGATGGTGAGCACCATGGTCTGGCCATGGCTGTGGCTCTTGAGGCTGGCGCTCATGCTCAGGCCTCTTCGTGCATCAGGCTCAGACCCAGGGCGCCGCGGCGGCGCAGCCAGGGCGAAGGGCGGTAGCGAGGATCGCCGTAGACCGTGCCCATGTTGAACAGGATCTCCAGCACATTGGTGGGGCCGACCTTGTCGCCAATGGCCAGCGGGCCCATGGGGTAGCCCAGACCCAGTGTCACCGCCACTTCCAGGTCCTTGGGTGTGCAGATGCCCTGCTGGCACATGTCGGCCGCGATGTTGACGATGGTGGCGACGACGCGCTGCGTCACGAAGCCGCCGCTGTCCTTGACCACGCTCACCGCCTTGCCGTCCTTGGCGAACAGGGCGTGCGCGGCGTCGCGCATGTCGGGGCGGGTGGCCGGGTTGGTGGCCAGCACACGGCGCTTGGTGGCGGCGTCCTCCAGCATCATGTCGATGCCAACGGTGCGGGTGGGGTCGAGCCGCTCGACCGCGGCGAGGGTGGTCACGTCCAGTCCGAGCGGTGCCACCAGGATCAGCGCGCTGGCTGATGGGGCCTGGGCGGTTTCGATGCTTGCGCCCAGGTTCTTGAGCAACTGGTAGATCTCGGCCCGACGCGCGGCTTTGGGCGAGACCCAGACCGGCGGCAGGGCACCGACCTCGGGCACCGGAGGCTCGGCAGGAACCTGGGCAATGCCCTCCCTATATGTATAGAAGCCGTCGCCGACCTTCTTGCCGACCACACCACCGGCCAGTCGCTGCGCTGTGATCACGCTGGGGCGGTAGCGTGGTTCGTCGTAGTACTGGCGGTAGATCGACTCCATGACCGGGTGCGAGACGTCCAGGGCGGTCAGATCCATCAGCTCGAAAGGACCGAGCCGGAAGCCCATCTGGTCTTTGAGGATGCGGTCGATGGTCGCGAAATCGGCCACCCGCTCGCTCGCCACCCGCAGTGCTTCGGTGCCGTAACCGCGACCGGCGTGGTTGACGATAAAGCCGGGGGTGTCCTGCGCCGATACGGGGGTATGCCCGAATTCGCGGGCAAAGGCCGTCAGCCGCTCGCACACCACCGGATCGGTCTTGAGACCGGCGATCACTTCGACCACGCGCATCAGCGGCACGGGGTTGAAGAAGTGGAACCCGGCAAGCTGGCGAGGGCGCTGGAGCGCCGCACCGATGGCGGTCACTGACAACGAAGAGGTGTTGGTTGCCAGCACCGATTGTTTGGAAACGATGGACTCAAGTTCGGAAAACAGCTTCTGTTTGACATCTAGCCGCTCGACGACGGCTTCGATGACCAGGTCGCAGGGGGCCAGCGAAGCAAGGGCATCGGCGCAGCGGAGCCGATCCAGCATGGCGGTGCGTTGCGCGGCATCGAGCTTGTTCTTGTCCACCAGCTTCTGCCAGGTGTCGGCCAGCGCCTGCCGGGCGGTTTCGGCCGCATTGGGCTGCAGATCGAACAAGATGACTGCGCTTCCGGCCTGGGCTGCCATCTGTGCGATGCCGCGGCCCATGGCGCCTGCACCCACGATGCCGACGGTTTGAAAAGTTGGGGTCATATGAAAGTGTTATTTAAGAAGGGTGGGCAACGACCTATGACAAAATGTTGCCACGAAGAACGGAAGGGCTGTGACGTGCGCCAGATCTTGGTTGGCTCTATTTTGCTATCAACGGCGTTGGGCGGTTCGGCGGCCACTTTGGGGCGACACAGCGGCGCTGTTCTCATTGGCAGGCCTCTTGATATCCGGGTGCAGGCCGTCGCGGCCCCGGGTGAAGATCTGTCCGCGCTGTGCCTGCAGGCCGATGTGTTCTTCGGTGACAACCAGCTGGGTCCTTCGTCTGTGCGCACCTCGACGCAGCACAACGCACCCGATGCCGAGGCATCGGTGCGGATCCAGACCACGGTGCCGGTGAACGAACCCGTTGTCTCGGTGGTGTTGAGGGCGGGCTGCGCTTCGCCGTTCTCCCGTCGGTATGTGCTGCTGGCTGACTTTCTGTCCGAGCCTGCAACGGCGTCGCAAACAGCGCCTGCGTTGTCCGGTTCACAAGTAGTGCCCAAGCCGTCGCCCATCCCGGCGGAGGGTTCGACAGGCAGCTCCAGAGTGTCTGCTGGTCCGGCAGCTGGCAGCGGTACTCCTGTGGCGGCTCCGACGCGCAGCACGGCGCCTGCTTCTGCTTCCAGGCCCAGGCCAGCCAGCGTGGTGCGCAAGCCGGTGGAACCGGCAAGGGATGTAACCCCGCGGCTCCAGCTGGACCCTGTGGACGTGAGTCTCGCGATCGAGCGCGATCCGGTTCTCAAACTGTCGCTGTCCCTGCTCAGCGAGCCCTCCTCGAACCCCCAGGAGCGGGCCGCTGCTGCCCAGCTCTGGAAGGCATTGAACGCATCCCCCGAGGACATTCTTCGCGACACCCAGAAGCTGGCAGTCCTGGAGGCCGAATCCAAAGGCTTGCGTGAGCGGGAGGCGCGCAACAAGGCCGCCATGCAGGACATGGAGGCCAGGCTCGAACAGTCGCGCTTCATGTCGTGGGCTGCGTACACCTTGGGGGCGCTGCTGCTTTTTGCTTTGGCAGCACTGGCCTGGCTGTGGCGACGCAAGACCGCCATTGGCGTTGCGGGTACCCCTCAGAAGGACTGGTGGACGTCTGGTGCAGCGAAAGCGGCCAAGGTGCCTGCCGACAAGCCTGCAAGGAAGGTGGCGGCCAAAGGATTGGATCTTGACCTTGATCTGGATGCCGATTCCGGGTTGGACGAACTGGGTCCTGTGCGCAAAGGTTCTGGTGACAGCGGAGCGATGCCCTTGTCCACTTCCGAGCGCCGCGATTTCCGCACCAGCCACATCGGCGTGTCCCGGTCCGTCGCTACGGAAGAACTGTTCGACGTCCAGCAGCAGTCGGATTTTTTCGTTTCGCTGGGCGAGTTTGACCAGGCGATCGGTGTCCTCAAGATGCATTTGCACGAAAGCCAGGAGCCCAGTGCGCTCGCGTATCTTGACCTCTTCAAGCTCTACCACCGGCTGGGGCGGCGCGACGAGTACGAGAAGCTGCGCGAAGAGTTCAACCGCCAGTTCAATGCAAGTGCCCCGCCGTTCGATCAGTACAGCGACTCCAACCGGGGCCTGGAAGCCTACGAGACTGCGTTCGGGCGGATTCAGGCACTGTGGCCTCAGCCCAAGGTGCTGGATGTCATCGAAAAGTCCATCTTCAGGGATGCGGCCGATCCCGAGTCGGAGGTGTTTGATCTCGAAGCGTACCGTGAGCTCCTGCTCCTCCACGCCATCGCGAAGGATGTGATCCAGCGCGATTCGAGCACACCTTCTTCTGACTTCCAGCACACGGCGATTCGTCCTCTCAAGGCTGCGGGGCCGAAGATGGCTGCTGTTTCGTCCTCTGCGGCAGCTTCGGAACGGTTGACCGAACCGATGGATGAAATCCCGCACGCCTCCCCCCGTCTTGGCCTGGATATCGACCTGGATGCGCTGCACGATGCGTCGGCGTTCGAAGCATCGCTGCCCGACGTTGTGGTGCCGGTGGAGCCCACGGCCAGGCTCGCGTCATCGACGGGCATCTCTGCAGTGGAGGCCGCGGACATGGGCAACCTCATTGATTTTGAAGTTCTGGATTTCACGCCACCCGATGACGGAGAAATCCCGCCGGGCAAGGGCGCACAGTCCACACAGTGAGCATGTTTGCTCAACAAAAAAAGCCAGACACGTGCTGGCTTTTTTGTTGGCGCTGCTGAGCCTGATGGTCAGCGTCGCACCTGCAGGGCGCCAGGGTTGACGATGTTCGTGGGCGTTCCCTTGATGAAATTGACCACATTGTCGAACGCAGCCGAGAACAAGGTCTCGTAGTTGCTGAGCTCGACGTAGCCGATGTGAGGCGTGCAGATGCAGTTCTCGAGCCTGAGCAGCGCATGCCCCTGAAGAATCGGCTCTGATTCGAAAACATCGATGGCGGCCATGCCTGGGCGCCCCCGGTTCAACGCGGTCAGCAAGGCCTCGGCCTCGATCAGTTCCGCTCTGGATGTATTGACCAGCAGGGCGGTCGGCTTCATGCGAGAAAGATCCTCCAGCGTGACACAGCCCGCGCTGCGGTCGCTGAGTCGAAGATGAAGGCTGAGCACATCCGAACGCTCAAAGAGATCTTCCCGGCTGGCTGCGACCTCAAAGCCGTCGGAAACGGCCTGCCGGCAGGACTCATCGCCACCCCAGACCAGCACCTGCATGCCGAAGGCCTTGCCGTAAGCAGCGACCAGCTTGCCGATGCGGCCATAGCTCCACAAGCCGAGTGTCTTGCCGTGAAGAACCATGCCGAGGCCGAAGTTGGCGGGCATGGACGATGACTTCAGCCCCGACTGTTGCCAGGCGCCGTGCTTGAGGCTTGCGACATACTGGGGAATGCGCCGCATCGACGCCATGACCAGAGCCCATGTCAGCTCGGCGGTGGAGATCGGGGAACTTGTGCCTTCGGCCACGGCGATGCCGCGTTCGGTGCAGGCAGTGACGTCAATATGGCTGCCGATACGCCCCGTCTGCGCAATGAGCTTCAGGCGAGGCAGCTTGTCAACCAGTTGACGGGATACCGGGGTTCTTTCCCGGATCAGGACCACGATGTCGGCATCCCGCAACCGTATGGACAGTTGCCCGACCCCCTTGACCGTGTTGGTGAACACTTTGGCGGGATAGGGGTCGAGGCGCGCTGCGCAATCCAGCTTTCGGACGGCGTCCTGATAGTCGTCCAGTATCACGATGTTCATGGAGCACTATTGTGCCGCCATGAGCATTCTGTACAGACTTTGAGCTGTCAGGCGGGTTCGGTGCGGTGCTCGAGAGCGGCCAGACGGTCCAGTTCGGCGCAGACATCGGCCATGCGCCCTGAAATCACCAGGCAAGCGCTTCGATCCGGTTGGCTGGTGTGCTTCAAGCGGATGGTTGCTGTCTGTGAGGGCCGCGACACCTCGGCCATGGAAGCGCCGTGAGAGGTCGACAGCGACTGTTTCGGTTGCTTGTTGGTCAACCATCCGGCCCTGACAAACCGCTGCATCAACGTTGGCAGCGGTTTGCGGGTCTTGTTGGGACAAGGAGGTGACGGCAGCCAGTTGTCGATCAACTGCAACGGAGCGCGCCAGGTCTTGGAGGTGATGCGGATTCCCATGTGAAACTCCGGAAAGGGGTTGGACACAGGCAGGATTGGTTCGGAAGAGCCGCTCTCGCAGGGTTTGCCAAGGACAGTGTGCTGTTCTGGCAAAACGCCCGCCACCTGCGAGGGCGGCACCGACCCAGCGGGTCAGATCTGGAAGCTGTTGCGAATCAGGCCCACGGCGAGGCCTTCGATCTCGAAGGGTTCACCCGGTTGCACCACGATCGTTTTGTAGTCCGGGTTTTCCGCGTGCAGCTCGATTTGGTGGTCGCGGCGCATGAAACGCTTGACAGTCACATCGTCTCCGAGCCTGGCCACCACGATCTGCCCATTTTTCGCGTCCTTGCCGGACTGCACGGCCAGCAGGTCGCCGTCGAGGATGCCGACGTCGCGCATGGACATGCCGCGCACGCGCAGCAGGTAGTCAGGTGTGCGCTGGAACAGGCTGCGCTCGACGTGATAAGTCTGGTCGACGTGTTCCTGAGCGAGGATCGGTGAGCCGGCAGCCACCCGCCCGATCAGGGGCAGCATGAGCTGAGAAAGGCCGGGCATCGGCAGTGTAAGCTGATGAGTCCGCTGATCGTTGATGGCCTGCAGATCCCGGCTGCGAAGACGGATCCCGCGGGAGGTGCCGCTGACCAGTTCGATCATGCCTTTGCGTGCGAGCGCCTGAAGGTGCTCCTCGGCCGCATTGGCCGACTTGAATCCGAGCTCGGTGGCGATTTCTGCGCGGGTGGGTGGAGCGCCGGTGCGGGCAATGGCGTTCTGGATCAACTCCAGGATTTGCTGCTGGCGGGCCGTGAGCTTGGGCGGGAACGACTCGATCATGTCAACCTCGTGGTTAGGTGGGATGCGGCTGGACAGGCTGTTTGTACATCCAGTATCTGTATTTTTAAACAGTTTCGGAGACTTGGCAAGTGAGCGACAACAACAGAGGCTTTTGCGTGATCCTGGGGACTGGCGGAACGATCGCCGGGCGGGCCGCCCGGGCAGGAGATAACGTGGGATATGTGGCAGGGCAGGTTCGTGTGGAAGATCTTCTGGGGGGCGTTCCAGCGCTGCAAGGCAGTCCACTGGAGGTGGAGCAGGTGGACCAGGTGGACAGCAAGGACATGCACTTCGGTCTGTGGAAGCGGCTGTTGCTTCGGCTCTCTCACCACCTTGCACGCGACGAGGTTGCCGGCGTTGTGGTCACACACGGCACCGACACGCTGGAAGAAACTGCCTTTTTCATCCAGACGGTGCTGCAGCCCCGCAAGCCGGTGGTGTTCACCTGCGCGATGCGCCCAGCCACCGCCCTTGTGCCCGATGGCCCTCAGAACCTGCTGGATGCCGTGACCGTGGCGGGTCATCCCGAGGTTGGAGGGTGTGTGGTGGTCTGTGCGGGGCTGGTGCACGCGCCCGAGCACTTGACCAAGGTTCACAGCTACCGGGTGGATGCGTTCGATTCGGGCGACGCCGGCCCTATGGCGTGTGTGGAAGAAGGCGAGGTCCGGTGGTTCCATCCTCCCGCAAGCCGCCCGATCGCCGAGCGATCTGAGGCACTGCTGGCGCGGGTGCTGCGGGCCGATGCGCTGCCACGCGTCCAACTGGTGACCAGCCATGCCGATGCCGACGGCTCCATCGTTCGCGCGCTGCTGCAGGCGGACCCGGCACTGCGTCCGCAGGGCATTGTGGTGGCTGCCACCGGCAACGGCACGGTTCACCAGTCGCTGGCCTCGGCCTTGTTGGAGGCCATGGCCCGTGGTGTGCGGGTGGTCAGGGCCACGCGCTGTGCCCGAGGGCGTGTGATTCCTGACACGGCCAATCCCATGCCCGACTCCGCCGGACTGCCCCCTGTGAAGGCGCGGCTGGCTCTGGCACTCTCGCTGCTGGAACCCTGACGCGCCAGCCCGTTGCAACGACAAAAAAAGAAACCCGGCAAGTTGCCGGGTTTGCAGGAGGAGTGGGCGCTGGGTCAGGCGGCCAGGGCCTGGAACGCGCGGGCTGTGATCTCATCCACCGAGCCGGTGCCGCTGATGGCGCGGTACTTGGGGGCGGAGGCCGGATCTGTCCTGGCCCACTGGCTGTAGTAGTCGACCAGCGGTCGGGTCTGGGCGCTGTACACCTCCAGGCGCTTCTTGACCGTTTCTTCCTTGTCATCGTCGCGCTGGATCAGCGGTTCACCGGTGACGTCGTCCTTGCCTTCCACCTTGGGCGGGTTGAATTTCACGTGGTAGGTGCGCCCTGAGGCGGGGTGTGAGCGGCGGCCGCTCATGCGTTCGATGATGGCGTCGAACGGCACGTCGATTTCCAGCACGTAGTCCAGCTTCACGCCGGCCGCTTTCATAGCGTCGGCCTGCGGGATGGTGCGCGGGAAGCCATCGAACAGGAAGCCGCTTGCGCAGTCGGGCTGGGCAATGCGTTCCTTGACGAGGTTGATGATCAGGTCGTCACTCACCAGGCCACCGGCGTCCATGACCGCCTTGGCCTGCATGCCCAGAGGCGTGCCAGCCTTCACGGCGGCACGCAGCATGTCGCCGGTCGAGATCTGGGGGATGCCGTACTTCTGGCAGATGAAGGTGGCTTGTGTGCCCTTGCCCGCACCAGGAGCGCCCAACAGGATCAGTCTCATCGTCTTCCTTGTATCAGTGTTTCATTCGTGCTCGCCTGTCTCCGCGGCTGAGCTGGCCCCGGTATCGAGGGTCGAACGAGGATAGCATGGCCTACCCCGACACTGCCTTACAGACAGTGTCGCAGTTCAAGACTTCCGGAGCAGCGCCCGGACCCTTTCCAGGTCCGTGGGGGTGTCCACACCGGGAGCGGCCGCATGGGTCGCGAGATGCACCGCAATGCGCTCACCGTGCCATAGGGTGCGCAGTTGCTCCAGCGACTCCGTCAGTTCCAGCGGTGCCGGCTCCAGCGACGGAAAACGGCGCAGGAAACCCGCCCGGTATCCGTAGACGCCGATGTGCCGCCAAGGGGCCGGAGAAGGCAGGCTGAGCGGCTGGCCGTTCGACATGCCGTCGCGCCACCAGGCGATGGGCGCGCGGCTGAAATACAGCGCCACCTGCCGCCGGTCGAGCACCACCTTGACCACGTTCGGATTGAGAAAGTCTTCCACCTGCTCAATGGCGTGGGCGGCGGTGCTCATCACGCAATCGGGCCTTTGCGCCAGCTGCGTGGCCACTGCGGCGATGAGCGCGGGGTCCACCAGCGGCTCGTCCCCCTGCACATTCACCACGAGCTCGTCGTCAGCCAGGCCAAGCAGTTCACAGGCTTCGGCCAGCCGGTCGCTGCCGGAGGGGTGGTCGGAACGGGTGAGCAGCGCCGTGACGCCATGCTCCGCACAGGCGCTCAGGATGCGGGGATCGTCGGCCGCCACCACCACCTGGCGGGCGCCGCTGAGCAGCGCCTGCCGGGCCACACGAACAACCATGGGCAGGCCCGCAATGTCTGCCAGAGGTTTGTCCGGGAGGCGGCTGGAGGCCATGCGCGCCGGAATCAGCACGCTGAAGGCCGGTGTCCGGACAGCCGCGCTCATGCGGTGGGCGCCGGTGGCCGAGCGGCTTCTTCGTCGCTCAGTGTCCGGGCTTCGTGCTCCAGGAGAATGGGAATGCCGTCGCGCACCGGATAGGCCAGGCGGGCGCTGCGAGAGATCAGTTCCTGGGCCTCGCGGTCGAAGATCAGAGGGCCTTTGGTGACGGGGCAGACCAGCAGTTCAAGCAGTTTGGTATCCATGAGGCGATGATAGTCGCGCGCTTGCACGCAGAGCCTCCAGCCGATGATCCAGTTCAGCCAGAAAGGCCGGGTCGAGCTGAAGCTCCAATGGCACCGTCCACAGGGACGGGCGCCGGTCGGCTGGCAGCGCCAGTGCCTGGGCGAACAGCTTGACCGCATCTTTTTCCGTGCACACCACGGTGGATGAGGGTGAATCCAGGACTGCCTGGTAGGCGTCCGGCGGCGCGTGGTCCGGCAGGGCCACGCACCGGGACAGTGCCAACCCCTGGTCTCGCAGCATTTCGAAGAAGACGTTCGGCCGGGCAATGCCGGCCACGGCCACCAGTTCCCGGCCCGCCAGTTCGGACAAGGGCCGCTCACTGCCACCGGGGCCGCGAGCGACGGCGGAAAGACGTCGGGTGGCCACAAACGGGGTCACGCCCACGGGCAAGGCAAGGGGCAAGACCGGTGCGGAGTCAGCCCGTCGCTGCAGCAAGACAAACTGTGGCGAGAACGGGTCTTCCGCGGCAGGAGGCCAGGGCTCCCTGAGCAGGCCCGCCGGCAGCAGCCATCCGTTGCCGATGCCCCGGTCATCGAACACCGCGATGGCGATGTCACGTCCCAGTGCCAGATGCTGCAACCCATCGTCGCACAGCAGCAGGTCCACCTCGGGGTGCGCCGCCAGCAGTGCACGGGCAGCGTGCGCACGACGCCTTCCCACCACGACCGGCACGCCTGTGCTCCGGTGAATCAGGGTGGGTTCGTCCCCAGCCTCCGAGGCCGTTGTCCCGGATGTGAGCTCCAGCAGTCCTTCACCCAGCCTCCCGTGCCCTCGGGACACCACGCCCGGCGACCAGCCCCGCGAGCGCAGATGGGAGATCAGTGCCATCACCGTGGGCGTTTTGCCCACGCCACCGACCACCACGTTGCCGATCACGATCACCGGCACGGGCAGGCGTTCCACTGGCCATTGACCCTGTGCGTAGCGGCGCCGCCGCAAGCCGACCAGCGCCCGGTAGATCTGGGACATCGGCCACAGCAGGCGGGCTTTCCAGCCCCGCTGCGCCCAGATCGCTTGCCACCGGGCTTCGGCGTCCGGGAGTGTCATGGCGGGGATATCAGGACTTGCCGCGCGACGGGGCAGAGCCGGACTGCTGGGTGGCGAAGGTGATCTGCACCAGCCCGGCGCGCCGCGCCGCGTCCATCACGTTGATCACCGACTGGTGGGTGGCCGCGGCATCTGCGCTGATGATGATCACCATGTCGCGTGTGTCCTGCGTTGCTTCTTCGAGCGCACGGGTGAGCGACTCGACGGACGAGCCGTCCAGCAGCAACTGGTTGATCGCGTAGCGGCCGTCGCTGCTGACCGAGACGATGACTTCCTTCGGGGCGCTGCGCTGGGCCTCGGAATCGGCCACCGGCAGATTGACCTGCAGCTGCGTGTACTTGCTGTAGGTCGTGGTCAGCATCAGGAAGATCAGCACGACCAGCAGGATGTCGATGAAAGGGATCAGGTTGATCTCCGGCTCATCACGGGTTCCAGGACGGAAGTTCATGCGGGGTTCCCGGGCGCTGCTTACTTGTTGCGCAGTGTCACCAGGTGGCGGACGAACCGCTCCGTGGCGACTTCCATGGCCAGCAGGTAGTCGTCGACCCGGGCGCGGAAATAGCGCCAGAAAATCAGCGCGGGAATGGCCACCATCAGGCCAAAAGCGGTGTTGTACAGGGCGATCGAGATGCCGTGCGCCAGCTGGGTGGGATTGCCGCCGCCCGGCATGGTGCCCATGCCACCGTCGCCACCCTGGGAGCCGAAGATCTCGATCATGCCGATCACCGTGCCCAGCAGACCCAGCAGAGGGGCTGCGGAGGCGATCGTGGCCAGCGCCCCCAGGTAGCGTTGCAGCCGCGAACCGGCGATGCGTCCCGCGCCCTCCAGTGAAGATCTCAGGTCGTCTTCGGTGGCCCTGGGGTTGTTGTTCAGGGTCCGAAAGCCGCTGGCGAGCACCTCGCCAAACACCGAGTTCTGCTCCAGCTGGGTGACGACATCCGGGTTGGGGACGCCGTTGCGGGAAACCATGATGGCTTCCTCGAGCAGTTGTGGCGGCAGAACCTTGGCCGCCTTGAGGCTGACAAAACGCTCGATCACGAGGGCGAGAGCGATCACTGAACAGAAGATGAGGGGCCAGATCGGCCAGCCAGCGGCTTGTATGATGGAAAACAAATCAGGGCTCCGGTGCAATCTTTTGATTATGTCTCAGCCCCTGCGACCGCCCGCAGCAGTCCTGCGCCGATGCACCAGCCTCTCCACCCGAACCCGACCCTGGGGTCCATGCACAGATTCTGTGGATAACTTTGTGCAGAACCGTGCCTCGATGGCGGCGCATCCCGCCAAACGTCTGCGTTTCAACAGTTCGATGACAAAACAGGCAGCCCAAAGTGCTTTGAAATCAAGCCACTTCCCGCAGGTCCTAGATGACACGGGGGTAGAGGGCACGGATTCCAGCAACGGCGCGCCTTGTGGACAGGTTCGCCCCGGAGATGCCAGTGTCTGAGCCGTTTTTCACCCAGGACGACGGCTCTGCGCGGCGCGTGTGGGCGGTTGGGCCGCTGATGCAAGCGATTGCGGACGCCTTGTCTGTGCGCTTCAACCCCGTGGCAGTTCGTGGCGAGATCTCGGGCTTCTCCCGTGCCGCCAGCGGACACTGCTACTTCTCGCTGAAGGACGAATCGGGGCAGTTGCGTTGTGCCATGTTCCGCCGTGCGGCGGATCAGCTGCAGTTTGTTCCGCGGGATGGGCTGCTGGTGCAAGCTCAGGGCCGGCTGGATGTCTATGGTCCGCGTGGGGATCTGCAGCTGATCGTTGAGGCGCTCAAACCGGCGGGGCAGGGCGCTTTGTTCGAACAGTTCATCCGGCTCAAGGCTAAGCTGGAGGCGGAGGGGCTGTTTGACCCCCGGCGCAAACGGGAGTTGCCGTCGCAGCCGCGGAGCATCGCGGTGGTGACCTCGCTGGGAGCCGCTGCGCTGCGCGACGTGGTGACCGCACTGCGGCGGCGGGTGCCCCACATACCGGTGCTGGTGCATCCTGCGTCGGTGCAAGGGGCACAGGCGCCGCAGGAAATCTGCCGGGCGCTGGAGCAGGCCTACCAGCGCTTCAGGGACTCCGGCGAAGGCGATGTGCTTCTGCTGGTTCGTGGAGGGGGATCGCTGGAAGACCTCTGGGCGTTCAACGACGAATCGGTGGTGCGCACGGTCGTGCGCGCGCCCATGCCGTTGGTCTGCGGCGTCGGGCACGAGACCGATTTCACGCTGTCCGACTTTGCGGCCGACCTGCGGGCCCCCACGCCTACGGCGGCGGCCGAGCTGTGCGCACCGGCCCGGCAGCAGCGGCTTGACGAGCTGGAGCAGCTCGAAACCGATCTCAGGGATGTGGTCTGGCGGGGGCTGGACCTGCGGGTGCAGCGGCTGGACCGGCTGGCCCAGCGGCTGGGGCGCCCCTCTGGCCGTCTGCACGACAGCAGCCAGCGGCTGTCGGCCCTGCAGCACCGGCTCACGTCGGCGGTGCAGCTGCGCCAGCAGCGCCACGCCCTCCATCTCGAGCGGCTGTCCTCCACGCTGCCCCAGGCGGTCGCACGCGCGCTGTCGGCGCACGTGCAGCGGCTGGATCGTTGCGGTGCGGCGCTCGGCCTGCTGGATCCGATGCTGGTGCTCGAGCGCGGCTATGCATTTCTCTCTGACCGTGATGGACGCGCGATCACCCAGGCCGCGCAGGTGCGGCCGGGCCAATCCGTCACGGCGACCCTGGCGGACGGTTCGGTGGATCTGACTGTGGACCGTTGAGGGGCGGACCTCTTTTCCCCTGAGGGCAGCAGCGGTTCAACGTGTTGCCTACAATGCGCCGGACTTTTCCCACTCAACAGACGAGGACCCCACATGGAACACACCCTGCCCGCACTGCCGTACGCCATCGACGCCCTGGCACCTCACTACTCCAAGGAAACGCTGGAGTTCCACCACGGCAAGCACCACAACGCTTACGTGGTGAACCTCAACAACCTGCAGAAGGGCACAGAGTTCGAGTCCATGGACCTCGAATCGATCGTCAAGAAGTCCAGCGGTGGCATCTACAACAACGCCGCCCAGATCTGGAACCACACCTTCTTCTGGAATTGCATGAAGCCCAACGGCGGCGGTGAGCCTTCCGGTGCGCTGGCCGCTGCGATCAACGCCAAGTGGGGCAGCTACGCGGCTTTCAAAGAAGCCTTCGTCAAGTCCGCCGTGGGCAACTTCGGTTCCGGCTGGACCTGGCTGGTCAAGAAAGCCGACGGCTCCGTGGACATCGTCAACATGGGCGCCGCCGGCACGCCCCTGACGACCGGTGACAAGGCCCTGCTGACCGTGGACGTTTGGGAACACGCTTACTACATCGACTACCGCAACCTGCGGCCGAAGTTCGTTGAAACCTTCCTGGACAAGCTGGTCAACTGGTCGTTTGCCGAAAGCAACTTCGCCTGACGGCGACGGACCAATCCGGTTCGGCGAAGCCCGAAGGTGTCGTGCCTTCGGGCTTTTTTTCATGGCCTCGGACCCATGCGGTCAAGGCAGCGGTGAAAAAAAGTTGGAGTTTTTGATGTTCAATTTTGTTATGTGAGATAACACTTCGAATTTTGAAGCCGAGGTCAGAGGACTGAAAGCAAAATCCCACACCATCGACCGCTTGCCCCGAGTTCGTCGGGAGCGGCGGATTTCCAACAACGACATCAGGAGCCATGCCATGAGCCAACCGTCCTCGACCATCGTTTACACCCTCACCGACGAAGCGCCCCTGCTGGCGACGGCGTCGTTCCTGCCCATCATCCGCACCTTTGCCGCCCCTGCGGGCGTCAATGTGGCCACCAGCGACATCTCCGTCGCCGCCCGCATCCTGGCGCAGTTCCCCGAATACCTGACCGAAGAGCAGCGTGTGCCGGACTACCTGGGCGAGCTGGGCAAGCTGACGCTGCGCCCCGAGGCCAACATCATCAAGCTGCCCAACATCAGCGCCTCCGTGTCCCAGCTGGTGGCGGCCATCAAGGAGCTTCAGGCCAAAGGCTACAAGCTCCCCGACTACCCTGAAAACCCGAAGAACGACGAAGAAAAGGCCATCAAGGCGCGTTACGCCAAGTGCACCGGCTCGGCCGTGAACCCGGTGCTGCGCGAAGGCAACTCGGACCGCCGCGCCCCCCGTGCGGTGAAAGAGTTCGCCCGCAAGAACCCGCACAGCATGGCCGAATGGAGCCAAGCCTCGCAATCGCACGTGTCTCACATGCACGCTGGCGATTTCTACCACGGTGAGAAGTCGATCACGCTGGACAAGGCGCGCGACGTGAAGATGGAGCTGATCACCAAGAGCGGCAAGACCATCGTGCTCAAGCCTAAGGTTTCCCTGCTCGACCGCGAAGTCATCGACTCGATGTTCATGAGCAAGAAGGCCCTGCTGGCTTTCTACGAGAAGGAAATCGAGGATGCCCGCAAGACCGGCGTGATGTTCTCGCTGCACGTTAAGGCCACCATGATGAAAGTCTCGCACCCCATCGTGTTCGGCCACTGCGTGAAAATCTTCTACAAGGAAGCCTTCGAGAAGCACGGCGAGCTGTTCAAGGAGCTGGGCGTCAACGTCAACAACGGCATGGTCGATCTGTACAACAAGATCGCCAAGCTGCCGCAGTCCAAGCAGGACGAGATCAAGCGCGACCTGCATGCCTGCCATGAGCACCGTCCCGAGCTGGCCATGGTCGACTCGGCCAAGGGCATCACCAACTTCCACTCGCCCAATGACGTGATCGTCGACGCCTCGATGCCGGCCATGATCCGCAACGGCGGCAAGATGTGGGACGCGAACGGCCGCCTGAAGGACGTCAAGGCCGTGATGCCCGAGTCGACCTTCGCCCGCATTTACCAGGAGATGATCAACTTCTGCAAGTGGCATGGCGCTTTCGATCCCAAGACCATGGGCACGGTGCCCAACGTCGGCCTGATGGCCCAGCAGGCCGAGGAATACGGCTCGCACGACAAAACCTTCGAGATTCCCGAGGACGGCATCGCCAACATCACCGACCTGGAAACCGGCGAGGTGCTGCTGAGCCAGAACGTGGAAGAGGGCGATATCTGGCGCATGTGTCAGGTCAAGGATGCCGCCATCCGCGACTGGGTCAAGCTGGCCGTCAACCGCGCCCGCAATTCCGGCATGCCGGTGGTGTTCTGGCTGGACGCGTACCGCCCGCACGAAGCCCAGCTGATCCGCAAGGTCAAGATGTACCTGCACGAGCACGACACCAACGGTCTGGATATCCAGATCATGAGCCAGGTGCGTGCGATGCGCTACACGCTGGAGCGTGTGATCCGTGGCCTGGACACCATCAGCGCCACCGGCAACATCCTGCGCGACTACCTGACCGACCTGTTCCCCATCATGGAGCTGGGCACCTCGGCCAAGATGCTGTCCATCGTGCCCCTGATGGCCGGCGGCGGCATGTACGAAACCGGTGCCGGTGGTTCGGCGCCCAAGCACGTGCAGCAGCTGGTCGAAGAAAACCACCTGCGCTGGGACTCGCTGGGTGAATTCCTGGCCTTGGCCGTGTCGCTGGAGGATCTGGGCCTGAAGACCGGCAACAGCAAAGCCAAGCTCTTGGCCAAGACGTTGGACAGCGCCACCGGCAAACTGCTGGACAACAACAAGAACCCGTCCCCCAAGACCGGCCAGCTCGACAACCGGGGCAGCCAGTTCTACCTGGCGCTGTACTGGGCACAGGAACTGGCCGCGCAGACCGAGGATGCCGAAATGGCTGCCAAGTTTGCGCCGCTGGCCAAGCAGCTGGCGGACAACGAGCAGGCCATCGTCGCAGAACTGATCGAGGTCCAGGGCAAGCCGGTGGACATTGGCGGTTACTACAAGCCCGACTTCGACAAGCTCTCCACGGTGATGCGTCCGAGCAAGACGCTCAATGCTGCGCTGGAACTGGTGGCCTGATTCTGGTTTGGCCGTCACCCACCATCAAAAAAGCCCGCCGTGAGGCGGGCTTTTTTATTGGCGTTGTGGTTCAGCGCCGTCCTTCGAAGGGCAGCCCGCCAAGCCGAGACCCCGCCTGAATGCCGCGCTTGGCGAACCAGCCCTGGTGCATCTCCAGCACGTACCGCACCGGCTTGGCGGAACAGTGGGAGTCCAGCGTCCTGGGTTTCATGTCCGCCAGGTTGACGATGGTGCCGTCGTCGGCCACAAAGGCAGCGGTGAGGGGCAGCAGGGTGTTCTTCATCCAGAAGCACTGCCCCGCGGACTCCTCGAAAACGAACAGCATGCCTTCGTTGGCGGGCATCTCAGAACGGAACATGAGACCCGTCGCCCGCTGTTCAGGAGTGGAGGCCACCTGGGCGTGAATCAGGTGCATGCCCGCCTTCAGCGTGACCTTGGGCAGGTCGAGTTGCGGAGCAGTCTGCGACCAAGCAGGAGAGACGAACAGGGCCAGCAGGCCGAGGAGGGTGGTCCGGCGAATCATGGGAAGGTTCTCGTGTCGTGCAAGCGCGCATTGTGCGCGATCAGTCTTGTCAGGCGGAATAGAATTTCCGGCTGTCTGAGCCGATTCCGGCCTCAGAGTTGCCGCATCCATCATTCCACCGGAGATCGTTTTCCATGTATCAGCACATCAAGGTGCCGGCCCAGGGCCAGAAGATCACTGTCAATCAGGACATGTCGCTGAACGTGCCGGATGAGCCTATCGTTCCCTACATCGAAGGCGATGGCACCGGTCTGGACATCACACCGGTGATGCTCAAGGTGGTTGACGCGGCCGTGGAGAAAGCCTACGGCGGCAAGCGCAGGATCCACTGGATGGAGGTGTTCGCGGGCGAGAAGTCGACCAAGGTGTATGGCCCCGACGTCTGGCTGCCGGAAGAGACGCTGGCCGCGCTCAGGGAGTATGTGGTCTCGATCAAGGGCCCTCTGACCACGCCGGTGGGGGGCGGGATCCGTTCTCTGAACGTTGCGTTGCGCCAGGAGCTGGACCTGTACGTGTGCCTGCGGCCGGTGCAGTATTTCAAGGGCGTGCCTTCGCCGCTGAAGGAGCCCGAGAAGACCAACATGGTGATCTTCCGCGAGAACTCGGAAGACATCTACGCCGGCATCGAATACGCCGCCCAGAGTGACAAGGCGAAGAAGCTGATCAAGTTCCTGCAGGACGAGATGGGCGTGACCAAAATCCGCTTCCCTGAAACCTCGGGCATCGGCATCAAGCCGGTGTCGATCGAGGGCACCGAGCGGCTGGTGCGCAAGGCGATCCAGTATGCGATCGACAACGACAAGCCCAGCGTGACCCTGGTCCACAAGGGCAACATCATGAAGTTCACCGAGGGCGGTTTCCGCGACTGGGGTTATGCCCTGGCCCAGAAGGAATTCGGCGCCGAGCCCATCGACGGAGGCCCGTGGTGCCAGTTCAAGAACCCCAAAACCGGCCGCAACATCGTGATCAAGGACTCGATTGCGGACGCCTTCCTGCAGCAGATCCTGCTGCGGCCGGCCGAATACTCGGTGATCGCCACGCTCAACCTCAATGGCGACTACGTCTCTGACGCCCTGGCGGCCCAGGTGGGCGGCATTGGCATCGCCCCGGGCGCCAACCTGTCCGACTCGGTGGCCTGCTTCGAAGCCACCCACGGCACCGCGCCGAAATACGCCGGCAAGGACTACGTGAACCCCGGATCCGAGATCCTGTCGGCTGAAATGATGTTGCGCCACATGGGCTGGACGGAGGCCGCCGACCTGATCATTTCGGCCATGGAGCAGGCCATTCTCTCCAAGAAGGTGACCTACGACTTCGCTCGGCTGATGGACGGGGCCACCCAGGTGTCCTGTTCCGGTTTCGGGCAGGTCATGATTGACCACATGTAGGTCCGGTCTTTCTCCCTCCGGGGAAAGGGCACAAAAGCCGCCAGGAATTGCCATTCCTTGGCGGTTTTTTCTTGGCATCCAGGCGGACAATGGCGCCATGGAAAGGGTCAGCAACAGAGACACCAGGCACCCGGCAGGCGCAGCCCGCCAGCCGGAACTTGCCTGGACATGTCCACAGCCCGACTTGCGAGTCGGCTGGCCGCTAGAATCATTTTCATGGCCACGCAGATACCGAAGAAGCCCCCAGTTCCAGCCGCTCCGACAGGCGTCGGCAGCGATGACTCGGTGGTGCTTGAGCGGCGCACCCAGCGCACCAAGCCACCACAGATGTTTCAGGTCGTGTTGCTCAACGACGACTTCACGCCCATGGAGTTTGTCGTGCACGTGATCCAGGAGTTTTTCAGCAAGGACCGGGAGACGGCCACCCAGATCATGCTCAAGATCCACCTGGAGGGCAAAGGCATCTGCGGCATCTACACCCGGGACGTGGCCAGCACCAAGGTCGATCAGGTGCTGGCGGCATCCCGAGCCGCTGGTCACCCGCTGCAATGTCTGAGTGAACCGGTTGAATAAAGGCGGGTCTACCCCAACTGATGGTCTCTTCCCTGTAAACCTCTACCCGAACGCTTGCGTTTCAGATTCTCACCAGCCCAAAGGAAGCGTCCATGATTGCCCAGGAACTTGAAGTCAGCTTGCATATGGCCTTCGTTGAGGCTCGCCAGCAACGACACGAATTCATCACGGTTGAGCACCTGCTCTTGGCGCTGCTGGACAACCCCAGCGCAGCCGAGGTGCTGCGTGCCTGCTCGGCCAATATCGACGACCTGCGCAAGTCCCTGACGAACTTCATCAAGGACAACACGCCCCAGGTCGCTGGCACCGACGAGGTCGATACGCAGCCGACGCTGGGATTCCAGCGGGTGATCCAGCGCGCGATCATGCACGTGCAGTCCACCGGCAATGGCAAGAAAGAGGTGACCGGCGCCAACGTGCTGGTGGCTATCTTCGGCGAGAAGGATTCGCATGCCGTGTACTACCTGCACCAGCAGGGCGTGACGCGCCTGGACGTGGTGAACTTCATCGCCCACGGTATCCGCAAGAGCGATCCTCCCGAGTCGTCCAAGCCTGGCGAAAGTGCTGCGGACAACGAGGAGCAGGGCGCCGAGGCCAAGAGCAACGAAAAACAGTCACCGCTGGAGCAGTTCACCCAGAACCTCAACCAGGCGGCCAAGGAAGGAAAGATCGACCCGTTGATTGGCCGCGAGTACGAGGTCGAGCGCACGATCCAGATCCTCTGCCGCCGCCGCAAGAACAACCCGCTGCTGGTCGGTGAGGCTGGCGTGGGCAAGACCGCGATCGCCGAAGGCCTGGCTTGGCGCATCACGCAGAATGATGTGCCCGACATCTTGGCCGAGGCCACGGTGTATTCGCTCGACATGGGCGCTTTGCTGGCGGGCACCAAATACCGGGGTGATTTCGAACAGCGCCTCAAGGCTGTCCTGAAGTCGCTCAAGGACAAGCCCAACGCCATCCTGTTCATTGACGAGATCCACACGCTCATCGGGGCCGGTGCGGCTTCGGGCGGGACGCTGGACGCCTCGAACCTGCTCAAACCGGCGCTGTCCAGCGGCCAGCTCAAGTGCATCGGCGCCACCACCTTCACCGAGTACCGCGGCATCTTCGAGAAGGACGCGGCGCTGTCCCGCCGCTTCCAGAAGGTGGATGTGGTCGAACCGACGGTGGAGCAGACGGTGGATATCCTGAAGGGGCTCAAGAGCCGTTTCGAGGAGCACCACAGCGTCAAGTACGCGGTGGCCGCCCTTCAGGCCGCCGCAGAGCTCTCGGCCAAGTACATCAACGACCGCCATCTGCCGGACAAGGCCATCGACGTGATCGACGAGGCCGGTGCGGCGCAGCGCATCCTCACGCCTTCCAAGCGGAAGAAGACCATCGGCAAGGCCGAGATCGAGGAAATCGTGGCCAAGATCGCGCGCATTCCGCCTGCGAACGTGTCCAATGATGACCGAGGCAAGCTGCAGACCTTGGAGCGCGACCTCAAGAGCGTGGTGTTCGGCCAGGACAAGGCGCTGGAGGTGCTGGCCGCCAGCGTCAAGATGGCCCGTTCAGGGCTGGGCAAGGCCGACAAGCCGATTGGCGCCTTCCTGTTCAGCGGCCCCACCGGCGTCGGCAAGACCGAAGCCGCCAAGCAGCTGGCCTACATCATGGGCATCGACCTGATCCGCTTCGACATGTCGGAGTACATGGAGCGGCACGCGGTCAGCCGCCTGATCGGCGCGCCTCCGGGCTATGTCGGTTTCGACCAGGGCGGTCTGCTGACCGAGGCCATCACCAAGAAGCCGCATTGCGTGCTGCTGTTGGACGAGATCGAGAAGGCGCACCCCGACATCTTCAACGTGCTGCTGCAGGTGATGGACCATGGCACGCTGACGGACAACAACGGGCGCAAGGCCGACTTCCGCAACGTCATCATCATCATGACGACCAATGCGGGCGCCGAGACCATGAACAAGGCGACCATCGGCTTCACGAACCCGCGTGTGGCCGGCGACGAAATGGGCGATATCAAACGCCTGTTCACGCCGGAGTTCCGCAACCGGCTGGACGCCATCGTCAGCTTCAAGGCGCTGGATGAGCAGATCATCATGCGCGTGGTGGACAAGTTCCTGCTGCAGCTGGAAGGCCAACTGGCCGAGAAGAAAGTGGAGGTCACCTTCACCGACACGCTGCGCAAGCACCTGGCCAAGAAGGGTTTCGACCCGTTGATGGGGGCGCGTCCGATGCAGCGCCTGATCCAGGACACCATTCGCCGCGCGCTGGCCGACGAGCTGCTGTTCGGACGTCTGACCGAGGGCGGGCGCCTGACGGTGGACCTGGAGTCCAAGGTCGGCGAGGACGGCAAGGAAACGCAGGAGGTCAAACTCGACATCCAGCCGCTGCCCAAGAAGGAAGGCAAGGCCAAGCCCGAAGAGGCCACAGCGGGCTGATCGCCGCCGGCATGTTCAAAAAGAAACCCGGCAATGCCGGGTTTCTTTTTGGGCGCAGCGAGCCGAAGACCCGCCGATCACTGAGTCCGCCAGGCGAGCACGGCGTCCGCCCAGCGGTTGCCCAGCTTGGACTCCCCGCTGACATTGGGATGGACGCCGTCGTAGTTGTCGCCGGTGGAATAACCACTGGCCTGGTTGACCACCGCGATCGGCGATGTGGCGCTGGACCGGCCGGACGCGACGCCGTCGATCAGGCGGTTGAGGGCTGCGGTGCCGGAGGGGGCGGGTGCCGCCGGGATGATTTTGGCCAGCAGGATGTGGGCGTCCGGCTTGCCTGCGCGGATCGCGTCGATGACGCCGCCGAGCTCGGCGGCGATGCCACTGGCCGACTGGCCTGCGAGCACGTCGTTGGTGCCCAGATGCACCAGAACGACATCGGGCTGTGCCTGGGCCACCAGCCCGCCCACCCGGGGCGCGAGCTCGTTGACCGAATAGTCCCAGTAGCCCTCGTGGTCGAGGTCGAAGTCGGAGTTGGGCGGATTCACCGAACCGCTGTCGCGCGAACCCCTGGACACGCCAGACTTGCTGCCGACCAGATTGACTGAGCATCCCGCGCCGTTCAGGCGCTGCCACAGCACCCTGCGGTAGCTGTTGTGGCCGGCTTCGCCCTCGGTGATGGAGTCGCCCAGAGGCATGATGCGCAACGGGCCGCCACTGAGGCCACAGCTGGCCACCTTCTCGGCCGAGCTGCCACCACCTCCGGCGTCGTCGCCACTGTCGCCGCCGCCGCAGGCGCTCAACAGGGCACTGAGGCCGACCAGGCAGGCATGAGCTAAAAAGCGCTGGGGCATATGTAAGGTCCTTGGCGAATGGTTTGAAGGTTCAGCGCTTGCCGCCGAGCAGACTGCCCAGCACGCCGCGCACGATCTGGCGACCGATGCCGCTGGCCACGCTGCGGGCGGCGGTCTTGGCCATGGTCTGGACGATGCCGTCGTACTGTCCACCACGCGGGCCGGTGCGGCCAAACAGGGCTTCGTTCAGCATGCCGCCGATGCCGCCGCTTTCCGCCTCGGCTTTCTTGCCTGCAGCGCCGGGGATGCGAGGGGTCTTGGGTGCATCTTGCGGTGCGGCGTCGGCATCGTCTGCGGCACCCGCATGCTTGCGGAACATCTCGTAGGCGCTTTCGCGGTCCACCACCTTTTCGTACACGCCGGCCACCAGCGAACCCTGGAGCAGCGCTTTGCGCTGTTCGGGGGTGATGGGCCCGAGCTGGCTGCCCGGGGGCAGCACGAACACGCGCTCGGTCTCGCTCGGGCGTCCTTTGCTGTCGAGCAGGCTGACCAGCGCCTCGCCCACCGCCAGCTCGGTGATGGCGGCTTCGATGTCCAGTCCGGCCTTTGGGCGCATGGTCTCGGCGGTCGCCTTGACGGCCTTCTGGTCGCGTGGGGTGAAGGCGCGCAGGGCGTGCTGCACGCGGTTGCCCAACTGCCCGAGCACGGAATCCGGGATGTCCAGCGGGTTCTGCGTCACGAAATACACGCCGACGCCTTTGGAACGCACCAGGCGCACCACCAGTTCGATGCGCTCGACCAGGATCTTGGGCGCTTCGTCGAACAGCAGGTGGGCTTCGTCGAAGAAGAACACCAGCTTGGGTTTCTCGGGGTCGCCGATCTCGGGCAGGCTCTCGAACAGCTCCGACAGCATCCACAGCAGGAAGGTGGCGTACAGGCGCGGCGCGTTCAGCAGCTTGTCGGCGGTCAGCACGTTGATCACGCCCTTGCCACCCACGGTCTGCATGAAGTCGCTGATGTCGAGCATGGGCTCGCCAAAGAACTTGTCGCCGCCTTGCTGCTCGATCTGCAGCAAGCCGCGCTGGATGGCGCCGATGCTGGCGGCGCTGATGTTGCCGTACTCGGTGGTGAACTGCTTGGCGTTGTCTCCCACATGCTGGAGCATGGCGCGCAGGTCTTTCATGTCCAGCAGCAGCAGGCCGTTGTCGTCCGCGATCTTGAACACCAGGTTGAGAACGCCGGCCTGGGTTTCGTTGAGGTCCAGCATGCGCGAGAGCAGCAGTGGGCCCATGTCGGACACGGTGGCCCGCACCGGATGGCCCTGCTCGCCGAACACGTCCCACAGCGTGGTGGGGCAGGCCTGGGGTGGGGTGGGGGTGAGGCCCCGGTCGGCCAGGATCTTGCGGACTTTGTCGGGCAGGTTGCCGGTCTGGCTGATGCCGGTGAGGTCGCCCTTGACGTCGGCCATGAACACCGGCACGCCGATGTTGGAGAACTGTTCGGCCAGGGTCTGCAGTGTCACCGTCTTGCCGGTACCGGTGGCGCCGGTGATCAGCCCGTGGCGGTTGGCCAGACCGGGCAGCAGGTGGCACTGTGTACTGGCGTTCTGGGCGATCAGCATCGGTTCGGCCATGTCGGGCATCCTTGCAGAGAGAGGAGAGGGTGGGTCGTAAAATCGAGAGTTATTACACCAAATTCTGGTCAGAAAAAAGGACTCTCTCGTGGCTGGACACAGCAAATGGGCCAACATTCAACACCGCAAGGGCCGGCAGGATGAGAAGCGGGGAAAGATCTGGACGCGCGTGATCCGAGAGATCACGGTCGCAGCCCGCACGGGCGGTGGCGACCCGGCCATGAACCCGCGCCTGCGGCTGGCGATTGACAAGGCCAAGGCGGCCAACATGCCGGCCGACCGCATCAAGTACAACGTCGACAAGGCTTCGGGCAACCTCGAAGGCCAGGCGCTGGAAGAGATCCGCTACGAGGGCTACGGCATCGGTGGCGCCGCCATCATCGTCGACACCATGACCGACAACAAGGTGCGCACCGTGGCCGAGATCCGCCACGCGTTCAGCAAGTACGGTGGCAACCTGGGCACCGAAGGTTCGGTGGCCTTTCAGTTCAAGCACTGCGGTCAGATCATCTTTGCGCCCGGCACGAGCGAAGACAAGGTCATGGAAGTGGCGCTGGAAGCCGGGGCCGAAGACGTGATCACCGACGACGATGGCGCCATCGAGGTGCTGACCGCCTACACCGACTTCGAAGCGGTGAAGAACGCGCTGGAAGCGGCTGGCCTCAAGCCCGAAGTGGCCGAGGTGACCATGCGGCCCGAAAACACCATCGAGCTGACCGGCGACGACGCCGCCCGCATGCAGAAGCTGCTGGATGTCATCGAAGACCTGGACGATGTGCAGGACGTGTTCCACAACGCCGAGATCAACGAATGAAAGTCCTGGTGATTGGCGGCGGTGGCCGCGAGCACGCGCTGGCGTGGAAACTCAAGCAGTCTGAAGGCGTGGAGCAGGTGTTTGTCGCACCGGGCAATGCGGGCACCGCGCGCGATGTGCAGCTGACGAACCTGCCCATCACCGACAAGGTGGCGCTGCGCGAATGGGCGCAGGCCAACGGCATCGGCCTGACCGTGGTCGGCCCCGAGGCGCCGCTGGCGGCCGGTGTGGTGGACGAGTTCCGTGCCCATGGTCTGGCCATCTTCGGTCCGACGCAGAAGGCCGCGCAACTCGAAAGCTCCAAGGCCTTCAGCAAGGCCTTCATGCAGCGCCATGGCATTCCCACGGCCGAGTACCAGACCTTCACCGACGCGGCGCAGGCCCATGCCTATGTGGACGCCAAGGGCGCGCCCATCGTGATCAAGGCCGACGGGCTGGCAGCGGGCAAGGGCGTGGTGGTGGCGATGTCGCTGGTCGAAGCGCACGAGGCCATCGACTTCATGCTGCTGGACAACAAGTTGGGCGTGGCGCACAACGAAGGCGGCGCTCGCGTGGTGATTGAGGAGTTCCTCGAAGGCGAAGAGGCCAGCTTCATCGTGCTGTGTGACGGAGTGAACGCGCTGGCGCTGGCCACCAGCCAGGACCACAAGCGCCTGCTGGACGCCGACCAGGGTCCGAACACCGGCGGTATGGGCGCCTATTCGCCTGCGCCGGTGGTGACGCCCGCGGTGCACCAGCGCGCCATGGACGAGGTGATCCTGCCCACGCTGCGTGGGATGGCGGCCGACGGCATTCCTTACACCGGTTTCCTGTACGCCGGCCTGATGATCACGCCCGATGGCCGTGTGAAGACGCTCGAATTCAACTGCCGCATGGGCGACCCGGAGACCCAGCCGATCATGATGCGGCTGCGTTCCAACCTGGCCCAGGTGCTGCTCTCGGCCACCCGCGCCGAGCTGGACCAGGTGACGCTGGACTGGGACCCGCGCGTGGCGCTGGGCGTGGTGCTGGCCGCCGCCGGTTACCCCATGAACCCGCGCAAGGGCGACGCCATCAGTGGCCTGCCAGCCGACGAGGCCGACCGCATGGTGTTTCACGCCGGAACGGCCGATGCCAACGGTCAGGTGGTGGTCTCGGGCGGCCGCGTGCTGTGCGTGACGGCGCTGGCCGACACGGTGGCCGCCGCGCAGCAGAAGGCCTACGGCGTGGTCGATGGCATCCGCTTCGACGGCATGCAGTGCCGCCGCGACATCGGTTATCGGGCGCTCTGACCATGAAAAATCCCACCCAGAGGGTCCGCGACCACCTCGTCAACCTCCAGGACCGCATCACGTCCACCATCGCCGTGGTCGACGGTGGCTCCTTTGTGGTGGACCGCTGGAAAAAGCCGGCGGGCGAGCGCCTGCAGGGCAGCGGGATCACGCAGATCCTCGAAAACGGCCCGGTGTTTGAGCGGGCGGGGTGCGGGTTCTCCCATGTCACAGGGCCCGCCTTGCCGCCATCGGCCACCCAGCACCGGCCGGAACTCTCGGGGGCGCCTTTCGAGGCCATGGGCGTCTCGCTGGTGTTTCACCCGCGCAACCCCATGGTGCCGACCGTCCACATGAACGTTCGCATGATCGCTGCCACGCCGAAGGGCGGGCAACCGGTGTGCTGGTTCGGCGGGGGCATGGACCTGACGCCGTACTACGGTTTCGAGGAGGACGCCGAACACTTCCACCGCACCTGCAAGGCCGCGCTGGACCCGTTTGGTGTCGACAAATACCCTCGCTTCAAAAAGTGGTGCGACGAGTACTTCTACCTGAAGCACCGCGACGAGCAGCGTGGCATCGGTGGCGTGTTCTTCGACGACTTCTCGGAGCTGGGCTTCGAGGGCAGTTTCGCCATGATGCGATCGGTGGGCGATGCCTTCCTGGACGCTTACCTGCCCATCGTGGACCGTCGCAAGACGCTTCCTTCTGGTGAGCGTGAGCGGGAGTTCCAGCTCTACCGCCGTGGCCGCTATGTGGAATTCAACCTGGTCTGGGACCGTGGCACCCACTTCGGCTTGCAATCTGGCGGGCGCAGCGAGTCCATCCTGTTGTCCATGCCCCCCCTGGTGAGCTGGTCCTACCAGCGCCAGGAAGCGCCCGGCTCCCACGAGGCACAGCTCTACAGCGACTTCCTGGTGCGCAAGGACTGGGTTTGATGTCTTCTGGGCGGTCGAACGACCGGACGGTGCCCGTACGAAGGGTCGGCCTGTTCGGCGGCGCATTCGATCCGCCGCACCGTGCGCACCGACTGTTGGTGGAGTCTGCGCTGGATGTGCTGCGGCTCGACCGCCTGCACATCCTGCCCACCGGGCGTGCCTGGCACAAGGCGCGCGCGCTCAGCCCGGCGGAGCACCGGCTGGCCATGTGTGAGCTGGCCTTTGGCGACCTGGGGCGCGTGTGCGTGGACCGCCGCGAAATCGATCGCCCGGGCGACTCGTACACCATCGACACCCTGAACGAACTGGCGCGTGAATATCCGGGTGCCGAGCTGTTCCTGATCATCGGCGAAGACCAGCTGGCCGCCTTCAGGACCTGGAAGCGCTGGCCAGAGGTGCTTGACCTGGCGCGGCTGGTGGTGGCGGGACGTCCCGGCTTCCCGTCTCCTGCGACCCGCGTATCTGGTGATGTCAGCAACGACCCGCCCGTGCCCCACCTTCGGCTTCCGTTGCCGCTTTCGCCCATCAGCTCCACCGCCCTCCGCTCGATGGCGTCTGCCGGCGCGGCGCCCCAGGAACTGGCCGCGCTGGTGCCCGAAGCCGTCGCCGGCTATATTTCCACCCATTCCCTTTACCAACAGCCTTCATGACCAGCGAAACCACCGCCAAAAAAGACATCCAGAAACTCCAGCGTGCCATCGTCGACGGTCTGGAGGACGTCAAGGGCCAGGACATCGTGGTCTTCAATACCGAAACGCTGTCCCCGCTGTTCGAACGCGTGATCATCGCCAGCGGCACCTCCAACCGGCAGACCAAGGCGCTTGCGTCCAGCGTTCGCGACGCTGTGCGGGAGGCCGGCTTCGACAAACCCCGCATCGAGGGCGAGGACAACGGTGAGTGGATCATCATCGACTGCGGTCAGGCGGTCGCCCATGTGATGCAACCGGTGATCCGGCAGTACTACCGCCTCGAAGAGATCTGGGGCCAGAAGCCGGTACGACTCAAGAGTGCTGCCGAGAAGGCCGCCGAGGCGCGCGCGGCCGCCAAGCCGGCGGGCAAGACCACCCGCAAGGGCGTCGAGAAAGAGGTCAAGCCGGTGGACGCCAAGTCCGTGGCCCGCAAGCAGGCCAAGGCGGCCGCTGCTGCGGCGGCACCCGCGAAAGCGCCTGCCAAGAAGGCCACAGCCAAGACTGCAGCCGTCAAGACACCCGCGGCCAAGGCGACACGCAAGACCGCTGGCTCGGCCAAGACGGCCCAACCCAAAGCGGTGCTGCCCAAGCTGGTCGTGAACAAGCCCAAGCCGGCGGCGAAGAAACCCGCCGCCGCGAAAAAGGCCGCGCCCAAGAAGAAGGCATGAAGCTGGTGATCGTCGCGGTCGGGCAGCGCATGCCCGACTGGGCCCAGACCGCCTACGACGACTACGCCAAACGCTTTCCGCCCGAACTCCGGGTGGAACTCAAGACCGTAAAAACCGAGCCGCGTGGCGCCAAGACGGTGGAAACCATCATGGCTGCCGAGCGTGAGCGCATCGTGGCCGCGCTGCCCAAGGGCTGCCGCGTGGTGGTGCTCGACGAGCGTGGGGCGCAGCTGACCACCAAGGCGTTGGCCCAGCAGCTCAAGGCCTGGCAGCTCGGTGGCGACGATGTGGCGCTGGTGATCGGTGGGCCGGACGGCCTCGAACCCGCGTTTCGCGAAGCGGCCCACCAGCGCATCCGCCTGTCGGACATGACGTTGCCCCATGCCATGGTCCGGGTGCTGCTGATCGAGCAGCTCTATCGCGCATGGTCGATCAACGCCAACCACCCTTACCACCGGGAATGATCCACCGTGAGTGACTTCATCTACCTGGCTTCCCAGAGCCCCCGCCGCAAGCAGTTGCTTGAACAGTGGGGTGTGAGCTGCGAGCTGCTGTTGCCCGATGCCGACGAGGATATCGAGGCCCTGGAGGCGGTGAAACCCGGCGAGGCGCCTGCCGCCTACGTGCAGCGGGTCACCGCTCTGAAGCTGGAGGCGTCCGTTGACCGGCTTCGGCGCAGGGGATGGCCGCTGGCGCCGGTGCTGTGCGCAGACACCACCGTGGCGCTCGGGCGCCGCATTCTGGGCAAGCCTGCCGACGCCGCCGAGGCCCGGCGCATGCTGTCCGATCTGTCCGGCCGTCGCCATCGCGTGCTGACGGCGGTGGCGGTGGCGCGACCCGGGGTCCGGGGTCCGGGCCGCCAGTGGGCGGTGCTGTCCACCTCGCGGGTCGAGTTCGACCCGTGGAGCGGCGCGGACATCCGGCGCTACGTGGACAGCGGCGAGCCCATGGGCAAGGCAGGTGCCTATGCCATCCAGGGCGCGGCGGCCCTGCACATCCGGCACATCAGCGGCAGTTACTCGGGCATCATGGGTTTGCCGGCCCATGAAACCGCGCAACTCCTGCGGGCTGCTGGCGTGCGGCTGGCCTGCTGAACCCTGAACACAATCACGAGGCATCGATGAGCCAGGACATCCTGATCAACTGGGCACCCCAGGAAACCCGCGTGGCGGTGGTGGAGCAGGGCGCGGTGCAGGAAGTGCACCTCGAACGCACGCTGGAGCGCGGCCTCGTGGGGAACATCTACCTGGGCAAGGTGTCCCGCGTGCTGCCGGGCATGCAATCGGCTTTCATCGACATTGGCCTGGACCGTGCGGCCTTCCTGCACGTCGCTGACCTGATGCCCAACATCAACGCCAAGCACGCGGCGCCGCGCGAGCGTGCCGCCGCCCAGCCGGGGTCCGAGGCTCCCAACGGCGGCGCCAACCGCGTGCTGACCCCTGACCCGGTGCAACCGATCGAGCGGCAGATCTTTGAAGGACAGGCGCTGATGGTCCAGGTCCTGAAGGACCCGATTGGCACCAAGGGCGCCCGCCTGACCGCGCAGATCAGCATCGCTGGCCGGCTGCTGGTGTTTCTGCCGCAGGACAACCACATCGGCGTGTCGCAGAAGATTCCCTCGGCTCAGCGCGAGTCGCTGCGCCAGCGCCTGCTGACACTGACGGCCATGCCCGACGGCAGTGCGGCCGGTGGCTTCATCCTGCGCACCAACGCCGAGGACGCCAGCGACGAAGAACTGGGCGAAGACATTGCCTACCTGCGCAAGACCTGGCAGCGCATCAAGGATGCGGCTTCGCGCCAGCCTGCGGCCACCGTGCTGCATGTGGACCTCAACCTGATGCAGCGGGTGTTGCGCGACCTGGTGGGCGCGCAGACGCACTCGATCCGCATCGATTCCCGCGAGCAGTTCGGGCTGCTGCAGTCCTTCGCCGCGGAATTCATGCCCGACACCGCCAGCAAGCTGCAGCTCTACACCGGCGAGCGACCGATCTTCGACCTGTTCAACATCGACGAGGAGATAACGCGCGCGCTCAGTCGCCGGGTCGACCTCAAGTCTGGTGGTTATCTGGTGATCGACCAGACCGAAGCGCTGACCACGGTCGACGTGAACACGGGCGGGTTCGTCGGGGCCCGGAATTTCGACGACACCGTCTTCCGCACCAATCTGGAGGCCGCGCAGGCCATCGCGCGCCAGCTGCGGCTGCGCAATCTGGGCGGCATCGTCATCGTGGACTTCATCGACATGGTGCGCGAAGACCACCGCGACGCCGTGCTGACCGAGTTCCGCAAACAGTTGTCGCGAGACCGCGTCAAGACCATGACCGGCGGCTTTTCGCAGCTCGGCCTGGTGGAGATGACCCGCAAGCGCACCCGCGAGTCCCTGGCCCACATGCTCAGCGAGCCGTGCCCGTCCTGCGATGGCAAGGGTGTGGTGAAAACTGCGCGCAGCGTCTGCTACGACATCCTGCGCGAAATCCTGCGCGAGGCGCGTGCCTTCAGCCCACGCGAGTTCCGGGTGGTGGCTTCACCCCGGGTGATCGAGCTTTTTCTGGACGAGGAGGGGCAGCACCTGGCGGGTCTTTCGGACTTCATCGGCAAGCCCATCTCTCTGCAGGCCGAGAGTTCGATGACCCAGGAGCAGTACGACATCGTCCTGCTCTGAGTCCTGGTTCACGCCGCCTCGGGCTCCGGTGAGAAGCCCTGGGCGTGCAGACGTGCGTAGAGGCCGCCCGCGCGCAGCAGCACCTGGTGGGTGCCTTGCTCCTCGATGCGGCCGTTGGCCAGCACGACCACGCGGTCGGCGTGCTCGATGGTCGAGAGCCGGTGGGCGATCACCAGCGTCGTGCGGCCTTTCATGAGGCGGGCCAGCGCTTCCTGCACCAGCCGCTCGGACTCGTTGTCCAGCGCCGAGGTGGCTTCGTCGAGGATCAGGACCGGCGCATCCTTGTAGATCGCCCGGGCAATCGCCAGGCGCTGGCGCTGTCCGCCCGACAGCTCGGCGGCGTTGTGTCCGACGCTGCTGTGGATGCCCCTCGGAAGCCTTGCAACCAGTTCGCCCAGGTTGGCCGAATGCAGGGCGGCGAGCACCTTCTCCTCGTCGATGGCACCTTCCGCGGCCCCCAGCGCCACGTTGGCGGCGAGCGTGTCGTTGAGCATGATCACGTCCTGGCTGACCATCGCGAACTGCCTGCGCAGGCAGTGCAGGTCCCAATCCGTCAGGACCACACCGTCGAGCAGCACGTCGCCGTGCAGCACCTCGACAAAACGGGGCAGCAGGTTGGCGAGCGTGGTCTTGCCAGAACCGGAAGGGCCCACCAGCGCCAGCACCTCACCCGGCTGCACCTGCAGCGACACGCCGCACAGCGCCGTGCGGTTGACCTCGTCGTCGCTGGTGTTTTCGTCTTCCCGCGACGGGTAGCGCACCCAGACGTCCTTCAGCTCGATGGCGCCCTGGACGCGCTCGGCCTGGTGGGTGCCGCTGGACTGTTCGGGTGTGTCCTCGATCAGCTCCAGTCCGCGCTCCAGGGCCGCCAGGCCCCTGGTGATGGGGCCGGCGATCTCGGCCAGGTGCCGGATAGGCGCCACCAGCATCAGCATGGCCGTGACGAAGGCCACAAAATTGCCGACAGTGACGCCGCTGCGGCTGCTCTGCCACAAGGCCACGGCGATCACCGCCGACAGGGCCACTGCCGCCAGCATCTGCGTGAGCGGTGTCATGGCCGCCTGCGCGATGGTCGACTTCAGCGCCAGCCGCCGCAGGCGCACGCTCAGCGACTCGAAGCGCTCGGACTGACGCTCCTGCGCGCCGTGCAGACGGACCATGCGGTGGGCGAGGGCATTCTCCTCGACCACATAGGCCAGCTCGTCGGTGGCTTGTTGGCTGGATTTGGTGAGGCTGTAGAGGCGGCGCGAGAGCACCCGCATCACCACCACCAGCGCCGGGAACAGGAAGAGCACGATGAGGGTGAGCTTCCAGTTCAGATACATGAGATAGCCCAACAACGCCAGCAGTGTGAGGCTGTCCTTGGCCAGGGTCAGCAGTGCGTTGACCAGCAGGGTTGAGCCTGTCTGCACTTCGTAGACCAGTGTGTTGGAGAGCTTGCTGGCGCTCTGGCGGGCGAACAGCGTCAGCTGCGCGTCGTTGAGCTTGGCAAACATGGCGCGTCGAAGATTGAGCAGGCCCAGGCTGGCGGTGTAGGACAGTGCGTACTGCGCGAGGAAGCCGGCCAGCCCGCGGATGCCGAACAGTCCCACCAGAGCCACAGGGACCATCCAGAGGTCGATGTTTCCTTCAGAGAAGCCACTGTCCAGCAGCGTCTTGAGTAGCGCGGGAATCATCGGCTCGGTGAGTGCTCCGATGATGGTGCAGATCACCGCCAGCACGATGCCCGCCGACGCCGAGCGGAAGTAAGGCCAGAACCTCACCAGGCGCTCGCGGATGGTGGCGGAGGGTGGTGCAGCAGGGGTGGAGGGCGAGGTCAAGGCGGCGGTCGGTGGTTCGTGAGGCTCGGCGAGAGGGCTCCGGGCCCGCGTGCAGCAAGGATATGGCACATCTTGTCACGGTCGGGGAATGCGCTTCCGGTATTATCCGACGGCAGCGCTTTCTGTCGCTGACACCAACACCCGACGCATGCTGGATTTGAATCGACCCGAATGGCTGCCCACGCGGCGGCATCTGTTGTCCCAAGCCGCCGTCCTCCCGCTGGCGGCACTTCCCCTCCAAAACGCTCTGGCGCAATTTCGCGTCGAAGTCTCCGGCGCTGGTGTGACCCAGATTCCGATTTCTGGCGTGGCTTTCCGCGACAACGGTCTGGCCAATCAGGACATGATCGCGATTGTCCGGGCCGACCTCGAGCGCAGTGGGCAGTTCAAGTTCATCGAGCCGCTGCCGGTCCGTCTGGACGAGACCTCGAGACCCGATCTGGCTGCCTGGCGCGAGAAAGGCACGGACGCTCTGCTGACCGGCAGCGTGTCCAAGCTTGCCGATGGACGCTTCGACATCCGCTTCCGGCTCTGGGATTCGGTTCGCGGACAGGACCTTGGAGGGCTCAGCTACCCGGTCAACGCCAGCGATCTGCGTTACGCGGCGCACCGTATCGCCGACTACGTGTACGAGAAGCTCACGGGTGAAAAAGGGGTGTTCGCCACCCGCATCGCGTACGTGACCAAGAACGGTCCGCGCTACACCCTGCTGGTGGCCGACTCCGATGGTGAAAACGCGAAGGCCACACTGAGCAGTCCTGAACCGATCATTTCCCCGAGCTGGGCGCCCGGTGGTGGGCAACTGGCCTATGTGTCGTTCGAATCGCGCAAACCCGTCATCTACTCGCACGATGTAGCCACCGGAAAAAGGCGCCTGCTGGCCAACTTCCGCGGCTCCAACAGCGCGCCCTCCTGGTCGCCGGATGGTCGCCAGGTCGTGGCCACACTGTCTCTCTCGGGCAATGCGCAGGTGTATGCCATGGACGCCAATGGCGGCCAGCCGCGCCGGCTAACCCAGTCGGGCAGCATCGACACCGAGCCAGTGTTCAGTGCCGATGGTCGCTCGATCTTCTTCGTGAGCGACCGTGGTGGCTCGCCCCAGATCTACCGCATGGGTGCCGGCGGCGAAAACCCTCAGCGCCTGACCTTCACCGGCAACTACAACATTTCTCCGGCACCCAGCCCCGACGGGCGCTGGCTGGCCTTCATCTCCCGCGTGGGCGGGGCATTCCGCCTGCACGTCATGGAGCTGTCCAGTGGCAATGTCACTGCGCTGAGCGATGCGAGCGCAGACGAAAGCCCCAGTTTTGCACCCAACAGCCGACTCATCGTGTACGCCACCCGTGATCGAGGCCAAGAGGCTCTGATGACGTCGACCGTCGACGGTCGTGTCAAGACGCGGCTGACCGGTGCCCAGGGCGACATCCGAGAGCCCGAGTGGGGTCCGTTCGTCCGCTGACCCCTGCCGCTTTGGTGCCTTGCCTCTTTTCAAAACCAACCAACCCGATTCAGAAAGGGACCTGTCAATGAACAACACCTCGACCCCGGCTGCGCAACGCAAAACTTCCCAATGGGCCTCCCGGCTCGGCGCCTTGATCCTGGTGGCATCGCTCGCGGCCTGCGGCTCCAGCGTGAAGCTGGATGAAGCGCCGGTCGAAGACCGCAACACCACCACTGGCCAGGCCGGTCAGGATGGCACCGGTTCCGGCGTCGATCCGCGTGGCGTCACCGGGGTGCAGGTTCCTGGCATGGACTCTGAGCAGCCTGCTGCGCTCTCCCGCATCGTCTATTTCGACTACGACAGCTTCGAGATTCGTGCCGAATACACCGCGGCTCTGGAAGCCAACGCCCGCTATCTCAAGGCCAACCCGAACCGCAAGGTGGCGCTAGAAGGTCATACCGACGAGCGCGGTGGCCGTGAGTACAACCTGGCGCTGGGCCAGAAGCGCGCAGAGGCCGTTCGCCGTTCGCTGGCGCTGCTGGGTGTGAGCGAGTCCCAGATGGAGCCGGTGAGCTTCGGGGAAGAGAAGCCCGCCGCGATGGGCATGGACGAGACGTCCTATGCCAAGAATCGCCGCGTGGAAATGACCTACCGCTGACATGACCGTGCGCACATCTGCTGTCCTGTCTGTTCGAGTCGCAGCTGCCATGGCGCTGGTTGGCGCTTGCCTGTGGCCGCCGCAGGCCCATGCCTTGTTCGACGACGATGAGGCGCGCAAGGCGATCCTGGACCTTCGGCAGAAATTTGACGCTTACAAGCTGGAAATCGATGCAAAGCTCAATCGCATGGCAGCAGAGTCGCGCGATGCGGGCTCGGCCGGCCAGCGGAGCCTGCTGGAGCTCTCCAACCAGAACGAACAGCTCAGGTCTGAGATTGCCCGTCTGCGTGGCCAGAACGAGCAACTGGCTCGCGAGGTGTCCGAGCTGCAGCGCTTGCAGAAGGATGTCCAGGCGGGTGTTGATGCGCGTCTGAAACAGGTTGAGCCCAGCAAGGTGTCGGTCGACGGCGCGGAGTTCTCTGCGTCACCAGAGGAGCAGCGCGAATACGACGCAGCCATGGAACTGCTGCGCAAGTCGGACTTCGCCGGAGCCGCCTCCGCCTACTCGGCCTTCCTGCGGCGTTTCCCCGGCAGTGGTTACATCCCTTCTGCCCTGTACTGGCAGGGCAATGCCTTGTACGCCACCCGTGCATACAAGGAGTCGATTGACAGCCACCGGCGTCTGGTGAGTCAGTACCCGACCCACATGCGCACCCCTGAAGCCATGCTCGCGATGGCCAACAGCCAGGTTGAACTCAAGGACAGCAAGTCGGCCAAGCGCACGCTGGAGACCCTGGTCCGGACCTATCCCCAGTCCGAAGCAGCTGCAGCGGGCCGCGAGCGTCTGTCGCGTCTGCGCTGATCCTGCCAGAAGCCTCCACCCCGCCTGGGGTGGAGGGCCGCTTCTACAATCGCCGGATGGACCTCGCCGGCATTCAAACTCTTCAAACCACTGTTCTCTGGGCCGCATTCGCGGCCTCTTGTCTTTTCGGCTTCATCGCCCAGCGGACGCAGTTCTGCACCATGGGGGCGGTGAGCGACATCGTCAACATGGGGTCCTGGACCCGCATGCGGATGTGGGGCATGGCGGTGGGTGTGGCCATGATCGGCTTCTACGGCATGGGCTGGCTGGGCTGGATCGACACCGGCAAGACCATCTACAGCTCCGGGCGCATCATCTGGCTGTCCGCGCTCGTGGGCGGCCTGCTGTTCGGCTTCGGCATGGTGCTGGCCTCCGGCTGCGGCAGCAAGACGCTGGTGCGCATCGGAGCGGGCAGCCTGAAGTCGCTGGTGGTGTTCTTCGTCATGGGCTTTTTTGCGTTCGCCACCCTGCGCGGAGTTTTTGCCGTGCTGCGCGTGAATACGGTTGACAAGGTCGCCGTGGACATTGCTGCTGGCGGGAGTGTGCCCATGTGGTTGACGCAGTTTTTCGGTTTTGCTCCCGACGTATCCGGTCTGGTTGCCGCGCTGCTGGTGGGGGGCGCGCTGATGTTCTGGGCGCTGCTAGGGAAGGACTTCCGCACGCCGGACGGATTGCTGGCCGGTGTCGGGCTGGGCGCGGTGATCGCATGGATGTGGTGGATCAGTGGCCACCTTGGCTTTGTGCCAGAGCATCCCGAGACGCTGGAATCGGTGTATCTCGCGACAAACAGCGGGCGCATGGAATCGCTGACCTTCACGGCGCCGATGGCCTACCTGCTGGATTGGCTCATTTTCTACAGTGACACCTCCAAGGTGCTGACACTGGGCGTGGTGACGGTGGTCGGCGTGGTCGTTGGCTCGTTCGTTCAGTCGCTGCTGTCTCGCAGCTTTCGCTGGGAGGGATTTCGCGACACCCAGGACACGGCGTTGCACCTTGCTGGAGCCGCCTGCATGGGTGTGGGCGGCGTGACCGCCATGGGTTGCACGGTCGGCCAGGGACTGTCGGGTCTGTCCACGCTGAGCCTGACCAGTGCCATTGCAGTGACCGGCATCATGATCGGGGCTGTACTGGGCTTCCGTTTCCAGATCTGGCTGCTTGAACGCGAATGAACGCAGATTTCGACAGGCGCTTCGGCGGCATGCGCCGCCTCTACGGCGTTCAGGGCGCACAAGCGGTGTTTGACGCGCATGTGATGGTGGTGGGCATTGGGGGGGTGGGGTCCTGGGCCGTGGAAGGCCTCGCGCGCAGCGGCGTGGGGCGCCTGACGCTGGTCGACATGGACCATGTGGCCGAGTCCAATATCAATAGACAGATCCATGCGCTGACCGACACCTTGGGCATGGCCAAGGTCGCGGCCATGCGCGAGCGGATTGCGCAGATCAACCCTGCATGCGTGGTCGAGACAGTCGACGACTTCGTGACGGAGGAAAACTGGCCTGTGCTCGGCGCTAGGCTGCTGGAGCATGCAGGACCGGTCGCAGTCATCGATGCCTGTGATCAGGTGCGTGCCAAAACGGCCATGGCGGCGTGGGCCATGGCGTGCGGGGCCAACTTTGTGTCCGTGGGCGCAGCGGGGGGCAAACGCAAGCCGCAGGCCGTCGAGGTTGGAGACTTGGCCGAGGTCACCCACGACCCGCTGCTAGCCCAGTTGCGGTACAGGCTGCGCAGGGCACACGGCGCGCCACGCACCCGTCGCATGGGTGTGAGCTGTGTGTTCAGCCGCGAGGCCGTGGCGCCGCCCGATGCGTCGTGCAATCTTTCGTCATCCGATGGATCGCTCAACTGCCATGGTTACGGGTCGGTGGTCAGCGTGACGGCAAGCTTCGGGCTGTGTTCGGCGGGGAGCGTGCTCAACGCTCTCGCAGATTGCGCATCAAACAAACTGGGCATGCTTTCGAAACGGCCTGAAATGACGCTATAATTTGAGGCTTCGCGCTATCCGATTCGTAAGACAACGGAATGTGTGCGGGGCGTTAGCTCAGTTGGTAGAGCAGCGGACTCTTAATCCGTAGGTCGAGTGTTCGAGTCACTCACGCCCCACCAGTTTATTTGGTATGTGAAGTTCCTGGCTGAAGTCAGGGTCACCGTTCGATTTGATGGGACGTTAGCTCAGTTGGTAGAGCAGCGGACTTTTAATCCGTTGGTCGGCAGTTCGAGCCTGCCACGTCCTACCAAAATCCTCTCTCTGAGGACATAGAAAGCCTGCTACTTTTTTGGTAGCAGGCTTTTTTTGTTGGCGTTCCCGCTGCCTGCGCAGGAATGGCCGGGTTTGGCTGTGCTCATTCGGCCTTCAGTCCGTGCCAGGGTGTCCGATATTCCAGAAACCCATTGCCATCTTGGCGTGCTTCCACCACACAGAGGCATTGTCGGAGTGGGGAAGGTGGAGCTGCTCCTTGCGACGCATACAGCTCTGTTCGGACGGGCAGTGAATCAAACGGGGACACCACATGGGACTGATCATCAAGGCCCTGCGCCAATGGCGAATCCGCACACGCATGGTTGCCCTGCTTGTGATCGCACTGACTCTGGTGTGCCTTGTGGCCGCGGCCGGGGTCCTGTCCCTGCAACTGCAAAGCCAGCGCACCGACGAGTTCATCAACCGCTCGCTGCATTTGTCTCACCAGCTCAGTGAGATCAACCGAAAGGTCGGGGACATCAATCGGGCGGAAAAGGACATGGTCATCTACTACGACGACCGCATCACGCTCAACCAGCACCGGGATCGGTGGACAGCCGCGGTGGCTGCGGTGCAGAAGCAACTGGGCGTTCTGCTGGACGGCGCCGGCGAGAAGGCGGCCCCACCGCTCAAAGAGGCGCTCACCAGGCTGGAGGCGTATGAAGCCGCCACCAAACAGATCGTGTTGCAGGTAGAGGACGGTGCCTACGACAACAGCCACACGGCCGACAAGATGCTGGGACAGGCCAAGGAACAGATGCGCCTGATCGAGGCGGCGTTGCAGGCGCTGGCGCAGGTGCTGGATACCGATGCCGCCGAAGCGCGCGCCGCGCGAGAGCAGGGCGTCCAGCAGGCCACCATGATCAGCCTGGGCGTGCTGGTGGCCGTGGCGGCACTGCTAGTGCCATTCGTCTGGCTCAACATGCGCAGCATCTGTGCCCCACTGGACCAGGCGCGCGAACTGGCCAGCGCCATTGCCCAAGGTGATCTGACCCGCCATGTGGACACTGATGGGCGCGACGAAACCGCCGCCATGTTGACCTCGTTGCAGTCCATGCAGGTGTCGCTTCAGGCGGCTGTGACGCAGGTGCGCCAGGCCAGCGACAGCATCGGCACGGCGAGCGCGGAGATTGCA
>NZ_BCWQ01000001.1 GCF_001592285.1 Hydrogenophaga pseudoflava NBRC 102511 | reverse complement strand
CCGTCACTTCCGGGCCTCGGCGATCTTGGACACCCAGATCGCAAACCTCTCGGCAACGCTCGACTCAGTCTTCAATTGCGAAATGTCAATCGGATGGTTTGTCTTCTCTTCCTCCGAGCTACGATCCCAAAGCTTCGTGCCGGCGTCTTCCGAAAGATGCGTCTCGCTGCCCCCTGATAAAAGCACGTAGTTCAGGTTCTCCTGCTTTAGTGCATCGCTGTAGGTCATACGCAGAAGCGTCACCGGCTGGAGTATTTCGGTATCGCTTCCTAGCGCGGGTTGTGCCCAGCGCAAGAAGTCGAAGAAGGCTTCGTTGTTTCGGAAGCCCTTCAGGGTGGTGAGTGGGCCCTTGGTGTGACCGGTTGGGTATTCGGCGAAGTAGTAGCCGACGAGCGGTTGACGGTATGCGATGGTTCTCCCAACTTTGAACTCGATCCAACTGCGGCGGGACAGATTGAAGTTGTAGATCGGACCTCCATCGGACGTAACTTCAACCCGGCTGTCCGTGTACTTGTCGCTGTCAATCTTCTCGAGTAACTCCCGAACCTCAATGTGGGGCATCAGAGCGATGACCGCAGCCTTTGCCTGAAGATCAGCGGCCCGGTACTGAGCGACGCTTGCAACGACGCTCGCCGCAGTCAGCACAACGCCGAGGATGGAGATCACGGTAGCGAGACGCTCTGGTTTCATTGTGACGGCTAACGTAATGTATCCCGCAGGCCCTGCGGGATATTCTGGACGGTGCGGGATATTCTGGTCACGTCATTCCTCCGAAAGTGCAATCAGATCAACCATTTGCGCGTGAACGCCTGACATTTATACAGGTATATGTAACCCGCGAAACCCGGCAGCGTCGGTCATAGGTGGTGTTTCGCGCTTTCAGTGTTCTGAAGGGCTGCTTCGGGTCGAAACGAGACCCTGCCCCCGCCATTCCGAGAAGACTCGACAAGCACGCGATCCCCGATGGGTGCACCAACGCGAATCCAGGTCTGAGATGGGGTGGAGGGCGAAGCGAAGTAAAGGAGGAGGATCGGGCAAAGCCCGGTCCGGGGGACATGAGCGCAGCCCTCCGCGCCAGCTCAGACCCGCCACAGAAGCAGCCAATGAAAAAAGCCCCGCCACGCCAAAGCGCAACGAGGCCATCCAGACAGTCAAAAAAGATTACTTGGCCGTCGGCATCACGAACTCGGCGCCCTTGCCAATCGATTCCGGCCAGCGCTGCATGATCGACTTCTGCTTGGTGTAGAAGCGCACGCCCTCTTCGCCATAGGCGTGCATGTCGCCAAACAGGCTCTTCTTCCAGCCGCCGAAACCTTGCCAGGCCATGGGCACCGGGATCGGCACGTTGATGCCGACCATGCCCACCTGGATGCGGCGGGCGAACTCGCGCGCCACGTTGCCGTCGCGGGTGAAGCAGCTGGTGCCGTTGCCGAACTCGTGGTCGTTGATCAGTTGCACCGCTTCGCCGAAGTCGGCCACGCGCACGCAGCTGAGCACCGGGCCAAAGATCTCTTCCTTGTAGATCTTCATGTCGGTCGTCACGTTGTCGAACAGCGTGCCGCCCATCCAGAAACCGCCCTCGCAGCCCTCACCGGCCTGCTTCGCATCGAAGCCGCGGCCATCGACCAGCAGCTGCGCGCCTTCGGCTTGGCCGGCCTCAATGTAGCCGCTGATGCGGGCGTGGGCGGCGGCGGTGACGATGGGGCCCATCTCGGCGGCCAGGTTGGTGCCGTTGAGCACCTTCAGCGTCTTCGTGCGCTCGATCAGCTTGGGCATGATCTTCTCGGCCACGTCGCCCACCAGCACCGCCACGCTGATGGCCATGCAGCGCTCGCCGGCCGAGCCGTAGGCCGCGCCGACCAGCGCGTCCACCGCCTGGTCCAGGTCGGCATCGGGCATCACCACCATGTGGTTCTTGGCGCCGCCCAGGGCCTGCACGCGCTTGCCGTGGTGGGCGCCGGTTTCGTAGATGTAGTTGGCGATGGGGGTGGAGCCGACGAAGCTGATGGCCTTCACGTCCGGGTGCACCAGCAGCGCGTCCACGGCCTCCTTGTCACCGTGCACGACGTTGAACACACCATCGGGCAGACCGGCCTGCTTGAGCAGGTCGGCGATCATCAGCGACGGGGTCGGATCGGTCGGGCTGGGCTTGAGCACGAAGGTGTTGCCAGCGGCAATCGCCACCGGGAACATCCACATGGGCACCATGACCGGGAAGTTGAACGGCGTGATGCCGGCCACCACGCCCAGGGGCTGGCGGATGGTCCAGTTGTCCATGCCGGTGGAGACCTGGTCGGTGAAGTCGCCCTTGAGCAGCTGCGGGATGCCACAGGCGAACTCGATGATGTCGATGCCGCGGGCCACTTCGCCCTGCGCGTCGGTGAAGACCTTGCCGTGTTCGGCGGTGATGGCGTGGGCCAGCTCGTCCTTGTGCTGGTTGACCAGCTCCAGGAACTTGAACATCACGCGGGCGCGGCGGATCGGCGGCGTGTCGGACCAGGCGGGGAACGCGGCCTGCGCGGCGGCCACCGCGGCGTCCACGTCCGCGGCGTTGGCCAGCGGCACCTGGCCGGTGACGGCGCCGGTGGCGGGGTTGGTCACGGTCTGGCTGCGCGTGGCGCTGCCGGCGAAGCGGGCGCCCGCGACGTAGTGCGGAATGTCGGTGACGGCGGGGTGGCGTGCGTTCATGAATGTGTCTCCGGTGGATGAATGCCCGCAGTCTAGGAACCGGACCTCGTCGATACAAGACCGAAACCTTGAATTGATTGTTCACATTGGTGAACAATCGGACCATGAACGAACAGAAGATCCATGAGCTGTGGGGCCACGTGCACTGGCTCACCGTGCTGGACCAGCAGGGCAGCTACACGGCCGCTGCCGCGCGGCTGGGTGTGAGCAAGGCGGCCATGAGCCAGCGCATCGCCGAGCTGGAGCGGTTGGCCGGCGTGGCCCTGGTGCAGCGCACCACGCGCAGCGTGCGCCTGACCGAGGCCGGCCAGCGGCTGGCCGACCAGGCCCGCCCGGCTTTCGACCAGATCGCGCAGAGCGTGGCCCAGGTGCGCGATCTGGCCGGTGCGCCGCGCGGCCTGATCCGGCTGACCGCGCCGGTGGCGCTGGCGCGGCAGCAGCTGGTGCCGCGGCTGGCCGAGTTCCTGCGCCAGCACCCGGAGGTGCGCATCGAGCTGAACCTGTCGGACCGGCTGTCCTCGCTGGCCACCGAGGGCTTCGACCTCGCGATCCGCCACACCGCCCACCCGCCGGACACGCACGTGGCCTGGACGCTGTGCGCCACGCGCTCGGTGCTGGTGGCCAGCCGCGCCTACCTGCGCCGCCACGGCACGCCCCGGCACCCCTCGGACCTGGTGGAACACAACTGCCTGCACTACCCGCGCTCGCAGGACAACCCGGCCTGGACGCTGGAGCCGCGCGATGCTCGCCTGGGCGAGCGCGTGACGGTCCAGGTGCGCGGCTCGCTGGCCGCCAACAACAGCGAGGCGCTGCGCGACGCGGCCCTGGACGGGCTGGGCATCGCGCTGCTGCCGGACTTCAGCGCGCAGGCGGCCCTGAAAGCCGGCAAGCTGGTGGAGGTGCTGCCCGGCTGGACGCCGGTGGGCTCGTTCGCCGACCGGCTCTACGCGATCCGCCCATATTCGGTCCACGTGCCGCTGGCGGTGTCGGCGCTGGTGAACTTCCTGCGCGAGGCGCTGGCGGACGGGTTCGGCGATCTGGAGAGCGCTCCCCAAAACACCGGACATACATCACGACACAAAACCTAGGGTTTACCCTATACTGCAGTGCAGCAAATCCGCTGTTGTCATCAGGAGCGTGTCATGAGCACTGCAACCTTTTCCCATTCCGCCCACTTTCTGAGCACCGTCCGCGAAATGTTCGCCGGCTGGTTCGACTCGCGCACGGCCAAGACGGCCCGCCCCCTGACCCGCTTCGAAGAAGCCGAGCAGCTGCGCGCCATGGCCGACGACGTGGCCCAGAGCGACCCGGCGTTCGCGCAAGACCTCTATGCCGCCGCCGACCGCCACGAGTTGGGGTAACCCCCCCTGCGCCGCTGATGCGGCTTCCCCCTACTTCAACATCCACTCATGTTGGGGGTCGTTCTTGAACACCCAGAAGCGGTTCGGCCCCGCCATCACGTTGAGGTAGTACAGGTCGTAGCCGTGGGGTGCCACCACCGGGTGGTAGCCGCGCGGCACCATCACCACGTCGTGGTCTTCCACCGCGCAGGCCTCGTCCAGGCTGCGGTCGTCGGTGTAGACGCGCTGGAAGGCAAAGCCCTGCGGCGGGTTGAGGCGGTGGTAATACGTCTCTTCCAGCTGGGTTTCGGTGGGTGGCGTTTCCTGGTCGTGCTTGTGCGGCGGGTAGCTGCTCGAATGGCTGGCCGGCGTCATCACCTCCACCACCAGCAGGTGCGCCGCGGTCGGGTCGTCGTGCGGCAGGATGTCGCAGACATAGCGCGTGTTCGTGCCCTTGCCGCGCACGCTGCGCTTCATGTTCTTGGGGTCGAGCACCTGCACCTTGCGGTTGCGCGCATCGGCCGGCGCGCTGCACAGCGCCACCTCGGCCGCGCGCACCGCGCGGGTGTGCACCACCTTGCCCGCCGGCACATAGACCGCGGCCGGCGACACCTCTTCGAAGACGCTGTTGCGCGTGCCCAGGTGGCTGTAGGTCTCGCCGTCGATGGTGACGTCCACCGTGCCGGTGAGCACCACCAGGCACAGCTCGCGCTCCCCGGTTTCCACCGCTTCCGACTCACCCGCCGCCAGGCGCAGCGCCCGGAACCCCACGTGGGTCCAGCCGGCGCGCTCGGGCGTGACGTTGACGATCTCGCGCCCGCTGGGCGCGGCCTTGGCAAGCAATGGGCTGACCATGGTGTGTCTCCTGCTGATCAGCTCAGGCTGTCCACGAGGCCGCGCAGGGTCTCGTACCCCTTCTGCGCGTACTGGTAGCTCGGCGCCACGGCCGGGTCCTGCTCGGCCTCGACGACCAGCCAGCCTTCGTAGCCGCTGTCCTTCAGGGTCTTGAGCACGCCGGCGTAGTCGATGCTGCCGTCGCCGGGCACGGTGAAGGTGCCGTTGATCACGCCGTGCAGGAAGCTCCAGCCGTCGTTGCGGGCCTGGGCGATGACGGGGGTGCGCACGTCCTTGCAGTGCACGTGCACCACGCGCTTGACGTGTTTCTTGAGCAGGTCGACCGGCGTGGCGGCGCCGCCGAAATAGGCGTGGCCGGTATCGAACAGCAGAAAGACCTTGGCCGGGTCGGTCAGCGCCATCAGCTTGTCCACATCGGCGGGCGACTCGACGTAGGCGCCCATGTGGTGGTGGTAGGCGAGCTTGATGCCGTAGGTCTTGAGCAGGTGCTCGCCGAAGGCGTTGAGGCGCTGGGCGTAGGCCTGCCACAGGGATTCGTTGGCGAACTGCGGTCGCCTGGACACTGGGGTGTCCATCTGGCCCTGCACCGTGCCGGCGCATTCGCCGTAGACCACCACCTTCACGCCGTTGTACTGCAGCTTGCTCATGTGGGCCTTGCAGCGCTCGATCTCGGCGGCGACGGCGGTTTCATTGGTCTGGCCCGGCGCCAGCTCGGCCAGGAACCCCGAGTACCAGCCCGACACGCAGGCCAGACCGAACTCGTCGAGCTTGGCCTTGAGGCCCGGGCCGTCCTTGGGGAACTTGTTGCCCAGCTCGAAGCCTTCGTAGCCGATTTCCTTGCCTTCCTTCAGCGCGGTTTCCAGCGGGGTCTCGCCGCCCAGGGACGGCAGGTCGTCGTTCATCCACGACAGGGGGTTGATGCCAATGCGGACGTTCCAGCTCATGGGTGTGCTCTTGAAAACGGGATGGAGGGAAAAAAGAATCAGAGCCGCTGCTGCGACTGGCCTTGCAGATAGGCGGCGTGGGCTGCGCGCACCTCGGCGCGCGCCGACACCTCGGGCACCGCCACCTCCCACCAGCAGCCGCCGTCGGTGGTGCGGGTGTGGGTGGTGTCGATCACGATCACCTGGGTGCGCTTGGCCTGGCGCGCCTTCACCATGGCGGCCTTGAGTTCGGCGATGTCCTTCACATGCACCGCGTCGGCACCCATGGCGCGCGCGTGCATGGCGAAGTCGATGCTGCTGCGCTCGCCGCCTTCGGGCACGCAGTCGTCCAGCAGGTTGTTGAACGCGGGGCTGCCCACCGCCGTCTGCAGGCGCTGAATGCAGCCAAAGCCCCGGTTGTCCAGGATCACGACGATGATCTTCTGGCCCAGCAAGACCGAGGTCGCCAGCTCGGAGTTGGCCATCATGTAGGAGCCGTCGCCCACCAGCACGATGCTTTCCTGCTCGGGTCGGGCCATCTTCACGCCCAGACCACCGGCCACTTCGTAGCCCATGCACGAGTAGCCGTACTCCATGTGGTAGTTGCCCGGCAGGCTGGCGCGCCAGAGCTTGTGCAGCTCGGCCGGCAGCGTCCCAGCGGCGCACAGGGCCACGTCTTGGGTGCCGCTGTCCAGGCCGAGTTCCAGCGCCGAGTCGCGCACCGCGCCGATGACCTCGGCGTCGTAGGGCAGCATGTCTTTCGGCACGTTGGTGGTCAGCTCAGTGATGCGCGCGTTCGCGGCTGCGGCCTGCTGCTTCGCATGCGCCGTCCAGTCCACGTCGGCGGCCCAGCCGGCCAGACCGGCTTCGAGCTGCTGCAGCCCCACCCTGGCGTCGGCCACCAGGGCCGCGCCGCTCCACTTGCCGGCGTCGTAGGGCTGCACGTTCAGGCTCAGCAGCTTGGCCTGCGGGAACAGGGCGTGCGAGCCGGTGGTGAAGTCCTGCAGGCGGGTGCCGACGGCGAACACCACATCGGCCTCGCGCGCCATCTCGTTGGCCCAGGACACGCCGTCCACACCGATGGCGCCGAGGTTGAGCGGGTGGTCCCAGGGCAGGCTGCTCTTGCCGCCGTGCGACTCGACCACGGGCACGCAGTGCGCGTCGACGAAGGCGCGCAGCGCGGCCCAGGCCTGGCTGTAGAGCACGCCGCCACCGGCCACGATGAGCGGGCGTTTGGCGCTGCGCAGCAGCGCGATGGCGTTGGCCAGCTCGCGGTCATCGGCCGGCGGGCGACGGAAGCGCAGCACGCCGGGGTTGAGGAAGTCCTCGGGGCAGTCGAAGGCCATGGCCTGCACGTCCTGCGGCAGCGAGAGGCAGGCCGGGCCGCAGTTGGCCGGGTCGGTCATCGTCTGGATGGCGCGCGGCAGCGCGGTCAGGATGTGCTCGGGCCGCGTCAGTCGGTCGAAGTAGCGCGTGACCGGGCGGAAGCAGTCGCTGGCGCTGACGTCGCCCTGGCCGAAGCTCTCGATCTGCTGCAGCACCGGGTCGGGGCGGCGGTTGGCGAACACGTCGCCGGGCAGCAGCAGCACCGGCAGGCGGTTGACGTGGGCCACCGCGGCGGCCGTGACCATGTTGGTCGCGCCCGGGCCGATGCTGGTGGACACGGCCATGATGCGCTGGCGGAACTGGGCCTTGCTGTAGGCGATGGCCGCGTGCGCCATGGTCTGCTCGTTGTGGGCACGCAAGGTGGGCAGGCGGTGGCGCTCGGCCGCCAGTGCCTCGCCCAGCCCGGCCACGTTGCCGTGGCCGAAAATGGTGAACACGCCTCCGCAGTAGGGGTCGATGGAGGTGCGGCCGTCAAGGTTCTCCACCTCCACGCGCAAGGCGGCCAGGTGCTTGACCAGCGCCTGCGCCATCGTGAGTCGTTGGGTTTTCATGTCGTTTTTCAGGGTGTTCAGGCCACAGCGCGAACGGCTGCGTGGCGGCTTCTCCACGCGTCCACCAGCACCGCGAAATTGCGGGCGACCTCATCGATCAGGGCCGCATCGTCGATCTCGCCCTTGAACCATTTCAGGGACGCATCGGCCCAGAGGGTACGCCCGACCATGAAGCCTTTGACAATGGGGTTGGTGGCGTTGGCGAAGCTGGCCGCCAGGAAGTCCAGCGGCTGGTTCAGGCCCAGGATCACGGCGCCGCGGCAGTGGCGGTCGCGCTCGCCGATCAGCGCCTCCAGATCGCGCCAGCCCTGCTCCTGCATGGGTGCCAGCTTCCACCACTCGGGCTTGACGCCCAGGTTGTAGAAGCGCTTGACCGCGCGCAGCACGGCGGCGTCGGCGGTGCCGTCGGGCGTCATGTTTTTGGGCGGAATGATCTCCAGCAGCAGCTCGTTGCCGCTCTCGCGCGTGGCTTCCCACAGCTCCAGCACCTTTTGCTCCTGCTCCAGGCGCAGCTCGAAATGATCGTCCGGGTGGTAGTGCACCAGGCACTTGACGACCTGCTCGGTCGGCCAGTGGATGAGCGCACTGCCAATCGAGCGCGTGCCGTCGAAGCGCAGCGGGCGCGAGCCCGGCAGCTCGACCGGGCGGCCGACCCACCAGCCACGGCCGGTGGCGCTGGCCAGCGCGTCGCGGCCGTAGTCGCCGCCGTCGATCAGCACGCCGGTGTGGCCCTGCAGCTGGCGGCTGCGCTCCACCTGTTCGGCCGCCTGCACCAGCAGCTTCTTGAGCGCGGGCACTTTCGCATCGCTGGCACCGGCGGCGCGAGCGATGTCGTAGAACTGGCTGCGGTGGTCGAAGGCCATCACGCACAGGTCGTCCCAGCTGGGGCGCGCGGCGGTGACGCGGTGCAGGTGGGCCAGCTGTTCGTCGGCATCCACCTTGGGGTTGCGGTTGCCGCCGAACCAGTGCGCCAGCTCGGCCGGTGTGGGCATGGCGGCGGAACAGGCGTGGCGCGAGACCACGATGGCGCCGCAGGCGTTGGCCACTTTCGTGGACTCGGCCCAGTCCTTGCCCTGCAGCAGGCTGGTCATCAGGCCGGAGAGGAAGGCGTCGCCCGCGCCCAGCACGTTGAGCACTTCCACGCGCTCGCCGCGGTAAGTCGGCGCGGCGTCGATGTCGTCGGGCACATCGCCCTCGATCACGCAGCAGCCCAGCGCGCCGCGCTTGACCACCAGCGTGGCCTTCGGGCACAGCGCACGCACCGCGCGCAGGCTGGCGATGAGGTTGTCGGCCACGCCACCGGCGATGAAGAACTCTTCTTCGGTGCCCACCAGCAGGTCGAACAGCGGCAGGCTCTGCTGCAGCTGGCGCGTGACGCCCGCGTCGTCGACGAAGCGGTTCTCGCCGGCGCCGCGGCCGGTCAGGCCCCACAGCACCGGGCGGTAGTCGATGTCGAGCACGGTGACGGTGCCGTGGCGGCGCGCGGCCTCCAGCGCCTTGTGAGCGGCGGCGCGGGTGCCGTCGGTCGACAGGTGGGTGCCAGTGATGGCCAGCGCGCGGCACTGGGCGATGAAGTCTTCGCTGATGGCGGCCGCGTCGATCGCCATGTCGGCGCAGTTCTCGCGCATGAACAGCAGTGGGAAGGTGTCGCGGTCCTTCAGGCCCAGCAGCACCTGGGCCGTGAGGCGGTCCTTGTCGATCTGCACCTGGCTGGTGTCGCAGCCCTCGGCCTGCAGGCGCTCCAGCAGGAAACGCCCCATTTGCTCGTCCCCCACGCGGGAGATCATGGCGCTGCGACACCCCAGGCGCGCCACGCCGAAGGCCAGGTTGGCCGAGCTGCCGCCCAGGTACATGGCCAGGCTGCGCGCGTCTTCCAGGCGGCTGCCGAACTGCTGGGCGTAGAGGTCGACGGCCAGCCGGCCCAGGCAGGCCAGGTCGTGGCGGCGACCGGAGGGGAACGGGAGCGTGGGCATCAGATGGTCACTCCTTCCAGGTCTTCCATCAGCGTCTTCATCTCGGCCCCGCCGGCCATCATGTCCAGCAGGGCTTCCTTGGAGATGTCGGCCTTGGCGTAGGTGCCCAGCGACTTGCCCCGGTTGAGCAAAGTGAAGCTGTCGCCCACCGGGTAGGCGTGGTTGGCGTTGTGGGTGATGAAGATGACCGAGATGCCGCGCTGGCGCGCCTTGAGGATGAGCTTGAGCACGTTGGCGCTCTGCTTGACCCCCAGCGCCGCCGTGGGCTCGTCCAGGATCAGCACCTGCGCGCCGAAATGGATGGCGCGCGCGATGGCCAGGCACTGCTTCTCGCCGCCGGACATGGTGCCGATCATCTGGCCCGCGTTGCGCACGCGGATGCCCATCTCGCCCAGCTTCTCGGTGGCGATGGCCTCGGCGGATGCGTGGTCCATCACCGGCAGCACGCCGAACAGCTTGCGCACCGGCTCGCGGCCCATGAAGAAGTTGCGCGCCACGCTCATCAGTGGCACCAGGGCCAGGTCCTGGTAGACGGTGGCGATGCCGGCGTCCAGCGCGTCGCGCGGGGAGCGGAAGCGCACCGGCGCGCCGTTGACCAGGTACTGACCCTTGTCGGCCAGGTGCACGCCGGCCAGGGTCTTGATCAGCGTGGACTTGCCGGCGCCGTTGTCGCCCAGCAGGCAGTGCACCTCGCCGCGCTTGAGCCGCAGCGTCACGCCATTGAGGGCGATGACCGGGCCGAAGAACTTGGAGATGTCTTCGAGTTGCAGGATGTAGTCGCTCATGGCCATCTCCCCGTTCACAGCCTGCCCATCGCGAAGCGGCGGCGGATGTAGTTGTTGAACAGCACGGCGGCCAGCAGCATCACGCCCAGGAACACCCGGTACCAGTTGTTGTCGATGCTGGTGTAGCCGATGCCGATCTGCACCATGCCGAAGATCAGGGCGCCAAAGGCCGCGCCGATCACCGAACCGTAGCCGCCGGTGAGCAGGCAGCCGCCGATGACCGCCGCGATGATGGCTTCGAACTCCTTCTGCAGGCCGCGGTCGGCGGCGGCGGAACCGGCGTCGGCCACCTGCAGCACGGCGAACAGCGTGGCGCAGAAGGCGGTGAACATGAACAGGCCGATCTTGACCCGCGCCACCGGAATGCCCACGTTCTTGGCCGCATTTGCGTCGCCCCCCACGGCGAGGATCCAGTTGCCGGCCCGGGTACGGGCGAGCACGAAGGCGCCGGCCGCCGTCAGCAGGAACCACCACACCACCACCTTGGGCACGCCGATGGCCAGGGCCGTGCCGTCGTCGCGCGCCGCCATCCAGCCGGCCGCGGCCAGGCTGTCGAACAGGCCGGTCAGCACATGGCCGTGGAACAGGGCCGACACCACCGGGTCGGCCAGCATGGCCTCCTGCAGCACGATGTCGCCGCTGCTCGACAGGATGGTCTTGCCCGTCAGCAGCACCGCCACCGCCAGCGACAGGCCGCGCAGGATGAAGAAGAACGCAAGCGTGACGATGAAACTGGGCAGACCGGTCTTGATCACCAACCAGCCGTTGAGCCAGCCCAGCGCCAGGGCGCAGGCGAATGCGAACACCACCGCGGCGCTGGGCGCCCAGCCCCATTCCAGGATGGGGATGGCCACCATCATCCCGGCGAAACCGATCATGGAGCCGACCGAGAGGTCGAACTCGCCGGCGATCATCAGCAGGGCCGCCCCCACGGCGATGATGCCCAGGAAGCCCGCCACGGTGCCCCAGTTGACCGTGCCTTCGGCGCTGAACAAGCCGGAATCGCCGGCCGCCAAAACGAAGATCGCCACCACGAGCAAGGTGCCCGCAATGGCACCGAACTCGGGGCGGGCAAGCAGCTTGCGCACCGAGCCCACGTTGCGCACGCGCTCGTCGCCCGACAGGTTCGCGGGCGCGCCGCTCAGGTTTGCACTGGCCATGTCATGTCCTCAAAAAGATGTCTCTGTCAGCGGGCCGGCACCCCAGAGCGGCGCCGGCCCTGCACTCACTCAGCGGTACTGGCCCGCGTACTTCTCCACCTTGGGCAGCGTGTCCTTGGTCACGAAGCCGGGGCCCGAACCGATGTGGCGTGCGCCGAAGGCCGGTGCCAGGCCGTACTCGGCAAAGCGGGCCTTGGTCTTGGCGTTGGCCTGGATGGCCTCGGACACCTTCTTGATGTCGGTGGTCTTCTGGGCCTTCATGGTGGCCATCACCGCCACCGGGATGTAGCCCTGCAGGTAGGGCTGCTGGTCGATGCCGAACTGGATGGTGCCGGCCTTGATGGCCTTGCCGATCTCGTCGGACAGGTCGAAGGTGGCGAACCAGAGCTTGCCGGCCTGGCCGCCCTTTTCCAGCGCCTTGAGCGTGGGGTGGGCGGAGGTCGGGCCCAGGGTCAGCACGGCGCCGGTGCCGGCGTTCTGGCGCAGGTAGGCGCTGACCTTGGACTCGATGGTGGTCGGGTCGTCACCCGAGTCGATGGTGCTCTTCTTGAAGTCGGCGCCGATGGCTTCGGCAAAGCCGCGGCAGCGCTCGAACGAGGCCGGGTTGGTGGCGTAGTGGTTCACGCACAGGAAGCTCTTGACGCCCGCGGCCTTGGCGCGCTCGCCAGCACCCTTGCCGGCCTCGTACTCGGGCTGGCCCACGTGCATGATCGCGCCCAGCTTTTCGCTCTGCTCGGTGGTGCCGGAGTTGATGGTGATCAACGGGATCTTCTTGTCGGTCACCTTCTTGAGCGCGCCCTGCAGCACGTTGAAGTCGGCGATGGTGGTGATCACGCCATCCACGTTCTGTGCCGCGGCCTGCTCGATCAGGCGGGCCATGTCGGCCAGGTCGCCGTTGGCCGGGTTGCGGTAGTCGACCGTCACGCCGTAGTCCTCGCCCGCCTGCTTGACCGAGTTCTTGATGGTGTTCCACCACGAGTCCGAATCGGGCGCGTGGCTGATGAGCACGTAGCGTCCCTCGGCATGGGCGGCACCGGTGGCCAGCAGGGCGGCCAGGGCCAGTGTCTTGAGCACAGGGCGCACGGAAGAAGTGTTCATGAATGTCTCCAGTCGTTGGTTGAAGCGGAATGCCTGCGTGCCGTCAGGAGCGGACAGACCGGCCCAGCGGTGGCACGGGACGGATGGTAGGACGTGGAGAGAATTTTTCTTCTAGATATTTTCCCTAATGAAAGATTTTTTCTATTTTTCCATTTCTCAGCTACAGTGCGCCCCATGACCTCTTCCAAGCCCGCCACCCCTGTGGACGCGTTCCTGCAGCGCCTGGTGCAGGAGCACGGACAGCTCAGCCGGCAGCTCAAGCTCATCGGCACCTACATCGAACAGCACCGCGACCACGTGGGCCTGGAGCGCATCCAGGACATCGCCGACCACTGCGGCGTGCAGCCCTCGGCCGTGGTGCGGTTTGCCAAACACTTCGGCTTCTCCGGCTTCTCGGAAATGCAGGCCCTGTTCCGCGCCGGCATCGCCACCCAGATCGCCCCCAGTCGCAGCTACCAGAACCGCATCCGCGAGGCCGTGGCGCGCAGCGACCACCCGCTGGACAGCACCAGCATCGCGCAGGAATTCGTGGGCGGCGCCGTCGCCGGTCTCGAAGAGCTGGGCCGCCATCTGCACGAGCTGCCCATCGACCGCGCGGTGGACCTGCTGGCCCACGCGCCGTCGCTGTGGGTGGCCGGCGCGCGCCGTGCCTTCCCGGTCGCGACCTACCTGGCCTACGCGCTGCAGCACACCGACAAGCCGGTGCAGCTGGTGGACTTTGCGGGCGCCATGCACACCGGCCAGGTGCGCGGGCTGCGGCGCGGCGACGTGATGGTCGCCATCAGCTTCGCGCCCTACGCCGAAGAGACCATGGACGTGGTGCGGCAGGCCACCCAGGCTGGCGCGACCGTGATCGCCATCACCGACAGCCGCGTCGGCGCCCTGGCCCAGCTGGCCGACGTGGCGCTGGTGGTGCAGGAGAGCGCGGTGTTCGGCTTCCGCGCGCTCTCCAGCACCATGGCCCTGGCGCAGTGCCTGTTCATTGCCCTCGCCTACCGGCTGGAACTCGAATACAAGCCCAGCGGCGCCGCGGCGCGCTGACCCGTTTCCCCTCCCAACCCAACCCTTCGAACCCATGAAACACGTTGCCGTTCTGGGTGCGGGCCGCATTGGCCGCATCCACGCCACCAACCTCGCCGCCCAGCCGGGCGTGAAGCTCAAATACGTCTGCGACGCCGTGCCGGCCGCCGCGGCCGACCTGGCCCAGGCCCTGGGCGCACAGGCCACCGATGTGGACACCGTGTTCGCCGACCAGAGCATCGACGCGGTCGCCATCTGCTCGCCCACCAGCACGCACAGCGACCTGATCGCGCGCGCCGCCGCCGCGGGCAAACACATCTTCTGCGAGAAGCCGGTCGACCTGTCGGTGCCGCGCGCCGAGGCCGTGGCCCAGGCCGTGGCCGCGGCCGGTGTGGGCTGCATGATCGGTTTCCAGCGCCGCTTCGACCCCACCTTCAACGAAGCCCGCCGCCGCATGGACGCGGGCGAGATCGGCACGCCCGAGATGCTGGTCATCACCAGCCGCGACCCCGGTGCGCCGCCGGTGGAGTACATCAAGCAGTCCGGCGGCATCTTCCGCGACATGCTGATCCACGACTTCGACGTGTTCCGCTGGATCCTCTGCGCCGATGGGGACGAGGCCGCCTGGCTCAGCGCCACCGGTTCGGTGCTGACCGACCCGGCCGTGGGCGCCGCGGGCGACTTCGACTGCACCGCCGTCACCATCCGCACGCACAAGGGCCGCCTCTGCCAGATCAACACCACGCGCCGCGCCGCCTACGGCTACGACCAGCGCTTCGAGGTGCTGGGCTCGGCCGGCTTGCTGCAGTGTGGCAACCACACGCCCACCGAAGTGAAGCACTGGGGCGCCAGCGGCATCCAGGCCGACAAGCCCGAGGCCTTCTTCCTGCAGCGCTACGCCGCCGCCTACCGCATCGAGATCGAGCACTTCTTCAGCTGCCTGCAGTCGGGCCAGCCGTTCAAGACCACGGTGCAGGACGGCGTGATGGCGCAGAAGCTGGCCGACGCGGCTACGCAGAGCGCCACGTCCGGCCAGCCCGTCACGTTCTGAGGCTGCCTGCATGAGCACCAAGATCCTCAACGTCGGCATCGCCGGCCTGGGCCGCCTGGGCAAGCGCCACGCGCAGCAGCTGGCCCGCAACACGCCGGGCGCGCGCCTGGTCGCGGCCTGCAGCCCGGTCGCGTCCGAACTCGACTGGGCCCGAGACGAGCTGGGCATCACCCGCTGCCACGAGACGCTGGAGGCGATGTTGGCCGACGCGGATATCGACGCCATCGTGCTGGTCACGCCGACCACGCTGCACGCCGACCAGACCAGCGCCTGCCTGCGCGCGGGCAAACACGTCTTTGTGGAGAAGCCTCTCTCGCTGGATGTGGCCACCTGCGAGGCGGTGGAAGCCGTGGCCAAGGACCATCCGAACCTGGTCGCCATGGTCGGCTTCGTGCGCCGCTTCGACCCCAGCTACGCCGAGGCCAAGGCCGCCATCGACCAGGGCGATCTCGGCAAGCCCTTCCTGGTGCGCTCGCAGACCTGCGACCAGAACGACGAGTCGGGCTTCTTCGTGCGCTTTGCCGAGTCGTCGGGCGGCATCTTCATGGACTGCAGCGTGCACGACATCGACCTCGCACGCTGGATGCTGGGCAACCCCAAGGCCACGCGCGTGTTCGCCAGCGGCACCGTGGCCATTCACGAAGGCCTCAAGCCCTTTGGCGACGTGGACAACGGCCTGGCGATTGTCGAGTTCGAGGGCGGCCAGCGCGCGGTGTTCTACGCCAGCCGCACCATGCCGCACGGCCACGAGACCACCACCGAGGTGATCGGCACCGCCGGCACGCTGCAGGTGGGCATGGGCGCGCACCTGAGCCGCGTGCAGTACCGCGACGCGGACGGCGTGGGCCACCGCGCCCTGCCCGACTTCTTTGCCCGCTTCGGCGACGCCTTCCGGCTGGAGATGGAGGCCTTCGTGGCGGCCTGCCGCGGCGAGCGCCCGGCACCGCTGACGCTCAACGACGCGACCGAGGCCACGCGCATCGGCCAGGCGATCACGCAGTCGCTGCGGACCGGTCTGCCGGTGAGCTGCTGAAGCGCCACGCCACCACCAGTGCCATGGACTGGCCTGGCGCCACCTCGGTCCAGCCGGGCTGGCCGGGCAAATGCGCGGCGTCGATGGGGTGGCTGATGGGCTCGAAGCAGAACACCGGCGGTTCGGCCGGCGCGTAGAGCAGGCAGTCCGGGCGCGCCTGCGAACCGTCGGGCAGCGTCAGCGTGCTGTGCATGCGCAGCGCCAGGTCGCGCTCGGGCCATTCGATCAGCGCCTCGCCGTCCCAGCCACCGAACCCGTTGTCGATCACGAGGCGGTCCACCCGCGCGCCCTGGCCCAGGTTCCAGCCTTCGGGGAAGTCGGTGGTGTAGCCGGTCGGGATCTTGTCGGGCCGGGCCAGCCACACGCCATCGACGCGGGCGCTCAGGCGGCACGCGGGCGTGCGCGTGAACCAGGGGTGCTGGGCCAGGCCGAAGGGCAGCGGATGTTCGCCCCGGTTGGTCACGCTCAGCGACTGCACCATGCCCCCGTCGACCAGGGTGAAGGACTGGCTGGCCTCGTAGTGGTACGGGCTGCCGCCGTAGCCCGCGCTGCGCAGCTGCATCTGCACACCGTCGTCTTCGCTGGAACGGGTCAGCTGCCAGGGCTGCAGCCAGCCGTCGCCGTGGATCGGGTACGGGTCGTCGGGCGTGTTGGGGGCCAGCGCATGGAAGCGCCCGGCGTGCTCGAAGCCGCCGCCGCTGATGCGGTTGGACCAGGGCAGCAGCGGGTAGCTGGCCAGCGCCTGCATGCGCGGGGTGCGGCCATCCCACGCCCGCCAGAGGTCGACCGGCTCGCCACCGCGCACCCACTGCCAGGCCACGACTCCGCCGCCGGCCCCGGGCATCACGGCCAGCCGCTGCGCGTGCTGTTCGATCCAGTGCACGCCGCCAAAACTCTGTTCGCCCATGGTCTGCTCCTGTGGTGGGTGCGATGAAGATCAGCCCGCGAAGGGCGATGCGGGAAGGCCCGCCACACCCGGTCGCACGGCGAACAGGCCGCCGGCCAGCGGCTCGCGGGCCAGCGCCGCCTCGTCCAGGCTGAAGCGCGCGGAGGTGATGAACAGGGTCGAGAGGTCCGGCCCGCCGAAGGTGCACGAGGTCACCTGGCTCACCGGCAGGCGCACCCGCGCCAGCTCCTGCGCGGTGTCGGGGTCGTGGCAGGAGACGCAGCCGCCGCCCCAGTGGCAGATCCACACCCGCCCCAGCGCATCGGTGGTCATGCCATCGGGCACGCCGTCCTCCGGCGCGAACTGCAGCCAGAGGCGGCGCCCGCCGATCTCGCCGGTGTCGGGATCGCTGTCGTAGGCCAGCACCTGGCCGTTGACGGTGTCGTTGAACAGCATGGTCCGGCCCTGGGCGATCCAGGTCGGGCCATTGGTGACGGCGAAGCCTTCGTCCATGCGCGCCCAGGCGCCGTCGGCCCCGACGCGGTAGAGCGAGCCGGTGGGCAGCGCGCAGCCGAAGTCCATGCTGCCCATCCACCAGCGCCCTGCGGCGTCGCAGCGGGCGTCGTTGAAGCGGTTGTCGCTGCGTTCGGGTTCGGGCTTGCACAGGTAGCGCGGCGGCTGGCCCGGCTGGTCGGGGTTCCAGAACGCCGGCCCCCGGCGCAGCGCGATCGCCAGGCCCTCGCCGGTGCGACGCTCGGCCAGCGCCGACACCTCCTCGTCAAAGGTCCAGCTCTGCCGCGCGCCGGTGGCGGGATCGAGCCGGTGGATGTGGCGCGAGAGGATGTCTACCCAGAACAGGCACCGCCGCGACACCGACCAGAGCCCGCCCTCGCCCAGCACCGCCGCCGCCGGCCAGAGGCAGCGCACCTCGTCGGTCACCTGGAAGGGCTCGCGGTGGGCGGGTACGGAAGGCAGGCGCGGCATGGTGTCTCCAAGGGCGGGGCTTGACGTTCGGCGCATTATGCGTTCAGATTGATATCTGTTTGATTGCAATTTTGATTTTTCAGATATCTATTTATATATGTCACTCCACAACAACCCCGACGTCCCCGCCGCCAGCGCGCAGGCCGCCCGCTACCCCAGCCTGCAGGGCCGCCGGGTGTTCGTCACCGGCGGCGCCACCGGCATCGGTGCGGCGGTCGTGGCGGCCCTGGCCCGCCAGGGCGCCCAGGTCGCCTTTGTCGATGTGGCGGCGTCCGCCGCCGAAGCACTCTCGCAGCAACTGGCCGACGAGGGTCATGCCCGCCCCTGGTGGCGCGCGGTCGACGTCAAGGACATCGCCGCGCTGCAGGCCGCCATCGCGGACGCGGCGGCCGCACTGGGCGACTTCGGCGTGCTGGTCAACAACGTGGCCAGCGACGACCGCCATCGCCTGGAAGACCTCACGCCCGCCTACTTCGACGAGCGCATGGCCGTGAACCAGCGCCCCGCCCTGTTCGCGGTGCAGTCGGTGGTGCCCGGCATGCGCCGCCTGGGTGGCGGCTCGGTGATCAACTTCGGCTCCATCGGCTGGCAGACCAAGAACCCGGACTACCCCTGCTATGCCATCGCCAAGTCGTCGGTCAACGGGCTCACCCGCGGGCTGGCCGCCTCGCTGGGCAAGGACCACATCCGCGTCAACACCATCACGCCGGGCTGGGTGATGACCGAGCGGCAGGTGCGGCTGTGGCTGGACGCCGCGGGCGAACAGGAGATCGCGCGCAACCAGTGCCTGCCCGACCAGCTGCGGCCGGACCACGTGGCCAGCATGGTGCTGTTCCTGGCGGCCGACGATTCGGCGATGTGCACCGCGCAGGAGTTTGTCGTGGACGGCGGCTGGACCTGAAGCGATGCCCCCTTCCAGGGGCACCGAGGAACCGGCTCCGCCGGGCCTCTGGTGCCGTCCCCCTCCCGCCGAAGGCGAGAGAGGGGGAAGACGCGAAGCGGCGCAGGGGGTGCATCAGGCGGACAGCCTGATGCCATACTGCGTCAGACAGGTCTGCTTGAGCGCCTTCATCATCACCTTGGCGCCGGGCGAGAGCAGGCGGTCGGTGCGGGTGATGAGGCCGAAGGCGTCCATGTGGCAGGGCATGTCCATCGGCAGCACGCTCAGCAGCCCGTGCGAGGCGTAGTAGTTCGCCACCTCGCTCGCCACCACGCCCACCATGTCGCTCTGCTGCAGCATGCGCGTCATGAACAGCAGGGCCGAGGTCTCGATGGTGTTGATCGGCGGGCTCAGCCCCTCCTGCTGGAACATCAGGTCGAAGCGGTGGCGCAGCACGCTGCCGGCCGGCGGCACGATCCAGCCCGCGCCGTGCACGTCGCGCAGGCTCAGGTTGCTCACCCCCATCAGCGGATGCCCCGGGCGCGTCACGGCAGACACCAGCTCCCCGGTCAGCGGCTCGTAGGCCAGGTTGCCCTTGTCGTGTTCGGCGAACAGGCGCCCCACCACGATGTCCAGCTTGCCCTGCTCCAGCCGGTCCAGCAGCACCGGGCTGGTCTCGATCTCCAGCGAGATGCGCAGGTTGGGGTGCTCCTGCTTGACCAGGGCCACCGCCGGCGGCAGCAGGCTCAGGCCGGGCGAGGTGATGGCGCCGATGCCGACCTGGCCGAAGTGGCCGGTCTTCAGCGCCACCAGCTCGTCGTGCGCCTGGTTCAGGCTGGCCAGCGCCATGCGCGCGTGGCGGATCATGGTCTCGCCGTACCAGGTCGGGCTCATGCCCCGGGGCAGGCGCTCGAACAGCGGCACGCCCAGCACCTCCTCCAGGTCCTTGAGCAGCTTGGACGCGGCCGGCTGGGTCATGCTCAGCACCTGGGCCGCGCGGTGGATGTTGCCCTCCTCGGCCAGGGCCACCAGCAGCAGCAGCTGGCGGGTCTTGAGCCGGGCACGGATGAACCAGTGGTTGTAGTTGCTCATCAGGGGTTTTCGAGAATGCCAAGAAAGATATCAATTTTGTCTGAAAAACGATTGGATTGATATTAAAAACGCTTCTAGACTGCCGGCCAACGTCACCACTGGGCATCAGCAAGCACATGAAACTCGGCGAGATCCGGCACCAGCCGCGGCACCTGATCAATGGCCGCTGGGTCAGCGGTGCCACCACCGGCATCAGCGTCAACCCCTCGGACACGCGGGAGGTGGTGGCCGAGTTCGCCCGCGCCGACCGCAACCAGACCGAACTGGCGATCGCCGCCGCGGCCGACGCCCTGCCGCAGTGGAGCCTGAGCACCCCGCAGCGCCGCGCCGACGCGCTGGACCTGGCCGGCAGCGAGCTGCTGGCGCGCAAGGAGGAACTGGGCGAGCTGCTGGCGCGCGAAGAAGGCAAGACCCTGCCCGAGGCCATCGCCGAGGTCGCGCGGGCCGGCAACATCTTCAAGTTCTTCGCCGGCGAGGCGCTGCGCATCGGCGGCGAGACCCTGGCCTCGGTGCGCCCCGGGGTGCAGGTCGACATCACCCGCGAGCCGGTCGGCGTGGTCGCGGTGATCGCGCCCTGGAACTTCCCCTTCGCCATTCCCGCCTGGAAGATCGCGCCCGCCCTGGCCTACGGCAACACCGTGGTGTTCAAGCCGGCCGAGCTGGTGCCCACCTGCGGCTGGGCGCTGGCCGAGATCCTCAGCCGCTGCGGCCTGCCCGCCGGCACCTTCAACCTCATCATGGGCAGCGGCCGCGAGGTCGGCCAGACCCTGGTGGAGCACCCGCGGGTCAACGCCATCAGCTTCACGGGCTCGGTGTCCACCGGGCGCCGCATCCTCACCGCCACCGCCGCGCGGCAGGCCAAGGTGCAGCTGGAGATGGGCGGCAAGAACCCGCTGGTGGTGCTGGCCGACGCTGACCTGGACCAGGCGGTGGACTGCGCGCTGCAGGGCTCGTACTTCTCCACCGGCCAGCGCTGCACCGCGTCCAGCCGCCTGATCGTGGAGGCGCCGGTGCATGACGCCTTCGTCGCCCGGCTGACCCAGCGCCTGGCCGCGCTGAAGGTGGGCCACGCCCTCACCCGCGGCACCGAGATGGGCCCGGTGGTCGACGGCGCCCAGCTGGAGCAGAACCTGTCCTACATGGCCATCGGCGCGGACGAAGGCGCCGAGCACGTCTTTGGCGGCGAGCGCCTGGAGCGCGAGACCCCCGGCCACTACATGAGCCCTGCGCTGTGGCTGGCCGAGCCCGGGCACCGCATCGCCCGCGAAGAGATCTTCGGTCCCATCGCCTGCGTGCTGCGGGCCGACGACTACGGGCACGCGCTCGAACTGGCGAACGACACGCCGTTCGGTCTGTGTGCCGGCCTCTGCACCACCTCGCTCAAGCACGCGACGCACTTCCGTCGCCACGCGCAGGTGGGCATGACCATGGTGAACCTGCCGACCGCCGGCGTGGATTTCCATGTTCCGTTCGGCGGACGCAAGGACTCCAGCCACGGATCCCGGGAACAAGGCCGCTACGCGGCGGAGTTCTATACCACCGTCAAGACCAGTTACATGCTGGCCTGACCTTTAGCTTCAACCAACCAGAGACAGGAGACAGACAACATGAAACAACTGCAACGCCGCACCCTGGTGACCGCGCTGGCCGCCGCCCCCGTGGCCCTGATGCTGCCGGGTGGTGCCTTCGCGCAGAAGCCCATCGTGCTGGGCTTCAGCCAGATCGGGGCCGAGTCGGAGTGGCGCACCGCCAACTCCGAGTCGATCAAGTCCTCGGCCAAGGAGGCCGGCATCGAGCTGAAGTTCGCCGACGCCCAGCAGAAGCAGGAGAACCAGATCAAGGCCATCCGCTCCTTCATCGCCCAGAAGGTCGACGTGATCGCCTTCTCGCCGGTGGTGGAAAGCGGCTGGGGCGCCGTGCTGCGCGAGGCCAAGGCCGCCAAGATCCCGGTGATCCTGACCGACCGCGCCGTCAACGAAAAGGACGAGTCGCTGTGGGTGAGCTTCATGGGCTCGGACTTCGTGGAAGAAGGCCGCAAGGCCGGCCGCTGGCTGGTCGAGAAGATGAAGGACCAGAAGGGCGAGGTCAACATCGTCGAGCTGCAGGGCACCGTGGGCTCGGCACCGGCCATCGACCGCAAGAAGGGCTTCGAGGAAATCATCAAGGCCGATCCGAAGTTCAAGATCATCCGCAGCCAGACCGGCGACTTCACCCGCGCCAAGGGCAAGGAAGTGATGGAAGCCTTCCTGAAGGCCGAGGGCAAGAAGATCAACGTGCTCTACGCGCACAACGACGACATGGCCATCGGCGCGATCCAGGCCATCGAAGAGGCCGGCATGAAGCCCGCCAAGGACATCGTGATCATCTCCATCGATGCCGTGAAGGGCGCCTTCGAAGCCATGATCGCCGGCAAGCTCAACGTCAGCGTCGAATGCAGCCCGCTGCTGGGCCCGCAGCTGATGCAGGCCGTCAAGGACCTCAAGGCCGGCAAGACGCTGCCGCGCCGCATCGTGACCGAAGAAGGCATCTTCCCGATGGAGACCGCCGCCGCCGAGTTCCCCAAGCGCAAGTACTGATCCCCCACAACAACCAGACTGCCGCGCGGACCACCGCGCGGCACCACCCCCGAGGAGACCCACTTGAACACCCCCAACCGCCGCCACGTGCTTTGCGCCGTCGCGCTGGCCGCCGCGGCCTTCACCACCGGCGCCTTCGCGCAGGACAAAGGCACCATCGGCATCTCCATGCCCACCAAGTCGTCCGCGCGCTGGATTGCCGACGGCGACAACATGGTCAAGGTCCTCAAGGACCGCGGCTACAAGACCGACCTGCAGTACGCCGAGGACGACATCCCGAACCAGCTGGCGCAGATCGAGAACATGATCACCAAGGGCGTGAAGGTGCTGGTGATCGCCTCCATCGACGGCACCACGCTGTCCAAGGCGCTGCAGAACGCGGCCGACAAGGGCGTCAAGGTCATCGCCTACGACCGCCTGATCAAGGGCAGCAAGAACGTCGACTACTACGCCACCTTCGACAACTTCCAGGTCGGCGTGCAGCAGGCCACCTCCATCGTCGACAAGCTCGGCCTCAAGCAGGGCAAGGGCCCGTTCAACATCGAGCTGTTCGGCGGCTCGCCCGACGACAACAACGCCTTCTTCTTCTACGACGGCGCCATGAGCGTGCTCAAACCCTACATCGACAGCGGCAAGCTGGTGGTGCGCAGCAAGCAAATGGGCATGGACAAGGTCGGCACGCTGCGCTGGGACGGCGCCGTGGCCCAGGCCCGCATGGACAACCTGCTCTCGGCCTTCTACGGCAAGGACAAGGTGCACGCGGTGCTGAGCCCGTACGACGGCCTGTCCATCGGCATCCTGTCCTCGCTCAAGGGCGTGGGCTACTGCACGGCGCAACAGCCCTGCCCCGTCGTCAGCGGCCAGGACGCCGAGATCCCCTCGGTCAAGTCCATCCTGAAGGGCGAGCAGTACTCGACCATCTTCAAGGACACGCGCGAGCTGGCCAAGGTCACGGCCAACATGGTGGACGCGACGCTCACGGGCAAGCAGCCCGAGATCAACGACACCAAGACCTACAACAACGGCGTGAAGGTGGTGCCCAGCTACCTGCTCAAGCCGGTGCCGGTCGACGCGAGCAACTGGAAGAAGGTGCTGGTGGACAGCGGCTACTACAAGGAATCGCAGCTCAAGTGAGTGGTCTGCTGCCGGGAGCCTGACCGACAGGGCTCCCGGCCCCCTGTGTACCGAGGAATCCGCCTTGCAAACCCTTCTGGAAATGCGGTCCATCCGCAAGACCTTCCCCGGCGTGGTCGCGCTCAACCAGGTCAACCTGCGCGTGCGCGCCGGCGAGATCCATGCCCTGGTGGGTGAAAACGGCGCCGGCAAGTCCACGCTCATGAAAGTGCTCTCGGGGGTCTACCCCTCGGGCAGCTACACCGGCCAGATCCTGTTCGACGGCCAGGAGCGCCACTTCGGCGGCATCCACGACAGCGAACAGCTGGGCATCATCATCATTCACCAGGAGCTGGCCCTGGTGCCGCTGCTGTCGATCACCGAGAACGTGTTCCTCGGCAACGAGATCGCGCACCGCGGCGTGATCGACTGGATGGCCGCGCACCGCCAGACACAGGAGCTGCTGCGCAAGGTGGGCCTGAAAGAGTCGCCCTCGACCCGCATCACCGATCTGGGCGTGGGCAAGCAGCAGCTGGTGGAGATCGCCAAGGCGCTGTCCAAGCAGGTCAGGCTGCTGATCCTGGACGAGCCCACCGCCAGCCTGAACGAAAACGACAGCCAGGCCCTGCTGGACCTGCTGCTCGAACTCAAGGCCCAGGGCATCACCTGCATCCTGATTTCACACAAGCTCAACGAGATCGCCCGCGTGGCCGACTCGGTGACCATCCTGCGCGACGGCAGCACGGTGGAGACCATCGACTGCCAGGGCGCGCCCGTCAGCGAAGACCGCGTGATCCGCGGCATGGTGGGCCGCGAGATGGCCGACCGCTACCCGCGCCGCACGCCCGACATCGGCGAGACCGTGTTCGAGGTGTGCGACTGGCGCGTGCACCACCCGCAGCACGCCGACCGCGAAGTCATCAAGGGCGTGAACCTGCAGGTGCGGCGCGGCGAGATCGTCGGCATCGCCGGCCTCATGGGCGCCGGCCGCACCGAGTTCGCCATGAGCGTGTTCGGCCGCGCCTGGGGCCAGCGCATCAGCGGCGAGGTGCGGCTGCACGGCAAACCCATCGACGTGAGCACCGTCGGCAAGGCGGTCGCGCACGGCCTGGCCTACGTGACCGAGGACCGCAAGGGCAACGGCCTGGTGCTGGCCGAGGACATCCAGTTCAACACCTCGCTCGCCCGCCTGGAGGCCGTCTCGCGCGCCGGCGTCATCGACGACGGCCGCGAATACAGCGTGGCCCAGGGCTACCGCGAGAAGCTGCGCATCCGCTGCTCGGGCGTGGGCCAGAAGACGGTCAACCTCTCCGGCGGCAACCAGCAGAAGGTGGTGCTGAGCAAATGGCTCTTCACCGAACCCGAGGTGCTCATCCTCGACGAGCCCACGCGCGGCATCGACGTGGGCGCCAAGTACGAGATCTACACCCTCATCGCCCAGCTGGCGGCCGAGGGCAAGTGCGTGATCGTGATCTCTTCCGAAATGCCCGAGCTGCTGGGCCTGTCCGACCGCATCTATGTGATGAACGAAGGCCGCTTCGTCGCCGAGATGCCGGTCGCCGAGGCCTCCCAGGAAAAGATCATGCGCGCCATCGTGACCAGCCACTGAACCCCATGGAACAACAACACTCCCCCGCGGCCCTTGCGGCGCCGTCCGACAGCCGCCCCGTGCTGGACTTCCTCAAGCACAACTTCCGCGAGTACGGCATGCTGATCTCGCTGGTCGCGATCATGGCCTTCTTCCAGGTCATGACCGACGGCACGCTGATGCAGCCGCTGAACCTGACCAACCTGGTGCTGCAGAACAGCTACATCGTCATCATGGCGCTGGGCATGCTGCTGGTCATCGTGGCCGGCCACATCGACCTCTCGGTGGGCTCGGTCTGCGGCTTCATCGGCGCGCTGGCCGCCGTGCTGATGGTCAGCTACGAGTGGCACTTCGTGCCCGCCTCGCTGGTGTGCCTGCTGGTCGGTGGCGTGATCGGCGGTGCGCAGGGCTGGTTCGTGGCCTTCTTCCGCATCCCCTCCTTCATCGTCACCCTGGCCGGCATGCTGGTGTTCAAGGGCCTGGCGCTGGCGCTGCTGCAGGGCCAGTCCATCGGACCCTTCCCCGAGGAGTTCCAGATGCTCAGCTCCGGCTTCATCCCGGACCTGTTCAGCGGCGAAAACCTGCGCCTGACCTCGCTGCTGATCGGCGTCGCCGCCGCCGCGCTGCTGGCCCTGTCCAGCCTGCGCGCGCGCAACAACCAACTGCGGCACGGCATCGAGACCGAACCCTTCGGCCTGTTCGCGCTCAAGCTGGCCGTGTTCGCGGGTCTGCTGGTGTTCTTCAGCTACATGCTGGCCTCGTACAAGGGCCTGCCCAATGTGCTGGTGGTGATGGCGCTGCTGATCGTGGCCTTCGACTTCCTCACGGCGCGCACCATCGTGGGCCGCCGCATCTACGCCCTGGGGGGCAACGAGAAGGCGGCCAAGCTCTCGGGCATCAAGACCGAGCGGCTGACGTTCGCCACCTTCGTCACCATGGGCGTGCTGGCCGCGCTGGCCGGCCTGGTGTTCGCCGCGCGCCTGAACACCGCCACACCCAAGGCCGGCCTGGGTTTCGAGCTGGACGTGATCGCGGCCTGCTTCATCGGCGGTGCCTCCGCCTCGGGCGGCGTGGGCAAGGTGATGGGCGCGGTGATCGGCGCCTTCATCATGGGCGTGATGAACAACGGCATGTCCATCATGGGCATCGGCATCGACTACCAGCAGGTCATCAAGGGCCTGGTGCTGCTGGCCGCCGTGTTTGTCGACGTCTACAACAAGAACAAGTCATGAGCGGCGCCACCACTTCTCCTGTGCTGCAGCTCTCGGGCGTGGGCATGCGCTTCGGGCGCGTCCACGTGCTGCAGGACGCCCAGCTGCGCCTGTTCCCCGGCGAGGTCCATGCGCTGATGGGCCAGAACGGCGCCGGCAAGTCGACCCTGATCAAGGTGCTGACCGGCGTGGTCACGCCCGTGGCCGGCCAGATGCGCCTGGGCGACGACACGGGCTGGCCCGCGTCGCCGCTGCACGCGCAGCAGCAGGGCATCAGCACGGTCTACCAGGAGGTCAACCTCTGCCCCAACCTCACGGTGGCCGAGAACATCTTCGCCGGCCGCTACCCGCGCCACCCGGCGTGGCAGGGCCGACGCATCGACTGGGCCGCCACGCGCGAAGGTGCCCGCCGCCTGCTGGCGCGTGTGGGCCTGGACATCGACGTCACCCGGCGGCTCTCGGACTACCCGGTGGCCATCCAGCAGCTGGTGGCGATTGCGCGCGCCCTGGGCATCGACGCCCGCGTGCTGATCCTGGACGAACCCACCTCCAGCCTGGACGACGACGAGGTCAAGGGCCTGTTCCAGGTGCTGCGGCGCCTGCGCGAGGAAGGCCTGGCCATCCTGTTCGTCACCCACTTCCTGGACCAGGTCTACGCCATCTCCGACCGCATCACCGTGCTGCGCAACGGCCGCTGGATCGGCGAATGGACAACCCGCGAACTGCCGGCTCAGGCCCTGATCGAGGCCATGGTGGGCCGCGAGATGGGCCCGGCCACGGCGCCCGCCGCCGCCAGCGAAGCATCGGCCAGCGACACCCCGGCCCTGCTGCAGACCGAGGGCCTGGCGCGCGCGGGCAGCATCCAGCCGACCGACCTGGTCATCCGACCCGGCGAGGTGCTGGGCATCGCCGGCCTGCTGGGCGCGGGCCGCACCGAGCTGGCGCGCCTGCTGTTCGGCCTGGACAGCCCCGACGCCGGGATGCTGCGCATCGACGGCGAGGTGGTGCGCTTTTCCAACCCGGTCGACGCCATCGCGCGCGGCCTGGCCATGTGCCCCGAAGAGCGCAAGACCGAAGGCATCTTTGCCGACCTCTCGGTGCGCGAGAACATCGCCATCGCGCTGCAGGCCATGCGCGGCCTGCGCCGCCCGCTGCCACTGTCCGAGCAGCGCGAGATGGCCGATCGCTACATCGCGCTGCTGGGCATCCGCACCCCGGGCGCCGAGACGCCGGTGGGCCAGCTCTCGGGCGGCAACCAGCAGAAGGTGGTGATCGCCCGCTGGCTGGCCACCGCGCCGCGCCTGCTGATCCTGGACGAGCCCACACGCGGCATCGACGTGGCGGCCAAGCAGGAAATCATGGACCAGATCCTGCGCCTGGCCGCGCAGGGCATGGCGGTGGTCTTCATCTCGTCCGAGATGAGCGAGGTGGTCCGGGTGTCGCAGCGCATCCTGGTCCTTCGCGACCGCCGCCCCATCGGCGAGCTGCCTGCGGGCAGCAGCGAAGACGCCGTGTACGAACTGATTGCCGACGAACATGTCTGAAACCCCCTCTCGTGTAAATGCCCTGCTGGGCCACCGCCTCACCTGGCCGCTGGTCACGCTGGCCCTGCTGCTGCTGGTCAACGTGGTCGCCAACGAGCGCTTCCTGCACATCGAGTGGCGCGACGGCCACCTCTACGGCAGCCTCATCGACATCCTCAACCGCGCGGCGCCGCTGATCCTGGTCTCGCTGGGCATGACCCTGGTGATCGCGATGCGCGGCATCGACATCTCGGTCGGCGCCGTGGTCGCGATCTCGGCCGCCGTGGCCGCCTGGATGATCGGCGGCTCGGTCGACGGCGCCACCACGCGGCTGCCGCTGGGCGTGGCCATCACCGGCGCGCTGGCCGTGGCCATGCTGTGCGGGCTGTGGAACGGCGCGCTGGTGGCCGGCATCGGCATGCAGCCCATCATCGCCACGCTGATCCTGATGGTGGCGGGCCGCGGCATCGCCCAGCTCATCACCGACGGCCAGATCATCACCATCTACTACCAGCCTTTCTTCTTCATCGGGGGTGGCTACCTGCTGGGCCTGCCCTTCTCGCTCTACGTCTGGCTCGGGGTGCTGGCCCTGCTGGGCGGGCTGCTCTACAAGACGCCGCTGGGCGTGTTCGTGCAGGCGGTGGGCGTCAACCCGGCGGCAGCGCGCGTGGCCGGCATCCGCGCGCGGCAGCTGACCCTGGCGGCCTATGTGTTCTGCGGCTTCTGCGCCGGCGTGGCCGGCCTGCTGATCAGCTCCAACGTCAAGAGCGCCGACGGCAACAACGCCGGCCAGCTGATGGAGCTGGACGCCATCTTGGCCGTCACCCTGGGCGGCACCTCGCTGGCCGGTGGCCGCTTCAGCCTGCTGGGCACGCTGATCGGCGCCCTCATCATCCAGACCCTCACCTACGCCATCTACTCGCTGGGCGTGCCGCCCGAGATCAACCTGGTGGTCAAGGCCGCGGTGGTGTTCGTGGTGATGCTGCTGCAGTCGCCCGAGTTCCGCGCCCAGGTGTGGGCGCTGGCCCGCCGCCCCTCGCTGCCTGGAGGTGCCGCATGAGCGCCACGCCGAGCACCCTGGACCGCCTGGACCTGCGCTTCCTGCCGCTGGCCGCGACGGTGGGCCTGTTCCTGCTGATGGGGCTGGCCGGTTCGCTGAGCTACACCGGCTTCTTCTCGGCGCAGGTGTTCCTGAACCTGCTGATCGACAACGCCTTCCTGCTCATCGTGGCCGTGGGCATGACCTTCGTCATCCTCAGCGGCGGCATCGACCTCTCGGTGGGTTCGGTGGTCGCGCTCTCGACCATGGTGCTCGCCACCCTGATCGAGCACCATGGCTGGTCGCCGCTGCCGGCCATCGGCGTGGTGCTGGTGATGGGCGTCTCCTTCGGCGCCTTCATGGGCTTCCTGATCGAGCGCTTCCGGCTGCAGCCCTTCATCGTCACGCTGGCGGGCATGTTCCTGGCGCGCGGCCTGTGCTACCTGATCAGCATCGACTCGATCAGCATCGGCAACGAGGCCTATTCGAACCTCGCCTACTGGCGGCTGGAACTGGCCGAGGGCGCCTCGATCAGCCTGGGCGCGCTGATCGCGATTGCCTGCCTGGCGCTGGCCCTGTTCGCGGCCCACAGCAGCACCTTCGGCCGCACGGTCTACGCCATCGGCGGCAGCGAACACTCGGCCATCCTCATGGGCCTGCCGGTGCGGCGCACCCTGGTCGGCGTCTACGCGGTCTCGGGCCTGTGCGCGGCTCTCGGCGGCGTGGTCTTCACCTTCTACACGCTGTCGGGCTACGGCCTGCACGCCGTCGGCATGGAGCTGGACGCGATCGCCGCCGTGGTCATCGGCGGCACGCTGCTGACCGGCGGCGTGGGCTACGTCTTCGGCACGCTGTTCGGCGTGCTCACCCTGGGCCTGATCCAGACCCTCATCACCTTCGACGGCACGCTCAGCTCCTGGTGGACGCGCATCGTCGTCGGCCTGCTGCTGTTCCTGTTCTGCCTGCTGCAGCGCCTCATGGTGCGCCGCCCCGGCGCAGGCTCCCACTAAACCCCCACCCCACCGCACACCACCATGTCCGACAAACCACGCAAGCTGCGCTCCACCGAATGGTTCGGCAGCGCCGACAAGAACGGCTTCATGTACCGCAGCTGGATGAAGAACCAGGGCATCCCCGACCACGCGTTCGACGGCCGCCCCATCATCGGCATCTGCAACACCTGGTCCGAGCTGACGCCCTGCAACGCGCACTTCCGCAAGCTGGCCGAACACGTCAAGAAGGGCGTGCTGGAAGCCGGCGGCTACCCGGTCGAGTTCCCGGTGTTCTCCAACGGCGAGTCCAACCTGCGCCCCACCGCCATGCTCACGCGCAACCTGGCGTCGATGGACGTGGAGGAAGCGATCCGCGGCAACCCCATCGACGCGGTGGTGCTGCTGGTGGGCTGCGACAAGACCACGCCCGCGCTGCTGATGGGCGCGGCCAGCTGCGACGTGCCGGCCATCGTGGTCACCGGCGGCCCCATGCTCAACGGCAAGCTCGAAGGCAAGAACATCGGCTCGGGCACGGCCGTGTGGCAGCTGCACGAATCGCTCAAGGCCGGCGAGATCAACATGCACCAGTTCCTCGCGGCCGAAGGCGGCATGTCGCGTTCGGCCGGCACCTGCAACACCATGGGCACGGCCTCCACCATGGCCTGCATGGCCGAGGCGCTGGGCACCTCGCTGCCGCACAACGCGGCCATCCCCGCCGTGGACGCGCGCCGCTACGTGCTGGCCCACATGTCGGGCCGGCGCATCGTCCAGATGGCGCACGAAGACCTGCGCCTGTCCAAGATCCTCACGCGCGAGGCCTTCGAGAACGCGATCCGCACCAACGCCGCCATCGGCGGCTCGACCAACGCGGTGATCCACCTCAAGGCGATCGCCGGGCGCATCGGCGTGGAGCTGGAGCTGGACGACTGGACGCGCCTCGGCAAGGGCACGCCCACCGTGGTCGACCTGCAGCCCTCGGGCCGCTTCCTGATGGAGGAGTTCTACTACGCCGGTGGCCTGCCTGCCGTGCTGCGGCGCCTGGGCGAGAACAACCTGCTGCCCCACCCGAACGCGCTCACCGTCAACGGCAAGAGCCTGTGGGAGAACGTGGCCGACGCGCCGCAGTACAACGACGAGGTGATCCGCCCGCTGGACAACCCGCTGGTGCCCGACGGCGGCATCTGCGTGCTGCGCGGCAACCTGGCGCCGCGCGGGGCGGTGCTCAAGCCCTCGGCCGCCTCGCCACACCTGCTGCAGCACCGCGGCCGCGCCGTGGTGTTCGAGAACCTGGAGCACTACAAGGAACGCATCGTCGACGAAAACCTGGACATCGACGAGACCTGCGTGATGGTGCTCAAGAACTGCGGCCCCATGGGCTACCCCGGCATGGCCGAGGTGGGCAACATGGGCCTGCCGCCCAAGCTGCTGCGCCGGGGCATCAAGGACATGGTGCGCATCTCCGACGCCCGCATGAGCGGCACCGCCTACGGCACCGTGGTGCTGCACGTGGCGCCCGAGGCCGCGGCCGGCGGCCCGCTGGCGGCCGTGCGCGACGGCGACTTCATCGAGCTCGACTGCAGCACCGGCCGCCTGCACCTGGACATCAGCGACGAAGAACTGGCCACCCGCCTGGCCCAGGTCACGCCGCCGGAACACGCGATGAAGGGCGGCTACCAGCGCCTCTACGTCAACCACGTGCTGCAGGCCGACCAGGGCTGCGACTTCGAATTCCTCGTCGGCTGCCGCGGCTCCGCGGTGCCCCGCCATTCGCATTGAGAGAGACCATGACCGCTTCCGCCCGCACGCCGCGCTACCGCGGCATCTTCCCGGTGGTGCCCACCACCTTCACCGAATCCGGCGAACTCGACCTGACCAGCCAGAAGCGCTGCCTCGATTTCATGATCGACGCCGGCGTCGACGGCCTGTGCATCCTGGCCAACTTCTCCGAGCAGTTTTCCCTCTCGGACGACGAGCGCGAAGTGCTCACCCGCACCTGTCTGGAACACGTGGCCGGCCGCGTGCCGGTGATCGTGACCACCACGCACTACGGCACCAGCGTCTGCGCCGCGCGCAGCAAGCGCGCGCAGGACATGGGCGCGGCCATGGTGATGATCATGCCGCCCTACCACGGCGCCACCTTCCGCGTGCCCGAGGCGCAGATCTTCGAGTTCTACGACCGCGTGTCCGACGCCATCGGCATCCCGATCATGGTGCAGGACGCGCCGGCCAGCGGCACGGTGCTCTCCGCCCCGTTCCTCGCGCGCATGGCGGAACAGATCGAGCACCTGGCCTACTTCAAGATCGAGGTGCCGGGTGCGGCCAGCAAGCTGCGCGAGCTGATCCGCCTGGGCGGCGACGCCATCGAAGGACCGTGGGACGGCGAGGAAGCCATCACCCTGCTGGCCGACCTGGACGCGGGTGCCACCGGCGCCATGACCGGCGGCGCCTTTCCCGACGGCATCCGCCCCATCATCGAGGCGCACCGCAGCGGCGACATGGACCAGGCCTTCGCGCTCTACCAGCGCTGGCTGCCGCTGATCAACCACGAGAACCGCCAGGGCGGCATCCTGACCGCCAAGGCGCTGATGAAGGAAGGCGGCGTGATCGCCTGCGAGGCCGGGCGCCACCCCTTCCCGCCCATGCACCCCGAGGTGCGGCGCGGCCTGATCGACATCGCGCGCCGCCTTGATCCCCTCGTGCTCCGCTGGGGACGGTGAGATGCACGCCGCCCTGGCCAGCCCTCCTGCGCTGTTCGCTCTCGACTGGGGCACCAGCTCGCTGCGCGCCTACGCCCTGGGCCCAGGCGGCCAGGTGCTGGCCACCCGCCGCAGCGAACACGGTGTGATGAACCTGCCGGCCGGTGCCGGCATCGCCACGCCCGCGGAGGCCTTCGAGGCGGCGCTGCAGGGGTTGTGCGGCGACTGGCTGGCGGCCCATGCGGACACCCCGCTGATCGCCTGCGGCATGGTGGGCAGCGCCCAGGGCTGGCGCGAGGCGCGCTACCAACCCCTGCCGGCCCGCGCCAGCGAACTGGCCACGGCCATGACCGTCATCGCGCGCCCGGGCGGCGAGCCCCTGCACGTGGTGCCCGGCCTGCTGCAGGCCGGCGAACTGCCCAATGTGATGCGCGGCGAAGAGACCCAGATCGCGGGCGTGCTGCAGAGCCTGGCCGACGAAGGCCGCACGCCGCCGCGCCTGCTGATCGGGCTGCCGGGCACCCACACCAAGTGGGCCTGGGTCGAGGACGGCGCCGTCGTGCGCTTCGAGACTTTCATGACCGGCGAGGTGTACGCCGCGCTGTCGCAGCACACCATCCTGGGCCGCACCATGGTGATGGGCGCGCCGCACGACGAACCCGCCTTCGCGCGCGGCCTGCGCGTGGCGCGCTCGCCGCAGGGCGCGCTGGGCGTGCTGTCCACCGTGTTCAGCGTGCGCACCCTGGGCCTCACCGGCCAGCTGACCGGCAGCGCCCAGCCCGACTACCTCTCGGGCCTGCTGATCGGGCACGAGGTGGCGGCGCTGGCGCCCGCGCTGCAGCACGGCAGCCCGGTGGTGCTGTGCGGCGAGCCGATGCTGTGCGTGCGCTACGCGACGGCCCTGGAGGCGCAAGGCCTGGCCGAACCCGAGATCCGTTCCGGCGTCACCCCGCTGGGCCTGTGGCGCATCGCCCAGGCCGCCGGCCTGGCCGTCCCGTCCCCTGTCCGCCGTTGCGCATGAACCCCTCGTCCCTGTTCCGCCAGACCCTGTCCACCCACGGGCTGATCGCCATCCTGCGCGGGCTGCGGCCCGACGAGGCGCGCGACATCGGCCTGGCCCTGCACGGCGCCGGCATCCGCCTGATCGAGGTGCCGTTGAACTCGCCCGATCCGCTGCAGAGCATCCGCATCCTGCGCGAGGCCCTCCCCGACGACACCCTGGTGGGCGCCGGCACCGTGCTGCAGCCCGAGGCCTGCGCGCAGATCGCCGCGGCCGGCGGCCAGCTGGTCGTCATGCCGCACAGCGACCCGGCAGTGATCCGAGCCGCCAAGTCGCTGGGCCTGGCCTGCGCACCTGGCGTGGCCACGCCCACCGAAGCCTTTGCCGCGCTCGCCGCGGGCGCCGACGTGCTCAAGATGTTCCCGGCCGAGACCCTCGGCCCCATGGGCCTGAAGGCCTGGCGCGCGGTGCTCACGCCGCCGGTGGCCATCGTGCCGGTCGGCGGCATCACGCCGGACGCGCTCGCGCCCTACCTTGCGGCCGGTGCGTCCGGGTTCGGCCTGGGCAGCGCGCTGTACCGGGCCGGCGACGACGCCGCCACCGTGGCGCAGCGGGCCACCGCCTTCGTCCGCGCCTGGCAGCAGGCCACCGCCGCCGTCTGATCCACCGACCTTCATGAAAATCACCCGCCTCACCACCTTCATCGTTCCGCCGCGCTGGTGCTTCCTCAAGATCGAGACCGACGAAGGCATCGTCGGCTGGGGCGAGCCGGTGCTCGAAGGCCGCGCCCACACCGTCGCCGCCATGGTCGACGAGCTCTCGGATTACCTCATCGGCAAGGACCCGCGCCAGATCGAAGACCACTGGACCGTGATGTACCGCGCCGGCTTCTACCGCGGTGGCGGAGTGCACATGAGCGCGCTGGCCGGCATCGACCAGGCGCTGTGGGACATCAAGGGCAAGGCCCTGGGCGTCAGCGTCTCCGACCTGCTGGGCGGCCAGGTGCGCGACCGCATCCGCGTCTACAGCTGGATCGGCGGCGACCGCCCGGCCGACACCGCCGCCGCCGCGCAAGCCGCCGTGGCGCGCGGCTTCACCGCCGTCAAGATGAACGGCACCGAAGAGCTGCAGTTCATCGACAGCCACGACAAGGTCGAGCGCTGCCTGGCCAACGTGGCCGCGGTGCGCGAGGCCGTGGGGCCGAACGTGGGCATCGGCGTGGACTTCCACGGCCGGGTACACAAGCCCATGGCCAAGGTGCTGCTGCGCGAACTGGCGCCCTACAACCTCATGTTCGTCGAGGAGCCGGTGCTCAGCGAACAACACGAGGCGCTCAAGGAACTGGCCCATGTGGCCACCATGCCCATCGCGCTGGGCGAGCGGCTGTACTCGCGCTGGGACTTCAAGCGCATCCTGTCCGAAGGCTATGTGGACATCGTCCAGCCCGACCCTTCACATGCCGGCGGCATCACCGAAACGCGCAAGATCGCGGCCATGGCCGAGGCCTACGACGTCGCGCTGGCACTGCACTGCCCGCTCGGCCCCATCGCCCTGGCGGCCAACCTGCAGATCGACGCGGGCTGCTACAACGCCTTCATCCAGGAGCAGAGCCTGGGCATTCACTACAACCAGGCCAACGACCTGCTGGACTACGTGAACAACCGCGAGGTGTTCGCCTACGAGGACGGCATGGTGAAGATTCCCACCGGCCCGGGCCTGGGCATCGAGGTCAACGAGGCCTATGTGCGCGAACGCGCGGCCGAGGGCCACCGCTGGCGCAACCCGGTCTGGCGCCACAAGGACGGCAGCTTCGCGGAGTGGTGAGACCGCGGCGCTGACAGGCGTTCAGGGCGCCAGCAGCTGGATGCGCCGCTGGATGCGCGCCGCCTCGTCCGCAGCGCCCGCGGCCTGGGCCTGTCGCAGCTGCACGCCCAGCCAGGCCAGCACCGGCCGGCGCCAGCCGCGTTGCGAAGCGGTTTCCACCGCGTCCGCTACCACCGCCGGTGACGCGGCCCCGCGCTGCAGCAGCACACCGGCCGCGATCAGGCGCGACAGCGGGTCCTCAATGTCGCCCAGGCTGGCCGGCGCGGTGCCCACCAGGCCTCGGTGCGCCGGCGGCAGCAGGGCCGCGTCGGCCGCCGTCGCCTGGCCGGCCAGGTAGCGCGCATAGGCCTGCTCGGCGGGTGCGGCGTCGGCAACCAGCGCCTCGTAACCCGCGCAGGGCTCGAACACCAGCGCCGCCACGCGGGTGGCGCAGCGCGTCAGCTCCAGCCGCGCCAGCAGCGCCGGTTGCGCGGTGCGCGCCACCTCGCCGCGCGCGCGCAGGAACTCCACCTCTTCCACCTTGCTGTTGCCACTGAGCCAGGCCTCCGCCGCGCGCTCGGCGCTGCTCCTGGCGTTCATCTGCCAGTCGGGCGGCGGGGGCGTGCTGCTGCAGGCCACCAGGAGCGAGGCACAGCAGAGCCAGAGGGCGCTTCGAAGTGTCATGTTCATTTGAGCTGGATTTCGGCGTCGCGCTTGAGCGGCCACAGGCGGTTGACCTCGTTGATCAGCGACTCCACCTTGCGCAGGCTGGCGTCGACCTCGGCGCGCAGCAGGTGCAGGTCGGTGGTGGCCTCGCGGGTGTTGGCGGTGATGGCCTGCGCGTCCACCAGCAGCTTGTCCACCTTCTGCAGGCTCACGCGCGCGTCCGCCAGCAGGCCGTCGAGCTGCTTCACCGTGCCGCGCGCGTCCTGCACCAGGCCACCCTGCGCCGTGCCGCCGGGGCCGGCACCCTGGCCGAACACCTGTTTGTCGGCGTTGGCCACCAGGCTGTCGAGCCGGCCGGTGAGCTGGTCCACCCGCGCCAGCAGCGTGTTGGCCCGGTCGATGGCCTCGACCACCTTCTTCGCATCCGCCTCGTTGCCGAACAGCGCGCCCATCGCCCCCTGCGGCCCGTTGAGCTTCGCCGCCGTGCCCTGCAGGTGCACCAGGCTCTGTGGCAGCGGCGCGTCGGCGTTGGTCAGGGCATTGAGGTTGCCAATCAACTCCTTGATGGACGCCACGATGCCCGGGATCTCGGCCGCCGCGTCGCCGCTGAGCACCTGGCGCACCGCGCCGTCTTCCAGCGGTGGATCGGTCAGCACGCCGCTGAAGGCCTTGATCTTGGTGCCGCCAACCAGGGCCTTCTCCATGGTGAAGATGCTGGAGCTGCGCAGCCACTTCGCATCCTTCACCGGCACGTCCACCAGGATCTGCACATTGCCGTCCTCGGCCAGTTCGATGCGCCCCACGCGGCCGATGGGAAAACCGGCGAAGGTGAGGTTCATGCCCACCGACACCCCTTCCGAGTCGGGCGCCACCAGCACCAGCCGCTGGGTGCGCTCGAAGGCGCCGCGCGCGTAGGCCACGTACAGCGCCGAGCCCACCACCAGCAACAGCAGGAAAGCGAGCAGCAGCGCCGCCTTGAACTCCAGGTTCTTCACCGGAGGCGGCGTGGGCTCCGGCGGCGGGACATGGTCGGCAGGGTTCATCGTTGAACGGTCCATGGATCAGTAGTAGTTGCCCAGCAGCGAGGTCACCTCCACCAGCAGCAGCACCGAGAGCAGGCGCGCGAATTCGGAGATGTCGCTCAGGCGGCCGAAACCGCCGGCCTCGTCGCGCCGCGCGCTGGCGGCCAGCGGCACGATGGCCACCGACAGGCTGAAGAACAGGGTCTTGAGGCTGAAGATGAGCACCACGGCCGGCTTGAACACCTGCCCGACCGCGAGTGTGTAGGCCGGCAGCGCCCAGTGCGAGAAGCCGTAGACATTGAAATAGGTGAGCACCAGGGCGATCACGCAGCTCACCGCCGCCAGCAGCAGCACCGAGAAGATGCCCCCCAGCGCGCGCGGCAGCAGCTCGGTGCGCAGCAGGGTCTGCTCCTCGTGCTGCACGCCGCTGCGGTGCTGTTGCGACAGCCGCCTGCGGATGCGCTGGGCCTCGGGCATGGTGTGGCGCAGCGCCACGAACATCGCGGCGTACAACGGAATGATCTCCAGCACCAGGGTGCGCACCAGCACCTCCAGCGCGTACTGCGACAGCCCATAGCTGTAGGCGGTCGCGACCACGATACGGATCAGCACCAGGCTCAGCAGCGCCGACAGCGTGAGGAAGCCGGGCATCAGCGGTGTGGAGGCGCGGTAGATCTGCTGCAGCACCGCGCTGCGCTGCGCGCCCTGCGCGTAGCTCGACGGCGCCAGGGCCAGCACCATCACCTGCGCGCCCAGCAGCAGCACATGCCACCACGAAGCCCAGGAGGCCCGGACACGACGGCCCCAGCCGCCGAGCGAGCGGTCGAGGGCAGTGGAAACGAGCGGTGGACCGGACATTCGGGCGATGATAAAACGGGCCGCTGTAACTGGAGACAACAGGAGATTTCGCCCATGTCCGCCAAGCCCCTGCCCCCGCTCGCCCCCGCCATCCGCCGCCAGACCATAGCCGACGCGCTGCACCGCACCGCCCGGCGCCTGCCGGCCAAGACCGCGATCACCTGCGGCGCCACCAGCTGGACCTACGCCGAATTCGACGCCCTGGTCACGCGGCTGGCGGCAGGTCTGCACCGGATCGGCGTGGGCGAAGGCGACAAGGTGGCGGTGCTGGCGCGCAACTCGCACGGCTTCGCGGCGCTGCGCTTCGCCCTGGCCCGCCGCGGCGCGGTGCTGGTGCCGATCAACTTCATGCTCAAGGCGGAAGAAGTCGCCTACATCCTGCGCCACGCCGGCGCCCGCACCCTGGCCACCGACAGCGGCCTGGCCGGCCTGGCGCGCGAAGCCTCGGCGCTGGAGACCCAGGTGCAGCAGTTCATCTGGCTGCCCAGCGAAGACCCCACCTTGCCGGCGCCGGGCATGCACCGCTTCGACGAGCTGACCGCCTGCACCGACCCGCTGCCGGCCGTGGGCACCCAGAGCCACGACCTGGCGCAGATCGTCTACACCAGCGGCACCGAGTCCATGCCCAAAGGCGCCATGCTCACGCACGACGCGGTGCTCTGGCAGTACGTCAGCTGCGTCATCAACGCCGAGGTGGCCGAAGCCGACCGCACGCTGCACGCCCTGCCCCTGTACCACTGCGCGCAGCTGGACGTGTTCTTCGGCCCCGCCATCTACATCGGCAGCCGCAACGTCATCACCGGCAAGCCCACGCCCGACCACCTGCTGGCGCTGCTGGAACAGCACCAGATCACCAGCTTCTTCGCACCGCCCACGGTCTGGATCGCGCTGCTGCGCTCACCGCTGTTCGACGCAGACAAGCTCAGGCACCTGGCCAAGGGCTACTACGGCGCGTCGATCATGCCGGTGGAAGTCTTGAAGGAACTGGCGGCGCGGCTGCCGAATGTTCGCCTGTGGAACCTCTACGGCCAGACCGAGATTGCGCCGCTGGCGACCATGCTGGCGCCCGAGGACCAGCTGCGCAAACCGGGCTCGTGCGGCAAGGCCGTCATCAACGTCGAGACCCGCGTGGTGAACGACGACATGCAGGACGTGGCCGTGGGCGAAGTCGGCGAGATCGTGCACCGCTCGCCGCACCTGATGCTCGGCTACTTCAACGACCCCGAAAAGACCGCCGCCAGCTTCAGCGGCGACTGGTTCCACAGCGGCGACCTGGCCACCATCGACGCCGAGGGCTACATCACCGTCGTCGACCGCAAGAAGGACATGATCAAGACCGGCGGCGAAAACGTCGCCAGCCGCGAGGTGGAAGAAATGATCTACCGCCTGCCCGCCGTCAGCGAGGTGGCGGTGATCGGCCTGCCCGACCCGAAATGGGTGGAAGCGGTCACCGCCGTGATCGTGGTCAAGGCCGGACAGTCATTGACCGAGGACGAGGTGATGGCGCATTGCAGCGAACACATGGCGCATTTCAAATGCCCCAAGCGCGTGGTGTTCGCTGAGGCGCTGCCGAAGAATCCGAGCGGGAAGCTGTTGAAGCGGGAATTGCGATCGCGGTATCAGCCATGACAGGTCGATACCGTGCCGCTTGCCCTGTTCACAAGGTGAGCCTCACAGAGGCCAGACGTAAAACCCAATGCCTTCGTATTGGTAGAGATGAGACAACGAGGACTGGATATAGGCCACTTCAGCGGAAGAGTAGGAATAAAAATGCGAGCCGGTCGGCTTGTACATGAATCGATGCAATGGAATGGTTCCTGCAGCAGGAGCAGCAGAGGCATACCATGCAACGCCTTCGAGCACGAAATATGGAATACCGTCTACGATATTCTTTTCTGCCTGATTGATGGTGTAGAAATAGGCCCCATTCCTCGTGTTCCGAAACCGATAGACCGGCAACATTCCGGCCTCAGCCGCCGGCTTAACTTTGAATGCAGCACGCTCGTATTGGTACGATGGAATGGCACCCAAAACAATGTCACGCTCAGCGGTATTGCCAGTGAACAGATGGATGCCGTTGAACAGGTTGTAAAACCTGAAAACAGTTCCAGCCTCAAAGGAAGGCGGCACCAGAGCGGTGTATGCATTGAGCAAACCCGCACCGCACTGCGGGCATGACGCAGGAAACGGTTTTGAACCCAGTTTGAGCCGCGCAGCAACCTGGTTGGGCGTCAACGCAGGGTTTTGAGCGAGCAGCAGGGCAGCGACACCCGCAACGTGAGGCGCCGCCATGGATGTGCCATAGTAGTTGGCATACGCAGGTCCTACAGGTGAAGTGGTTCCACTGTTGACCGTGGAATAAACAAGGCTGCCTGGGGCCGCCAACCCGACGTGAGGGCCAAAATTGGAATAGCTGGCAATGCCTCCCGAAGAAGTCGTCGCAGAGACAGCAATGACACCCTCACAATTGGCAGGCTGCGCATTCACGGTGCTGACGCTGTCATTGCCCGCTGACACCACGACCGTAGCCCCCCGGCTGCGCGCGCTGTTGATCGCCGCCTGGAATGTATTGGAACAGACACCCTCGCCACCCAGTGACATATTGATCACTGACGCCGCATGGGTATTGACAGGAACACCCGCCACGCTGCCGCCGGCCGCCCAGACAATGCCATCAGCGATGTCCGAAGCATATCCCCCGCACTTCCCCAACACACGTACGGGAACCACTTTGGCACCAAAAGCAACGCCAGCACCGCCTGTGGAGTTGTTGGTCACCGCCGCAATGGTCCCTGCAACGTGGGAGCCATGCCAGCTGGAATCCTCTTCAGGGCAACCTTCAAAAAATCCGCCGAACGTTAACCCCACAGAATCCGCGTAGGCCACCCAGTCACCAGGATCCGACGGATCGCTGTCGCGCCCCGTTCCATCATTTCCCACCCATGCATGAGAAACAAAATCGTAGCCACCGACCCTGTTGGCATCAAGATCAGGATGGCTGGTGATGCCGGTGTCCAGCACCGCGACCCGCACACCAGTCCCCTGGCTGATATCCCAGGCAGCGGGCAGATTGACCCCTCCAACCCCGGCCCCGTAGTGCCATTGGAAAGATGAATAACCAGGGTCGTTCGGCACAAACTGACGGCGCATCCAGGCATCGGGCTCGACATACTCCACCGCCGGATCTTTGGCGATTTCCTGAATCAACTCTTTGAGCCGATTTTGGGAAAGAGGAGCACTCTGCTTCAGCAGATAGGCACCCGTGGCCAACGGCTTGTCAAAGTACAGGGTAATGCCAAACTTGTTGGCCGACGCGCTGGCGTTGCCAAACCCCAAGCCTGCGGCATTTTGACCTGCATGTTGCAGAGTCAGTTTTTGACCACTCAACTGTCCCGTTTTGTACTTGATGATGATGCCACCCTGATTGAGTGGTCTGGATTGGACAGAACGGTCAACCTGGGGTTGCGCCTCCTTGCCACCTGCATAAGCCCCATGAGCAAAAAAAACCGCAGATGTCAATACAAGAATATGCGACAGGATTTGTTTCTTCTTCATAAATTCCCTACTCCCTACACCCAATATCAGAGATATGGCCTATGGTTAGACAATGCGCAAACGACTTGAAAAGTCATTTGCATGATCGAAAAATGCAGCATCATGCGATGCATGTACGGACATCATTCACCAACTTTAGTTTACTTTTTGTTTCATAACCGGTCAAGGCGTGCGTTGCAGAAAACCCTCGCCTGTGTTCCTCCAAATGTCGGGGGCTATACACACTGAGGCAGGAAACAATCTGAGAGGCACTCAGTGCTCGGGCTGCCCAGGGATGGTCTGCAAAACCCCGCGCCAGGGGCGCCGATGGACGCGCAAGCGAGAGTTCCTGGACGAGATGAACCTGGTGGTGCCGTGGGCCGGGCCGGTGTCGCTGATCGCGCCGCACGCGCCCAAACCCAGCGCCAAAGGCGGACGCCCGCCGTTTGCCGTTGAGACCATGTTGCGCATTCACTTCCTGCAGCAGTGGTCCAACCTCTCCGACCCCGCAATGGAAGAGGCGCTGTACGACATGGCGCTGTTCCGCGAGTTCGTGGGACTCGATGCCGGTGAAGACAACCTGCCCGACGAGAGCTCCATTCTTCGGTTTCGCCACCTCAGTGGCACTTCGGAATGAAGGCCCACATGGATGTGGATGCGGAATCGGGACTGGTGCACAAGGTGGTGGGCACGGCGGCCAATGTCAACTGGCACGTGGCCATGCGGCCGGGCAAGCGCAAGGTGCTGTACAAGAGCACGCCGATGGGCGCGATCAAGGATCCGCTGGGGCAGGTCAAGGCGCACATCCGGGCCAAGGTCGAACACACGTTCACGCTGTTTGCACTGTCTAACCTGTAAATGAGCCCTGCGAGGCGCAAACCGCCGTCATCTGAAATCACGGACATCAACTCACGCTGCGGCGGGTGTTGCGCAGACCTTCCCTAAGCTGCCGGGCATCAGCAAGCGCGGAGACACGTATCTTCGAACGCTTTGTCAGGCACTGCTTGAACGCGACGAACGTTGACAAACACTCCCGTTCCTTCGGTGGCACCTTGAACGAGGCCGTCAGCCCTTTGACGCCGCCAGCACCCCACGCAGAAACGAGCTGAGCTCGGCTTCAGTCCCCAGCTCGTCCAGCAGCCGCACGGCCTGTCTCAGATCCCGCTCGGCCCCCAGCCGGGTCTGGACTTCGGTGGCCGCCTTGGCGAGGCCCTTGGTGCGCCGGGCGGGCAGCAGGTCGCGCAGTATCTCGGCCACGTAGCGCACCCGTTTGGCCTGGATGCGGACGCGGTGGTCTTTTTCCAGGTCCGCAGGCGCCCGCCGGCTGGCTTTCAGTGCAGCGTCCAGGCGGCGGCGCAGCTTGCGGATGCGCTTGCGCGCCCAGGGGGTGTCGTATGCACCCGCTGCGGTCTGCGCTGTGGCCAACTGGAAGAGCCCCTGCGCCAGTGCCAGGAGGGTCTGGCCGGTTCCCGGCGCGGCCAGGGCATCCCGCAGCCGCCTGCGCTGCGCCCGGCGCGCCTCGTCGATGCGTTCGAGTGCGACATCGGCGATTCGCTGGCGCTGAGCATCTTCGTCAACAAAGGCGGGCAACCAGCGCCCCAGGGTGTCGACGCGCAGCACGTCCAGGTCGCGCATCCGGCCCAATTCGGCCAGCAGGGGCCGCAGGCCGTCGGCATCGGGCCGGCCGGGCAGCCAGGGCGCGAACAGCCGGACCGCGCTGCGCCAGCGCCGCCAGCCGACGCGCGCCTGGTGCACCACCTCGGGGTCGTCCGACACCAGCACAGTCGCAAGGTTGCGGCTGAAGTGGTCGAAGCAGGCCGACAGCGCCTGGGCCCCCGCCTGCTGCGGCCCGGTGCCCGGCGAAAGATGCAAAGCCTGGGCCGGCGAGGCTTCGCGGGGCAGGCCCTGCGCCAGCCGGTAGCCGCGCTCGGCCTTGCTCTGGTCAAAGGGCAGGACCGCCACCTCGGACGCGACCTGCTGCGCCAGATGGAACAGGGCCTCGGACGGCCCCTGCAGCAGCTCGAACTCCAGCTCCAGGATCGGCTCCGACCGGCCGCAGGCGGCGATCTCGCCGATGTCCAGCGCGACCTCGATGGTTGCGCCCTGGTAGCGGTGCAGGGTCCAGACGGTGCGGCGGCAGCGGGTCTCGAAGCACGGGGCCAGCTGGCCGAACAGGCGGCCGTCGGGATCCAGATCGGTCCAGGGCGTCTCGCGCAGCGCCTCCGCGTCGAGCCGGCCGGAGGGCTGGCGGCTCTCCCACTCGCCGCGGCGGCTCAGTCCGCCCCGCGAAATGCCCGCCGACTTGAAGGTCTGCACCCATTCGCCACGCACCGTCGCCGCGTTGGCGTTGGCGCGCCAAGGGGAGTCCGAGATGCAGCGCAGGCGCAGCGCGTGCCGTTGCTGATGCAGTTGCTGGTCCGGCGTGTCGAAGTAGATGTTCCACAGCCAGTGGGTGGTCTGCCGGCGCCGCGCCAGCGCGCCGAGCCGGCGCAGCCGCTCCTCGATGACCGTGGGCTGTGCCCCTGGCAGCAGCAGCTTGAGTTCGGTTTCGGCGTGGGCCATGCGGCTGTTTCCTTGAGAGAGGGAGAAAGCGCTGAGCAGCCTACGCCGACAAGGCCCAGGCCACAGCCTCCCGCACCACCGGGTCGGGGTGCGCGGTGTGCGCGGCCAGCGCAGCGCGGGTGACCGGCTCGTCGGCCTGCCGCAGCGCATTGCCCATCGCCACCGCGATGTTCCGCAGCCAGCGCGCGTGGCCGATGCGGCGGATCGGGCTGCCTTCGGTGCGGCGCAGGAACTCTTCTTCGCTCCAGCCGAACAGCTCGACAAGGGTTGCGCCGGTCAGGCCCTCGCGCGGGTCGAAGTCGGGCAGCGGGCTGCGCTGCGCGAACTTGTTCCAGGGACAGACGAGCTGGCAGTCGTCGCAGCCGTAGATGCGGTTGCCGATCAGCGGGCGCAGGCTCTCGGGAATCGGGCCGTCGTGTTCGATGGTGAGGTAAGAGATGCAACGCCGCGCGTCGAGACGGTACGGCGCGACGATGGCCTGCGTGGGGCAGACGGCCATGCAGGCGCTGCAGGAGCCGCAGTGGTCGCTGACCGCTGCGGTTGGTGGCAGGGCGAGGTCGAGGTAGATCTCGCCGAGAAAAGCCATCGAGCCACCCTCTCGGCTGAGGATCAGTGTGTGCTTGCCGCGCCAGCCCTGGCCGCTGCGGCGTGCAAGCTCGGCTTCGAGCACGGGCGCCGAGTCGGTGAACACACGGTGACCGAGCGGGCCAACGGCGGCCCCGATGCGCTCGGCCAGTTGCTGCAGGCGGCTGCGCAGCACCTTGTGGTAATCGCGCCCCCGGGCATAGACCGAGACGATGGCTTCTCCGGGCCGCTGCAGGCGGGCCAGCTCCTGTTCCGTCCAGTCCTCGGGCGTGTACCGTGGCAGGTAGTCCATGCGCGCGGTGATCACGCTCACCGTGCCGGGCACCAGCTCGGCCGGCCGCGCGCGCTTCATGCCATGGCGCGCCATGTAGTCCATGCCACCGTGAAATCCGGCCGACAACCAGGCCGAAAGGCCCGGTTCGGCGCTTGAGAGGTCGACGCCGGCCACCCCGATTTGGGAGAATCCCAGTTCCCGGCCCCAGGCCTGAACCTGAGTGATCAGTTGAGCAGCATCGAATCCGGATCGCATCGTCCGCTCATTGTAGGAACGCCCTCCCCCGACGGCGCGCGCTGGGACGGGCGCTGGCTGGACGAGACGGGCACCGCCCACTTTGCGCAGCGACTGGCCGCCAGCCCGGCGATCACCAACGCCACGCTGACGCTGGCCGGCGACCTGGGCGCGGGCAAGACCACCTTCGTGCGGCACCTGCTGCGCGCGCTGGGCGTGCAGGGGCGCATCAAGAGCCCGACCTACGCCGTGGTCGAGCCGCACCGCGCCGAGGCCGGGCCGCACGGCGCGCTGTCGGCCTGGCACTTCGATTTCTACCGCTTCGGCGACCCGCGCGAGTGGGAAGACGCGGGTTTTCGGGAACTGTTTGCGAGCCCCGGCCTCAAGCTGGTGGAATGGCCCGAGCGCGCCGCCGGCCTCATGGGCGCGGTGGACGCGGCACTGACCATCGGGCCGGAGGAAACGCCCAGTGACGACACCGACCTCACCGACGGCCCGCGCCAGGTGACGATGCAGGCCTTCACCGACACCGGCCGGCGCCTGCTGGCAGCCCTGAACACATGACCCGACCGACGCCCCACCCCGACCGCCGCCGCCTGCTGCAGGCCGGCGCGCTGGTGCTGCTGATCGGCGCGCCGCACCTGGCGCACGCGGGGCGTGTGGTGGCGGTGCGCATCTGGCCGGCGCAGGACTACACGCGCGTGACCATCGAGTCCGACGGCGAGCTCAAGGCACAGAAAACCACGGTCGACCAGGCGTCGCGCCTGGTGGTCGACATCGAGGGCATCGACCTCATTGAAGGCATGCGCGATCTGGTGGGCAAGCTGCAGAGCGACGACCCGAACATCGCGGCCATCCGCGTCGCCCCGGTCAGTGCCAACGTCGCGCGGCTGACTGTGGACCTGAAAAAACCAATCAAGCCGCAGGTGTTCAACCTGGAACCGGTCGCCGCCTACGGCCACCGGCTGGTCCTCGACCTCTACCCGGTGCAGACGGTCGACCCCTTCGAGGAACTGATCCGCCAGCACACGGCCGCGGTCGACGAATCGGCCCGGCGCGCCGCCGAGCTGCTGGGTGCCGAGCTGCGGGACATGCCAGCCACGCCAGCGGACGACCCGCTGGCCGACCTCATTGCCCGCCACGACAAACCGGCACCTCCCAAGGCACCCGGCGCCACCGCCGGCAAACCCGCCCCGGCCGGTGAGCCGAAGGCATCACCCGGCAAAAAAACCGAGCGACTCATCATCGTGGCGCTCGACCCCGGCCACGGCGGCGAAGACCCGGGCGCCATCGGCCCTGGCGGCACGCAGGAGAAAGACGTGGTGCTGCAGGTGGCCCACCGCCTGCGCGAGCGCATCAACGCGACCACGGTCAACGGCAACCCGATGCGCGCCTACATGACACGCGACGCCGATTTCTTCGTGCCCCTGGGCACGCGGGTGAAGAAGGCGCAGCGGGTGCGCGCCGACCTGTTCATCAGCATCCATGCCGACGCCTTCATGACGCCACGCCCGCAGGGCGCAAGCATCTTTGCGCTCAGCACCAAGGGCGCCAGCAGCGCGGCCGCGCGCTGGATGGCGAACAAGGAAAACGCCGCCGACCTGGTGGGCGGCATCAACGTCAAGTCCAAGGACGCGACCGTAGCCCGCACGCTGCTGGACATGAGCACCACGGCCCAGATCAAGGACAGCCTCAAACTGGGCGGCGCGATGCTGGTCGAGGTAGGCCGCGTGGGCAAGCTGCACAAACCGCGGGTGGAACAGGCCGGCTTCGCGGTGCTCAAGGCGCCGGATATTCCCAGCGTGCTGGTGGAAACGGCCTTCATCAGCAACCCCGACGAAGAGGCCCGGCTGCGCAGCGAGGCCTACCAGAACCAGCTGGCCGACGCCCTGCTCAAGGGCATTGTCAAGTACTTCGCGGCGAATCCGCCGCTGGCGCGCGTGCGCAGCGTCTAGGCCCGGGGCCTTGGCTACACTGCCTCGTTTTTCAAAGGGAGTGTCCATGCGCCGCCGCTTGTTCTGGTCTTTTCTCGGTATCACCCTGCTGCTGGGAGGTTGTGCCACGGTCGATACCGCCGCTGTCAAATCGAGAACCGATGGCAAGAAGCTGGTCGTCGCCTCGACCGTAGACAGCAAGCTGACGCTGCTCTGGGTCGGCACCACTGCTTTCAATATTGAGCAGCAGGTGCTGGACAAGCCGGAGTGGGCGTTACCAGAGACCTTGGTCCAGCACGTGGTGAAGAAACTGCAGGCGTCTGGCCGACTCTCCGAAGTGACTCGTTCGACACCCGCGGGGAGCGAACGAAGCGAAGTCCTCAAGTCCATTGGCAATGGACCTGACCTGGCGCTGCTGCTGACCAACGGTGTGGCGCCAGATCCGCTGTATCAGACCAATCAGGTGATGCGCGGTTTTGGTGTGTTTCAGCGCTCCGCACTGGGCATGAAGCTCAACTCCTTGCCACACGCTGCCATCAAGGCCGAACTGGTCGACCTGAAATCTGGCGAAACCATTGCCACCTACACCACATCAAGCTTCGAACTGCAGAAGTACTCGCTGGGCGCGGGCGCGGCGATCGACACCGACAAGGTAGAGATGGTCCAGCAATCTCTGACCCGACTCACCGATCAGGCCAGCAACGAGCTGCTCAAGACGTTCGGGTTCCAGTGACGCCCTGATTCAACATGGGCAGGCCTGATCAGGCCTGCCCCGCCGCAGCCCGGGCTTTCTCCGCCTTCGCGGCGCGCCAGCCGCCGAAGATGGCGATCAGGCCCGGCACGAAGATCAGCGCCCAGATGATCTTGGACAGGTTGGCCTGCACCCAGGGCAGGTTGCCGAAGAAGTAGCCCGCGGCCGTCAGGCCGATCACCCAGATGACGGCGCCCACCACGTTGTAGGCGGTGAACTTGCTGCGCGTCATCTCGGCCACGCCCGCCACGAAGGGCGCGAAGGTGCGGATGAAGGGCATGAAGCGCGCCAGGATGATGGTCACGCCGCCGTAGCGCTCGTAGAAGTTGTGGGCCTGGTTGAAGGCGTTCTTGTTGAAGAAGCGCGAGTTCTCCCACTGGAACACTTTCGGCCCGAAGTAGCGCCCGATGCTGTAGTTGGTCTGGTCACCCAGGATGGCGGCGGCCAGCATCAGTCCCGCCGCGATCGACCAGTCCATCAGCCCGGCGCCGCACAGCGCACCCACGATGAACAGCAGCGAGTCGCCCGGCAGGAAGGGCATGACCACCAGGCCGGTCTCGACAAAGATGATGAGGAACAGCAGGGCATACACCCAGGCGCCGTAGGCTTGTACGAAGGCCTGCAGGTGCTTGTCCACGTGCAGGATGAAGTCGATCAGGTAGAGGGCGAAATCCATAGCCCGCGATTATCCCCGGGCGGTGCCCCACGCCTAGAATGCCCCGGGTGAACGCCCCCCTGCCCGCCCACCGCCGCCCCATCCGTGAACTTCCCGACGAGCTGATCAGCCAGATCGCGGCCGGCGAAGTGGTCGAACGCCCCGCGTCCGTGGTGCGCGAGCTGGTGGACAACGCGCTGGACGCCGGAGCCACGCAGATCACCGTGCGGCTGCAGGCCGGCGGCATCCGGCTCATCAGCGTGGAGGACGACGGCATCGGCATCCTGCGCGAGGAACTGCCCACCGCGCTCAAGCGCCACGCCACCAGCAAGATCGCCAGCCTGAACGACCTCGAAGCCGTGGACACCATGGGTTTCCGCGGCGAGGCACTGGCCGCCATCTGTTCCATCGCCGAGGTCTCGGTGCTGACCCGCACCGACGAAGGGGCCGCCCACGGCTGGCTGCTGGACGGCCGCAGCGGCGAGCTGCAACCCACCGCCCGCGCGCGCGGCACCACGGTCGAAGTGCGCGAGCTGTTCTTCGCCACGCCCGCGCGGCGCAAGTTCCTCAAGTCCGAAAGCACCGAGCTGGCCCACTGCATCGAGGCCGTTCGCCGCCACGCGCTGGCGCGGCCCGAAGTGGGCTTTGCCATCTGGCACGACGGCAAGCTGGTCGCACAGTGGCGCGCCGTGGCGCCCGACCTGGCCGGTGGCGAACATCTGCTGGACGCGCTGCGCCGCCGCCTGGCCGACGTGCTGGGTGAGGAGTTCATCGAAAACGCCGTGGCGGTGAACTGGCCGGCCAGCGATGTGCCGGGCGAAGAAGCTACCGCCGGCGGCCAGCAGCGCCTGCGCGTCTGGGGTTTTGCCGGCGTGCCCGACGCGGCCCGCTCGCGCGCCGACTGGCAGTTCGCCTACGTCAACGGCCGCTTCGTGCGCGACAAGGTCATCACCCACGCCGCCCGCAGCGCGTATGAAGACGTGCTGCACGGCCACCGCCAGCCGGTGTATGCGCTGTACGTGAGCATCGACCCGACGCGCGTGGACGTGAACGTGCACCCGACCAAGATCGAGGTGCGCTTCCGCGACAGCCGCGAGGTGCACCAGGCGGTGCGACACGCGGTGGAAGGGGCGCTGGCCGCGCCTCGCTCGGCGCAGACGCTGCCCGTCACTGGCCCACTTTCAGCGACGCCGACCGAAACGCCCGCTTCCACCTTCCTCGCCCCGGTGCCGCGCCAGCAGCCCCTGCCCTGGCGGCCCGAGGCGCCGCAGGCGGGCCAGCGTGTGAGCGACCTCGAAGCGCTCTGGCGCCCAGCCGAACGGATTGCGGCGCCGCTGGACGCGCCCGACATCCGCCGCGCCGAACCGGTGTTCGCACCTACCCCGGCCACGCAGGAAGCGCCCGCCCCCCTGCCCGATGGCGAATGGCCGCTGGGCCGCGCGGTCGCCCAGCTGCACGGCGTCTACATCCTGGCCGAGAACGCCCAGGGCCTGGTGGTGGTGGACATGCATGCGGCGCACGAGCGCATCGTCTACGAGCGCCTCAAGCAGCAGCTGGACGCGCACCAGATCGCCAGCCAGCCGCAGCTGATCCCGGCCACCTTCGCGGCCACGCCTGAAGAAGTCGCCACCGCCGAAACTGCAGCCGAGGTGCTGGCCCAGCTGGGGCTGGAGATCGTGCCGTTCTCGCCCAGGACCCTGGCCGTGCGCGCCGTGCCCACCACCCTGGCCGCCGGCGACCCGGTGGAGCTCGCCCGCAGCGTGCTCGCCGAACTCAGCCAGCACGACGCCAGCACGGTGGTGCAGCGCGCCCGCAACGAGCTGCTGGCCACCATGGCCTGCCACGGCGCGGTGCGCGCCAACCGCCGCCTGACCCTGGACGAGATGAACGCCCTGCTGCGCCAGATGGAAGTGACCGAGCGCAGCGACCAGTGCAACCACGGCCGGCCCACCTGGCGCCAGCTGGGCATGAAAGACCTGGACGCGCTGTTCCTGCGCGGCCGCTGACACACCGCACCAAACGCGAGCACAACCGAGGGAAAGCCCTCGGTTGTGCGGCTTTCGCTTGCACCATTAGTGGGCCTCACGCCGCATTCATGTGCCTTTTGGATCATGAAATGCGGGTTTTGCATACTCTCATGCACTTTTCTGGAGCATCACACGCATGAAATACGCCTCGGTCCACGACTTTCTTTCCCACGTTGAAGCCCGCAACCCGGGTCAGCCCGAGTTCCTGCAGGCGGTCACCGAGGTGATGGAAAGCCTCTGGCCCTTCATCGCCGCCCACCCCAAGTACGCCGAGCAAGGACTGCTCGACCGCCTGGTCGAGCCCGAGCGCGTGGTCATGTTCCGCGTCTCCTGGGTGGACGACCACGGCCAGGTGCAGGTCAACCGCGGCTACCGCATCCAGCACAGCATGGCGATCGGCCCCTACAAGGGCGGCATCCGCTTCCACCCCTCGGTGACGCTGTCGGTGCTCAAGTTCCTGGCCTTCGAGCAGACCTTCAAGAACGCGCTGACCACCCTTCCCATGGGCGGCGGCAAGGGCGGCTCGGACTTCGACCCCAAGGGCAAGAGCCCGGCCGAAGTCATGCGCTTCTGCCAGGCCTTCGTGATGGAGCTGTTCCGCCATGTGGGCCCGGACACCGACGTGCCGGCCGGCGACATCGGCGTGGGCGGCCGCGAGGTCGGCTACATGGCCGGCATGTACAAGAAGCTGGCCAACAGCGCGGCCAGCGTGTTCACCGGCAAGGGCCTGTCCTTCGGCGGCTCACTGGTCCGCCCCGAGGCCACCGGCTACGGCACGGTGTATTTCGCGGAAGAGATGCTCAAGACCCGCGGCAAGTCCTTCCAGGGCATGCGCGTCTCGGTGTCCGGCTCGGGCAACGTGGCGCAGTACGCCGTCGAGAAGGCCATGGCCCTGGGCGCCAAGGTGGTCACCGTCTCCGACTCCAGTGGCACCATCGTCGACGAAGACGGCTTCTCGCCCGAGAAGCTGGCCATCCTGATGGACGTGAAAAACCACCACTACGGCCGTGTGAGCGACTACGCAGAGCGCACCGGCGTGAAGTTCGAGGCCGGCAAACGCCCCTGGCACGTGCCGGTGGACGTGGCCCTGCCCTGCGCCACGCAGAACGAGCTGGACGAAGCCGATGCACGCACCCTGATCGCCAATGGTGTGCTCTGCGTGGCCGAAGGCGCCAACATGCCCTCCACCATCGAGGCCGCCAAGGCATTCGAAGCGGCCGGCGTGCTGTACGCACCGGGCAAGGCGTCGAACGCCGGCGGCGTGGCCACCTCGGGCCTGGAGATGAGCCAGAACGCCATGCGCCTGTCCTGGACGCGCGAAGAGGTGGACGCCCGCCTGCTGCAGATCATGCAGGGCATCCACGCCGCCTGCGTCAAGCACGGCCAGCGCGCCGATGGCAGCGTGAGCTACATCGACGGCGCCAACATCGCCGGCTTCGTCAAGGTGGCCGACGCCATGCTGGCGCAGGGTGTGGTCTGACGCATCAGGTGGTGTAGTCGCCGCTCGCCTCGGGCTGGAACAGGACGGCCGTCACCCGGGCCGAGCGGGGCTCGCCCTGCGGCGTGTGCCAGTGCGCGCGCCCACCGACGCGCAGCCCCAGCAGGCTGGCGCCCACCGGAGACAGCACCGAGATGAAGCCTTGGGCCGGCTCGGCGTCTTCGGGATAACACAGGGTGAGCTTGCGCGGCGCCGTTTCGCCCGCTTCGAGGATTTCGATCTGCGAATACATGGTCACCACGTCGGCAGGCACCTCGGGTGAGGGCACCTGCTCGGCCAGATCAAGCGCGTCGGGCAGACCGGCGGGCATGCGGTGGACGCCCAGCTTGTGCAGGCGGACGAGATCAAGCTCGGTGACGATGCGGTCACCACGGGAAAACAGGGACATGTCGGCTCCAGAAAAGGCCCGTCCCGGCCGAGCAGGCGGGGGAACGGCTATGCGCTCTGGTCGAGGGGCCCGGCGATCGCGCGTGGCGCGGATGAGTGGGAGAGGAAGGGGATCGCCGGGCTCAGGAATGTGCGGCCGTCGCGCCACCACCTGAGGTGTGGACGGGCACGCGCACACCCGGTTCCGTCGCAAGAGGCGACAGAACGCGACACAGGGTCGTCGGGTGGTGGATGCGCAGCATGGGCGGCAATGTAGGCAGGACGGGCGCCCGTGTCAACCGGTGAGTGCCCGGCGGCGACCGGCCGGCGCGCCGGCAGTGAACTTTCCACCGGCCCGGAGGATCGTGTAAGCCCATGAAACGCCTGATCGCCCTCGTCCTGCTCTCGGCCGCCGTGCTGGCCGGTTGCGCCACCCTCGACGAACGCCAGCGCGGCTGGATCTTCCAGCCCTCGGACCGCAGCTGGTGGCGCGGCGAAGAGGCGGCACAGGGCATGCAGGACGTGTGGATCGAATTCCAGTCGCAGGAAACCGGCCAGCCGGTGAAGCTGCATGGCCTGTGGAGCGCGCACGAGCGCTTCGCGAGCGACCCCAAGGTCCCCGTGCTGCTCTACCTGCACGGCGCGCGCTTCAACGTGGTCGGCTCGGCGTTCCGCGCGCGGCGCATGCAGGAGCTGGGCTTCTCGGTGCTGGCGGTGGACTACCGGGGCTTCGGCAAGAGCACCAACACCCTGCCCTCGGAAACCATGGCCTACGAGGATGCGCGCGCCGCCTGGGACTGGCTGGCCCGGCAGCACCCCGACCGGCCGCGCTACATCTTCGGCCACTCGCTGGGCGGCGCGATTGCCATCGACCTGGCGGCCCAGGTTCAGGACGAGGCGGGCACCCTGGTCGAGGGCACCTTCACTTCGATTCCCGACGTAGTCAGTTCCTACAAGTGGGGCTGGTTGCCGGTCGGCCCGCTGATCACCCAGCGCTTCGAGACCGTGGAGCGGGTCAAGAGGATCGGCTCGCCGCTGCTGGTGGTGCACGGCAGCGAGGACCGCACCATCGCGCCGGAACTGGGCCGCCAGTTGTTCGAGGCCGCCACGGGCCCGAAACGCTTCGAGCTGGTGGAGGGCGGGTCGCACCACAACACCAACGCGGTGGGGCAGCCGCAGTACCGCACCGCCTTGGCCGAGCTGTTCGGAATGAAGTGATCCCCCCGCGCCGCCTTCGGCGTAGTTCCGGTTGAACATGAGGGCATCTGCTAACCTCAATCGGATGTCCGCTCCCCGTTCCGCCATGTCGCCCGGCCTGATCGTGCTGGTGCTTTCGCTGCTGCTGGGCCTGCAGCCGGTCACCACCGACCTCTACCTGCCCGCCCTGCCCTCGATCACCCAGGGCTTCGGCGCCAGCATGCCGCAGGCGCAGCTGACGCTCACCGCCCTGCTGCTGGCCTTCGGTCTGTCCCAGCTGGTCTGGGGGCCGCTGTCCGACCGCTTCGGCCGCCGCCCGGTCCTGTTGGTCGGAACCGCCCTGTATGTGCTGGCCGCGGTGGGCAGCACGTTTTCAGCGTCGATGGAGCAGCTCATCGTCTGGCGCATCCTGCAGGGCATGGCCATGGGCGCGGGCGTGATGTGTGCGCGCGCCGTGGTGCGCGACCTGTATGCGCCGGTGGATGGCGCTCGGGTGATGTCCAAGGGTCTCACCGGCCTGGGCGTGATCGCCTGCGCAAGCGCGCCGATCGGCGGTCTGCTGGCCGACCTCGCCGGCTGGCGTGTGGCCCTGTTGGCACTGGCGGTGTTCGGCGCCGGCACGCTGGCGCTGCTGGTCTGGCGCTTTGATGAAACCCTGCCCCAGAAGAACCCGCGCGCACTGGAGCCGCTGACCCTGCTGCGCACCTGGGCCGGCATCCTGCGCCATCCGACCTTCTGGGCCTTCACCCTGCTCTCGGCCACCTCCTACGGCGGCCTGTTCACCTTCCTGGCCGCCTCGTCGTTTGTGTTCATTGGCGTGCTGGGCCTGAGCAAGACCGCCTACGGCCTGCTGATGCTGGTGATGTCGCTGTCCTACATCGTGGGCACCTTCATCTGCCGCCGCCTGCTGCAGGGCCTGGGCGTGCGGCTCACCGTCGCCATCGCCGGCGGCTGCACCCTGCTCGCCGGCAGCACCATGGGGCTGCTGGCGCTGGCGGGCATCCAGCACCCGGCCGCCATCCTCGGCCCCTTCGTCCTGTTCATGCTCGGCCACGGCGTGCACCAGCCCTGCGGCCAGAGCGGCGCCGTCGGCCCGTTCCCGCAGGCGGCGGGTGCGGCCTCGGCCATGAGCGGCTGCCTGATGATGCTGACCGCCTTCTTCATGGGCGGCTGGCTCGGCAAAAGCCTGGCCGAAAACCCGGGCAGCGTGCGGCCGCTGACCGACGGCCTGTGGTTCTGGAGCGTGCTGATCGCGCTGACCGCCTGGACCCTGGTGCAGCGCCATGGCGAGGTGAAAACGCCGCCGGTGCGTGTCACCACCGGAGCGAGCGATGCCCGCTGAGCCCGCGCACTGCATTGCGCTCGCCGGCCCCACCGCCAGCGGAAAAAGTGCCGCCGCACTGGCCATCGCCCAGCGCTGGCCGGTCGAAATCATCAGCGTCGATTCGGCCCTGGTCTACCGGGGCATGGACATCGGCACCGCCAAGCCCACCGCGGTCGAGCGCGCCGTTGCGCCACACCACCTGATCGACATCACCGACCCGCTGAACGCCTACAGCGCGGCCGAATTCGTTCGCGACGCGCAGCGGCTGATCGGCGAGATCCGGTCGCGCGGCCGCACGCCGCTGCTCGTGGGCGGCACCATGCTGTATTTCAAGGCGCTGATGCAGGGCCTGGACGACATGCCCCGCGCCGACGCCGATGTGCGCGCGCGCATCGAAGCAGCGGCCGCCGCCCACGGCTGGCCCGTGATGCACGCCGAACTCGCGAAAGTTGACCCGGTCACCGCCGCCCGGCTGGCCCCCAACGACGCGCAGCGCATCCAGCGCGCGCTCGAAGTGTTCGAGGTCTCGGGCCGGCCGATCTCGTCGTTCCAGACCGGCGACCGCCGGACGGCGGACAACCCCGTGCCGGAAGGCGCCTTCCTCAGCCTGGAACCCGCCGACCGCGCCTGGCTGCACGGGCGCATCGCCCAGCGTTTCGACGCCATGCTGGCCGACGGCTTTGTGGACGAGGTGCGGCGCCTGCGAGCGCGCGGTGACCTGCACCCGGACCTGCCCTCGATGCGCTGCGTCGGCTACCGCCAGGCCTGGGAAGCGCTGGACGCCGCTGCCGACGCGCCGCTGAATGCTGCCCAGCAAGCCGAACTGCGCGACCGCGGCATCTTCGCCACGCGCCAGCTCGCCAAGCGCCAGATCACCTGGCTGCGCTCGATGCCGCAGCGGCGCGTGATCGCCTGCGATGCGCCCGATGCGCTGGCGCGGGTGCTGGCGGAGGTCGCGCCCCTGATGGAAGGCCGGTCATGAGTCTGGTGATCCAGGATCTGGGCAAGCGCTACGGCGACACACCCGTGTTCTCCAACGTCTCCCTCACCGTCGCCCCCGGTGAGTTCGTCGCCATCGTCGGCGAGTCGGGCGTGGGCAAGTCCAGCCTGCTCAACTGCATGGCGGCGCTGGACGACTGGCAGGACGGGTCGATCTCCCTCGACGGCACCGACCTCGGGCGGCTCAACGAAACCCAGCGGGCCCACTGGCGTCGCGAGGCGCTGGGATTCGTGTTCCAGGCCTTCCACGTGCTGCCCCACCTGGACGTGGCACAGAACGTCGGCCTGCCCTTGCTGCTGCTCCAGCGGCCCGATCCGGCGCGGGTGGCGCAGGTGCTGGAGGCGGTCGGGCTGGCGGGCCTGGGCGAACGGCTGCCGGCCCAGCTCTCGGGCGGTCAGCTGCAACGCGTGGCGATTGCGCGTGCGCTCGTACACAAGCCCCGCCTGATCCTGGCCGACGAGCCCACCGGCAACCTCGACCCGTCCACCGCGGCGCAGGTGATGGACCTGCTGCAGGCGCAGACGCGGGAGAACGGCGCCTCGCTGATCCTGGTCACCCATTCAGAACACGCCGCGGCGCGCGCGGACCGCACACTGCACCTGACCGCGCAGGGCCTGGCGCCCGGCGTCTAGACCTTCAGGAACAGATCCCGATCCGGCGCAAAGCTCGCGTGCAGCGGCAGCAGCGCCCCGCCGAGCGCACGCGCGTCGGAGCCGATGGTGCCGAGTTCGAGCCGGGGCATCGCGAGCAGACCTTCGGGGTTGTAGGCCTTGAGCGCCTCACCGGTGCGTTGCCAGAGTTCGCGCAGCAGGTCGGGCACCACCACGCCATCGATCACCACCGCCTCCACGTCGAGGAAAGCAGTGCCCGCCACCACGCAGTGCGCCAGCGCCAGCGCCGCACGATCGATCCACTCGCGGGTGTAGGGCAGCCAGTGGCCGGCCAGGGCGCGCGCATCGTAGGCGGCCATCGGGTCCAGCCCGTGTTCGCGGAAGCGCTGCTCCAGGTCCCACAGCGAGGCCTGGCTGATCAGCTGCGGCGGCAGTTCGCGCGGGTTCGCCGACGCGGCCACCTGCAGCGGCAGCGAGGCCACCGCGCCCGCGTTGCCGTTCACCCCGCGGTGCAGGTGCGAATCGATCACCAGCCCGCCGCCGACGAAGGTGTCCATGAAGAGGTACAGGAAGCTGTGCAGGTCGCGCCCGCGCCCCTGCAGCAGCTCGGCCACGCAGGCGGCCGAGGTGTCCTTGGCAAAGCTGACCGGCAGCTCGGTCATGGCCTGCACCTCGGCGGCGAGGTCGAGGTGGGTCCAGGCGTCGGACTGCGCCTCGGTCAGGCCCAGCATGCGGTGCCAGCCGCCCAGCTGGAACGGCGCCGCCACGCCCACGCCGACCACCCGGCTGCGCAGACCGCCCAGGTCGTCGAGCAGGCGGTTGAGGTTCTTCTCGATTTCCGGCAGCAGCGACGCCGCGTCCGGGAACGGATAGGCAATCGACAGGCGCTGGCGCACCCGGCCGAGAAAGTCGACCAGCAGCCAGTCGGCGCTGCGGCGGCCGATCTTGATGCCCACGGCAAACGCGCCGTCGGGGTTCAGGCCCAGCGGCACCGAGGGCTGGCCGACCCGGCCACGCACCGGCGCTTCGCGCACCAGCAGCTGGTCTTCGTCCAGCCGCGCGGTGATCAGGCCGATGGTCTGTGCCGTGAGGCCAGTCAGCCGCGCCAGCTCGGCCTTGGGCATGCTGCCATGCACCCGCAGCGCCTGCAGCACGACGCGGTCGTTGAACTGACGCATGCCAATCTGGTTCGATCCGCGCTGGCGCAGGCGCGGGGCGTCGCCCGCGTCGGCGCCGCTGTCCGGCGCCGACGGATCGGCCTGCCCTGGGGGGTGCTTGTCTTCGCTCACAGCCGCCGAGTGTGACACGCCTCAGGGCCGCAGGGCCTGTCCCAGCACACCCTTGCGCAGCAGGAAGTTGCCCCAGGGCTCCAGCTCGCCGGTGACGACGATGGCGTAGGCCTTCTTCACACGCTCGTAGAACGCGTAGCGCTCCACCGCCTGCACGCGTTCGGGCGGCAGACCGGCCGATGCCAGCAGGGCCACAGCCTCTCGTTGCAGGGCCGACCGGTAGCCTTCCGGCGTGTCACCCACCTGCATGTACGCCACGGGATGGGTCACATCCTCGGCCAGGGGAAACACGCTCACCACCGCCTCCAATGTTCGAATCATGCCGACGCCCGGCAGGCGCAGCACCGGCTTGCCGGCGCCCAGGCTCATGGCGGTGAAGTTGGCATCCGCCAGCACCACCGCGTCGTCGTGCCCCATCTCGGCCAGCAGCTTGAGCAGCTCCGGGCTGAGCAGGGGATCAATTCCTTTGAGCATGGTGCGTCCTCAGGCCAGACATTCCGCGGGCAGCGTCGCGGGATCGCGCGCGCCCGTCATCACCGCCACCGTGTCGCTCATGCTGATCGTCTTGGGGTTGACCACGCAGGCGCGCTTGCCCAGGCGGGCGATGTGGATGCGGTCGGCGATCTCGAACACGTGCGGCATGTTGTGGCTGATCAGGATGACCGGCAGGCCCTTGTCGCGCACGCGGCGGATCAGTTCCAGCACCATGTTGCCTTCCTTCACGCCCAGCGCGGCGGTCGGCTCGTCCAGGATGACCACGTGCTGCGCAAAGGCCGCGGCGCGGGCCACCGCCACGCACTGGCGCTGGCCGCCCGAGAGGGTCTCCACCGCCTGCGTCATCGAGCGGATGCCCACCTTGAGGTCGGCCATGCGCTGCACGGCGATCTCCAGCATCTTCTTCTTGTCGAGCATGCGCAGGGTGCTGCCCAGGAAACCCTCGCGGCGCATCTCGCGGCCCAGGAACAGGTTCTCGGTGATGGTCATGGCGGGGGCCACGGCCAGGTCCTGGTAGCAGCACTCGATGCCGGCGCGGCGCGCGTCGATCGGGGTGTTGAAGTGGATCTTCTGACCGTCCAGGTAGATCTCGCCCTCGTCGGGAATGGTGGCGCCCGAGAGCGCCTTGATCAGGCTGGACTTGCCGGCACCGTTGTCGCCGATCACGGCCAGGATTTCACCGGCGCGCAGCTCGAAGTCGGCACCGTCGAGGGCGGTGACCTGGCCGTAGCGCTTGACCAGGCCCTTGGCCTGCATCACGAGTTTGTGGGAAGTGCTCATTACCGGGCTCCTTTGCGGGAGAGTTGGTCCACAGTCACGGCGATGATCACCAGGATGCCGGTGATCAGCACCTGGTACACCGACGAAACACCCATTAGCGTCAATCCGTTGCGCAGCACACCGACCACGATGGCACCGACCAGCGAGCCGAGGATCATGCCGCGGCCGCCGAACAGGCTGGTGCCGCCCAGCACCACGGCGGTGATGGCGTCCAGGTTCTCGGTCTGGCCGGCGTTGGGGTCGCCGACTTCGGTGCGAGCCACCAGCAGCAGCGAGGCGATGCCGTAGAACACGCCGGCCAGCACATACACCCACAGCAGCACGCGGTCGGTCGGGATGCCGACCAGGCGCGTGGCCTCGGGGCTGTTGCCCACGGCGTAGACATGGCGGCCCGAGGCGGTCTCGCGCAGCCAGAACCAGGCGCCCAGGTACAGCAACACCATCACCACGGTGCCGTAGGCGACCGGCGCGCCGGCGATGTCGAAGGTGCCGCCCAGCGCGGTCATGAAGGGCGGCAGGTCGGAAACGGTCTGCGCACCGGAATACAGCTGGGTGATCGCGAAGGCGATGTTCATCGTGCCCAGGGTCACGATGAAGGGCGGCAGCTTGATGCGCGTGACCAGCAGGCCGTTCATGAGGCCGAAAGCAGCCGTCACGCCGATGCCACAGAGGATGGCCAGCGGCGCGGGCACGCCCAGCTCGACCGCGAACTTGGTCATCACGATGCTGCCCAGGGCCATCACCATGCCGCACGAGAGGTCGATGCCGGCGGTCAGGATGACCAGGGTCTGGCCGATGGCGATCACGCCCACCACCATGACCTGCTGGAGGATCAGCGCGAAGTTCGCGCCGGTGAAGAAGTTGTCGGTCGTCATGCCGAAGATGGCACAGGCGATCGCGAGGGCAATGAAAGGCCCCATCTGGCTGATGGGAGGCAGCCGGTCCTTGAAAGAGCTCATGACGAGATCTCCGGTAGAGAGCAAACAGAGAAAAGAAAAGGGCGCCCTTGCTTCGCCGGGACTCCTGGGTCCCGGTTCAAAGGGGCGCCCCCGGCGCCTTGGTGGCGAAGATGAAGACCCGGCGCCGGGCCGCGCCAAGCCGGGTCAGCCCCCCTGGGGGGCAGCGACCCGCGAAGCGGCGGAGCGTGGGGGCTCAGATCACTTTTTGTCGCCCCAGCACAGCTCGGTACCGACCTTCACGTCCTTGCTTTCCACGCCCGGCACAGCCTTGGCGGCGATCAGGGTCACGCCGGTGTCGACGTAGCCGAACGCCTTCTTGCCGCCCTTGGCGTACTCGACGCCCGCGGCCACGCCCATGGCGGCCATCTTCAGCGGGTACTGCTGGCTGGTGGCGGCGATCACGCCCTTGCCCACATCGGCCACACCGGCGCAGCCGCCGTCGACGGACACGATGATCACGTCCTTTTCCTTGCCGGCCTTCTTCAGCGCGTTGTAGGCGCCGGCTGCGGCGGGTTCGTTGATGGTGTAGACCACGTTGATGGCCGGGTCCTTCTGCAGGCAGTTTTCCATCGCGGTCTGGCCCTTGGCCTGGTTGCCGTCGGTGTCAGCGGCGCAGACGGTCTCCGGTGTGGACGACAGTTCGTTGGACTTGGCGTCGTTGGCCTTCAGGCCGAAACCGGTCATGAAGCCGTTGTGGCGCTGGGCACCGACGGGGTGGCCGGGGAACAGGTCGAGCATGGCGATCTTGGCGGGCTTGCCACCCAGCGCGGCCTTGGCGTACTGGCCGATCAGGATGCCGGCCTTGTAGTTGTCGGTGGCGAACAGGGCGTCGGCGCCGTCAAACGGGCTGTCCAGCGCGATCACCTGCACGCCCTTGGCCTGGGCCTTCTTGACAGCGGGAATGATGGCGTCGCCGCTGGCCGTGATCAGAATGGTCTTGGCACCGGCGGTGACCATGTTCTCGATGGCGGTGATCTGGGCGGCGGTGTCGCCATCCTTCTTGCCGGCGGCGGTCATCAGCTTGGCACCCAGCTTCTTGGCTTCCGCCTGCGCACCTTCCTTCATCTTCACGAAGAAGGGGTTGGTTTCGGTCTTGGTGATCAGGCCGATCACGGGCTCGGCGGCGAAGGTGGAACCAGCGGCCAGGGCCAGGGCGGTGAAGGCGAAAGCGACTTTTTTCACAGATGTCTCCTGAGGAGGATGGATGGGATCAGACGTTGTTGAACCAGGTTTTCTCAGCCGCCGGACCTTCGGGTTAGCCCGAGTCCGGCTGCGGAGTGACTGAACTATAGTTGCTGGGCGTTAAATAAATCAATTGGATTTAGTTATGGTTTTCCCTACTTCCGACCAAATGCAGCCCAACACCCCGATCACCGTCGCCACCGCCGGCGAGGCCCTGATGGACATGATCCAGGAGGCCGACGGCCGGCTGCGCCCTTGCGACGGTGGCGCGGTCTACAACCTCACCCGCGCGCTCGGCCTGCAGGGCGTGGGCACGCTCTACCTGAACCCGCTCTCGCAGGACCGCTTCGGCCGCGGCCTGGCCCACGCCATCGCGCGGGCCCGCGTGACGCTGGCCCACCCCGAGCCGGCGCACGAGCCCACCTCGCTGGCCGTCGTCAGCCTGGACGAGGCCGGCAAGGCCAGCTACAGCTTCTACCGCGAGGGCGTGGCCGACCGCCGCGTCGACGCCGCCACCATGAATGCGCAGTGCGCGGCGCAGCCGGCGCTGAAGATGGTGGTCACCGGCTGCCTGGCCCTGGTGGCCGACGACACGCACAAGTACCTGCCCTGGCTGCAGGCGCAGCGGGCGGCCGGCAGGCTGGTCGTGGTGGACGCCAACCTGCGCCCGGCCATCGTGCCGGACATGGCGGCCTACCGGGCCAGCGTGATGGCGGCGCTGGGCGAGGCCGACATCGTCAAGGTGAGCGACGACGACCTGGGCATCCTCGGCTTCATCCACCCCAACCCGCTGGTCGCCGCGCGCGAGCTGCTCGCGAAAACACCTGCGCGCTGGCTGGCCTTGACGCTGGGCGCCAAGGGCGCGGTCATCCTGGCGCGCGACGGCGGGGCCTGGCAGGCGGCCGAATCACAGCCCGTGCAGGTGGCCGACACCGTGGGCGCGGGCGACAGCTTCCTGGCCGGCATGCTGGTCGCGCTGCTGGACCGCCCCGCCATGCGCGCCGCGAAGACCGCCGCCGAGCTGACGCTGACTGCCGACGATGTGGAAGACCTGCTGGCCAACGCCGTCGCCTGCGCCAGCCTGTGCGTGATGGAAACCGGCTGCGTGCCGCCGACGCGGGAACAGGTCTTGCAGCGCCTGGCCCAGGGCCGACCACACTTCAAGGTCCTGGCCTGACCGGCTCGCGGCCATGCGCGCAGCCCTTGCAGGGGCTGCTGCAAAAAAGAACCCTGCATGTAACTTAATTACCATAAACTCCACCCATCAAAGGTAACCCGGTAAAGCCATGGCCACTTCCCCGTCCCCCTCCTCCGCCCCGCTGGACCTCGTCATCTTCGGTGGCGTGGGCGACCTCTCGGTGCGCAAGCTGCTGCCCGCGCTGTACATGGCGCACCTGCACAACAACCTGCCGGCCGCCACCCGCATCCACGCCCTGGGCCGCCAGACCTGGGACCGCGCCGGCTTCCTCGCCTTCATCGGCGAGAAGGTGCCCGGCTTCATCGAGGCCAAACACTTCGACGACGGCGTCTGGGCCGGCTTCCTCGACCGTCTGCAGTTCACCAGCGTCGACGCCACCAGGGCCGAAGACTTCGCCGCGCTGGCCGCGGCCATGCAGCCGGGGTCCGACCGCGTGTACTACCTGGCCACCGCGCCGTCCCTGTTCGTGGGCATCTGCGCCCACCTGCACGGCGCCGGCCTGATCGACGAGCGCGCACGCGTGGTGCTGGAAAAGCCCCTGGGCCACGACCTGGCCTCGGCGCGCCAGATCAACGACGACGTGGGCCGCTACTTCCAGGAACAGCAGATCTTCCGCATCGACCACTACCTGGGCAAGGAAACGGTGCAGAACCTGATGGTGCTGCGCTTTGGCAACAGCATCTTCGAACCGCTCTGGCGCAGCCCCTACATCAAGAGCGTGCAGATTACCGTGGCCGAGAGCGTGGGCGTGGGCAGCCGCGCCGGTTTTTACGACGGCACCGGCGCCATGCGCGACATGATCCAGAACCACCTGCTGCAGCTGCTGTGCATCGTGGCCATGGAGCCGCCGGTCTCGCTAGACCCCGACGCGGTGCGCGACGAGAAGCTCAAGGTGCTGCGCTCGCTGCGCCCGATGACCGTGGCCGATGTGGCCAAGGACACGGTGCGCGGCCAGTACACCGCCGGCGCCTCCAACGGCGAGGCCGCGGTGGGCTACCTGCAGGAAGCCAACATCCCCGAAGGCAGCACCACCGAAACCTTCGTCGCGCTCAAGGCCCACATCAACAACTGGCGCTGGGCCAACGTCCCGATCTTCCTGCGCACCGGCAAGCGCATGGCCGCACGCCAGTCGGAGATCGTGATCGAGTTCGCCGACCTGCCCTTCACCATCTTCAGCGACTCGGCCCACCGGTCGGTCAACCGCCTGATGATCCGCCTGCAGCCGGAGGAACACATCCAGCTGCAGATGATGGCCAAGGAGCCCGGCAGCGGCATGAAGCTGCGCCCGGTGAGCCTGAACCTGGACCTCGAGTCGGCCTTCACCGAGCGCCGCGCCGAGGCCTACGAACGCCTGCTGATCGACGTCACCAAGGGCCGCCTGACGCACTTCATGCGCCGCGACGAACTGGAAGCCGCCTGGGCCTGGGTCGAACCCATCATCGACGGCTGGCAGCAGCTGGGCGAGAAACCCAAGGCCTACACCGCCGGCAGCTGGGGCCCGGCCGCCTCGTCGGCGCTGATGGCGCGCGAGGGTTCGGCCTGGGTGGAGGAGGCCTGATGGCCGTGACCGAACACCCTGGCGCGACGCCGGCCGCCATCGCGGCCCACATCGCCGACGCGCTGCGCACCGCCATCGCCGCGCGCGGCCAGGCCAGCCTCGCGGTCTCGGGCGGCAAGTCGCCGATCCCCATGTTCGAAGCCCTGCGCGAGCAGGACCTGGACTGGGCCAAGGTCACCGTGGTGCTGGTGGACGAGCGCATCGTTCCGCGCGACCACGAGGCCAGCAACACCGCGCTCGTGGCTAAGTACCTGCTGCAGGGCCAAGCCGCCGCGGCCCGCTTCCTGCCGTTCTTCCGCGAACTGGCGCCGCAGTTCAACGCCGCGGTGCTGGACGCGCTGGTCGAGGACGCGACCGCGCGCATCGCCCCCCTGCCCTGGCCGCTGGACCTGGCCGTGCTCGGCATGGGCGAGGACGCGCACACCGCCTCGCTCTTCCCCGGCGCACCCGGCTACGCCCGCGCCATCGCCACCGACGAGCGCCTGGCCTGGGTCGTGCCCGAGCAGGCCCCCATTCCCGCGCCGCACGCACGCCTCACGTTCACGCTGCACGCCCTGCTGGCATCGCGGGAACTGTTGCTCTCCATCGCCGGCGCGTCCAAGCTCGCCGTGTATGACCGCGCCTCGCAAAAGGCCGACGGGGCCCTGCCCGTCTCGCTGATCCTGAACCAAACACAGACGCCCGTGAGCGTCTGGAAGGGATGACCACCATGAACGCCCCCCTGCACACCACCCTCGCCCGCGTCACCCAGCGCATCATCGACCGCTCGTCCGACCTGCGCGGCCAGTACCTGCACACGGTCGAGACCTCGGCCAAGGCCGGCACCCAGCGCGCCGGCATGGGCTGCGCCAACATGGCCCACACCACGGCCGCCCTGCCTGCCAGCGACAAGCTCAAGATCCACGCCGAGAAGGCGCCGCACCTGGGTGTGGTCACCGCCTACAACGACATGCTCTCGGCCCACCAGCCGTATGAGCACTACCCCGAGCTGCTGCGCGCGCACGCCCGCTCGCTCGGCTTCTCGGCCCAGGTGGCCGGCGGCGTGCCCGCCATGTGCGACGGCGTCACGCAGGGCGCGGCCGGCATGGAGCTCTCGCTGTTCTCGCGCGACGTGATCGCGCTCTCCACCGCCGTCGCGCTCTCGCACAACGTGTTCGATGCCGCGCTGATGCTCGGCGTCTGCGACAAGATCGTGCCCGGCCTGTTCATGGGTGCGCTGCAGTTCGGCCACCTGTCCACCGTGTTCGTGCCCGCCGGCCCCATGACCAGCGGCCTGTCCAACGACGCCAAGGCCAAGGTGCGCCAGCAGTACGCGCAGGGTCTGGTCGGCCGCGACGCGCTGCTGGAGAGCGAGGCCGCCGCCTACCACTCGCCCGGCACCTGCACCTTCTACGGCACCGCCAACAGCAACCAGATGCTGATGGAAATCATGGGCCTGCACCTGCCGGGGTCGTCCTTCGTCAACCCGGGCACGGAACTGCGCGAGGCTCTGACCAAGGCCGCCGTGGACCGCGCCTTCGCCAACACCGGCCGCACCGGCGCGCCGCGCATCCGCCTGGCGGACATCGTGACCGAGAAAACCATCGTCAACGGCATCGTCGGCCTGCTGGCCACGGGCGGTTCGACCAACCACACCATCCACCTGATCGCGATGGCGCGCGCCGCCGGCATCCTGATCGACTGGGACGACTTCGCCGAACTCTCGGGCGTGATACCGCTGCTGGCCCGCGTCTACCCCAACGGCAAGGCCGACGTGAACCACTTCCACGCCGCAGGCGGCATGGGCTTCCTGATGCAGGAGCTGCTGGCCCACGGGCTGCTGCACAGCGACGTGAAGACCGTCATGGGCGACGGCCTGGCCGCGTACACGCAAGAACCCTGGCTGAACGATGGCACGCTGGCCTGGCGCCCGGTGCCCTCGGCCAGCGCCGACACCGCCGTGCTGCGCCCGGTCAGCGAGCCCTTCAGCGCCGACGGCGGCCTGCGCCTGCTGCAGGGCAACCTGGGCCGTAGCGTGGTCAAGGTCTCGGCCGTGGCACCCGAACACCGCGTGGTGCGCGCCCCCGCCGTGGTGGTAAGCGACCAGCAGGACCTGCTGGCCCTGTTCAACGCCGGCAAGCTGGAGAAGGACCTGATCGCCGTGGTGCGCTACCAGGGCCCGCGTGCCAACGGCATGCCCGAGCTGCACAAGCTCACGCCGCCGCTGGCCGTGCTGCAGGACAAGGGCTTCAAGGTCGCCCTCGTCACCGACGGCCGCATGAGCGGCGCGTCCGGCAAGGTACCGGCCGCCATCCACCTGAGCCCCGAGGCGCTGGCCGATGGCCCCATCGCGCGGGTGCAGGACGGCGACATGATCACGCTCGACTGCGAGCGCGGCGTGCTGGAGGTCGAGGTCGATGCCGCCACCTTCGCCGCGCGCCCGGTGAACCACCCCGACCTGGGCCACAACGGCCACGGCACCGGCCGCGAACTTTTCGGCCTGTTCCGCCAACACGCTTCCACCCCCGAGAACGGCGCTTCGCCGCTGTTCGGCTGAACTTGGACACACCATGACCAACTGCTTCACCCGCCCCGCCTTCACCTCCCGCGTCGTCCCCGTCATCGTGCTGCAGGACCCGGCGCACGCCGTGCCGCTGGCACACGCCCTGCTCGAAGGCGGTATCGACGTGATGGAGATCACCCTGCGCTCCGACGCCGCGCTGAAGTCCATCGAAGCGGTCGCCAAAGCGGTGCCGCAAATGCACACCGGCGCCGGCACCGTGACCCGCGTGGCCGAAGTGCAGCAGGTGATCGACGCGGGCGCGAGCTTTGCGCTCTCGCCCGGTGCCACCGACGCCCTGGTCAGCGCCGTCAAGGCCGCCAGCCTGCCCTTCATCCCCGGCGTGATGACGCCCGGCGAGGTCATGCACCGCCGCGAACAGGGCTTCACGCTGATGAAGCTCTTCCCCGCGCAGCAGGCCGGCGGCCTGGGCATGCTCAAGGCGCTGGGCGCGCCGATCCCCGACGTGATGTTCTGCCCCACGGGCGGCGTGAGCCCCGAGAATCTGAAGGACTTCCTCAAGCTGCCCAACGTGGCCATGGCCGGCGGCAGCTGGCTGACCCCGGCCGACGCGCTGGCCGCTGGCGACTGGGCGCGCATCACGCGCCTCGCCCGCGAAGCGAGCGCGCTCGCGGCGCAGGTATAAACAGGCGCATCTGAAGGGAAGAGGAACCTCCACCATGACCAGCCCCACCACCCTGCCCGCCTGGCAGACGCTCACCCAGTTCGCCGCCCTGCCGCAACCGCACCTGCGCGAGCGCCTGGCCCAGCCCGGTCGCGAGGCCATGCAGGCCGCCGCCGCCGGCACCGGCATCCGGCTCGACTTCACCCGCCAAGCCTTCGACGGCGCCATTCTGGCGGCCCTGCTGCAGCTGGCCCGCGAAGCCCAGGTCGAAGCCCAGCGCGACGCCATGTTCCGCGGCGACACCATCAACACCAGCGAACAGCGCGCGGTGCTGCACGTGGCCCTGCGCGGCACGCCCGGCGCCACCGGTGACGCGGCGCCCTGGGGCGCCGAGATCCAGCAACTGGTGCAGAACGAACTCGACCGTGTCTGCGCCTTCGCCGACCGCGTGCGCGCCGGCGAGGTCAAGAGCAGCACCGGCGCCGCCTTCACCGACGTGGTGAACATCGGCATCGGCGGCTCGGACCTCGGCCCGCGCATGGCGGCCGATGCACTTGCCCCGCTGTGCAGCGACGGCAAGACCGGCCTGCGGGTGCACTTCGTCAGCAACCCCGACGCCTGGGCGCTGCACAGCACGCTGCGCGGGCTGGACCCGAAGACCACCATGGTCATCGTGGCCAGCAAGACCTTCACCACGCAGGAAACCATGACCAACGCCGCCAGCGCCCGCCGCTGGCTGGAAGACGGCGGCATCACCGGCGCGGCGCAGAGCGCGCACCTGGTCGCCATCACCGCTGCGCCGCAGAAGTCCGGCGCCGCCGGCTACCCGGCCGAACACACCTTCACCTTCTGGGACTGGGTCGGTGGCCGCTACTCCGTCTGGTCCGCACTGGGCATGCCGCTGGCCATGGCCATCGGCTCCAAAGCCTTCCGCGAGTTCCTGGCCGGCGGCCAGGCCATGGACGCGCACTTCCGCTCGGCCCCGCTGGAGCAGAACCTGCCCGTCATCCTGGCCATGAGCGGCGTGTGGAACCGCAACTTCCTCAACTGCCCGACCCAGCTGCTGAGCTGCTACCCCAGCCGCCTGGTGCGCTTCGCGCCCTTCGTGCAGCAGATGGACATGGAAAGCAACGGCAAGCGCACCCGCAAGGATGGTCAGCCCGCCGACACCGGCACCGGCCCCATCCTGTGGGGCGGCCTGGGCATCGACGGGCAGCACGCCTACTTCCAGCTGCTGCACCAGGGCACGCACCGCGTGCCGGTGGAATTCATCGGCGTGGAGACCGAAGACACGCCGCTGCCGCTGGCCGCTGAACACCACCGCGTGGTCAACCTCAACCTGCGTGCGCAGTCGCAGGCCCTGGCTGTGGGCCGCAACGCAGCCGACACGCTCAAGGCCCTGATGGCCGAGGGCCAGACCCTGGAGCAGGCCGAGCCCTTCGTGACCCAGCGCAGCTTTGCCGGCGACGTGCCCAACAGCGTGCTCTGGATCGACCAGCTCAGCCCGCACCGCCTGGGCGCACTGATCGCGCTGTACGAACACAAGGTGTTCGTGCAGGCCGCCGTCTGGGGCATCAACGCCTACGACCAGTGGGGTGTGGAGCTGGGCAAGACGATGGCCAAGGCCATGGAAAAGCAGTAAATGCGCATCGCCCTCGTCGCCCACGACCGCAAGAAGGACGACATGGTGGCCCTGGCCACCGAGTTCGCGCCGCTGCTGCGGCAACACACCCTCATGGCCACCGGCACCACCGGCGGCCGGCTGCAGAACGAGGTGGGCCTGACGGTGGAACGCCTGCTCAGCGGGCCGCTGGGCGGCGACCTGCAGATCGGGGCGCGGCTGTCGGTTGGCGAGATCGACGCGGTGATCTTCCTGCGCGACCCGATGACGGCCCAGCCGCACGAGCCGGACATCAACGCCCTGGTGCGGGCGTGCGACGTGCACAACGTGCCGTGTGCGACGAATGTGGCGACGGCGCGGGTGCTGCTGGGCGGTATGTTGCGCTGACAAGCGGCCGGTACGACACACGTACCTTTGAAACGCGCGCAACGCTCATTTTTGGCGAAGACAGCCTCCTTCGAGAGCTTCAGTACAAACGCATCTCCAGCCGCTTCGGCATCCACCAGCGCCGGCCGCTCAAGGAACATCACCGGCTCGCCGACATGCATCCGGATCACGGCGCACGACGATCCGGCACTGCGGCCGAGAACTCGCCGAGCAGCGTGTGCAGTTCGTCACGGTGCAGGCTCGCCACCCTGGCCAGCAGTCGCTCGCCCTTTGGCAGCAGGTGTATCTCGACCACACGGCCATCCTCCCGACCGGGGCGGCGCGCCAGCCAACCCAGGGCCGCACAGCGATCCACCAGCGCCACGACGCCATGGTGCTGGGCCTGCAAGCGCTCGGCGAGTTCCCCGATCGTGGCCCACGACCGGCCCGGGAAGCCGGCCACGTGCAGCAACAACTGGTACTGCAGCGCCGTGAGCCCATGCGTGCGGCAGGTGAGCTCGCTGGCGCGCAGGAACTGACGAAGCCGGTGCCGGAAGTCCGACAGGCGCTCGAAGTCGCTCTTGTCCAGCGCTCTCGACGAGCTGGCCGGCGGTGTCTTGGGCGGTCTTGAAGGCATGCGCTTTTGTATCATGTCGTGATATTATTGTAAGAATAGTCAAGCGATTTTCACAGTCGGCGCGATGAATCTCTACACCCTGGCGGCCCTGCCGCTTTCCGCAGAGCGCGGCTGGCCCGAACTGCTGCGCACCCGCCCCGCCGGGTGGCGCCTGTTCCTGCAGATCGTGCTGCCCGTCGCGTTGCTGCCACCTGTGGTCCTCTATCTGGCCGGCACGGTCGGCCCTTCCGACATCAGGGATGGCAGCCATCCCTGGGGTGAACTGTCGCTGCTGGTCCTGCTGGCGGAGTTCGCCTCGGTGGCGGTGGCCGGCCAGCTGTTCCGTCACATCGCAGGCGCGTACGCAATGGTTCTCGGGCCGCACGAGGCGCGCCTGCTCGCCGCGCTGGCGCCGCTGCCGCTGTGGGGTTCTGCGGCGGGCTTTGCGCTGCCCGGCATGGCAGCGCCTGCGGCGGTGTTGCTGACCGGTCTCGGGTTGAGCTGCGGCATCGCGTACCACGGGCTCGTGGCCATGTGCCGCCCCCGCGAGGCCTTCGTGGCTGCGGCCGTCGTGCAGGTCGCGGCCGGCGCGGGGCTCGCCGCCTGGGGGTGTCTGGCCGTCGCGCTGACCATGCTGAGCTGACCCACGTCGAATCGATGCAAAAGGCCCTGCACCAGCCCTGCCCTCACGGCTTCGTCAGCCTGACCGGCGTGCGCCGCTGCCTCAGCCGCATCAAGTGCGCGGCGCTCCAGGGCGATGGCTCCGATCAGCGCACCCGTCACACGCCGCCGTTCCCCCGCCAGGCACAACGCATAGCCAGGAGGCGATGCCCATGTCGATGACGATCTCCGGCCATGCGGCGGCCTCAGGATTCGAGGCGCCGCTGGAGGTGCTTTCGGGCTGCCATCGCCGCGTCGAGCGGCAGTGCGCCACGTTGCGGCGACTGGTGGCGCATCTGCTCGACCGCGATCCGGACGAAGACGCACGTGCTGCCGCAGCAGCGGTGATGCGCTGCTTCGATACCGCAACCAGGGACCACCACGCCGACGAGGAGACGGACCTGTTTCCGGCCCTGATCGAGTCGATGGCCGGCTCGGATGCGATCTGCATCCGTGAGCTGATCGATTCGTTGACGCTCGAACATCGAGCGCTGGATTTCCGGTGGCAGCGCCTGCGTGAGGTGCTGCACGCCATCGCGGCGGGCGACTCGGTGAGTTTGGACCCCACGGACGTCGAGCCGTTCATCTGCATGTACGAGCGGCACATCGCGCGTGAGGAGGCCGAACTGCTTCCGATGGCCTCGCGGCTCCTCGGGGACGATGCACTGGCCGAGATCGGCAAGGCGATGCGCCAGCGGCGCGACGGGCCTCATGTTGGGCGTGCTCCGGATGGGTCGAGTGAGCTGGCCACGGGTCTTCATTGCCTTGTCGTTCGAGGACCGATAACATAGATGCATAACAAATGCATCTTAAACACGATACACCGACCTCCCCACCTTCTCCCGACCCCAGGATCCCGCGATGTCGCAACCCCATCTTCACCTGTCACCGTCAGCCATCTCCCCCTTCGACGCCCGAGGCGTCGCCAAGCGCTTTCGCCATGAACCGGCGCGTTGATGATCCGCAAGCCGCGATCCCGGCCTGGGAGCCTTTGTCACCCGAGGTGCTTGCCGACCAGCTGGGCACCTACGACCGCCAGCGCATCGCCTGTGCGCTGGCCCGGTCGCCCCGCGGCGTCACGCTGTTCCGGCATGCCGACGTCGTCGCGGCGGCACACGACCCGCAGACCTTCTCGTCGGCCGTGTCGGCGCGGCGCGCAGTCCCGAACGGCATGGATCCGCCCGAACACGCCCCCTGGCGGGCACTGGTCGACAGCTTCTTCGCCCCTGCGCAGATCGCCGCGCTGGAGCCCCGCGTGCGCGCGATTGCCGATGCCCTCGTGGCAGCGCTGCCGCGCGGCACCGTGGTCGACGCGGTCGCCGAGATCGGCCGACCGTTCGCCGTTCGGGCGCAGACGGCCTGGCTGGGGTGGCAGGGAATCGAGGACGAACTGCTTGCCTGGATGGCCGAGAACCACGCCGCCACGCGCAGCGGCGACACCGCGCGCAGCGCCGCCGTTGCCGCGGCGTTCGACGAGATCATCCGCAGGCAACTGCGCAGGCGCCGCACGCCGGACCAGGCCACCTCCGACGATCCGACCACCGCACTGCTGACCGCAACGCTCGACGGGCAGCCCTTGAGCGAAGCGGACATCGTCTCCATCCTGCGCAACTGGACGGCGGGTGATCTCGCGTCGATGGCGGCGGCCCTGGGTGTCGTCGTCTGGTTCCTCGCCACCCACCAGGACGTGCAGCAGGCGTTGCGGGACCGCCCCCAGGACCTTGCGCTGGCGATCGACGAGATGCTGCGCATCGACGACCCCTTCCTCGTCAACCGGCGCGTGACGACGCGTGCCGTGCGCATCGGGGAACATGAACTCGCCGCCGGCGACCGCGTGTACCTCAACTGGACCTCGGCCAACCGGGACGAGGCCGTCTTCGGCGATCCCGGCGCCTACCGGCCCGAGCAGAACGCGCCACACAACCTCGTCTATGGCACCGGCATCCACGCGTGCCCAGGGCGACCGCTGGCGACGATGGAACTGGTCGTCGCCGTGGAGGCACTGTTGAAGGCCACGGCGCTCATCGATCCCGCGCCCGGTGCCTCGCCCGAGCGCGAGACCTATCCCCTGGGCGGCTGGCGCCGGGTGCCGGTCCGGCTGCGCTGAAGCGCACGTCATCGCGCGTCGCCGGGGCCACCTGACCATGACGGACACCAGCCACCCGGTCGCTGCGCCCTCGACGACCGGTCTGGCCGGCCTGTCGCCCGCTTACTGGAGTTTCCGGGCTGCTGGGCCGGGCGCGGCGCGGGCAGGGCAATGAACCGGCGAACGGCACCGACACAGCGACCGTCCACTGAGACCTCGGTCCGTCCGCGTTTCGATGAGCGAATGACTCACGTCGTGAACGGCTATCTGGCAGAAAAGGGGCGCAACCGGCCAGCCGCCCTACCCCGAACCCCTCATATTCTCCCGTGCCCGCCCCTCGAAGCGTTCCCGAAACCGCTCGGTGCCGTAGATCGCCGGCCGCGCCAGAAACCCCGCCAGCACCTCCCTGCGCTTGCGCCGGTACAGCCAGCCCGGCACCCAGCGGTACTCGGCGCGCACCTGCGCGTCGTACTCGGCAAACCGCGCCGGGTCGGCGCCCAGGATCGCGAGGTCGATGTCGACCAGCAGCCGCGCGTCGTCGCCCACGGGCTCGGCATCGTGGCAGGTGGCCATGATCAGCGCGTGCACCCGCTGCTGCACCTCGTGGCTTGCACCGGCCTGTGCGAGCGCTTCGCAAGCCCAGTCGGCGCTGCGGGCTTCGTTGCCCTTTCCCTGCGGGTCGTAGACCGCGTCGTGGAACCAGAGGGCCAGCTCGACCTCGCCGGGGTGTTGCGCCAGGTCCAGCGCCGGTTCCAGCAGGGCCAGGCATTCGTGCAGGTGCTGCTGCGAGTGGTAGTGGCGCTGCGGCTCGGCCCAGGCACCCAGCAGACGCGGCATCAGGCCCTCGGGCGCGCTCAGGCCCAGGACCGCCCAGGCGCGTTGCCAGGAGCGTACGGGCAGGTGTTCGTCGATCAGCGACACGCGCCATGCACCCAGGGCGGTGGAGGCCAGGTCCAGCGTGTGGGTGTGCCGCCCTTGTGCATCGGCCAGCGCGAGCCGCAGGTGGTGGCGGTCGTCGCGGCGCGCCACCACGCTCGTGGGCGGATGAGCGCCGTCCAGGGCGCGCAGCAGCGGCGCTGACGCCGCGTGCGCGGGAACACCGAATTCAACCGACAGCACGTTGCCAAACCCGGCGGCCCTTTGCAGTTGACCCCGCTGCACCTCCGGCCAATTGGCGGGGTTCTGGTGTCCTGGCGAGACGAACACCATCGGCAACGCCGGGTCGTCGCTGGCGCAGGCCACCGCAATGCCCATGCCCTCGGGCAGGTAGGGCGGGCGGTAGTCCCAGGTCGAAACGCCCGCGCCCGCCAGGTCGCCACGCACCGCGATGCCGAACGGGCAGACGCGTTCCTGTTTCCAGCGGCTGCGCTCCCACAGGCGCGTGCGAGCGACGGGCGCGCTGCGCGCCTCGGGTTCGCTGGTGAGCCAGAGCAGTTCGAGGTAGAGGTTGTCGAAGGCGAAACAGGCGTTGGCTGTGCCCTGCCCGGGGTGCGCACGGCGGTAGGTCTCGGTCAGGCCGAGATGCCGGAGGGCCTCGATCTCGGGGCCGTCGGGTTCGATGAGCAGGAAGAGGTGGTCAACAGCCAGCGTCATCGCGGGCACTTCACAGCAGCGCCTTCGCCGCCTTGATGCGCAGCTCCATGGCCACCGACGGGTCGTTCATCACGTCCAGCAGGAACTGGCGCGGGTCGTCGTGGCGGCGGATCGTGCTGGCCGCCGCCGGGGTCACGACCGTGGGCACAGGCGGCTGCACCGCCGGCAGGAACGGCGAGGGCTCGGGTGTCAGCCGGGCCAGGGCGATCTGGAACTCGGCGCGGGTGACGGACTTCAGGCGCGAGAGCAGATCGGCCTGGGCCTCGTCGCCCGGCGGGATGTCGAGCGAGGGGTCGTCGCCGAACACGGCGGCCAGGTCGGGTGCGACGAAGGCCGACCAGCGGCCGGTCTCCGCCTGCAGCTGCGGCACACGCGCCGGTTCGACCTGCAGTCCGGGGTCGGACGACGGCCAGCAGCGCCGGCGCGCGGGTGCCACTTCGCCCAGGTAGCGGTCGCACAGGCCGTCGAGGAAGGCGGCCGCCGTGTGGGCTGGCACCGGGTCGGCGAGCGAAAACCAGAGTTCAAAGGCGTCCACGCCGTTAACCGCGATGGCGGGTGCGGGCAGGTCCAGGTCGGCCTGCACGCCGCGCCAGACGGCCGACAGCGGCGCCCAGTCGACCGGCCCGCTGAGGGCGAGCACCAGGTGGCGCAGCCGGCCTTCGGCAGTGGCATCGGGGTCGGAGGCGAAGAGTCGCTGGTGTTCGGTGTCGAGTCGGTTCATGCGGGCAATGGTAGCCGCGGGCATAATTCACTCCGACGTTCTCAGGGCGGGGTGAAACTCCCCACCGGCGGTGTCCGAGGCTTCGGCCGAGGGAGCCCGCGAGCGCCTGCTGGCTCATGCTGGCAGGGTCAGCAGACATGGAAGGCGATGCCCGCGCAAAGCCGAAGCCATGGCCGACGGTCACAGTCCGGATGAAAGAGACACGCAACCAATCCCAGCCACGCGCTCGTGCAGCGCCGTGGCTGCCTTGGCTTTGTCGCGCCCTGCGAACGGTGTTTGTTCAACCCGTTCAACCCCGACGACCGAAGCCATGTCCGAATTCCAGCTCGCCCCCATCCCCGAACTCGTGGCCGACATCGCGGCCGGCCGCATGGTCGTGCTCGTCGACGACGAGAACCGCGAAAACGAAGGCGATGTGATCATCGCCGCCGACAAGATCACGCCCGAGGCCATCAACTTCATGGCCCGCTTCTGCCGCGGCCTGATCTGCCTGACCCTGACCGCCGAGCGCTGCGACTTCCTGCAGCTGCCGCCCATGGCCTCGCGCAACGGCACCAAGCACAGCACCGCGTTCACCGTGTCGATTGAAGCCGCCACCGGCGTCGACACCGGCATCTCGGCCGCCGACCGCGCGCGCACCATCCAGGTGGCCGTGGCGAAGGAAAGCGCGCCCACCGACCTGGTGCAGCCGGGCCATGTGTTCCCGCTGCGCGCCGCCGCCGGTGGCGTGCTGATGCGCGCCGGGCACACCGAGGCGGGCTGCGACCTCGCTGCGCTCGCCGGCCTGCAGCCGGCGGCCGTGATCTGCGAAATCATGAAGGACGACGGCACCATGGCCCGTCTGCCCGACCTGGTGGAGTTCGCCAAGCAGCACGGCATCAAGCTCGGCTCGATTGCCGACCTGATCCGCTACCGCAGCCAGAACGAGCGCCTGGTCCGCCAGGTGGCGGTGCGCCCGGTGGCCACGCCCTACGGCGAGTTCGACCTGCACACCTACCAGGACGAGTTCGGCGGCGCCCACCTGGCGCTGACTTACGGCCAGTGGACCGCCGACGAGCAGGTGATGGTGCGCGTGCACGAGCCGCTGTCGCTGATGGACTGGCTCGACACCGCCAGCAGCCCGCACTCCTGGCCGCTGCAGGCCGCGCTGGGCGCGATCAAGGCCGAGGGCAGGGGCGTGGCCCTGCTGCTCAACCCCACGGAGTCGTCCGAGGACCTGATCGCCGCGGCCAGCCAGCCGCGCGCCGCCAAGCAGCGCAGCGAACCCGGCAACGACGCCGACCTGCGCACCTACGGCCTGGGCGCCCAGATCCTGCGCGACCTGGGCATCTCGCGCATGAAGGTGCTGGGCAACCCGCGCCGCTTCCCGAGCATGGGCGCCTACGGTCTGGTGGCCGAAGCCTTCGTGTCCCCGGCCTGATCAGCCCGTGACCGTGTTCCGCGCGCGGTGGTAGCTGCCATCGCCGCGCTGGAACAGCACGTCGTCCGGCAGCAGATCGCCGGGCTGCAGTTCGCGGGCGTTCAGGGCGCGCTGGTACAGCGGCGCGAAGTCGACGCGGGTGAAGTCCAGCAACTCGTCGAGATCGCGGATCACGAAGTAGCTCTCCTGGAAATCGTCGATGCGGTAGTGCGTTCGCATCACGCGCTCCAGATCGAACCGCACGCGGTTGGGCGAGGGGCTGTCGAGGCAGAACACCGATTCGGTGAACGACGAGGCGATGCCCGCGCCGTAGATGCGCAGGCCATCGCGCTGCTGCACCAGCCCGAACTCGATGGTGTACCAGTAGACCCGCGCCAACTGCGGCAGGCAGCCCAGCTGCTGCGCGCGCAGGCCACCCTGCCCGTAGGCCTGGATGAAGTCGGCGATGGCCGGGTTCATGAGCATGGGCACATGACCGAACACGTCGTGGAACACGTCGGGCTCTTCGAGGTAGTCCAGCTCGTGCGGCTTGCGGATGAAGTGGCCCGCCGGAAAACGGCGGTTGGCCAGGTGCTCGAAGAACACGTCGTCGGGCACCAGGCCCGGCACCGCCACCACCTGCCAGCCGGTGCGTTTCATCAGCACGTCCGACAGGCGCCGGAAATCGGGGATCTGGTCCGCGCCGATGGGCAGGTCCTTCATGCCCTGCACGAATTCGTCGCAGGCCCGGCCAGGCAACAGCTTCGTCTGCCGTTCGAACAGCGTCTTCCAGGTCGCGTGTTCGGCGGCGCTGTAGTGCTCCCAGCCCTGGTCGATGGTCCAGTCGGCGTTGGCGGGGCGGCCGGCCTCGCCGGCGGCCAGGCCGTGTTTGGCGGCAACGGGTTCGGCCAGCATCTCAGCCTCCGTTGCGCTGGAATGCGGCGTAGGCGCCGTCGGCGGCCTTGGCCCAGGTGATGTCGCGCTCGGACAGGCCATCGGCGTCGTGCGTGGTGAGCGTGATGTCGACGCGGTTGTAGACGTTGAACCACTCGGGGTGGTGGTCCAGCCGCTCCGACACCGCCGCCATCTGGGCCATGAAGCCGAAGGCCTCGGCGAAGTTGGCGAAGCGGAAGCTGCGCGAGATCGCGCCGCGCTCGGGGTGGTGGGTCCAGCCGGGCAGGCCGGCAAGGTGGTGCTTCAGGGACTCGGCGTCCAGCGGTGTCATGGTGTCTCCTTGTGATGGGGCTCTGCAGGGCCCATGGGCTGTGCAGTTTGCGCCGTCTGTCGGACAATTTGCTCTCGTTTGTGCCCACGATCACCCGCTTTCACGAGAGACCCTTTCATGAACGAAGACATCGCCAAGGATTCCTTGCACGCCGCCACCCTCGACCGTCTGGACCGGCGCATCCTGGCCGCGCTGCAGGCCAACGGCCGCATCAGCAACCAGGAACTGGCCGGCCTGGTGCACCTGTCACCGGCGCAGTGCAACCGGCGCCACCGCCGGCTGGAGGCCATGGGCGTGATCCGCCGCTACGAAGCGCGTCTGGACGCCGACCGCCTGGGCCTGGGCGTGACCGCCTTCGTGCACATCTCGATGGAGCGCGGACAGCACAAGGAGGTGCTGAAGTTCCAGCGCACCGTCGGCAAGATGCCGCAGGTGCTGGAGTGCTACGCGGTGACCGGCGACTTCGACTACGTCTGCAAGGTGGTCGCACACGATCTCAAGGGCCTGTCCGACTTCCTGCTCGGCACGCTGGCGCAGCAGCCTGGCGTCAGCGGCGTGCGCTCGAGCATCTGCCTGAACGAGCTCAAGTGCACGGGCGCGCTGCCGCTGGAGTGAGGCCAGGCGGCGCCCGAGCCAGGCGCCGGCCAGCAGCACCATCGCGGCCCGTCGCCGGACCCTGCCGGTGTCGTCACGCATGGGTGGCCTGCTCGCGGCTGCCCATCACGTTGTACCAGTCGATCCTGCGGGTGGCGACCATGACCGCGGCCAGCACGCCGAACAGCAGCAGCGAGCCCATCATCAGCGCGTTGTCCTCCGACTGCAGGATGCCGTAGAGCACGCCGTAGAGCGCCACCAGCAGGCCGCTGATGCCCAGCGCCGGGCGCCAGCCGCCCAGCACGTGGCGCAGGTAGTGGGTCAGCAGCGCGATGCAGCCGGCGCTGGCGGCCAGGTAGGCGACGAAGAAACCCAGCTGTTCAGACAGCGAGAGCAGCAGCAGGAAGAACAGCACCAGGGCCGCGCCGATCATCAGGTACTGCATGGGGTGGATGCGCCAGCGCTTGACCATCTCCAGCACGAAGAAGGCGGCGAAGGTGAGCACGATGAACATCAGGCCGTACTTGGTGGCGCGCTCGGTCAGGCGGTAGACGTCGACCGGGTTGCCCAGCGAGACCGAGAAGCTGTCCAGCGCCACGCGCTCCTTGCCCTGCGACAGGAACTGCTGCTGCGCCTGGGTGGAGAGCGCGGGCACGCTCCATTGCGCCTCGAAGCCGTCGACGTTCACCGTGCGCTGGCGCGGCAGGAAGTCGCCGCCGAAGGTGGGGTGCGGCCAGGCCGAGACCAGGCTGAGTTTGTTGTCATCCGCCAGCGGCACGAAGCCGATCTGCCCCGTGCCGGCCAGGTCCATGCCCAGGGTGAAGTCCAGCGCGGCGCCGGGCTGCAGCAGGTCGGCCCCAAGAGCGGCGGCCAGGGGCAGCGGCAGGTCCGCATCGGCCGGCGCTGCGCTGATGGTCAGGGTCTGGCCTGCGAGCTTCAGTTCGGGCTGGCCTTGCAGGCCGCGCAGGTCGCTCACGCCGAAGTTCAGCCAGGGCCGGCCCAGCGCGATCTGGCCGCCCTTCTCTCGCGGTGCCACGCCGTCCCAGACGAAACGCCCGGCGCTGTCGTGGCGGCTGTTGTAGACCGTGACCGGAAACACGCCGCGCCAGCGCACCTCGGTGGTGAGGCGGCTGCGTGTGTCCATGGTTTGAGGAAACACCGTCGCCACGCGGTGTTCCTTGACCGTCTCTTCGCGCTCGATGTTGCGCGCCACGTCGACCACCACCTTGCGGGTGAATGTCTCGGTGTAGGGCACGTGCAGCACGGGGCCGGTGAGGGTCTGTGTGCCGGCGTGGGCTCGGGCCACCTCGCGCGTGGCCTGTTCGCGGTTCTGGGTGCGCTCGGTGACCAGGTCGCTCACCATGGCCAGGGGAATCAGCAGCAGGACCATCAGAAAGCCGATGACGGCGGTCTTGCTCAGCAGGGGAAACCGGTTCACTTCTCGCTCCTTGTGTTGGGATGGAGCGATTCTTGAAATCTGCTGTGCGGCGCCCACGCAGCCTGTGTGAAGCGAATGTGAAACGGATCAGGATCTCTCGACGCCCCAAGGGGTGAGACGCACGAACAGCACGGAGCTGAGGCCGTACGCCGCCATGCCCGCCGACAGCAGCGCGAAGATGGTCCAGGTGGGCGTCTGCCACAGTGCCAGCAGCAGGCCGCCGCCGGCCACCATCACCAGCCGCAGCGTGCCCGCCAGCACCGGGCCAACGGCCTTGCCCGCACCCAGCGACGAGAAGTACAGCGACAGGCCCAGGCCGAACAGGCCGTAGACCGGGCCGGCCCAGCGGAAGTAGCCCGCCGCGGCGTCCAGCACCGCCGGGTCCTGCGAGAACAGGCCGGTCCAGAGGTCGGGCGCCAGCGTCACGATCAGGCCCAGCCCGCCCAGGATCACCGTCGCCAGAGCGGCCGCCGTCCAGGCCGCGCGCCGCGCCCGGGCCACCTGGCCGGCGCCGATCGCCATGCCCACCAGCGGCACCGATGCCACGCCCACGGCGAACGCGACCGGCACCAGCAGGAATTCGAGCCGCGTGCCGATGCCGTAGCCGGCCAGCGCGTCGGTGCCGAACTGCGCCACCAGCCGCGTGAGGATGAGGATGGTCAGCACGGTCTGCAGCGGCGAGATGCAGGCCACCGCGCCGACGCGCAGGATGTCGGCGAACAGCGCGCGCTCGAAACGCGTGCCGCGCATGTTCAGCGATATGCGCGCCCGGCCCGAAGCGAGAGTCCACCACAACCAGGCCGCGCCCGCCCCGTAGGCGACCACACCACCCGCCGCGACGCCCGCCATGCCCAGCGGCGGGAACGGCCCCCAGCCCAGCCCGAGCACTCCACCCAGCACCACCTGCAACAGCGCCACGGCAAACAGCGTGACCGAGGGCGCGGCCATGTTGCCCGCGCCGCGGATCACCGACGCCAGGGTGTTCACCAGCCAGACGAACACCGAGCCCAGGAAGGCCACGTTGCCATAGGCCATGGCCTGCGCCAGCGCCTCGCCCTGCCCTCCCAGCGCCGACAGCAGGGCTTCGCCGAGCGTGAGCATGGCCACCGTGTACACGACACCGGCGGCCAGCGCGATCCACACCGCGTGCACCGCCAGCGCGTTGGCCCGCCCGGCATCGCCCGCGCCGAGCGCGCGGCTCACCGCCGAGGACACGCCACCGCCCATGGCCCCGGCCGACAGCATCATCTGGAACATCACGAAGGGAAACACCAGCGCCATGCCGGCCAAGGCGGGTGAACCGAAGCGGCCGACGTAGGCGGTTTCGGCGATCGCTGCCAGCGCGGTCGCCAGCATCGCCACCATGTTGGGCAGCGCGAACCTCAGCAGCGTCGGCAGGATGGGCGCGGTCAGCAAGGGGTTGGGCGCGGCCGCGCCGGGCTCACTCATCACCTTCGCCCCCGGCCGCTTCGGGCGCAAGCTTGTCCATCGACGCGTCGATCAGCGCGTGCAGCGCGACCACCTGGTCCTCGCCGAGCAGGCGGTTGATGCCCGTCTGGGCCACCTTCCAGCGCCGCTTGGCCTCGGCCCGCTTCTCGCGGCCGGCGGGGGTGAGGCTCACCCGTCGGCTGCGCGCGTCCTCGCCGGCCTCCACCACCACCCAGCCTGCATCCACGAGCGGCTTGAGGTTGCGCGTGAGCGTGGAGGCGTCCATCTTCAGGCCCTCCGCCAGTTCGCCGGGGCGCACCGGCCCGAGCTTGTCGACGTAGGACAGCAGCGAGTACTGCGTGGTCTTGAGCCCCACCTGCGCCATCTCGGCGTCGTAGAACTGGCTCACGCGGCGCATGAACTGGCGCAGCTTGAGGTTGGTGCAGCCCTGCGGCAGGGTTTTGGGGGAGGTGCTTGCGGCCATGGAATGATTGTATCTACAATGATTGTATATGCAACTATTTTGAGGACACACCATGGACACCGAGAACATCCGTCTGCGCTGGGAGCAGGAAGAAGCCGCCGTTCGTCAGCGCATTGAAGCCGGTGGCGGCCGGGCCGGCGTGGCCCGGCCCGAACAGATCGCGGGCAAGACGGGGCTGGAAATCATGCAGGCGCTGCTGCGCGGCGAGCTGCCCTACCCGCCCATCAGCGAGACCCTGGGCTTCTTCCTGATCGAGGTCGGCGACGGCCACGCGGTGTTCCAAGGCGAACCGCAGTTCAAACACTACAACCCGCTGGGCACCGTGCACGGCGGCTGGTACGCGACCCTGCTCGACTCGGCGCTGGGTTGCGCGGTGCAAACCAAACTGCCCGCCGGCACTGGCTACACCACGGCCGAACTCGGCCTGAACATCGTGCGCGCCGCCAGCGACAAAACCGGCCCGCTGCGCGCCATCGGCAAAGTCATCCACAGCGGCCGGCAGATGGCGACCGCCGAGGCGCGCATCGTCGGCCCCGACGGCAAGCTCTACGCCCACGCCACCACCACCTGCTTCATCTTCGACGCCGCGGCACGCGCCAGCCGGTGAGCCGCGGGCCGGCGGCGCGTCAGACCGGCAGCGTCCAGCTCGCGCGGCAGCCGCGCGGGTGGTCCACGTTCTCGATGCGCAGGATGCCTCCGTGCAGCTCGCTGACCTCCTTCACCAGGCACAGCCCCAGGCCCGAACTCTTTTCCTGCGTGTCCGCGCGCGGCAGCGAGTAGAAGCGTTCGAAGATGCGGTCGGCCGCGTAGTCGGGCACACCCGGCCCCTCGTCGCGCACCGACCACTCCACCTGCCCATCCACACGCCGCGCGGACACCGCCAGCGCGCCACCCTGCGGTGAAAAGTCGATGGCGTTGTCCAGCAGGTTCTGCAGCGCCTGCGCGATCAGGAAGCGGTCGCCGTGCACCGTGGCGCCCTCGTCCAGCGTGGTCTGCAGCCGCAAGTCCTTGCGCCGCAGCGTCGGTTCGGCGGTGTGCAACAGCTCGCGCGTGAGCGCCGCCAGGTCCACCGGCTCCACCGTGCGCAGCTGCCGCAGCTGCTCCACGTCGGCCAGCGCCAGCAGCCGGTCGATCAGCTGCTGCAGGCGCTCGGTCTGGCGCTGGATGTTGCCCGCGAAGCGCTCGCGGTCGGCCTCGGGCATGGGCTCCTGCAGCAGCTCGGCTGCACCGCGGATCGCCGCCAGCGGGCTCTTGAGCTCGTGCGTCAGCGTGTGCACATAGTTCTCGACGTAGGCCTTGTCTTCGAGCTTCAGGCGCATGCGCTCGACCGCCTGCGCGAGGTCGGCGAACTCGGTGTTGCCCGAGAGCCGGCCCATGCGCGGCAGCTCGGCCCGCTCGCCGCGCGCCACGGCGTTGGCGTAGCCGCGCAGGCGCGAGAGCGAGCTCGCGATCCACCAGGTGAACAGCAGGCCGATCGCCAGCGACAAGCCCAGCAGCACCCAGGACCAGTTGAGGATGCGGTCGCGGCTGCGCTGGATGTAGGGCTCCAGCGTCTGGTTTGGCCGCGAGACGGTGAGCACGCCGATGATGCGTTCGCCGTCTTTCACCGGCGCCGCCACGTGCATCACCGTGCGGTCGGCGTCGTAGGCGCTTTCGCCGCTGGAGCGCGCGCCGTACTCGCCGCGCAGCGTGCGCAGCACGTCGTTCCACTGCGAATGGTCCTTGCCCAGATCCTGCCCGCGGCTGTCGAACACCACGATGCCGCGCGCGTCGGTAACGGTGATGCGGTAGTCGATGTGCGATTTGCGAAAGCCCCAGATGGTCGCGCCCGGGTCCACCGTCGGCAGCTTCGACAGAGCCTGCGCGAAGGGACCGCTGGCGATGGCGCCGGCCTTCAGATCCGGCGCCGCCACCAGCGCCAGCGCGTTCGCAGCGTCCACCAGGCTGTCCTCCATCGCCAGCCGCGTGCCGGGCTTGACCTCCTCGATGAAGACGCGCAGCACCACGAACAGCGCCAGGCCGAGCACCAGGAAGAAGGCGAGCAGGAGGCGGAGGCCGATGCGCATCGGATCAGATCGAAATGCTCAGCGAATAGCCCATGTTCCGGTGCGTCTGGATCAGCTCGGGCGACAGGCCGCGTTCGCGCAGCTTGGCGCGCAGCAGCTTGATGTGGGCGTCGACCGTGCGGTCCAGCGTGTCGGGCGCGTCGGCCCAGACCAGGTCCATGAGTTCAGCACGTGAGTAGATGCGGCCGGGCCGCCGCAGCAGCGTCGCCAGCAGCAGGTACTCGTAGCGCGTGAGCGCGAGGTAGCCGCCGCCGCAGGCGATGCGCTGCGCGGGTTCGTCCAGCCGCAACGCGGCCGCCCCGGCCAGCGGCAGCGCAGCGCCCTGCTCCGCCGCCTTGCCGTTGGCCGTGCGCCGCAAGATCGCCTTGACCCGCGCGCAGACCTCGCGCGGCGAGAACGGCTTGCTCACGTAGTCGTCCGCGCCCAGCTCCAGACCGAGCACACGGTCGATCTCCTCGCTGCGCGCGGTGAGGAAGACGATGGGCAGTTCGCTGGTCTTGCGGATCGCGCGGCACACGTCAAAGCCGTTGCCGTCGGGCACGCCGACATCGAGGATGGCGAGGTCGGGAGGCTGCTGCGCGAATGCCGCCAGCGCGTCGCGCGCCAGGGTGACATGGGTGACCTCGAAGCCCTCGCTGCGCAGCGCGTAGAGCAGCGTGTCGGCGATGGCGAGCTCGTCTTCGAGGAGCAGGATGTGGGGCATTGCGTGCGGGGGCGTTGAAGCAGGCGGCTACTCTGCCACACCCAGCACCCTCCCCAGCGCACGCCGCATCGCCCCCCGGTCCACATCCACCCCGCTCCACAGCCGGATCGCCACCGCGCCCTGGTTCACCAGCATGCCCAGGCCATCAAGCACAGTGCAGCCGGCGGCTTCGGCGGTGCGGATGAGGTGGGAGCGCGGCGGGTTGGGGATGGCGTCGGCCACCACCATGCCGGGGCGCAGGGTGCTCCAGTCGATGTCGAGCTGGTCGTCCACGGCCGGGAACAGGCCGATGGAGGTGGCGTTGACCACGATGCCGGTGCCCGTGGGAATCTGCATGGTCGGCTGCCAGTGCAGGTATTCGGCGGTGGCGCCGGTCCTGGCCGCGATCAGGTCGGCCAGCTCCTGGCCGCGCAGCCGGCCCCGGTTGACCACGGTGATGTGGGCGGCGCCGGCCAGCGCCAGTTCCACCGCCACCGCGCGCGCCGCGCCACCGGCGCCGAACAGCAGCACGCGCTGGCCTTCGATGGTGCAGACCGGGCGCAGCGCCTCGACGAAGCCCTGGCCGTCGGTGTTCTCGCCCACCAGCAAGCCGTCCCGCAGCACCACGGTGTTGACCGCGCCAATGATCTGCGCCGAGGGCGCCAGGCCGTCCAGGTGCTCGATCACGGTCACCTTGTGCGGCAGCGAGCAGTTGAAACCCACCCAGCCCATGGCGCGGGCGCCGCGCACCGCGTCGGCCAGCTTCTCGGGCGGCACTTCGCAGTTGACATAGCGCCATTCCATGCCGTGGTGGCGGTAGGCGGCCTCGATCATGGCGACCGTCGGGTTCTCGGCGGCGGGCTGGGCGAAGGAGCCGGTGAGCGTGTGGAGGAAGTTCATGGCGTGTCCCTGCGGAGCCTGGGCTCGTGAAAAGAGGCCCATGAAAACAAAAAAGCCGGTCTGGGGCAAGACCGGCTTCCGGGTGCGGGCCTGCAGCAGGCCGCGGATTCAGATCACTTGCGCGCCGCCGCGACGGCGGCCTGGGTGTCCTTCCACAGCGCTTCGCCCACGTTGGCGGCGATGCTGGCGTTGACGGCGCCCAGCTTCTCGCGCATGCGGTTGGCTTCGGCTGGGCTGAGTTCGTTGACCTGCATGCCCTTGGCCTTGAGGTCGCCCAGGGCCTTGGCGGCTTCGGCGCGGGTGTCCTGGCGCTCGAAGTCGCGGCTCTTCTTCGCGGCGTCGGCCAGCACCTTCTGCTCGTCCTTGGAGAGGCCGTCCCACCACTTCTTGCTCACGGTGACGATCCAGGGGCTGTAGACGTGGTTGGTCACGGTCAGGTACTTCTGCACCTCGTAGAACTTGCTCGACAGGATGGTGTTGTAGGGGTTCTCCTGGCCGTCGACGGTCTTGGTCTCCAGCGCGGTGAACAGCTCGGAGAACGGCAGCGGGATGGCGTTGGCGCCCAGGGTCTTGAAGCTGTTGAGGAAGACGTCGTTCTGCATCACGCGCAGCTTGATGCCGTTCAGGTCTTCCAGCTTGGCCACGGGCTGCTTGTTGTTGGTCAGGTTGCGGAAGCCGTTCTCCCAGTACACCAGCCCGACCAGGCCTTTCTCCTGCAGCTTGTCCATCACCTTCTGGCCCACCGGGCCGTCGAGCACGGTGTCGGCTTCCTTGGCGTTGTTGAACAGGAAGGGCGTGTCCCAGATCGCCATTTCCTTGGTGATGCCCACCAGGGTGGCGGTGGAGCCGACCATCATTTCCTGCGCGCCGCCGATCAGGGCCTGCTGCATCTGCACGTCGGAGCCGAGCGCGGCGGCGCCGATGGCGCGCACCTTCATCTTGCCGCCCGAGGCCTTCTCGACTTCCTGAGCGAACAGCTTGACGGCGCGGCCCTGGTTGGAGTCTTCGTTGAGGCCGTAGCCGAAGCGGATCAGGCGCGGCTTGATGTCCTGCGCGAAGCTGGCAAACGGGGCGGCGAAGGCGGCCACGGCGGTGGCGGCGATCAGGGTGCGGCGGAACATGGACATGACAGTCTCCTTGGGTGAAAAAGCGGACGAACGGATCAGCGCATCCACGCCACGGGGGCGGTGACGATCTGCGGGAACAACACGAACAGGGCCAGCACCAGCGTGTAGCTGAGCAGGAAGGGGTTCACGCCCTTGATGACCTGGTGCATGGGCAGGCGGCCCACGCCGGCCACCACGTTGAGCACGGTGCCCACGGGCGGCGTGATGAGGCCGATGGCGCCGTTGAGCACGAACATCAGGCCGAAGTACACCGGGTCGATGCCGGCCTTGACGGCGATCGGCAGCATCACCGGCGCAAAGATCAGGATGGTGGGCGTGAGGTCCAGTGCGGTGCCGATCAGCACCAGCACGATCATCATCACGGCCATCAGCAGGCGCGGGTTCTCCACCAGCGGGCCCAACCAGCCGCCCAGCACACCGGGCAGGTCGGCCAGGGTGATCATGTAGCTGGCCACCTGGGCACCGGCGCAGAGGAACATCACCACCGCGGTGGTGCGCGCGGCGCGCACCAGCACACCGTGCAGGGCGCCGATCTTCATCTCGCGGTGGATGAACAGCGACACCACCAGCGCGTAGAACGCGGCCACCACGGCGGCCTCGGTGGGCGTGAACACACCGCTCTTCATGCCGCCGATGATGATCAGCGGCATCAGCAGCGCCCAGAAGGCCCGGGCCGTGGCGCGCAGCCGGCCGGCCATGGGCACGGGCGGGTTGTCCTGCAGGTTCATGCCCTTGAGCACGATCTTCCAGGTGACGATGAGCGCGGCGCCCATCATCAGACCCGGCACGATGCCCGAGAGGAACAGCGCCGAGATGGAGGTGTTGGTGGTGACGCCGTAGATGATGAACGGCATGGACGGCGGGATGATGGGCGCGATGATGCCGCCCGAGGCGATCAGCCCGGCCGAGCGGTGCATGGGGTAGCCGTGCTCGCGCATCATGGGCAGCAGGATGGTGGCCAGCGCCGCGGTGTCGGCCAGGGCCGAGCCGCTCATGGACGCCATCAGCACCGCCGCGCCGATGGCCACGAAGCCCAGGCCGCCGCGGATGTGGCCGACCCAGGTCTGCGCCATTTCGATGATGCGCCGGCTGATGCCGCCACTGTTCATCAGCTCACCGGCCAGGATGAAGAAGGGCACGGCCAGCAGCGGGAAGCTGTCCACACCGGCCACCATGTTCTGCGCCAGCAGCTGGGTGTCGAAGAAGTCCATCACCCAGGCCATGGCGGCGCCGGTGAGCAGCAGGGCGAACGCCATGTTCATGCCGATGCCCATGAGCACCAGCATGCCGAGGACGAAGACGATGAAGGCTTGTGCTTCGAGGCTCATCGCGTCACTCCACGTCCACGCCGTGGCCGAGGTCCAGCGGCTTGGCCTTGATGATTTCCCACACCACCATCGCGCCGATGGCAATGGCGCACAGCAACGCCGGCAGCGGCAGCAGCGCGGCCGGCGCCTTGAGCACCACCGAGTGGCTGTCCATGCCCACCACCACCTGCTGCCAGGCGCCCCGGCCCAGCAGCACGCAGGCCAGCAGCACCAGCAGGCGGATCAGCAGCGTGGCGGCCTTGAAAGCCAGCGGACGGCGGCGCAGCAGACCCACCAGGCTGGTGAAGGCCATGTGCTCGCCGGCCGGGTAGGCCGCGGCGGCGCCGAGGAACACCATCCAGACGAACAGCAGGCGCGAGAGTTCCTCGCTGGCGGCCACGCCGCTGCCGAAGCCGTAGCGCAGCACCACGTTGAGGAAGACGGAACAGGCCATGACGGCCAGGCAAACGGCCATCAGGGTCTGGGCCGCGCGCTGCAGGGGATGCGCCTTGGGTTGGTCGGGCGTGTTCATGCGGCCTCCTGGCTGGGGGACGGGGCGGCGGCCCAGGCGGCGGCCTGGTCCAGCAGTTGCGGCAGGGGCTCGGCCGCGTCGACGCGCAGCACGCCGGGCTCGCCCACCGGCGATTCCAGCGTGGCGAACTGGCTGTCCACCAGTGCGGTGTTGAAGAAGTGCGCCGAGCGCGCGGCCACGCGTTCGCTGGCCAGCGCCGGGGTGATGTCGATGAAGACGAAGCGCAGTCCCGGGGCCGCGGCGCGCAGCTGGTCGCGGTAGGCGCGCCGCAGGGCCGAGCAGGTCAGCACCACGCCACCGGGCGAACGGGCCAGCAGGCCGGCTAGGGTCGCCAGCCAGCCGGCGCGGTCGGCGTCGGTCAGGGCGATGCCTTCGCGCATCTTCTGCCGGCTCGCAGGGCTGTGGTGGTCGTCGCCTTCGATCAGCGGCAGCCCGAGGCGTTGGGCCAGACCGGCGCCCAGGCTGGACTTGCCGCAACCGGCCACGCCCATGATCACCAGCGACGCATTTTGAACCGTGTTCATGCTTGAGATAGCGCTATCTTTTGTCGGTAGAAAAAACGGCCTGTGGGCAGGCCGGGCTTGGGGCAGATCGGGTTTTCGAGGGGGTCTGCCGTCTTGAGATAGCGCTATCTTAAGGCTATGATTCCTGGCCGACACCCGTAAAAACCCTGATGCCCCCCCCACTCCCTTCCCGCCCCCGCGCCACCGGCCGGGTGACCCTGGCCGACGTCGCGGCGCTGGCGGGCGTGAGCCCGATCACCGTCTCGCGCGCCCTGCGCGGCGAGCGCACCGTGGACCCGGTGCTGGCCGGGCGCGTCCGGGAGGCGGCGCAGCAGCTGCGCTACGTGCCCGACCCGGCGGCGCGCGCCCTCGCCTCGCGCCACGGCTCGCATGTGGCGGTGCTGATACCGATGCTGTCCAACGCCCTGTTCGTGGACCTGCTGGAGGCGGTGCAGCGCACCCTGCGCCCGGCCGGCTACCAGACGCTGATCGGCATCACCCACTACAGCCCCGACGAGGAAGAACAGCTGCTGCGCGAGCAGCTGCAGCACCGGCCCGCCGGCCTGCTGGTGACCGGCATCGACCAGAACGCCGCCACGCGCGAGCTGATGGCGCACAGCGCCGTGCCCTGCGTGCACCTGATGGAGCTGTCCACCGACCCGGCGCTGTACTGCGTGGGCTTCTCGCAGCGCGACGCGGGCGAGGCGATCACCCGCCACCTGCTGGAGCGCGGCCGGCGCCGCATCGCCTTCGTCGCCGCGCAGCTGGACCCGCGCACCCTGCAGCGCGCCGAGGGCTACCGCCGCGCGCTGCAGGCCGCGGGCCTGTACGACCCGGCGCTGGAGTGGCTCGATCCCCGCCCCTCGTCGATGGCGCTGGGCGGCGAGCTGCTGGATCAGCTGCTGCGCGAGCAACCCGGCTGCGACGCCATCTTCTTCTGCAACGACGACCTGGCCCAGGGCGGGCTGCTGGCCGCCCTGCGCCTGGGCGTGGCGGTGCCGCAGCGGCTGGCGGTGGCGGGTTTCAACGACCTCTCCGGCAGCGACCAGATGCTGCCGCCGCTGACCACGGTGGCCACACCGCGTGGCGCCATCGGCGAGGCCAGCGCGCAGATGCTGCTGACCCTGATGCGCGGCGACACGCCCGCCCGGCACTCGGTGGACCTGGGTTTCGAGTTGCGGCTGCGCGCCTCCACCTGAGCCGTTTCGATACCTTGCTGCACCCGCGAAGTACCGCTTTGCAGGTCGCACATACTTTTTGCCGGCACCTAGGGTTAATCCCAGCCTGATAACGCAAGCAAGTACATATCTGGCCGATTTGCGTACAAACCGCGGGTCAGAAGGTGCCCAGAATCCGGTCCACGGTTTCAGACACCGTTGAACCTGGACGAACGCCACCACCCACCTCAGGAGACACCCTGTGAAATTCCGCCTTGCCACCGTGTTCGCCGCCGGCCTGCTGGCCGCCGCGGGCGCCAACGCCGCCACCGAACTCGTGATCGCGACCGTGAACAACGGCCACATGATCGAGATGCAGAAGCTCTCGAAGAACTTCGAGGCCGCCAACCCCGACATCAAGCTCAAGTGGGTCACGCTGGAAGAAGGCGTGCTGCGCCAGCGCGTGACGACCGACATCGCCACCAAGGGCGGCCAGTTCGACATCATGACCATCGGCATGTACGAAGCGCCGATCTGGGGCAAGAAGGGCTGGCTCACCGAGCTCAAGACCGACGCCGCCTACGACGTGAACGACCTGCTGCCCGCGGTGCGCGGCGGCCTGACGGTGGACGGCAAGCTGTTCGCCGCCCCGTTCTACGGCGAATCGTCCATGCTGATGTACCGCAAGGACCTGGCCGACAAGGCCGGCATCAAGGTCGCCGACAACCCGACCTGGACCGACATCAAGGCGCTGGCCGCCAAGATCCACAACCCGCCCAACACCTACGGCATCTGCCTGCGCGGCAAGCCGGGCTGGGGCGACAACATGGCCTTCCTGTCCACCCTGGTCAACACCCACGGCGGCCAGTGGTTCGACATGAGCTGGAAGCCCCAGCTGGAGAGCAAGCCCTGGAAGGACGCCATCACCTTCTACGTCGACCTGCTGAAGAACTACGGCCCGCCCGGCTCGTCGAACAACAGCTTCAACGAAATCCTGGCGCTGACCAACTCGGGCAAGTGCGGCATGTGGATCGACGCCACCATCGCCGCCTCCTTCGTGAGCGACCCCAAGCAGTCGAAGGTGGCCGACCAGATGGCCTTCGCCCAGGCCCCCACCGCCGTGACGCCCAAGGGTGCGAACTGGCTGTGGTCCTGGAACCTGGCCATCCCGGCCGGCTCGAAGAAGGTCGACGCCGCCCAGAAGTTCGTGACCTGGGCCACCAGCAAGGAATACATCCAGCTGGTCGCCAAGACCAACGGCTGGGCCAACGTGCCCACCGGCACCCGCAAGAGCACCTACGCCTCGCCGGAATTCCAGAAGGCGGCCCGCTTCGCCGCGGCCGAGCTCAAGGCCATCGAATCGGCCAACCCGACCGACTCGACCCTGCCCAAGAGCCCGTACGTCGGCGTGCAGTTCGCCGCCATTCCGGAGTTCCAGTCCATCGGCATCGCCGTGGGCCAGCAGATGAGCGCTGCTTTGGCTGGCAAGACCAGCGTGGACGACGCGCTCAAAGCCTCGCAGGTCGCCGCCGAACGCGAGATGAAGAAGGCCGGCTACTACAAGTAAGCCACCACAGACCCCACACGGTCTGACCGCCCCCTCTCCCGCCCGCGGGGGAGGGGCTTTCCCCTCTCACGTCCATGGCCATGAACCGCCCCACATCGCGCACCCTGCCGCGTCTGCTGCTGACGCCCGCAGTGGCCACGCTCTTCCTGTGGATGATCGTGCCGCTGGTGATGACGATCTATTTCTCCGTCATCCGCTACAACCTGATGCAGCCCGACCAGAGCGGCTTCGTCGGGCTGGAGAACTTCGAATACTTCGTGACCGATCCGTCGTTCACGACCTCGGTGATCAACACCATCCTGCTGCTGGGCAGCGTGATCCTGATCACCGTGATCCTGGGCGTGGCCATCGCCCTGCTGATCAACGAGCCCTTCGCCGGCCGCGGCCTGGTGCGCGTGCTGCTGATCTCGCCCTTCTTCGTCATGCCCACGGTCAACGCGCTGATGTGGAAGAACATGATGATGAACCCGATCTACGGCGTGCTGGCCCAGGTCTGGGCCTTCTTCGGCGCCGCGCCGGTGGACTGGCTCACCGACCACCCGCTGTTCTCGGTGATCGTGATGGTGAGCTGGCAGTGGCTGCCGTTTGCCACGCTGATCTTCATGACCGCGCTGCAGAGCATGGACCGCGAGCAGCTGGAAGCCGCGCGCATGGACGGCGCCACCTACGGCCAGCAGCTGCGCTACCTCTACATCCCGCACCTGGGCCGCTCGGTGGCCGTGGTCGTGATGATCGAGCTGATCTTCCTGCTCAGCGTCTTCGCCGAGATCTACACCACCACCGGTGGCGGCCCGGGCGACGCCAGCACCAACGTGGCCTTCCTGATCTTCAAGCAGGCGCTGCTGAACTTCGACGCCGGTGTGGCCTCGGCCGGTGCCCTGTTCGCCGTCGTGCTGGCCAACATCGCCGCGATCTTCCTGATCCGCATGGTCGGCAAGAACCTCGACAAATAAGGCCCATCCCATGGCACGTCAATCCACCTTCACCCCCGCCTACGCGGTGCGCACCGTGGCCGCCTGGGCCGTGGCCCTGCTGCTGTTCTTCCCGCTGGGCTGGCTGCTGCTGACAGCGTTCAAGACCGAGCTGCAGGCCATCGCGGTGCCGCCCGAGCTGTTCTTCTCGCCCACACTGGAAAACTTCCACGAGGTGCAGGAACGCAGCGACTACCTGCACTACGCCTGGAACTCGGTGGTCACCAGCGTGGTATCCACCCTGCTGGGCCTGGCGATTGCCGCGCCCGCGGCCTACGCGATGGCCTTCCACAAGGGCAAGCGCGACAAGGACATCCTGATGTGGATGCTCTCCACCAAGATGATGCCGGCGGTGGGCGCCCTGGTGCCGATCTACGTGATGGCGCAGAAGAGCCAGCTGCTGGACACGCAGCTGGGCCTGATCATCGTGTTCACGCTGTCCAACCTGCCGATCATGGTCTGGATGCTGTACTCCTCGTTCAAGGAGATCCCGCACGAGATCCTGGAGGCCGCGCGCATGGACGGCGCCACCCTCTGGCAGGAGGCCACCAAGGTGCTGCTGCCGCTGGGCATGGGCGGCCTGGCCTCCACCGGCCTGCTGTGCCTGGTGCTGAGCTGGAACGAGGCCTTCTGGTCGCTCAACCTCAGCTCGGCCAAGGCCGGCACGCTGGCCACGCTGATCGCCAGCTACTCCAGCCCCGAAGGCCTGTTCTGGGCCAAGCTGTCCGCCGCCTCGCTCATGGCGATTGCCCCCATCGTGGTCTTCGGCTGGTTCAGCCAGAAGCAGCTCGTCCAGGGCCTCACGTTCGGCGCTGTGAAGTAACCCCATTCAAGAGAGACAAGAGACCACCATGGCCTACCTGCAACTCCAAGGCATTGAAAAGTTCTTCGGCGAGAACCGCGCCATCAAGGGCATCGACCTGTCCATCGAAAAGGGCGAGTTCATCGTTTTCGTCGGGCCGTCCGGCTGCGGCAAGTCCACCCTGCTGCGCCTGATCGCCGGGCTCGAACACATCGACGGCGGTTCGCTGGTACTCGACGGCAAGGACATCACCCACGCGCCGTCGTCCAAGCGCGATCTGGCCATGGTGTTCCAGAGCTACGCGCTGTACCCGCACATGAGCGTCTACGAGAACATGTGCTTCGCGCTCAAGCTGGCCAAGGTCGATCCGAAGGTGATCGACGAGAAGGTGCAGAACGCGGCGCGCATCCTCAACCTCACGCAGTACCTGCAGCGCACGCCCAAGGAGCTCTCGGGCGGCCAGCGCCAGCGCGTGGCCATCGGCCGCGCCATCGTGCGCTCGCCCAAGGTCTTTCTGTTCGACGAACCGCTGTCCAACCTGGACGCGGCCCTGCGCGGCCAGACCCGGGTGGAGATCGCCAAGCTGCACCGCGACCTGGGCGCCACCACCATTTACGTGACGCACGACCAGGTCGAAGCCATGACCCTGGCCGACAAGGTCGTCGTGCTGCGCGATGGCGTCATCGAGCAGGTGGGCACGCCGCTGGAGCTGTACGACCGGCCGGCCAACCAGTTCGTGGCCCAGTTCATCGGCACACCGCAGATGAACGTGGTGCCGCTGCAGCAGGTGCCCGCCGTGGTGGCCCAGCAGGCGCCGGCTGGCGCCGTGGGCGGCGCCATCGGCCTGCGGCCGGAGAACGTGAGCGTGCGCAGCACGGGCAGCACACCGGTGAGCGGCCAGGTGGACCTGGTCGAGGCGCTGGGCGCCGAGACCCTGATCTACGTGAGCACGCCCAACGGCGCGCAGTTCGTGGCGCGCCAGAACGAACGCACCGGCCTGCATGCGGGCGATGCGGTGAGCCTGGACATCGACGCCTCCCAGGCCCACTGGTTCGACACCGCCGGCCGCGTGGTCGCCGCACGCGCCGCCTGACGCCATGAGCCCATCGTTTCCCCTGCAACACAAAACCGCGGCCATCACCGGCGCTGCCTCCGGCATCGGCTTCGCCAGCGCGAAGGCCATGGCCGACGCCGGCGCCCGCGTGCTGCTGATCGACCGCGACGCCGCCGCGCTGGACAAGGCCTGCGCCGCCATCGGCGACCACGCCCTGCCCCTGGTGCTGGACCTGCTGGACCCGGCGCAGTGCAACAGTCTGCTGGAGCGCACGCTGGCGCTGACCGGCCAGCTGGACATTTTCCATGCGAACGCCGGCCTCTACGTCGGCGGCGACCTGCTGGACACCACGCCCGAGGCCATCGACCGCATGCTGAACCTGAACGTGAACGTGGTGATGAAGAACGTGCACAACGTGCTGCCGCACATGATCGGCCGCGGCACGGGCGACATCCTCGTCACCAGTTCGCTGGCCGCGCACTTCCCCACGCCCTGGGAGCCGGTCTACGCCTCGTCCAAGTGGGCCATCGACTGCTTCGTGCAGACCGTGCGGCGGCAGATGTTCAAACACGGCATCCGCCTCGGCTCGGTCTCGCCGGGACCGGTCATCACCTCGCTGCTGTCCGACTGGCCGGCAGAAAAACTCGCCGAGGCCAAGGCCAGCGGCAGCCTGATCGAAGCCGCCGAGGTGGCCGAGGTGCTGCTGTTCATGCTCACCCGCCCGCGCGGCATGACCATCCGCGACGTCGTGCTCATGCCCACGAACTTCGACCTCTGACACGTCCCCCTTTTCACCGACGCACCATGAACTTCATCCTGCACCTGGGCCTGGGCTCGTTCCACCGCGCCCACCAGGCCGTCTACATCCACCAGCTGCGCCAGCAAGGCGATCTGCGCTGGGCCATCGCCGGCGGCAATCTGCGCCCCGACATGGCCGAGACCATCGCCGCCCTGCAGGCCCAGGGCGGCCGCTACACGCTGGAGACCGTCACGCCCCAGGGGCAACGCAGCTACACGGTCATCGAATCGATCCAGCGCGTGATCCCCTACCAGGACGACCTGGCCCCGCTGATCGCCACCGGCGCCGACCCGGCCACCCGCATCATCAGCTTCACCGTCACCGAAGCCGGTTACTACCTCGACGCAAACAACCAGTTGGACTGGGCCACCTTCCCCGACCTGCGCGCCGACCTGGAGGCCGTGAAGGCGGGCCAGGCCGGCCACACCATCTACGGCGGCCTGGTCAGCATCCTGCGCGCGCGCATGAAGGCGGGCGGTGGCGCCGTCACGCTGATGAACTGCGACAACCTGCGCCACAACGGCGAACGCTCGCGCGGCGGCCTGCTGCAGTTCATCGACGCGCTGGGGGACACGGCCCTCAAGGCCTGGGTGCAGGAACACACCCGCAGCCCCAACGCCATGGTCGACCGCATCACGCCCCGCCCCACGCCCGACGTGGCCGAACGCGTCAAGGCCGCCACCGGCTGGGACGACAAGGCCGCCCTCATGGGCGAGAGCTTCATCCAGTGGGTGATCGAGGACAACTTCATCGCCGGTCGCCCCGAGTGGGAAAAGGTCGGGGTCGAGATGGTGAACTCGGTGCAGGCCCACGAGGAGGCCAAGATCCGCCTGCTGAATGCCACGCACAGCTGCATCGCCTGGGCCGGCACGCTGGCGGGCTACCTCTACATCCACGAAGGCACGCACGACGCCGCCATCCGGAAGATGGCCTACGACTACGTGACCGACGACGCCATCCCGGTTCTGCTGCCCTGCCCAATCAACCTGGAGCAGTACCGCGACGTGGTGCTCGACCGCTTCGGCAACCCCGCCATCGCCGACACCAACCAGCGCGTGGCCATGGACGCCTTTTCCAAGATCCCCGGCATGATCGCGCCCACCATCCGCGACCAGCTGGCCCGCGGCGGCAGCTTCGACAGCGTGGCCCTGCTGCCCGCACTGTTCCTGGCCTACCTGCAGCGCTGGCACGCCGGGCAGATCCCCTACACCTACCAGGACCAGGCCATGGACCCGGCCGTGGCGCACGCCATCTGCGACGCGGCCGACCCGGTGGCCGCCTACGCCGCCGACACCACGCTCTGGGGCGAAATGGCCGGCCACCCGCAACTGGTCGAGACCCTGCGCAAGGCCTTTGCCCGCGTGCAGGCCTTCGTGGCGGAACGCGCCAGGGCCTGAACCGGTGTAACTTAGGTGCCACCGCCGCCGGAGCCCGCCATGACCGTGAAAGTGCCCACCGCCCCGCGCCAGCTCAAGCCCGAGCTGGAACACGAGTTCGTGCGCTCGCCCGACCTGGGCTACGAGCTGTCGTCGGATGTCGGCTTCGTGCGCTGTCTCTCCCACGGCTTCCCGACGCCGCTGGCGCGCTGGCACTACCACGACGAGTACGAGCTGCACCTGATCACAAGCACCAGCGGCAAGGTGTTCGTGGGCGACTGGATCGGCCCCTTCCAGGCCGGCCAGCTGGTGCTCACCGGCCCGCGCCTGCCGCACAACTGGGTCACCATGGACATGCCCGAAGGCGGCGTGGCCCAGCGCGACCTGGTGATCCAGTTCACCCACGAGCCCCTGACCCGCGCCGCAGAAACCATCCCCGAGCTGCGCGAGGTGCTGCCCCTGCTGGAGCGCGCCAAACACGGCATCGAGTTCTTCGGCCTGTCCGAGGCGGCCGAGCGGCACTGGCACCGCGTCAAGAACGCGCGCGGCCTGCGGCGGCTCACCGCCTTCTGCGACTACCTGGCCGACCTCACGGCCTGCACCGACTACCGGCTGCTCTCCAGCGTGCAGCTGCAGAGCGACGACGACGATGCCTCCATCGACCAGATCCACGCCGTGGTCAGCCGCATCACCGACCACCTGGCCGACGACCACTCGGCCGGCGCACTGGCGGCCGAGCTGGGCATGAGCGAGAGCCGCTTCAGCCGCTTCTTCCGCAAGGCCACCGGCAACACCTTCACCGACTTCGTCAACCGCGTGCGCATCAGCCGCGCCTGCCAGCTGCTGATGGACACCGACCAGCAGGTCACCCACATCTGCTACGAGGTCGGCTTCAACAACGTGGCCAACTTCAACCGGCGCTTTCTGGAAATCAAGGGCATGACGCCCACCGAGTTCCGGCGCCAGAGCCTCACGCGCTTCAAGGGCGCGGCGTGACCGGGCAGGCCCGGCCCTGGGTGCCATCCAGATAGGGCATGAGGCCCGGCCCCATCGACGTCAGGATCTGCACCGGCAGCCCCGAGGTGAAGCGGTACTTCGCGGCATCCGGCCCCACCACATAGGCGGTGAGGCTGCCGAAGTAGCGCGGTCCGAGGTGGAAGACGAAGGTGGCGGTGCGGTTGAGCGCCAGCGTGGCGCGCCCGCGCACCACCACACGGTTGTCGCCAGTGCCGGTCTTGCCGCCCGGCGACAGGTCCTCGCCACCCTCGGTCCTGAAGCTGCCGGACAGGCGCCGCGCGGTGCCCCGCTCCACCACCTCGGACAGGGCCTTGCGCAGCGCCCGCGCCACCTCCGGCGCCATCACGCGCTCGCCCTGCGTCGCCGTGCGGCCCAGCGACGTCTCCCAGGGCGTGTCAGCGGCCAGGTGCAGGCCGGAGATGTGGCGGGTGGGCAGGCGCACCCCGTCGTTGACGATGATGCCCATCAGCTCGGCCAGGGCCGCCGGCCGGTCGCCCGAGCTGCCCAGCGCGGTCGCCAGCGAGGGCACCAGGTGGCCGAAGGGGTAGCCCAGCCGCGCCCAGCGGCTGTGGATGTCGAGGAAGGCTTCCACTTCCAGCAGCGTGTAGATGCGGGTGTCCTGCGCACTCTTGACCCGGGTGCGGAACAGCCAGCCGTAGACCGCCTGCCGCTCGTCGGCACTCGCCTCCAGCGCCTGCGCCAGGCTGGCGCCGGGGTGCTGCAGCCGGTAGGCCACCAGCCAGAGTTCGAGCGGGTGCACGCCGGCCACGTAGCCGCGGTCGGGCAGGTCCAGCGCGCCGGGCGCGAAACGCTCGTGCAGGCGCGCCACCCGCGCCGCGTCGGGTGCCTTCTCGCCCAGGCGCTCGCGCAGGAAGGTCCCGAGCGCATCCGCCGGTGCCTCTGGCTCCAGATAGCGGAACACCGCGGCCAGCCGCTCGGGCGTGGGGCGCAGGCCGTCCAGCAGCAGGGCGCGCAGCTCGGCCGGGTTGCGCTGGTCGGTCTTGCGCCAGAAGCGGCGCAGGAAAGTCTGGCCCTCGCGGTCGGCAAAGCGCGCCAGGTAGGCGCTGCGCCGCGGGTCCTGGTCGTCTTCGAGCAGGCGTGCGGTGCTGCCCGGCACCTGGTACATGGTGTGGCGCACCACCTCGCGCATCACCCGCACGAACGGCAGGTTGATCGAGGCCTGCATGGCCTCGCGCACCGTCGGCGAGCGGGTGTTGTCGTCGGCGCTGAAGTTGCTGAAGCTGTGCAGGCCGCCACCGGTGAAGAAGCGCTCGCCCGGATCGGCCGAGAACCGGCGCTCCAGCGCCGCCTCCAGCATGGCGTCCAGACTGCGGTCGGGGCTGGTGGTGAGGTGCTGCACGGCCCAGCGGGTGAGCGTGTCCTGCCGGTCGAAGGCGATGCTGCCCAGGGTCCTGGGCTCCTGCGGCGCCAGGCGGGCGTGCAGTTCGGCAACAAGTTCCAGGTAGATCGCCAGCACCCGCAGCTTGGCGGTGGAGCCCAGTTCGAGCTTGCTGCCTTCGTTGATGTCCAGCGGCTGGTTGGTGGTGTCGGTCTGCACGCGCACCTGGTTGCCCTCGGGTGTGCGTTCGAGCAGGGTGAAGCTGTAGCGCACCGCGCCCAGCGTGCCGGGCTGCAGCAGGCGCTCGCCGATCAGGCCCTGGCTGCGCGCGAACTCGGGGTCGCCCAGGCGCCCGAGGTAGCCGCTCACCGCGTCCTGCAGGGGGGCGTTGATCGTGGTGTCGAGGCGGACGTCGAGCCGGTCGAGGTTGTAGAGCGAGGTGCCCAGCCAGCCGGCCAGGCGGCTGCGCGCGGCGGTCGTGCCCTTGCCCGGGCTGGCGGGCAGCTTCGGCGGCTGGCGGGTCATGTCGCGGAACACCAGCCGCTGCCGCAGGGCGGCGTCGCGCCAGCCGGTGTCGATGAGGCCTTCGGCGGCCAGCAGCCGCAGGTAGGCGTCGGTGGTCCGGTCGAGCTCCTCGCGGCCCTCTGCCAGGTACCAGGACGGCCGCCGGTGCGCCACCATGAGTGCCACCACCTGCCGCAGCACCTGGGCCCGCTCGGCCGGGTCGGCCGCGAGCCCCTGGGCGGGCGTCAGCAGCGTCCGCGCGCGCTCGAAGTCGGTCCCGAACCACACCCACAGGCCGTCGCCCAGCCCGTGCACCTCGCCATGGCGAGGCGCCGCCGACAGCGGCACGGAGTTCAGGTAGTCCAGCAGGATCTGGCGCCGCACCGGCAGCGTGTCGGCACCCTGCCGGTAGGCGCGCACCGAGGCCGACGCCATCTGGCGCAGCTTTTCGCGGGCATCCTGCGTGAAGCCATCGGGCGAGTGGCGGTACTTTTCGATCTGGGTGGCCAGGGTGCTGCCGCCGGGGCTGTCCATGTCGGCGTCGATGCGGCTGGCCAGCTGGCCCAGCACCGCGCGGGTGAAGCGCACCCAGTCGACCGCCGGGTTCATCTGCGGCCGGTCGGGGTCGAGCAGGTCGCGGTTCTCGATGAACATCAGGGCCTGGGTCACCAGCGGCGGCACCTGCTCGAAGCGCTCGAATGTCCGGTACGGGTAGCGGAAGCTGTAGACCGGCTCGCGGTGGCAGTCCAGCACGGTCAGGCCGGTCCTGATCTTTTCGGTAAATGGGGCGTACAGACCGCGGTCCAGATAGGCCTGCAGCTCCGGGCTCTGACGCGCCTGTTCGGTGACCACGAAACCGCGCGGCGCCAGCCGGGACACCACATCCGGGATGGCGGTGTAGCCCAGCCGCTGGTCGAACGGGCCGTGGGTCGGGAAACGAATCCGGTCGCTCGCGCCCGGGGCGGTCTGGTGTTCCAGACCGGCGGCGTAACGGGTGAGGAGCCGGGCCTGCAGGCGGGACGTATGGGCCTCGTACACCGCAAGCCCGCCCACCGCCGCGCCCGCCAGCAGAAGCGCCGCACCGATCCATACCAGGCGCCGGGACGGGCGCCATCCGCGCCGCGGCAGGGTGGCCACGAGGCCGGTTTCTTCGGGCAAGGGGGGCTCCATCTGCTGTATCGCAACAATTGTGGGCCATCGGGTCCGGCCCCGGGATGAACCGTGGGTCGAAGGCACATTCAGTTACGTGCCATTCACCTGCGCCGCACACGCCGACCGGATAATTCGCGCCCATGTCTTTGCGTCTCTCGCGCCGCCTCCTTCTGGGCCTGGCCCTCACTGCCCCTGCCCCGCTGCTGCTGACCGCACCAGCGGCCCACGCCTCCACGTTCGACCTGCCGCCCATCGACCGGATCGTTCACTACCAGCCCAAGCTGCCGCTGCAGGTGTTCACCGCCGACGGCGTGGAGCTGGCCCAGTTCGGCGCCGAACGACGCGAGTACGTGCCGCTGTCCAAGACTCCCAAGCTGCTGCAGGACGCGGTGCTGGCGGTCGAGGACGCACGCTTCCGCGAGCACTCCGGCGTCGACCCCAAGGGCATGGCGCGCGCGGCCCTGGCCCTGATCACCGGTGGCCGCAAGCAGGGGGCCAGCACCATCACCCAGCAGCTTGTGCGCACCATGCTGCTCACGCGCGAACTGACGGTCGAGCGCAAGGCCAAGGAAATCCTGCTGGCCTTCAAGGTGGAGGAGGCGCTGTCCAAGGACCGGATTCTGGAGATCTACCTCAACGAGATCTTCCTGGGCCAGCGGGCCTACGGCTTCGCTGCCGCCGCGATGACCTACTTCGGCAAGTCCATGGACCAGCTGACGATCGCCGAAACCGCGATGCTCGCCGGCCTGCCGCAGAACCCGTACTACGCCAACCCGGTGGCCAACATGGCCCGTGCCACAGCGCGCCAGCGCGTGGTGCTGCAGCGCATGCACACGGTCGGCGTGATCGACGATGCCCAGCTGGCCGCCGCCCGCGACGAAAAAATCACCCTGCGCTCGCCCGGCCAGCGCGATGTGGATGCCGCCCACGTGGCCGAGATGGCGCGGCGGGTGGTGTTCGAGCGTTTCGGCGAGGCCGCCTACTCGCGCGGCATCCGCGTCACCACCTCCCTGCGCGCGGCCGACCAGCGCGCCGCCTACGCCGCGGTGCAGCGCGGCGTGCTGGCGCAGGACCGCCGCAATCCCTGGCGCGGCCCCGAGGGCAAGGAAGACTTGCCCGCTGCCAACGACTCCGAACTGGAACGCGCCGCCGCCGAGGCGCTGAAGGACCACCGTGACGACGACACGCTGCGCGCCGCCATCGTGCTGGGTGTGACGCCCAAGGAAGTGCGGGTGCAGCTGGCGAGCGGCGAACAGGTGCGCATCAAGGGCGAAGGCCTGCGCTGGGCCCAGCCGGGCCTGTCTGCCAAGGCCAAGGACGCGCTGCGCATCCAGCGAGGCTCGGTGCTGCGCGTGGTCAAGAACGGCAAGGACTGGTCGATCACGCAATGGCCCGAGGCCGAGGCCGCGCTGGTCGCGCTGGACACGCACACCGGTCGCGTGCGGGCGCTGGTCGGTGGCTTCGACTTCGCGCGGCAGCCCTTCAACCACGTGACCCAGGGCTGGCGCCAGCCAGGCTCCACCATCAAGCCGCTGCTGTATTCGGCTGCGCTGGAAGAGCGTGTGATGCCCTCGACCCTGGTCGACGACGGCCCCTTCACCGCACCCAACGGCTGGTCGCCCGGCAACAGCGGCAACGCCACCGGCGAGCCCCTGACCGTGCGGCACGCGCTCACCAAATCCAGCAACCTGGTGAGCGTGCGCGTGCTGCAGCACACCGGCACGCAGCGCGCGCGCGACTGGCTGGGGCGTTTCGGCCTCGACGTCGCCAAGCAGCCCGACAACCTCACGCTGGCGCTGGGCACCGGGCAGGTGACGCCGCTGCAGATGGCCCGCGCCTACGCCACGCTGGCCAACGGCGGCTGGTCGGTCGAGCCGGTGGTGATCGAGAAGATCACCGATGCCCAGGGCAAGGTGCTGTTCGAGGCGCCCACCGCGCCCGTGCTGACCGAGGAGAACCGCGCGATCCCCGCGCGCAACGCCTATGTGATGGGCAGCATGCTCAACGACGTGACCAGCGTCGGCACCGCCGCCCGCGCCCAGGCCCGGCTCAAGCGCAGCGACATCTACGGCAAGACCGGCACCACCAACGACGTGCTCGACGCCTGGTTCGCCGGCTACCAGCCCGGGCTGGCGGCGGTGGTCTGGATGGGCTACGACAAACCCCGCAGCCTGGGCGACCACGAGTCGGGCGGCCGGCTGGCGCTGCCCATCTGGACCGACTACATGGCCGCCGCACTCAAGGGTGTGCCGGTCGCCGCACCGGGCGATGCACCGGCGGGGCTGACCCGCATGAACGACGACTGGATTTACGCCGAATGGGCCAACGGCGGCGCCGTCGCCACCATCGAGGATGCGGCGGGTGCGCAGTACGCCGGACCGCCGACGATCCTCGACGCGATCCGGGAACTGTTCAAGAACTGAGCGGGGCGGGCGCGCTCAGCCCGCGCAGATGCGCGCCTTGGCCTCGGCGTATTCGCGCCGGAAGCGCGCCACCAGATCGGCCGCCGGCACCACCTCGCGGATGGCGCCGATGCCCTGGCCGCAACCCCAGATGTCCTTCCAGGCCTTGGCGGCGTTGGCGCCTTCGCCGGTGCTGAAGTTCATCTTGCTCGGGTCGCTCTCCGGCAGGTGGTCCGGGTCCATGCCGGCGTTGCGGATGCTGCCCTTGAGGTAGTTGCCGTGCACACCGGTGTAGAAGTTGCTGTAGACGATGTCGTCCGAGTTGCTCTCGGTGATCATCTGCTTGTAGCCCTCGACCGCACGGGCTTCGTCGGTGGCGATGAAGGCCGAGCCGATGTAGGCGAAGTCGGCGCCCATGGCCTGCGCCGCCAGGATGGCGCCACCCGAGGCAATGGAGCCCGACAGCGCCACCGGGCCGTCGAACCACTCGCGGATCTCCTGCACCATGGCGAAGGGGCTCTTGACGCTGGCGTGGCCGCCGGCACCGGCAGCCACCGGGATAAGGCCGTCCGCGCCCTTCTCGATCGCCTTGTGCGCGAACACGTTGTTGATGACGTCGTGCAGCACCACGCCGCCCCAGCTGTGCACGGCCTGGTTCACGTCTTCGCGGGCACCCAGGCTGGTGATGATCACCGGCACCTTGTACTTGGCGCAGAGCTCCAAGTCGTGCTCCAGCCGGTCGTTGCTCTTGTGCACGATCTGGTTGATCGCGAACGGCGCGGCCTTGTTGTCGGGGTTCGCCTTGTCGTGGGCGGCCAGCGCCTCGGTGATCTCGGCCAGCCACTCGTCCAGCTGCGAGGCCGGGCGCGCATTGAGCGCAGGCATGGAGCCCACCACCCCCGCCTTGCACTGGGCAATGACCAGCTTGGGGTTGCTGATGATGAACAGCGGCGAGCCGATCACCGGGAACGGCAGGTTCTGCAGCACCGGGGGCAGGTAGCGTTGGCGTTGGGTCATGGGGTCTCCAGTCTTGTCGGTGTCGGTTGTCAGAAGGCCTCGGCCGGCAGTGCGGTCACGGCCTCGGCACCTTCCACGATCGCATCGCGCACGCCCGGGGCGCGGCTGAGGATGTGGTCGGCGTAGAAGCGGGCGGTGGTGATCTTGGCCTGCATGAAAGGCACGTCCTGTCCCTTGGCGGACAGGTCTTCGGCCACCAGCAGCGCGCGCGCCAGCTGCCAGCCCGCCATCAGGTTGCCGGCCAGCAGCAGGTAGGGCACGCTGCCCGCGAAGGCCGCGTTAGGATTGCTCTTGGTGTTGGCGGCGATGAACTCGACCACATCCACGAACGCCTGGCGCGCGGCACCCAGGCGCTTGGCCACCGCCAGCGCGTTGGCACTGCCACGGGCCTTCAGTTCGGCCTCGGTCTTCTCGATCTGGGCCGCGATGGCTTTGGCCGAGGTGCCGCCGTCGCGCGCGGTCTTGCGGCCCACCAGGTCGTTGGCCTGAATGGCCGTCGTGCCTTCGTAGATGGTCAGGATCTTGGCGTCGCGGTAGTACTGGGCCGCGCCGGTCTCTTCGATGAAGCCCATGCCGCCATGCACCTGCACGCCGAGGCTGGTGACCTCCAGGCTCATCTCGGTGCTGTAGCCCTTGACCAGCGGCACCAGGAATTCGTAGAAGGTCGCGTTCTGCTTGCGCACCTCGGCGTCCGGGTGGTGGTGGGCCGCGTCGTAGGCGGCGGCGGCCACGCTGGCCATGGCGCGGCAGCCCTCGGTGGCGGCGCGCATGGTCATGAGCATGCGCTTGACGTCGGCGTGGTGGATGATGGGCGCGGCGGTGGTGAAGCTGCCGTCCACCGGGCGGCTCTGCACGCGGTCCTTGGCGTACTGCACGGCCTTCTGGTAGGCGCGCTCGGAGACGCTGATGCCCTGCACGCCCACCGCATAGCGGGCGGCGTTCATCATGATGAACATGTATTCGAGGCCGCGGTTCTCTTCGCCGACCAGGTAGCCGATGGCGCCGCCGTGGTCACCGTACTGGAGCACGGCGGTGGGCGAGGCCTTGATGCCCATCTTGTGCTCGATGGACACGCAGTGCACATCGTTGCGTGCGCCCAGCGTTCCATCGGCGTTGACCATGAACTTGGGCACGACGAACAGGCTGATCCCCTTCACACCCTCGGGCGCGCCGGTCACACGGGCCAGCACGAGGTGGACGATGTTCTCGGCCATGTCGTGCTCACCGTAGGTGATGAAGATCTTGGTGCCGAAGACCTTGTAGGTGCCGTCGGGCTGCGGCTCGGCGCGGCTGCGCACGGCGGCCAGGTCGGAACCGGCCTGCGGCTCGGTCAGGTTCATGGTGCCGGTCCACTGGCCGCTGACCAGTTTCTCCAGGTAGGTGGCCTTGAGCTGGTCGGAGCCGGCGGTCAGCAGCGCCTCGATGGCGCCGTCGGTCAGCAGCGGGCACAGCGCGAAACTCATGTTGGCGCTGTTGAGGATTTCGCCACAGGCCGCGCCGATGGTCTTGGGCAGGCCCTGACCGCCGAAGTCCACCGGGTGCTGCAGGCCCTGCCAGCCGCCTTCGGCGTACTGCCTGAAGGCCTCCTTGAAACCGGGCGTGGTGGTGACCTGGCCGTCCTTGAAGAAGGACGGGTTCTTGTCACCCTCGAAGTTCAGCGGTGCGATCACGCCTTCGTTGAGTTTGGCGCACTCCTCCAGCACGGCCTGTGCGGTCTCCAGACCAGCGTCTTCGAAGCCGGGCAAGGCGGCAACCTGGTCGATGCGCGCCAGGTGCTCGATGTTGAACAGCATGTCCTTGAGGGGGGCGGTGTAGCTCATGAAAGTCTCCGTGGATCGAATGCGGGTGCAAAAAAAGGGCATCGCACGCGATGCCCTTGTGGGTGCCGTCGGCTTACAGCTTCGACACCAGTTCCGGCACAGCCGTGAACAGGTCGGCTTCCAGACCGTAGTCGGCCACGCTGAAGATCGGGGCCTCGGGGTCCTTGTTGATCGCCACGATCACCTTCGAATCCTTCATGCCGGCCAGATGCTGGATCGCACCCGAGATGCCGGCCGCGATGTACAGCTGCGGCGCGACGATCTTGCCGGTCTGGCCCACCTGCAGGTCGTTCGGGGCGTAGCCCGCGTCCACCGCCGCGCGGCTGGCACCGATGGCCGCGCCCAGCTTGTCGGCCAGCGGCGTCATCACTTCGTTGAACTTCTCGCTGCTGCCCAGCGCCCGGCCACCGGAGACGATGATCTTGGCGGCCGTCAGTTCCGGGCGGTCGTTCTTGGCGATCTCGCTGCCCAGGTAGGTGCTCTTGCCGTTGCCCGAGGCAGCGGCGACGGTTTCCACCGCCGCTGAGCCACCCTGACCCGCGGCGTCGAAGCCGGTGGTGCGCACGGTGATGACCTTGGTCGCATCCGCGCTCTGCACGGTGGCGATGGCGTTGCCGGCGTAGATCGGGCGCTCGAAGGTGTCGCCACTCACCACCTTGGTGATGTCGCTGATCTGGGCCACGTCCAGCTTGGCGGCCACGCGCGGGGCCACGTTCTTGCCGCCAGCGGTGGCGGGGAACAAGATGTGGCTGTAGTTGCTGGCAATGGCCAGCACCTGGGCGGCGATGTTCTCGGCCAGGCCGTGGGCGAAGCCTTCGCCGTCGGCGTGGATCACCTTGCTGACGCCGGCGATCTGAGCGGCAGCAGCGGCGGCAGCGCCGGCGTTGTGGCCCGCGACGAGGACGTGTACATCACCACCGCAGGCAGCGGCGGCGGTGACGGTGTTGAGGGTGGCGCCCTTGATGGAAGCGTTGTCGTGTTCGGCAATGACGAGTGCGGTCATGTTCGGTATTCCTCTGGATCGTTGGGTTCAGCGGTCTTCAGATGACCTTGGCTTCGTTTTTCAGCTTGTCGACCAGGGTCGCGACATCAGGCACCTTCACACCGGCACCTCGCTTGGCCGGCTCGGCGACCTTGAGCGTCTTCAGGCGCGGGCTCACGTCCACGCCCAGGTCCGCGGGCTTGACGGTCTCCAGCGGCTTCTTCTTGGCCTTCATGATGTTGGGCAGCGTCACGTAGCGCGGCTCGTTCAGGCGCAGGTCGGTGGTGACCACGGCCGGCAGGCTCACTTCCAGGGTTTCCAGGCCACCGTCGATTTCGCGGGTGACCTTGGCCTTGTCACCGGCCACCTCCACTTTGGAAGCGAAGGTGGCTTGCGGCAGGTCCGCCAGCGCAGCCAGCATCTGGCCGGTCTGGTTGGCGTCGTCGTCGATCGCCTGCTTGCCCAGGATCACCAGGCCGGGCTGTTCCTTGTCCACCAAGGCCTTGAGCAGCTTGGCCACGGCCAGCGGCTGCAGTTCCACGTCGGTTTCGACCAGGATGGCGCGGTCGGCGCCGATGGCCATGGCCGTGCGCAGCGTTTCCTGGCACTGGGCCACGCCGCAGGAGACGGCGATCACTTCGGTGGCCGCGCCCTTCTCCTTCAGACGCACGGCTTCTTCCACGGCGATCTCGTCAAACGGGTTCATGCTCATCTTGACGTTGGCGATGTCGACGCCGGTGCCGTCGCTCTTGACGCGCACCTTGACGTTGTAGTCCACCACGCGTTTGACGGGGACGATGACCTTCATGTTCGGTTGCTCCTGATGAATGGAAAAGGCGGGTTGAAACGGGTGCTCGAATTGACGTGCACGTCAATTCGGATTGTAGGCGTCTGACGAGCAACGCGACATTTCTGGCCAGACTTTTGCTGCACGGCCACAAAATAGAACGATCGTGCTTTTTTTTGAATTATAGAAGAAGAATCGTGATGATCGCGAATGCCCCCAGGCGCGTCTGCCGCCACAACGACAAAGCAAGGGAAATCCCTATTAACCGACCAGTCGGTCGGCCAATTCGGGTAATTCACTAGGGGGCCGGCAAGGGGATTCGCCTATAGTGAATCAGGGTATTTTGTTTATCTTTCGTAACGATCCAACCCACTCCCAGGAGACAACACATGAAGTTCCGCCTTGCCGCCACCGCGGCGCTCACCGCTACCTTGTTCGCGGGCGCCGGCGCCCAGGCCCAGACCGTGTTCACCGCCTCGACCTGGGTACCACCCACGCACACGCTGAGCGTGGCGCAAAAGGAATGGTGCGATGCCCTGGAGAAGGAAAGCGCTGGACGCATGAAGTGCAACATCCTGCCGAAGTCCGTGTCGGCCCCTCCCGGCACTTTTGATGCCGTGCGCGACGGCCTGGCCGACATCTCCTTCACCGTGGACGGATACACCCCGGGCCGCTTCGTCAACACCCAGATGGCCGAGTTCCCCTTCCTGGGCGACAACTCCATGGCCACCTCGGTCGCTTACCAGCGCATCTACAGCAAGTACTTCGCCCCGCTGGGCGAGCACAAGGGCGTGAAGGTGCTGGGAGTGTTCACCCACGGGCCCGGCACCATCTTCAACAGCAAGAAACCGGTCAACAGCCTTGCCGACGGTGCCACGCTCAAGTGGCGCATCGGTGGCGGCAACATCAACGAGCTGACCAAGCTGATGGGCTGGAACACCACCCTCAAGCCTGCCACCGAAGCGTTTGAACTCCTGTCCACAGGCGTCATGGACGGCACACTGTTCCCCGACGAGTCGATCGCGTCTTTCAAGCTGAGCATGATCAAGCACGCCACCACCCTGCCGGGCGGCCTGTACAACACGAGCTTCGTGTTCATGATGAACCCGGCCAAGTACGACGCCCTCTCCGCGCAGGACAAGGCAGTGGTCGACAAGCTTTCGGGCGAATACGCGGCCCGCCTGTTCGGCGCCGGTTGGGACAAGGTGGACGACGCCTCGGTCAACGGCGCGCAGAAAGCACAGGGTGTTCAGCGCATCAAGGCCTCCGATGCGTTCGTGAACGAGATCAAGGCCAAGCAGGCCCCGCTGGAAGACAAGTGGGCTGCGGCGGCCGAAGCCAAGGGCCTGAAGAACGCCAAGGCGGTGCTGGCCGAGTTCCGCGCCGAAATCGCGAAGGTCAAGTAAGCCTGGTGCCAGCCAGGCACCGTCTGATAACCGGCGGGGTGGCCGCATTGGCTGCCCCGCCGGTTTGTCTTGTCTGACACCCATCATGCTCCAGACCCCCGAGAAGTTTCTGCGCTGGTCCAGCGGCCTGATCGCATCCATGGCGCTGTTCGCCATCATGTGGCTCACCCTCATCGACGTGACGGGCCGCAAGTTCTTCAACCATTCCGTGCCCGGCGGGCTGGAGCTGACGGAGATCCTCATGGTCATCGTCATCTTCGGCGCGCTGCCGCTGGTTTCATGGCGCAGCGAACATGTGGTGTTCGACTCGCTGGACGCCGTCGTCCCGGCCTGGCTCAAGGGCATTCAGGCGCGGCTGGTGCACCTGGTCTGTGCCGGCACCTTCGGCCTGCTGGCCTGGCTCATGACCACGCGCGCCCAGCGCTTTGCCGAATACGGCGACACCACGGTTCACCTGCAGCTGGCCATATCCCCTGTCGCCTGGCTGATGGCGGCGCTGCTGCTGCTGACCGCGCTGGTGCATGCCCTCTTCGTGTTCTCGCCACCCATTCCGGTGGCCCACGGGGAGACCACGCCATGACCGCCGCACTGCTGGGTTTCCTGGTGGTGTTCGCGCTGGCCTTCCTGCGTGTGCCCCTGGCTGTGGCCATGACCATTGCCGGCCTGGGGGGACTGGGCCTGATGCGCGGCTGGCAGCCGGCCTTTGCCAGCACCAGCCAGGTGATCTTCGAGACCGGCTTTCACTACGTGCTATCGGTGATTCCGCTGTTCGTGCTGATGGGGAATCTGGTGGCGCGCGCGGGCATGGCCAAGGAACTGTTCACCGCCGCCAACGCCTTCGTGGGGCACCGCCGCGGCGGGCTGGCCATGGCCAGCATCATCGCCTCGGGCGGCTTCGGCTCCATCTGCGGCTCCTCCATCGCCACCGCCGCCACCATGTCGCGCGTGGCCTATCCCGAGATGAAGGCCCACGGCTACAAGGACACGCTGGCCACCGGATCGATCGCCTCGGGCGGTACGCTGGGCATCCTCATCCCGCCGTCCACCATCCTGGTCATCTACGGGATCATCACCGAGACCGACATCGGCAAGCTGTTCATTGCCGGCATCCTGCCCGGCATCGTGGCCATCGTCTGCCTGTGCATGGCGGTGGTGTTCGTCACCTGGCGCGACCCCGCAGCGGGCCCGCCGGCCGAACGCTTCACATGGCCGCAGCGTCTGGCCGCCATCCGCGGCATCTGGAGCGTCGCCCTGCTGTTCGCACTGGTCATTGGTGGCATCTACGGTGGCGTGTTCACCGCCACCGAGGGTGCTGGGGTGGGCGCGGCGGGCGCCTTCCTGTTTGCACTGGCCCGCCGCACGCTCACGCCGCGCGTGGTCATGGACATCCTGCAGGAGAGCGCGCGCACCACGGCCATGCTGTTCACCATCCTCATCGGAGCCATGGTGTTCACCAGCTTCATCAACTTCACCAGCATGCCGGGTGACCTGCGCGACTTCGTGCTGCAGTTCAGCCCCAACCCCATCATGGTGGTCATCGTGATGATGGGTATCTACCTCGCTCTGGGCATGGTGATGGAGGAACTGGCCATCGTGTTGCTGACCATTCCCGTGTTCTTCCCGGTCATCACCGGCCTGGGCTTCGATCCCGTGTGGTTCGGCATCCTGATCGTCACCATCGTGGAAATCGGCATGATCTCGCCCCCGGTGGGTCTGAACCTCTTCGTGCTCAACTCGCTGCTGCCCGCAGTCAAGCTCACCACGCTCTACCGCGGTGTCTGGCCCTTTGTGATGGCCGACATCGTGCGCCTGGGCATCCTGATCGCTTTCCCCATCATCTCGCTCTGGTTGCCCGGTTTCATGGCCCGCTGAGGGCCTGCACCGCTCAGCTGGTGGGGCGCATGTGCACCACGCGCTGCGGATACGGAATCTCGATGCCGTGCATGCGCAGCGCGGCCAGCACCGCCAGGTTGATGTCGGAGCGCAGGTTCAGCTGACCATTCTCCGGATCGGCGATCCAGTACCCCAGCGTGAACTCCAGCCCGTCCGCCCCAAAGGCCGACAGCGCAGCACTCGGCGCCGGCTCGCGCAGCACGCGCGGCTGCGCCAGCGCGGCCTCCACCAGCAGGCGCCGCACCGCGTCCACATCGCTGTCGTAGCCCACCGACACCACGGTGGACTGCCACACCTTCGGGTCGGCCAGCGACAGGTTCTCCACCCGGTTGGTGATGAGCATCTCGTTGGGCACGATGGACTCGCGCCCCGCCGCCGAGCGGATCAGGGTGTAGCGGGTGGTGATGTCGGTGATGCGCCCTTCGAAGTTGTCGACGCGCACGTTGTCGCCGATGCGCATGCTGCGCTCGGCCAGGATCACGAAGCCGCTGACGTAGTTGGCCGCCAGCTTCTGCAGGCCGAAGCCGATGCCCACACCCACCGCGCCGCCGAGCACGGACAGCGCCGTCAGGTCGATGCCCACCGCGGACAACGCGACGATCAGGCCCAGGAACATCAGGATGGCGCGGGTCGCATTGCTCAGCGCCTTGCGCAGCGACAGGTCGCCGCCGATCGCCGACTTGAGCAGGCGCGCTTCGAGCGCCGCAGAAATCCAGAGTGTCACGATGAGCATGGCGCCCGCAGTCAGCGCCCCTTCGATCAGGGTGCGCAGACTCACCGTGCTGGCGCCCATCTTCCAGGTGATCTGCTCCATCTCTTCCAGCACGATGGGCAGCAGGCCGCTGACCCACAGCACCATGAAGCCCCAGGCCAACCAGGAGATGGTGCGCTCCATCACCCGCACCCAGGGCGCCGACGAGAACGCCGCCTGCAGCACTTTCACACCGAACCGGATCACCACCAGGGACACCAGCACCGGAATGGCGACCTTGAACACCGCCAGTGGCACCTGCTGGGCCAACGCACTGCGCGCCACATAGGCCAGGGTCAGCAGAAGCACGGGAAACAGCACGCCGTCGATCACCTGCCGGCCGAACAGGATCGACGACCCTTCCTGCTGCATGTTGAGCGCGCGCCGCAGCAGGGCCCCCAGCCCCCAGGCCATGCCGACGCACAGCGCCAGCACGCCGAGTTCGATCCACACGGTGGTCTGCTGGAATCCGGAAAGCCAGGCGTCGAAGTCCTGAATGGGCGGTGGTGCAGCGCTGTTGTTGCTCACCATCGGGGCGCCCTCTTCTCGATGAAGGCCTGCACACCCTCCTGCGCCACCTCGTGCACCATGTTGCAGGCCATGGTCTGGCCGGCCAGTTGGTACGCCGATTCCATGCCGGTTTCCAGCTGCCGGTAGAACAGCGCCTTGCCCATCGCGAGCGCCTCGCGCGGTTTGCCCAGGATGCGGTCGACCAACGCGGCCACTTCGGCGTCCAGGGCGTCGGCCGCCACCACACGGTTGACCAGCCCGCGGGCCTTCGCCTCTTCGGCCGAGATGAAGTCACCGGTCAGCAGCATCTCCATGGCCTGCTTGGGCAGCATGTTGCGCGACAACGCCACGCTGGGCGTCGCGCAGAACAGGCCAACGTCGATGCCGTTGACGCCGAAACTCGCCTCTTCCACGGCCACTGCCAGGTCGCACTGGGCGACGAGCTGGCAGCCGGCGGCGGTGGCCAGGCCATGGACGCGTGCGATCACCGGAACTTCCAGCTTGCGGATCGACAGCATCAGCTTCGAGCAGGTCGCAAACAGGGACTGGTAGTAGGCCAGCTCGGGACGTGCCTTCATCTCCTTGAGATCGTGTCCCGCGCAGAAGGCGCGGCCCTCGGCGGCGATCACCACAGCGCGCGCCGAGGGGTCGGCGGCCACGTCGTCCAGCGCCCGCTGGAACGCGGCCATCATGGCCTCGGACAGGACGTTGAAGGCCCTGGGGTTGTTCAGTGTGAGTGTGTGCACGCCGCGGTCGTCGCGGGTGCGCATCAGGACAAGGTCGTTCATTGCGTATCAGAAACAGATGCCACGGGAGGCGGATAGGAGCTGGTGGCGGCAAGATCCTGCGCCACATCGCGCCAGGAGAAGGCCGGGTCCGCGGGACCGACCTTCTCCACCACGATCTCCGAGTGGCCGTACAGGTTGTTCACCGGCTGATCCAGCAGGTAGCCCTGGCTTCCCTTGGCGAAGCGGCCGACGATGGGGCTTGAGAGACCGCTGTCGATCACCCGGAAACCCAGCCTCGGGTGAAACAGCTGCTCCAGGGCGCGGCTGTTGAACTGGAAGAAGTGCCACGGCGCTTCGTGTTCCGAGAAGGAAAAATGGGTTTCGATGAACGCCTTGCCCCCCGGGCGCAGCACCTTCGAAATCTCCTCCACCACGAGCCATGGGCACACAAGATGCTCGAAGACCGCACAGGAGAAGACGAAGTCGAACTGTCGGCCGGGGAGGTACTGCGAGAGGCGGTGAGCGTCGCCCACCACGTCCACATTGGGGCCCGGCAGGTAGTCGAACCCGGTGTACTGCACATCGGGCAGGTACTCCTTCCAGAGCGCGCGCGCCACCACCAGCCGAGAGCCGATTTCCAGCACCTCCAGCCCTGGCCGGTTGATGTGCTCCTGCAACCAAGGCCAGACGACGCTGTGCCCGCAGAAGGCAGGCGCTCGCGAACCAGCTTCCGGCAGCAGGATGTCGTCCAGATCAGAGCTGGCCCCGCACAACTGCAGTCGACCGATCATGTCACGGGCCTGCTGCAGCTCCCCTTGCAACCGCAAGCGCTCTTCATGGGCCCTTTGCTCGCGCTCCTGACCCGCCTGCACCTGCAGGCGCAGATCCGTCAGCTCCTGGGCCAGGCCTCTCAGACCTGGCATCCTTTTCAGTACTTTCTTCAGCATCTCAGTTCAAAACCCGTTCGGCCTCACAGGGCGTCTCTCGTTCCAGTCAAAGCCCCGCCAGCACACGCAGATGCGCCTCGACACTCCGCGCCAGAGCGCTGAGGTCGTAGCCTCCTTCGAGGCAGCTCACGATGCGGCCCTGGGCGTGGCGCTTCGCGACTTCCTTGATGCGTTCGGTGATCCAGGCGTAGTCGTTCTCCACCAGCCCCATCTGGCCCATGTCGTCTTCGCGGTGAGCGTCGAAGCCGGCGCTGATGAAGATCATCTGCGGCCGGTGGGCATCGAGCCGGGGCAGCCACATCATGTCGATCAGCTCCCTCACATCCATGCCCTTGGTGTACGCCGGCACCGGAAGGTTCACCAGGTTGGGTGCGGTCGAGTGGTTCCAGGGTGGGTAGAAGGGGTGCTGGTAGAAGCTGCACATGAGGATGCGCTCGTCGCCCGCGACGATGTCCTCGGTGCCGTTGCCGTGGTGCACGTCGAAGTCGATGATGGCCACGCGCTGCAGGCCGTGGCGCTCCAGGGCGTACTTGGCCGCCACCGCCACGTTGTTGACGAAGCAGAAGCCCATGGCCTGGTTGCGCGTGGCGTGATGACCCGGCGGACGCACCGCACAGAAGGCGTTGGCCAGCTCGCCGGCCATGACCGCGTCGGTGGCGTCGATGGCGGCGCCCGCGGCCATCAGGATCGCGTCCCAGCTGTGCACATTGATCGAGGTGTCGGGGTCGATCTGCGCATGGTCCGGGCCGCCGGCGGCGATGTCGTCGCGCAGCTGGTCCGACAGGCCGCGCAGCGCCGCCAGGTGCATGCGGCCATGGGCCAGTTCGAGGTCGGCCAGGGCGGCCGCGGTGGCCTCGCGCTTGTCCAGGGCAATGTCCAGCCCGGAGGCCAGCAGACGGTCCTGGATCGCATCCAGGCGGGCGGGGCATTCCGGGTGCCCCGGCCCCATCTCGTGCCGCCAGCAGTCCCTGTGGGTGAAATAACCGGTGGACTGGCTCATCACTTTTTTACGGTAAGGTTCGCGGCATGCAAGCCGACACAAAAATCAGACAGCTTCTGGACCAGCTTAACACGGTCATTGTGGGCAAATCGGCCCAGGTTTCAGACTGTGTCGGCTGTCTTCTGGCCGGTGGACACCTGCTGATCGAGGACGTTCCCGGGGTCGGCAAAACCACCCTCGCCCATGCGCTGTCGCGGTCTTTCGGACTGCAGTTTGCGCGCGTGCAGTTCACCGCCGACCTGATGCCCAGCGACCTGGTCGGCATCTCCATCTACGAACGCGGCCGCGAGGGTTTCGTGTTCCACCCCGGTCCGGTGTTCGCGCAGGTGCTGCTGGCCGACGAAATCAACCGCGCCAGCCCCAAGACCCAGAGCGCGCTGCTCGAAGCCATGGAGGAAAAGCAGGTCACTGTCGAGGGGCAGACCCGGGCCCTGCCGGTGCCCTTCTTCGTGATCGCCACCCAGAACCCGTTCGACCAGCTCGGCACCTACGCCCTGCCCGAATCGCAGCTGGACCGCTTCCACATGCGCATCTCGCTGGGCTATCCGGACCGCGCCGCCGAGCGCGAGCTGCTGCGCGGCGCCGACCGGCGCGAGCTGATCGAACAACTGCCGGCCGTGCTCTCGCCGGCCGACCTCGCACGGCTGCAGGCCGATGTGCTGGCCGTCCACGCGGCCGAGCCGGTGCTGGAGTACCTGCAGGACCTGGTGGCCGCCACGCGCTCGGGCCGCTGGTTCGCCCAGGGGCTCTCGCCCCGGGCCGCGCTGGCGGTGGTGCGGGCCGCCAAGGCGCAGGCCTTTCTGCAAGGGCGCAATTACGTGGCGCCGGACGACATCGCCGCCATCCTGCCGCAGACCGCCGCGCACCGGCTGGTGCCAGTCAGTGACGCCGGCCGCGGAGCGATGGAGCAGGTGCGGGCCATGATCGACGCCACGCCCATCCCGTGAGCCCGCTGGCCCCGCTGCACGCCCTGCGCCGACGGCTGCGACAGTGGTTCCATGCGCGGCTGCCGCGCAGCGACACCCTGCTGCTGACCCAGCGCAACGTCTACATCCTGCCCACCCGCGCCGGCTGGATGCTGGCGCTGACCCTGCTCCTGCTGCTGGTGGGCAGCATCAACTACCAGCTGAACCTGGGTTATCTGCTGACCTTCCTGCTGGCCGGCAGTGCGCTGACCGGCATGCACAGCAGCCACGCCAACCTGCGCGGCCTCACCCTGCACCTGAGTCCGCCCGCGCCGGTGCATGCCGGCCACGCAGCGGCGCTGGACATCCGGCTGGCCAACGAACAGGGCAAGGCGCGCCACGGCATCGGCATTGGCGTGATCGGTGATGCATCCGCTGGCGACACACACCTGGCGTGGACCGATGTGCCGGCCCAGGGCAGCACGCGCCTGCAGGTCGCAGCGGTGTTTGCCCGGCGCGGCCTGCACGCGCTGGCGCCGCTGACTGCGGTCACGCTGTTTCCCATGGGCACCTTCCGCGTCTGGACCGTGTGGCGCCCCGCGGCCCAGGTGCTGGTCTACCCCGCACCCGAGACCCACCCGCCGCCGCTGCCGCCCGGTGAGCCGCAGCCGGGCTTCGCCGGCAGCGCGAGCGTGCAGACCACCGGCGAGTTCGACGGCGTGCGCGCCTACCGGCGGGGCGACCCGCAGAAATCCATCGTCTGGAAGAAGGCGGCGCAGACCTTTGCCGCCGGTCGCGACGACCTGGTCAGCCGCGATGCCCTGTCCACGCAGCGCCAGCAGCTCTGGCTGGACCACACCCGCTGCGGCGCCCCCGACCTCGAATCCCGCCTGTCGCGCCTCACCGCCTGGGTGCTGATGGCCGAGCGCCTGGGGCTGGACTATGGCCTGCGCATCCCCGGCCGCGAACTGGCCCCCGACCAGGGCCCGACCCACCGCGCCCGCTGCCTGGAGGCGCTGGCCCTGGTATGAAACTCCCCCTGCGCCGCTCCGCGTCTTCCCGCGAAAGCTGGACAGCCACCTTGCCCAGGGACACGCGCGACACCCTGTTCCTGCTGGCCGTCATCGCCTGGGTCGTGATGATGCAGGTGCCGCACATCCCGTGGTGGTGCTCGGCGCTCACCGCTTGCGTGCTGGTCTGGCGCGCCTCGCTCACCCTGCGGGGCCGGCCGCTGCCCGGATGGCGCTGGCGCATCGGCCTGCTGCTGGTCACACTCGCCGCCACCTGGTGGACCCACAAGACCCTGCTCGGCCGCGACGCAGGGGTCACGCTGATCGTCGTGCTGCTGGCGCTCAAGACGCTGGAGCTGCGGGCGCGCCGCGATGCCTTCGTGGTGTTCTTCCTCGGTTTCTTCACGCTGCTGACGCACTTCTTCTATTCGCAGTCGCTGCTGACGGCCGCCGGCATCCTGGTGGCGCTGCTGGGGTTGCTGACCGCCGTCGTGAATGCCCACATGCCGGTGGGGCATCCGCCGCTGCGGCAGACCGCGGGCATTGCGACGCGGCTGGCCCTGCTGGGCGCGCCGATCATGGTGGTGGCCTTCATGCTGTTCCCCCGCCTCTCGCCGCTGTGGGGCGTGCCGGGCGACGGCATGGACGGCCGCTCGGGTCTGTCCGGAAAGATGCGGGTCGGCCAGATCGCCGAGCTGGTGCTGGACGACCGCATTGCGCTGCGTGTGCGCTTTGACGGTCCGGTGCCGCCGCAGCGCGAGCTGTATTTCCGCGGACCGGTGCTCACCGATTTCGACGGCGTCGAATGGAAGCCGCTGCGCTCGACCTTTCCGCCCCACATGGAGCTGCAGGCCAACCTGACCTTTGCGGGTGAGCCGATCCGTTACGAAGTCACCATGGAGCCGAACCACCGGCCCTGGGTGTTCGTGCTCGAGGCCGCGAGCCAGGCGCCCGAGCTGCAAGGTATGCGGGCCTTCATGACGCCCGACCTGCAATGGTTCGTGCGCCGGCCACTCACCGAGCTGGTGCGCTACCGCGCCGAGAGCCACACCCGCTTCCGCCACGGTCCGCTGGAGCCGTCGCTGGCGCTGCAGGACCAGATCGCGCTGCCCGCCGGCTTCAACCCGCGCACCCTGGCCTTCGCCCAGGAGCTGCGGCGCGAGCACGGGTCGGGGCCGCAGTCCGCTCCGGCGCTGATCGAGGCGGCACTCAACCGCCTGCGCACCGGCGGCTACACCTACACACTCGATCCCGGGGTCTATGGCCAGCACACCGCCGACGAGTTCTGGTTCGACCGCAAGGAAGGCTTCTGCGAGCACATCGCGTCCAGCTTCGTGATCCTGATGCGCGCGCTCGACATCCCGGCCCGCATCGTCACCGGCTACCAGGGCGGCGAGCTCAACGCCGTCGACGGCTACTGGACCGTGCGCCAGCGCGACGCCCACGCCTGGGCCGAGGTCTGGCTGCAGGGCCAGGGCTGGGTGCGTGTGGACCCCACGAGCGCGGTGGCACCGTCCCGCATCGGGTCGTTCGAGCGATTGGTGGCGCCCCAGGGCGCCATTGGGGCGGCCCTGGGCACGCTGAATCCCACCCTTGCGCAGCAACTCCGCGACGTCTGGGAAGCGGTGAACAACAGCTGGAACCAGTGGGTGCTGAACTACACCCAGGGCCGCCAGCTGGACCTGCTCAAGAGCCTGGGCTTCGAGTCGCCGAGCTGGACCGATCTGGCCTATGTGCTGATCGGCGTGATCGTGGTAGTCAGCCTTCTGGGCGCCGCCTGGGCCCTGTGGGAACGCCAGCAGCACGACCCCTGGCTGCGCACGCTGGCGCGCGTGCGCCGGCGCCTGGCCCGACTGGGCGTCGAGGCCAGTGAGCACGCGACACCGCGCGAACTGGCGCGCGTCGCATCGGCGCAGCTTGGTGACGGCCTTTTCACGCAGCAGCTGAGTGCCTGGCTGCTGCGCCTCGAAGCACTGCGCTACGCGCCCCACAGCCCGGATACGCTGGCCGCGCTGCAGAAACAGTTTCAACAGATGTCCTGGCCCGAACGGCGGGCAACCCCATGAGCACACGATCCCGCTCCGCCCTGGTGTCCGCACTGCTGCCCCTGTCTCTCGCCTGGGCGGCCGCGCAGGCCCAGACACAGACGCCGGTGGAAACCACACCTGTCGCACCCACCCTGGTACCGGCCACCCCGCTGCCCGCGGCTGAGCCGGCTGGCGAGCCTCTGGCGGCCGAGCCCCGGCCTGCTGCACCACCGCCTGTTGCGCCAGCGCCCACACCACCTGCAGCGGAGATCACGGTGTACGCCGAGTCGCCGGCGGCCATGGCGTTTGCCGACGACCTGGCCCAGCGCCGCGGTCTCGACCCCCAATGGGTGCGTGAGCAGATCGGCGCCGCCCGCCGCCAGCCCACCGCGATCCGGCTGTCGCTGCCGGCGCCCCGCGCCGCCTACAAAAACTGGGCCGCCTACCGCGCACGTTTCATCGAACCGGTGCGGCTGCGCGCCGGGCAGCGCTTCTGGGACACCCACCGCGCAGCCCTGGAACGCGCCGAGCGCGAGTACGGCGTGCCCGCCAGCCTGATCGTCGGCGTGATCGGGGTCGAGACCCTGTATGGCCAGCACACCGGCAATTTCCGCGTGATCGACGCGCTGGCCACGCTGGCCTTCGACTTCCCGGCCAGCCACCCGCGCGCCGAGGCCCGGGCCGAGTTCTTCCGCAGCGAGCTGGAACAGTTCCTGAGCCTGACCCACCGCACCGGCATGGACCCGCAGGCCCTGCGCGGCAGCTACGCCGGCGCCATGGGCTGGCCGCAGTTCATGCCCAGCAGCTGGGCGCGCTTCGCGATCGACTTCGATGGCGACAGCAAGATCGACCTGTTCAACAGCCCGGTCGACGCCATCGGATCGGTGGCCAACTACTTCAAGGCCTACGGCTGGCAGCCTGGCCAGCCCACGCACTACCCGGTGAGCTTCGACCTGAACACGCTGGACAAGGACGCCCTGCTCGCCCCCGACATCCTGCCCAGCTTCAGCGCAGAGAGCTTTGCCGCCAAGGGCGCCGTGCTGGAAGCCGAAGCGAAGAAACACATCGGCAAGCTGGCGCTGATCGAACTGCAGAACGGCGACCCGGCCAACGGCGGGTCGGCCCCCACCTACCTCGCCGGCACCGACAACTTCTACGTCGTCACGCGCTACAACTGGAGCAGCTACTACGCACTGGCGGTGATCGAGCTGGGCCAGACCATCGAAGCCTTGGTCAACCGCCGACAGTGACTCACATCCAGGGGCCGATGCGGATGTCCACCGCCATGTCCTCGTCGCCCCCGCCTCGCCGCAGCCCCTTGACCGGCGTGCAGGCGCTGTAGTCGGTGGCAGCCGCGAGGCGGATGTGGCGTTCGTCGGTCGGGCAGCGGTGGGTCACGTCCAGGCTGAGCCAGCGCCGGTTCGCCGGGTCCACGCACACGTCCACCCAGGCGTGGCTGGCCAGATCGGGTTCGTTGGCGGCGTAGAAATACCCGCTGACGTAGCGCGCCGGCAGGCCGATGCTGCGGCACACCGCCACCATCACATGCGCCTGGTCCTGGCACACGCCCAGCTCCCAGTCGAAGGCCTCCAGTGCGGTGGTCTCCACCCCGGTGCTGCCTTTGCGGTACTGCACCTTGTCGGCCACGGCGCCGGCCAGGGCCACCAGGTCGGCGGTGCTCGGCCGTTCACCCCGCCCACGCGCGGCCATCAGGCCCGGCACCGCCTGCAAAGCCCACATGGCCATGCGCGGGTGCGGCTCGGCCAGCGGGGTCGAGCGCAGGTAGAAGCCGGGCGGCGGCAGGGTCGGCGGATCGGTGAACTCGGCCACCCCGTGGGTCACCACGGTCCCCCGGGCGGTGACGCTGTTCTCGCGCAGGTTCTTCTCGGGCCGCGCGGAGAGCGAGTAGCTGTGCACACGGTTGCCCTCGATGTCGGGCTGGCTGCACAGCGTGCCGGGCACGCGCAGCTCCCAGTGCTCGACGCTCTGGCAGGCGCTGCTCACAGGCCACAGGTGAAGCGACTGCACCGTGTGGAGCAGCGGCTGGCTGTAACGGAAGCGGGTGTGGTGGTGGATGACGAGTTTCATGCGGGTTCCGGTTCGCGCCGGGGACCCGCATGGTACCCGTCCGGATCAGTGACTCGGCACCAGGAAGTCCTGGCTGATGCGGCCGCCGAGTTCGTTCACCCGGTCGAGGAACTGCGTGAGGAAGGCGTGCAGGCCGGTCGAGAGGATCTCGTCGATGCGCGCGTATTGCAGGTCGGCCTTGAGCTTGCCGGCGCGGCGTTGGGTTTCACCTGAGATCTCGTTGGCCACCACGCTCAGGTTGGCCACCACCTCGTTCATGCAGGCGGCCAGGCTGCGCGGCATGTCCGGGCGCAGGATCAGGAGCTCGGCCACGCGCTCGGGCGTGATGACGTCGCGGTAGACCTTGCGGTAGACCTCGAAGCCGGACACCGAGCGCAGGATCGCGCTCCAGTGGTAGAAGTCGTACTCCTGATCCTGCTCGCTGGCGGCACCGAAGAAGTCGCTGTGCACCGCATGGAACTTCACATCCAGCAGTCGCGCGGTGTTGTCGGCCCGCTCCAGGAAGGAGCCCATGCGGTAGAAGTGGAAGGCCTCGTCCTGCAGCATGGTGCCCACCGCCACACCACGCGACAGGTGCGAGCGGTGCTTGACCCATTCGAAGAAGGCGCCCGGGTCGCGCTCGAAGTCCCTGGACTTGAGGTATCCCGCCAGCTTGAGCCAGGTGGCGTTCTGCGTCTCCCACAGCTCGGTGGTCAGCGCGCCGCGCACCGCCCGCGCGTTCTCGCGCGCCGCGCGCAGGCAGGACACGATGGACGACGGGTTGGACTCGTCGCGCACCATGAAGTCCATGACGTTGCGCGGCGTGATGTCATGGCCGTACTTGGCGGTGTAGCTGGGCATGAGCTCGCTGATCGACAGCAGGCCCTGCCAGCCCACCTGCGCCACCGCGGCGGACTGCGGCAGCAGCGAGGTCTGGTAGTTCACATCGAGCATGCGCGCGGTGTTCTCGGCCCGCTCGGTGTAGCGGGACATCCAGAAAAGGTGGTCGGCGGTACGCGAAAGCATGTCGTGTCTTTCTCAGTTTTCCAGAATCCAGGTGTCTTTGGTGCCACCGCCCTGCGACGAGTTGACCACCAGCGAACCTTCTTTCAGCGCCACGCGCGTCAGGCCACCGGGCACCATCTGCACCTCCTTGCCACTGAGCACGAAGGGCCGCAGGTCGATGTGGCGCGGGGCGATGCCGCTGTCCACATAGGTCGGGCAGGTCGAGAGGCTGAGCGTGGGCTGCGCGATGTAGCCGTCGGGCTTGGCCCTGACCACGGCGCGGAACTCGTCCACCTCGGCTTTGGTCGCAGCGGGGCCGACCAGCATGCCGTAGCCGCCCGCGCCGTGCACTTCCTTGACCACCAGTTCGTGCATGTGGTCGAGCATGTACTTCAGGTCGTCGGGGTTGCGGCCCATGAAGGTCGGCACGTTGTTCAGGATTGGTTTTTCGCCCAGATAGAACTCGATCATCTTGGGCACGTAGGGGTAGATGGACTTGTCATCGGCGATGCCGGTGCCCACCGCGTTGCAGATGGTCACGTTGCCGCTGCGGTAGACGCCGAGAAGACCGGCGCAACCCAGTGTGGAGGTCGGGCGGAACACCAGCGGGTCGAGGAAGTCGTCGTCCACGCGGCGGTAGATCACGTCCACGCGCCTGGGGCCCTTGGTGGTGCGCATGTAGACGAAGTTGTCCTTGACGAACAGGTCCTGGCCTTCGACCAGCTCCACGCCCATCTGCTGCGCCAGGAACGCATGCTCGAAGTAGGCGCTGTTGTACATGCCGGGCGTGAGCACCACCACCGTGGGCTCGGCGGTGGTGGCGGGGCTGACCGCGCGCAGGGTCTCCAGCAGCAGGTCGGGGTAGTGCGCGACCGGCGCCACGCGGTTCTGGCCGAACAGGTCGGGGAACAGCCGCATCATCATCTTGCGGTCTTCCAGCATGTAGCTCACGCCGCTGGGCACGCGCAGGTTGTCTTCGAGCACGTAGTACTCGCCCTCGCCTTGCGCATTCGGTGCCCGCACGATGTCGACGCCCGCGATGTGCGAGTAGATCTGGCTGGGCACCTGCACGCCCATCATCTCGGGGCGGAACTGCGCGTTCTGGAAGATCTGGTCGGCCGGGATGTGGCCCGCCTTGATGATCTCCTGGTCGTGGTAGACGTCGTGGATGAAGCGGTTGAGCGCGGTCACGCGCTGCACCAGCCCGGCCTGCATGCTCTTCCACTCGTGGGCGGGAATGATGCGCGGGATGAGGTCGAAGGGGATCAGGCGCTCGGTGCCGGCGCCGTCCTCGTCCTTGGCGCCATAGACCGCGAAGGTGATGCCGACGCGGCGGAAGATCATTTCCGCCTCCTCGCGGCGCGATGCCATGACTTCCTCGGGTTGTTGTGCCAGCCACCGTGCGTAGTTCAGGTAGTGGGCCCGCACCTCGGTGGGCGAGGCGTTCATTTCGTCAAACATCGGTCGGCTCATGGGCTTTTTCTCCTGCACCCAGCATAGCAAGGAGCGGGCCAGTGGTCACCCGCCGGGGTCCGCCTCATCGCCCTCGTCCGCCACAGGCGCACCCGGATGGTGCCAGTAGCGGCGCACTGCATCCCGGTGGCAATGCACGCTCAAGGGCCCATCGCTGCGCCACAGAGCCGCACCACATTGGGGCGATGCCACCCACCGCATGCCCCGCGCGTCGTAGCGGTCCCGGACCACCGGTGCCGGGTGCCCGAACCGGTTGCGGTAGCCCGACTGGACCAGCGCCACCGAAGGCCGCAGGGTGTTGAGCAGCACCGGGCTGCTGGACGAGGCACTGCCGTGGTGCGGTGCCAGCAGCAGGTCGGCCCGCAACTGTGGCTGCGCCAGCGCCAGCCGGGTTTCGCGCTCGGCATCCAGATCGCCGCTGAGCCAGGCCCAGCGCCGGCCATTGCCCACGCGCAGCACGCAGGACATGGCGTTGCTCGGCAGCCGTCCCTGGCCGGTGTCGTCAAAGTGTTCCGGCGACGGATGCAGCACTTCGAAGTCCACCCCGTCCCAGTGCCAGCGCTGACCGGCCAGGCAGCGCTCACCCTCGCCGAACGAGGACAGCCAGCGCGCCCTTGGCCAGGCCGCGTGCACCGCGCCCGAACCACCCGAGTGGTCGCTGTCGCGGTGGCTCACCACCACGGTGTCGGGCGCCTCGCCCAGCGCGCGCAGCAGCGGCACCACCACCCGGTCGCCGGCGTCGCTGCCGGGGCCGTAGCGCGGACCGGTGTCGTAGAGCAGGCTGTGGCCGGCGGTGCGCACCAGCACCGCACTGCCCTGGCCGACATCCACCGCCAGCACCTCGAACTCGCCGGTCTCAGGCCGCTGGGGTGTCCAGGCCAGCATCGGCCCCAGCAGCACCAGCCCGGCCGAGCGCAACGACCAGGGCAGGCGCAGCACCAGCAGCAGCCCGCCGGCCACTCCACACAGCGCCAGCGGCAGGGGCGGGATGGGCTGAAACAGCGTGGCCCAGCGCCAGCCGCCCAGCCACTCCAGACACACCACCAGCCCCTGAACGGCCCACGCCGCCAGATCCCACAGCGGCGGCACGATCACGCCCAGCATGGCCAGCGGCGTGACCACACCCGTCACCCAGGGAATGGCCAGCAGGTTGGCCACCAGCCCCGCCAGCGACAGCTGCCCGAACAGCAGCACCCCCAGCGGCGCCAGCGCCACCGTGACGACCGCCTGCTCGCGCAGCAGGCGGCGCACCGGCCCCGCCTTCTGCCGCGATCCCGAGGCGAACAGGATGCCCACCGCCACAAAGCTGAGCCAGAACCCCGGCTGCACCAGCGCCCAGGGGTCCAACGCCAGCACCGCCACCATCGCCAGCAGCCAGACCAGGGGCCAGGGCCACTGGCGCACGCCCTGCCGCAGCCCCACCACCAGCGCCAGCATCAGAACCGTTCGTTGCGCCGGCACGCCCCAGCCCGAAAACAGCGCGTAGGCCGCCGCGGCCGCCACACCACCCCAGGCCGCCGCCCGCGGTGCCGGCACCGCCAGCAGCACCCCCGGCCACGCATGGGCCCAGCGCCGCCAGCCCCAGCCGATGCACGCCGTGGCCAGCCACGCAAACACGGTGACATGAAGACCGGAGATGCTCATCAGATGAGCCACACCCGTGTCGCGGAAAAGGGTCCAGTCGCTGCGCTCGATCGCCGCCTGGTCACCCACCACCAGCGCCGCCAGCACACCGGCGCTGCGCGGGTCCTGCACACGCGCAGCGATGCGGCCGGCGACCCACTGGCGCGCGGCTTCGACCGGGTGGCTGCCGCTGGTCCCGAGGAACAGCGGCGCCGGGTCGCGCGGGCCATCGCGCAGGTAGCCGGTGGCGCCGATGCCCTGCTCCCAGAGCCAGCGCTCGCGGTCGAAGCCATGGGGGTTGGAGGCACCGTGCGGACGCTTGAGACGCACCGTCAGCCGCCAGGCGTCGCCCGCGCGCCAGGTGCGTCCCGCCCCCCGACCCCGGAAGTCGCTGATCAGCAACCGTGGCGGCAGGTCCACCGCCTGGCCGTCCCGCGTCGCCGATTCGACGGTGAACTCGAAGCGGTCGTTGTCGGCGCCGCGCTGGGGCATGGTGGCCACCTGCCCGGTGACCACCAGGTTCACGCCTTCCAGACCGGTGGCCAGCGCCTGCGCCTGGTGGCGCGCAGCGCGCAGGCCCGTTGCTCCGGCTGCCGCGAGCGCACCCGCCAGCAGGGCGGCGCCCAGCGCAAGCCCGGCACGTCGCCTGGCCCCGACCCGTGCAGCAACGCCGGCCAGCAAGAGCGCCGCCGCCAGCAGCCCCGCGTACCCCGCCACCGGCCACAGCCGGGCCTGCAGCAGTTGCAGGGCCACGCCCAGCACAGCACCGGGCAGCACCGCCCACAGCGGGTGCATCAGCCCGCCTGCCAGAGGGCCGTGCGCCGTGGCGCGGGACTTGCTAGTTTTTGTCGAACGCGCGCGGCAGCCCGCCCTGGCAGCGTTTTCATTGTTTGTGACTCCCTGTTGAAAGTGACCCCAGCATGGCCATCCATGTCGCCCTGAGCCACATCACCCATTATCGGTACGACCGCCTGGTCAAACTCGGCCCGCAGGTGGTCCGCCTGCGGCCGGCACCGCACAGCCGCACCAAGGTGCTGTCGTACTCGCAGAAGATCGAACCGGCGGGCCATTTCATCAACTGGCAGCAGGACCCGTTCGCCAACTACCAGGCGCGCCTGGTCTTTCCCGAGCCGACCACCGAGTTCAAGGTCACGATCGACCTGGTGGTCGAGATGGCGGTGCACAACCCGTTCGACTTCTTCCTCGAACCACGCGCCGAGAAGTTCCCCTTCACCTACGACGAATCCCAGAAGCGGGAACTGGCCCCCTACCTGGCCACCGCACCGATGACGCCCCTGCTCAAGGGCTATCTGGAGCAGGTCGACCGCAGCGAGCAGCGGACCATCGACTTCCTGGTCGGCATCAACCAGAAGCTCTGGAAGGACATCGCCTACACCATCCGCATGGAACCGGGCGTGCAGACGCCAGAGGACACCCTCACGCTCAAGAGCGGCTCCTGCCGCGACTCGGGCTGGCTGCTGGTGCAGTTGCTGCGCCACCTGGGTCTGGCCGCGCGCTTTGTCTCGGGCTACCTGATCCAGCTCACGCCCGATGTGAAGGCCATCGACGGCCCCAGCGGCCCCGAGAAGGACTTCACCGACCTGCACGCCTGGTGCGAGGTGTTCCTGCCCGGCGCCGGCTGGATCGGGCTGGACCCGACCTCGGGCCTGCTGGCAGGTGAAGGACACATCCCGCTGGCCTGCACGCCGCAGCCCTCCAGCGCCGCGCCGGTCGAAGGCGGCGTGGACAAATGCGAGGTCGAGTTCAGCCACCACATGGCCGTCACCCGCATCTACGAATCGCCGCGCGTGACCAAGCCCTACACCGAAGACCAGTGGGCCGAGGTGCTGAAGCTGGGTGAGCAGGTCGACGCCGATCTGGTGAGGGGCGACGTGCGGCTGACCCAGGGCGGTGAGCCCACCTACGTGGCCGTGAGCGACCGCGACGCCGCCGAATGGAACACCGACGCGCTGGGCCCGACCAAGCGCGGCTACGCCACCGAGCTGCTGGGCCGCCTGCGCGAGCGCTACGGCGACGGCGGTTTCGTGCACATGGGCCAGGGCAAGTGGTACCCGGGCGAACAGCTGCCGCGCTGGGCGCTGTCGGTGTTCTGGCGCGCCGACGGCGAACCCTGCTGGGGCAACCCAGCCCTGCTGGCCGACGAGCGCGACGAAGCCCACTACAGCGCCGACGACGCGCAGCGCTTCACCCAGGCGCTGGCGCGCCGCCTGGGCCTGTCGCCCCAGTACATCACCCCCGGCTACGAGGACACCTGGTACTACCTGTGGCGCGAGCGGCGCCTGCCGGTCAACGTCGACCCGTTCGATTCCAAGCTCGACGACGAGCTGGAGCGCCAGCGCCTGCGCCGCGTGTTCGGCCAGGGCCTGGACGCCACCGTGGGCTACGTGCTGCCGCTGCAGGCCTCGGGCCACGGCCCGCTCTCGAACAACGGCAAGAGCAGCTACCACCGCGTCAGCGGCACCGTGTGGTCCACCGGCCCCTGGTTCTTCCGCGACGAGCGCATGTACCTGATCCCAGGCGATTCGCCCATGGGCTACCGGCTGCCGCTGGATTCGCTGCCCTGGGTGTCGATGGGCGACTACCCCTACCACATCGAGCAGGACCCACACAGTGCGCGCGACCCGCTGCCCACCGGCGCGGCGCTGCGCCACCAGGTGCACCCGCACACCGTGGGTGGCGGTTTCGCCGAAGGCGGCACCGTCTCGCTGCAAGGCACCGACTGGTTCGACGAACAGGGGCCGGGAAACGAAACCGAAGCACTCGGCCTGCGCCGCGGCCACCCGCACCCGGGCTCGACCCCGGCGCAGCAGCTCTCGTCCCGCTTGCCGCAGCGCGGCGAGTCGGCCGCCTGGCTGACCCGCACCGCGCTGGTGGTGGAGGCGCGCGACCCGCAGCGCGCCAACGGCCCCAAGGCCGAGAAGGCCAGCGGCGGCAAGGTCCAGCACCTCTACGTCTTCATGCCGCCGATGCAGCGGCTGGAGGACTACCTCGACCTGCTCTCCGCGGTCGAGGACACAGCCGAGCGCCTTGGCGTGAAGATCGTGCTCGAAGGCTACCCGCCGCCGCGCGACCCGCGCCTGACGATGCTGCAGGTCACGCCCGACCCCGGTGTGATCGAGGTCAACATCCACCCCAGCAGCAGCTTCGCCGAACTGGTCGAGCGCACCGAGTTCCGCTACGAGGCGGCGCACCAGACGCGCCTGTGCGCCGAGAAGTTCATGACCGACGGCCGCCACACGGGCACCGGTGGCGGCAACCACTTCGTGCTCGGCGGCGCCACGCCATCGGACTCGCCCTTCCTGCGCAAGCCCGAGCTGCTGGGCAGCCTGGTCGCCTACTGGCACAACCACCCATCGCTGTCCTACCTGTTCAGCGGCCTGTTCATCGGCCCGACCAGCCAGGCCCCGCGCGTGGACGAGGCGCGCAACGACCAGCTGTACGAGCTGGAGATCGCGCTCAACCAGATCGAACAGAACCGACAGCGCTTCGGCCAGGACATGCCGCCCTGGCTGGTGGACCGCACGCTGCGCAACATCCTGATCGACGTCACCGGCAACACCCACCGCAGCGAGTTCTGCATCGACAAGCTCTACTCGCCCGACTCGTCCACCGGCCGCCTGGGCCTGCTGGAGCTGCGCGCCTTCGAGATGCCGCCGCACGCCCGCATGAGCATCGCCCAGCAGCTGCTGCTGCGCGCCCTCATCGCGCGCTTCTGGCAGCAGCCCTGGCGCGGCCAGCTCACCCGCTGGGGCACCGAGCTGCACGACCGCTTCCTGCTGCCTACCTTCATCCGCATGGACTTCGAGGACGTGCTGGCCGATCTGGCCGGGGTGGGCTACCGCTTCGACATGGCCTGGTTCGAGCCGCACTTCGAGTTCCGTTTCCCGCTGGTGGGCCAGGTGGCCGCGCGCGGCATCGAACTCACGCTGCGCAACGCGCTGGAGCCCTGGCACGTGATGGGTGAAGAAGGCGCACCCGGCGGCACGGTGCGTTATGTGGACTCGTCGCTGGAGCGCATCGAGGTGCGCGTGAGCGGCTACAACGACAGCCGCTATGTGATCACCTGCAACGGCCGCGCCCTGCCCCTGCAGCCCACCGGCACCGCGGGCGAACACGTGGCCGGCGTGCGCTACAAGGCCTGGAACCCGCCGTCGGCGCTGCACCCTTCCATCGGCGTGCATGCCCCGCTGACCTTCGACATCGTCGACACCTGGATGCACAAGTCGCTCGGCGGCTGCCAGTACCACGTCGCCCACCCGGGCGGCCGCAACTACGACAGCTTCCCGATCAACGCCTACGAGGCCGAAAGCCGGCGCCTCTCGCGCTTCTTCCAGATGGGCCACACCGCGGGCAAGCTGGTGGTGAACGCCGCGACACCCAGCCGGGAGTTCCCGTTCACGCTGGATTTGCGCCAGTGATCGCAGCCACGGGTCTTTGAAGGATGCAACGGCCCGAACCGCCCCGGGGTCCCCCAAAGAAGGAGCCACGGGCATACTCCAGAGCCGTGACCCCGGAAGAATCCAGAGACAACCTGTTCGACGAACTCAGCCCCGAATCCCCCGGGGACTGGGCCCTGTCGTGGTCGGTGCCCGCCGACGCCGGGCACCGCGACGAGCTGCGCGACAGCGGCGACCCGCGGGCCCTGGCCCCGCGCTGGGGCCGCTTCTTCGACCACGTAGGTACCGACGGTCTGGCCGACCTGAACCGCCGCGCCGAGAACCTGCAGCGCCAGATCCGCGACAACGGCGTCACCTACAACGTCTACGCCGACGCCGCCAGCGGCCTGCAGCGCCCCTGGGCGCTCGACCTGTTCCCCATGATCGTGGACCCGCGGGAATGGGCACAGATCGAGGCCGGCGTGCTGCAGCGCGCACGCCTGCTCAACGGCATGATGGCCGACCTCTATGGCCCGCAGGAGTTGCTGCGCCGCGCCCTGCTGCCCACGGCGCTGGCCCAGGGCCATCCAGGCTACCTGCGCGCCATGAAGGGTGTGACGCCGCCGGGCAACACCTGGCTGCACATCGCCGCCTTCGACCTCGCGCACGGTCCCGATGGTCGCTGGTGGGTGGTCGGCCAGCGCACCCAGGCGCCCTCGGGTCTGGGCTACCTGCTGGAAAACCGCATCGCCATCGCACGGCAGTTCCCCAAGGCCTTTGCCGGCATGAAGGTGCAGCGCCTGGCTGCCAGCTACCGGGCGCTGATGGACGGCATCAAGGCGCTGTCGCCCGAGGGTGAGGACGCGCGCATCGCCCTGCTCACGCCCGGCCCCTACAACGAAACCTACTTCGAGCACGCCTACCTGGCGCGCTACCTGGGCCTGACCCTGGTCGAGGGCAACGACCTGACGGTGCGCGACCAGCGCCTCTACCTCAAGACGCTCAAGGGGCTGGAGCCGGTGCACGCGCTGATCAAGCGCGTGGACGACCAGTGGCTGGACCCGCTGGAGCTGCGCCCGGACTCCGGCCTGGGCGTGCCCGGCCTGCTGCAGGTGCTGCGCGCGGGCAACCTGCTGCTGGCCAACGCACCGGGCTCGGCGCCGCTGGAATCGAGCGCGCTGCTGGGCTTCCTGCCCGCCATCAGCCGCCACCTGCTGGGCGAGGAACTGGAACTGCCCTCGCTGGCCACCTGGTGGTGCGGCGAAGACGCTGCGCTGCGCGAGGTGCTGCCCCTGCTCAAGGGCGGCGTGATCAAACCCACCTACCCTGGCTCGGGTCTGGAGACGGCCATCGGCCAGAGCCTGAACGCCCGCGAGCTGGACGAATGGTCGGGCCGCATGGTGCGCCACCCCGACGACTACACCGTGCAGTCCTGGTTGCCGCTCTCGCAAACGCCCACCTGGACCGGCGAGCGCCTGTTGCCGCGCTCGGCCATGCTGCGCGTGTTCGCGCTGGCCGACGGGCCGCAGAGCTGGCGCGTGCTGCCCGGCGGGCTGGTGCGGCTGGCGCCCCGCGGTCAGCTGATGGCGTCCATGCAGCGCGGCGGATCCAGCGCCGACTGCTGGGTGATGACCGACGGCGAGGTCGACACCACCAGCCTGCTGCAGTCGCAGCCCAGCACCCTGGCCCTGGCGCACCAGAAACGCCCGGTCACCAGCCGCGCGGCCGAAAACTTGTTCTGGCTGGGCCGCTACACCGAGCGCGCCGAAAACGCGGTGCGGCTCGCGCGCATCGTGCTCGACCACCTTGGTGGCGAAGAGCCCAGCTCGCGCGCCCTGCTGGCCTGGCTCTCGGCCACCGCCCGCGAAAACGCCCTGGTGCTGGACGACGTGCCCGGCGCCGAGCAGGCCGCGCGCGTGTTCGCGCGCTCGCTCATGGCCAGCCTGTCGCCCGCGCCGGGCTCGCCCCTGGCGGGCCAGAGCTGCAGCGTGGGCCACAACCTGCGCGCGCTCAAGGGCGCGGCCGCCCAGGTGCGCGACCGGCTCTCGCCCGAACACTGGAACCTGATCGAACACGCCGAGGCCAGCTTCGCGCAGGACTGCGCCGCCATGGCGGCCGACGCCGAGTACGGCACCGCCGAGGCGCTGGCCGCGCTCGCGGCGCTGAGCGAGCGGCTGGCCGCCATCACCGGCGCGCAAACCGACCGCATGGTGCGAGACAACGGCTGGCGCCTGCTGTCCGTGGGTCGCCACATCGAGCGGCTGATCACGCTCTCGCGCGCGCTCTCGCTCGGGCTGGAGCACCGCTGCATGGACGACCCGACGGGCTTCGAGTCGGTGGTCGCGCTGTTCGACAGCACCATCACCTTCCACGCCCAGTACCAGCAGCGGCGCGACATGGTGGCGCTGATCGATCTCCTGGTGATGGACCGGGACAACCCGCGCTCCATCGCCTGGGTGGTGCAGACCCTGCGCTCGCGGCTGGCCAAGCTCTCGCAGAGCGCCACGCCACAGGACGCGGTGCTGGCCCAGGGCCTGCCCGACCCCGACGTGTGGGTGCTGACCGAGCTGAGCAGCTGGCAGCGCGAGGGGCAGACCATGCGCTACAGCACCCTCGCCGAGCTGCTGGACGGCTGCGAGACCGCGGCGGCCGAGCTGTCCGACGAAATCACGCGGCTGCACTTCAGCCACGCCGACCGCAAGACGCAAAGCGTCGGCGTCTGAGCCATGGACCTGCGCATCCTGCATACCACCACCTACCGCTACCAGGGCAGCGTGGACCTGGCGCAGCACATGGTCCACCTCTCGCCGGTGGACACGCCCACCCAGACCGTGCGGTCGCACACGCTGACGATCTCGCCCGAACCGGCGGCCCGCAGCCAGACCACCGACGCCTTCGGCAACCTGCGCACCTTCTTCTCGCTGCAGGCGCCGCACGAGGTGCTCACCGTCACGGCCGACAGCCGGGTGGACACCCGGGCGCCCGCGCCGCTGCCCGACGACCCGGCCTGGCAGATGCAGACCTGGGAGGCCGTGCGCGACCACTTCCGCTACCGCGCCCGCGCGCCCTACGACCCCGCCAGCGAGTTCCTGTTTGCGTCCCCCCATGTGCCGCGCGACGATGCTTTCACTGCCTTTGCCCGGCCGGCCTTCGAAAACGGCCTGCCCATGCTGTCCGCCGTGCATGCACTCATGGAGCGCATCCACAGCGGGCTGACCTACGAAACCGCCAGCACCGAAGTCAACACCCCGGCCCTGGTTGCGCTGGCGCAGGGCAAGGGCGTGTGCCAGGACTTCGCCCACATCATGACCGGCTGCCTGCGCAGCCTGGGCCTGCCTGCGCGCTATGTCAGCGGCTACCTGCTCACCCAGCCTCCACCGGGCCAGCCGCGCCTGATCGGCGCCGACGCCTCGCACGCCTGGGTCTCGGTCTACGTGCCCCTGCCACCGGGAACCGGCGCGCAGGCCGGCGACGAACCGGCGCTGGGCGCCTGGTTCGACTTCGACCCCACCAACAACCGCTGCGGCTGGGGCAGCCCCGGCGAGGACTATGTGACGCTGGCCACCGGCCGCGACTTCGCCGACGTCTCGCCCATGCGCGGCGTCATCCAGGGCGGCGCCCGCCACACGCTCGACGTGGCCGTCACGGTGGCACCACCCTACGAGCTGGAGGCGCTGCAGAACCCGCCCGCGGGCCGGTAACATCACGCGATCGGCCGCAGTGCGTGGCCATTTCCAACGGAGCACACCATGGGCAAGGAACAGCGCAACGAAAAGATGAGCAAGAAGCCGAAAAAGGACACGTCGGTGCCCAAGGGCCCGGTCAGTTCCGACCGTCCGGTCCCGCCGGTCACCGCGGTGATCCCGCGCGGCAAGGACAAAGACAAATTCAAGTGAGCCGGGGACGGTCCGCATGAAAGCCACCTGGAACGGCGCCGTGGTCGCCGAGAGCGACGACACGGTGCTGGTCGAAGGCAACCACTACTTTCCCGAGGGCGCGCTCAACCGCGCTTTCGTCACGTTCAGCAACCACCGGACCACCTGCCCCTGGAAGGGCGAGGCCAAGTACCTCTCCCTGCTGGTCAACGGCGAGCTCAATGCCGACGCCGCCTGGTACTACCCGGACCCCAAGCCCGAAGCCGAGCACATCCGCGGACGGGTCGCGTTCTGGAAGGGCGTGAAGGTCGAGGACTGAACGCGGCGCAGACGGCCGCTCAGGCCGCCTGCGTTCCCAGCTTGCGCAGCTTCGCGCACCACTGCGCCACGCCCGGCTCGCCCAGCCGGTCCACCAGCCCGACCAGGGTTTCGTGCACCGGGGCGATGCCGACGAAGCCAAGGATGTTGCGCTCCAGCGACTTGACGCTGTGGGCGCGGAAGTACCAGCGGTAGACCAGGGCCGGCATGCCCATGGTCACCACGATGCGGGCCGAGCGCCCGCCCAGCGCTTTCTGGCCGAACGGGTTCTTCTCGTCGCGGTGGAAGGCAAAACCGGGCCGCGCCACCTGCTCCAGGAAGCCCTTGAGCATGGCCGGCATGTCACCCAGCCAGAGGGGAAAGCACAGCAGCAGGTGCTGGCACCAGGCGATGTCGTCCTGGGCGGCCTTCAGCCCTTCGGGCAGCGCGCCATGCTCCCATTCCGCCGCGCTGCGCAGCAGCGGAAAGTCCAGCGCCCCGACGTCCACCCGCCGAACCTGATGGCCCGCCGCCTGCGCGCCCCCGGCGTAGGCATCGATCAACTGGTGCAGCAGGTGGCGCGCCCCGGCGTCGGGGTGGCCGTTGACGATCAGGATGCGGCGGGGTTCGGTGGACATGTGCGACTCCAAAAAAGCCCATGCTGCACCCGCGCGCCGGCGCCGTCCTTGACCCGGCTCAAGCCTTCTGGAACTCCGGGTCCACTGGCACCTGCAGCCCCGTGGCGAGCTGGTTGGTCTTGGCTGCCAGCGCAATGATGGACAGCAGCTCGGCGTGCTGCTCGCGCGTCATGCCCTTGGCCGTGGCGGCCGCCGTGTGCGAGTGCACGCAGTAGCTGCAGCCGTTGATGATGGACGCGGTGATGTAGACCATCTCCTTGGTCAGCGGGTCCAGCGTGGACGGCGTGGCCATCACCCGCTTGACCTCGGCCCAGGTCTGCTCCAGCAGCGCCGGATCGAAGGCCAGGTAGCGCCACATGTTGTTGATGAAATCCGTCTTTCGCGTGGCGCGGATGTCGTCGAAGATGGCCTTGACGCGCGGATCGGCTTCGGGGTTCTGGGGCGGGGTGATGGTGGACATGGGCGTCTCGGGTGGGTCAACGAGGCTTGCGCGCCGCTGAACGTTTGTCAGGCTTGGGTTTGCGCTCCGGTCTGATGTGCCCCTCGTCGCGCAGTTTCTTCTTTCGCGCTGCACGTTCGGCGTCGGCCTGTTTTCCAGCCTTGAGCCAGCGCGCGAACTGCTCGGGCGTCTCCAGCGTGATGCGGCCGATGTGCAGGGCGCGGAAATCGGCGATCACCAGCTCTGCGGCCTTCTGCATGTTCACCCGGCCGCCGCCGGCCAGCGCGCCGCGCTTGCGCCCGATGGCTTCGACCAGTTCGTCGTCGTGGGTCTGCGCCCAGGCCTCGGGCGACAGGCCCAGCTGGTAGCGCGCCTCCATGAGTTGCGGGTAGTCGGTCTTGAGCTTGGCGATCAGCTCGTAGGCCACCTCTTCTTCGTCGTAGGCGTTCTTGCCCACCGCACCGCTGGCGGCCAGGTTGTAGCCGCTCTCGGGCACGAAGATGCGCGGCCAGAGCATGCCCGGCGTGTCGTACAGATAAAAGTCGTCGGCCAGCGCGATGCGCGCCTCGGTGCGCGTCACGCCGGCCTCGTCGCCGGTCTTGGCCGCGCGCTTGCCCTTGAGCGTGTTGATCAGCGTGGATTTGCCGACGTTGGGAATGCCGCAGATCAGCACCCGCATGGGCTTGACCATGCCGCCGCGCCTGGGCGCCAGCTCGAAGCAGGCGTCGATGAGCGCCCGCGCCGGTGCGGTGACGCTGGCGTCCAGCGCGATGGCGCGCGTGTCGGGCTGGGCGTTGTAGTGCGCCAGCCAGAGCGCGGTGCGCGCCGGGTCGGCCATGTCCTGCTTGTTGAGCACCTTCAGCGTCGGGCGGCCGCTGGTGAGCTGCTGCATCAGCGGGTTGGCGCTGCTGCCGGGCAGGCGTGCGTCGAGCATTTCGATCACGACGTCGATTTCCTTGACGCGCTCGGCGATCGCCTGCCGCGTGAGGTGCATGTGACCGGGGAACCACTGGATGCTCATGTATTGCCGTTCTGTGTGCGTGGCCGCTGCGTGCCACAATGATTTTTCAGCCAACCACAAGAGGAGACCCCATGGCCATCACCGTGAAGATCGATCTGGGCTACGAATTCAACGTCAAGGCCAAAGCCGCCGAGGTGTTCGAGCTGCTGTCGGACGTGCCGACGTCGGTCAGCCATTTTCCCAAAGTCGACCAGCTGGTCGATCTGGGCGGCAACAGCTACCGCTGGGAGATGGAAAAGGTGGGCACGGCCCAGGTCAACATCCAGACGGTCTACGCCTGCAAGTACGTGAGCAAGTGGGACGCAGCCAAGGGCGTGGGCACGGTGAAATGGACACCGGTCAAGGGCGTGGGCAACGCCCTGGTCTCAGGCAGCTGGGACATCAGCGACCAGAAAAAGCACACGGCGGTCGCACTCGCCATTCAGGGCGATATCGAGGTGCCGCTGCCCGGGCTGATGAAGATGGTGGTGGTGCCGGTGGTCGAGGGCGAGTTCGAGAAGCTGGTCGAAAAGTACATCGCCAACCTGATCAAGCGCTTTGGCGGCGAGGCCTGATCAAGAAGCGCTGCGGACCTGCAGCTCCACCAGCGGGCAGGCGTTGATGATCGCGGTGGTGAGCACCAGGCCGGCCGAGGCGTAGGTCAGCACCTGCAGCAGGCCGGTGAGCGAAAACACCGCTACCAGAAGAATGGCGGCGCCGGAGAGCAAGCGGTAGGCCCGGTCTGCGCCGGTGAGGCTGTACATGGTCTAAAAACAGGTTCAGGAAAAACCTTGGACTCTAGCCAGACCGCATCCCGATGGCTTTGACACTTCTCAACTTGTCCCAAGATTTCCGGGACAAGCTTGTGGATAAGCTTGGAGAAGTCCTGTACGGGGCTCCCAAGTCATTGATGTACAAAGGCAATCTTCAATCTGCCTATTGAACAGGCAGGCACTGGCAACCCGCCCAACGGTTAGATTCGGGCCATGCCGACAGAAGATATCCCCCGCAGCTGGGTTCTGGACCTTCCCGATCAGGGCCTCGCGCTGCAGGCCCCCGAACAGCGCACCCTGCTGCAGACCCTGCAGACCGCCGGTGTGCCCTGGCCAGCCTCCTGCCGCAACGGCACCTGCCGGACCTGCATCGGCCGGCTCACCGCGGGACAGGTGCGCTATGGCGTGGACTGGCCCGGGCTGCTGCCCGAAGAAAAGACCGCAGGCGCGGTGCTGCCCTGTGTGGCCTACCCGCTCAGCGATGTCCGGCTGGAGGGTCCGGACAACTGAGCCCGCTCAGGCTTTCAGGTGCTGGGCGAAAAACGCCAGGGTGCGGTCCCAGGCCAGTTTCGCGGCGGCGGCGTCGAAACGCGGCGTGGTGTCGTTGTTGAAGCCATGCTGGGTGCCCGGGTACTGGTGGGCGGTGTAGCGCACGCCGGCGGCCTTGAGTGCGGCTTCATAGGCGGGCCAGGCGGCGTTGATGCGCTCGTCCACCGCGGCGAAGTGGATCAGCAGCGGCGCCTTGACCTTGGCGGCGTCCTCCACCGGCGGGTGGTTGCCGTAGAAGGGCACGGCAGCCGCCAGATCGGGCAGCTGGGTGGCCAGGAAATGCGCCATGCCACCGCCGTAGCAGAAGCCCACCACCCCCAGCTTGCCGGTGCCGTCGGCGCGCGCCTTGAGCACGGCCGCCGCGGCCAGGAAGTCCTGCCGGGTCTTGGACTGGTCGAGCTGGGCGAACAGCGCGCGGGCCTTGTCCTCGTCGCCGGGGTAGCCACCCAGCGGCGTGAGCGCATCGGGAGCCAGCGCCAGGTAGCCGTCCACCGCCAGCCGGCGGGCGATGTCCTCGATGTGCGGGTTCAGGCCACGGTTCTCATGCACCACCAGCACCGTCGGCAGCTTGCCCGAGGCCTTGGCCGGTTTGGCCAGGTAGGCCTTGACCTTGCCCGAACCGCTGGGCGAGTCCACGTCGATGCGCTCGGTGGTGATGCGCGGATCGCCCTGGGGCACCACCTGGGCGATTGCGAAGTCCGGGCTGAGCGCCGCGAGCAGACCGGCGGCCGTGATGCCCCCGACCGCGAACTTCGCCGCCTTGTCCAGAAACCCCCGGCGGTCGATGTCGCCGTGCACGTAGGCGTCGAAAAGGATGAGCAGTTCCTGGTCGAAATCGGCGGCGGTCAGGCGCGGGGTGGGTGCCATGGCGGTCTCCTGGATGAAAAGGAGGGCACAGGATAGGACCGGAGACCGCAGGAATTCACCGCCGCGGACATACACCCTGCACCAGCAGGGTGTTTCGCAACAGACTCAGGCAGCCTGGGCCACCACCGAGCGCGGCATCAGGCGGGCCGGGGACACGTACTCCTGCCGGTAGACCTCGAACGGCATGGAATCGGCCGCTTCGATGGCCTGCTGAGCCGCCAGTGAGCTCACCGCCATGTCCACGTAGCGAGACTGTTGCTGCGCATTCCAGGGCAGGTCCAGCAGCTGTTGGCGGATGGCACGCGAGCGGGTGCGGACAAAGTCGATGAACGAGGAACCGTGCTGCTGCCGGGTGGCGGCCAGCACACGCGCCGACGGCAGCGTGTCCGGGGACAGCAGCGCGGCACGCGCTGCGGCGACCGCCTCGCGATGCGAGGCGCCACCATGCAGCGCGTCCAGGTGGTCGGCAATCGGCGCAAGCTGGTCGAGGATCTCCAGCCCCCAGTCCTGCAGCGCCACTTCGCTTCCGCCGCGCAGCAGGTGCAGGCCGGGTTCTCGGCCGCGCGCAGCGGTCAGGTGCTGGTTGTGGGCCAGTTCGCGGATTTCCTCCGGTGTGTCGGGCGGGCTGTCCGACAGCAGACAGTGCAGCAGGAACACGTCCAGGAAGCGCAGCGTGGCCGCATCGATGCCGATGGCCTCGAAGGGGTTGAGGTCCATCAGGCGCACCTCGATGTACTCGACCCCGCGCTCGCGCAGGGCGTGCAGCGGGCGCTCGCCCTGGTGGATCACGCGCTTGGGCCGGATGGTGCCGTAGAACTCGTTCTCGATCTGCAGCAGGGTGGTGGCCAACTGGTTGTAGTCGCCCCCGGGGTTGCGGATGCCCACGGTTTCGTAGGCCGGCCACGGCCGTGTGAGCGCGTCGTGCAGTGAGGCCGCATAGCCTTCGAGGCTGTTGTAGCTCACGGCCAGCGAGGACTGTGCATCGCTCTGGTAGCCCAGGCGCCCCATGCGCAGACTGGTGCCGTGCGGCATGTGCAGGGTGCCGCTGCTGCCGAGGGGCTGCAGCTCGTGCTGGCGCCCTTCGACGAAGGTCGAACACAGGGCCGGCGATGCTCCGAAGAGCGTCAGCAGCAGGAAGGCGTGGCGGCGAAAGTTGCGGATGAGCGCGAAGTAACCCTGGTTGTCCACCCCGGGCAGCGACCAGTTGTAGTGGATGCCGCTGATGGTCTGCATGCGGCGGCCGTAGCGGTGCCCCAGGCCCATGCGGTAGACGCTCTTGGCCCGCCCGACATTGGAGGAGCCGTAGCGCCCGAGCGGAATGGTTTCATCGGTCGGCAGGCCACACGGCATGCTGGACGCCCAGAGCATCTCTTCACCCGCCGCACCGCCCTGTGCCTGCAGGCTGCGCAGGGTGAACTGGTGGATCTCGGTGAGTTCGGCCAGGCAGCTCTCCACGCTGGCGTGCACACCGGTGATCAGCTCCAGCTGCGATTCGGAATAGTCGGTGGTGATGTGCGGGTGCGTGAGCGCGCTGCCGAGCGCCGCCGGGTGCGGCGTCAGCGCGAGTTTGCCGTCGGGTTGCGACCTCAGGCTCTCCTTCTCCAGGCCACGCCGCATGCCGCGCAGTCGTTCGGCTCCCAGGCTCTCCAGCCGCTGTTCCAGGGTCTTCATGATGGTTTCTAGTCTTGACCGGGGCCGGACCTTAGCACGCCACCGGAATTTCCGCTGCAGGCACGGGCATGGGCTCCTGTGGCAGCGTTTGCGCCTGCAGCCAGGCCTCCACACGGGCCGGGTCGTTGGACTCGCGCAGCTCGTCGAACGCGCGCTGAGCTTCGGGATAGCGCTTGCGCAGGTAGTTCAGCCACTGCTTGAGCCGGCCGGCGCGGTGCCGCCGCTCGACCCGGCCACACACCTGGGCCCAGAACACCGACAGCAGCGGCAGGATCTGCGACCAGGGCACACCGCCCTGCCCCCTGATCGCCAGCGCCAAGCCGGGATCGGTCACCATGCCGCGGCCGATCATGAGCCTGTCGCAGCCCGTCACCTCGCGGCAGCGCTGCGCCTCGGCCACGGTCCAGATCTCGCCGTTGGCGATCACCGGCAGGTTGGCCGGCAGCACGGTCCGCACCTCGGCAATGCGCTCCCAGTAGGCCGGCGGCCGGTAGCCGTGGGCCTTGGTGCGCGCATGGATCACGAGTTCGTCGGCACCGGCCCCGGCGATGGCCAGCGCGCAGTCCTCCGCCACGCGGTCGTCGCCGTAGCCCAGCCGCATCTTGGCCGACACCGGCAGGTGCGCCGGCACCGCGCGCCGCACCGCCGACACGATGCGGCCGATCAGCTCGGGCTCGTCCAGCAGCACCGCACCGCCCCGGCTGCGGTTGACGGTCTTGGCGGGGCAGCCGAAGTTGAGGTCGACGCCGAACGGGCTGAGGGCCGCCAGCCGCGCGGCGTTCTCGGCCAGACAGACCGGGTCGGAGCCGAGCAGTTGCGGCCGCACCGGCACCCCAGCAGCGGTCCGCCCGCCGTTGAGCAGCTCGGGCACCACACGCACGAAGGCCCGCTCGGGCAGCAGGGTGTCGGTGACCCGGATGAACTCGCTCACGCAGCGGTCGACGCCGCCGGTGCGCGTGAGCACATCACGCAGCGTGGCGTCGAGCAGGCCTTCCATCGGCGCCAGCAGCAGGGTCGGAGTCATCACGGCAAAGGGGGTTGGGGCCGACAGAAACGTGACGCATGTCACTGGAAGTCCGGTCGGGTCGCGGATTGTAGGTGCATGCCTTGTGCCACGCGAAATGCAGCGACTAGGATGCCGAGTTAAACCATTTGGAGTAAAGATGCCCGCCCTGTCCGCCCGCCGCCTGTTCCGCACCTCGCCCGCCGTTGTGCTTGCGCTGGCGGCTTCCGTGGCAGCGGCACAGTCCCCAGACATCGCGCCCGACACCCGTGCCGGCACCTTCAAGCAGGTGCAGGGCGAGGTGCGGCTGGGTGGCGGCGATGGCCGCGCCGTTCAGCCGGGTGAGGCCGTTCGCGCAGGCGAACGCATCCGCACCGGCCAGGACGGCGCTGCCAGCATGGTGCTCAAGGACGGCACGGTGATGGTGCTTGGACCTGACAGCACCGCCGACCTGAGCCAGTACCGGTTCGACTCCACCACCCAGGAGGGCAACCTGCTGGTGGAACTGCTCCAGGGATCGATGCGTGTGGTCACCGGCCTGCTGGCCCGGGTCAACCCCGAACGCTTCAAGGTCAAGACCCCGACTGCGGTGGTCGGCGTGCGCGGCACCGACTTCATCGTCGAGGCCAACCCCAGGCCCGAGCCGCTCTATTACTACCTGCGTCACCACTGGGGTGACGATAGTAGACTGCGCCGATGACGCTTCCACTCATCAGGTGCATCACCGCCGCCTCCGCAGTCGCCCTGTGCGCCGCCTGCGCACCGGCCGGCCGGGTGATCCTCCTGCCCCAGCCCGACCGCCCCACCGCCGTGGTGGTGTCCACCGCCCAGGGCTCGGCCGACCTGGCCTCCCCCTACGCCGCCGCCGAACTGGGCCACAAGGGTGAGCTCCAGCCGGCCCAGTCCAGCGAGGCCGAGGTGCGCGAGCGCTACCCCGCGCTGCTGAAGCTGGTGCCTCCGACACCGCAGCGCTTCACGCTCAACTTCCAGCCGGGCACGTCCGACCTCACCCCCGAATCGGCGGCCGAACTCGACCAGGTGGTGGTGGTCGCCCGCGCGCGCAGCGGTGGCGAAATCGTGATCATCGGCCACACCGACCGCCAAGGCGCGGCCGACGCCAACGACGTTCTCTCGCTGGAGCGCGCCAACGCCATCCGCGACCTGCTGGTCGGCAAGGGCGTCCGACCCGAACTGATTGAACCGGTGGGGCGCGGCGAGCGTGAACCGGTGGTGCCCACGGACGACGACGTGCCGGAGCCGCGCAACCGCCGGGCCGAGATCGTTGTCCGCTGAGGGGGCACCCTTGGGAGAACACAGCCTGACCCGGGCCCTGCGCGAGTTGCTGCTGGCGCGCCGCACCGCCGCGCTGGGCACGCTCGACGAACACGGTGGCGTGTTCGTTTCCATGGTGCCCTTCGCCATCGACAGTACCGCCAGCGAACTGGTGCTGCACGTCAGCGGTCTGGCGGCCCACAGCGGCAACATGCAGCGCACGCCCCGCGTCTCGCTGCTGGTGTGTGCGGCCGAGCCCGAGGGCGAGCCGGTGCACGCCCTGCCGCGCGTGACGCTGGATGCGCTGGCGCGGTTTGCCGAACCCGGCAGCCCCGAAGCCGAGGTGTCGCGCTCGGTCTATCTGCAACGCTTCCCGGAGGCCGGGATGATGTCCACGCTGGGCGACTTCCGCTTCGTCCGACTGCAGCTGCTGGGCGCGCGCCAGGTCGCCGGCTTCGGTGCTGCGCGCAGCCTGCCGGCCGACGAAGCGCGCCGCGCGCTCGAGGCACCATGAGCCCCCACGCTCCACCGCTACGCGGGTCGCTGCCCCAGGACGGGGAAGGGGCCCAGTCTGTGCCGGGCCCGGGGGCTGATCCGGCTTGGGGCGGCCCTGCGCCGGATCGTGTGAGCCCCCACGCCCTGCCGCTGATCCACGCCGACGAGCACCTGCTGGTGTTCGACAAGCCGGCCGGGCTGCTGGCCGTGCCCGGCCGCGGGCCGGAGAACCAGGACTGCCTGAGCGCCCGCGCCCAGACGCGGTACCCCGACGCCCTGATCGTGCACCGGCTGGACATGGCGACCTCGGGCCTGATCGTGATGGCGCGCGGCATTGACGCCCAGCGCCGCCTGAGCATGGCCTTCGAGAAGCGCCGGGTGCACAAGCGCTACACCGCCGCCGTCGCGGGCGAGCTGCACAACCCGCAGCCGGACAACGGCTGGAACAGCATCGACCTGCCGCTGATCGTCGACTGGCTGGCGCGGCCGCGCAGCAAGGTCGACCACGAGATCGGCAAACCCAGCCTGACGCGCTGGCGCCTGGCACCCGATCCGGCCCCGGTCCCGGGCTCGACCCGGCTCGAACTGGAACCGGTCACCGGCCGCTCGCACCAGCTGCGGGTGCACCTGATGGCCATCGGCTTTCCCATCGTGGGCGACCCGCTCTACGCCAGCGAGGCGCAGCAGGCCATGGCCCCGCGCCTGCTGCTGCACGCGCAGGCGATCGAGATCCCGCACCCGGCGACCGACCAGCCCATGCGCTTCGAGGCACCCTGCCCGTTCTGAGGTTGGTCGGGTCCTGTCACACTGGTGGCATGCAAGACCTTGTCATCCTCACCGGTGCCTCGCGCGGCCTGGGGCTGGCGATGGCGCGACAGCTGGTCGCGCCGGGCCGGCGTCTGCTCTGCCTCTCGCGCCACACCAACCCCGAACTCGATGCCCTGGCCCGTTCCCAGGGCGCCACGGCCCTGCAATGGTCTGTAGACCTTGCCGACCCGGCGCCGGTTGCGGCACGCCTGCAGCAGTGGCTGTCGCAGCTGGACGCGCCCAGCCTGGCCAGCGCCACCCTGATCAACAACGCCGGCGTGATCCCGGAGATCGCGCCGCTGGAGCATTGCCCGCAGGACGGGATCGCCCGGGCCCTGCGGGTCGGGCTGGAGGCGCCCATGCTGCTGACCGCCGCGTTCCTGCACGCCAGCGGCGCCTGGGTCGACGCCGGCTGGCGCGGCCCGCGCAAGGTGCTCAACATCTCCTCCGGGCTGGGGCGCCGGGCGATGGCGGCCCAGGCGCCCTACTGCGCGGCCAAGGCCGGTATGGACCACTTCTCGCGCTGCGTGGCGCTGGATGAGGCGCACCGCGAGCATGGTGCCCGCATCGTCTCGCTGGCCCCGGGCGTGATCGACACCGACATGCAGGTCCAGCTGCGCGCGGGCGACCCCGCCGGCTTCCCCGACCTCCAGCGCTTCGTGGAACTCCAGCGCCAGAAGCAGCTCACAAGCCCCGAGGACGCGGCGGCCCAGGTGCTGGGCTGGCTGCAGCGTCCGGACTTTGGCCGTGAGCCCGTGGCCGACGTGCGGGGCTGATCGACGGTCCGCAACAACCGTCCCGACCCCATGCCGCTGCCCACCACCACCCACCCGAATCGTCGCCAGACGCTGCTGCTGGCGGCCGGTGCGGCCTGCGGCCTGGCCCGGGCCCAGTCCGGGCCAGGCGGCTTCTGGCCCCTGCTGCGCCAGGGCGGCTGCGTGGTGCTGATGCGCCACGCCCAGACCGAACCCGGCGTGGGCGACCCGCCGGGTTTCACGCTCGGCCGCTGCGAGACGCAGCGCAACCTCAGCGCCGCCGGTCGCGCACAGGCAGGCCGTGTGGGCGAGGCCTTCCGGCGCGAGGACATCGCCATCGCCGCGGTGCGCAGCAGCGCCTGGTGCCGCTGCACCGACACCGCGCGGCTGGCTTTCGGTCGCTACACCGTGTGGCCCGCCATCAACTCCTTCTTCCAGGGTCAGGGCGACTCGGGGCAGCAGACCCGCGAGGTGCTGGAGACCGTCGCCGCCCTGCGCGCGCCGGTCAACTGGGTGCTGGTCACGCACCAGGTGAACATCACGGCGCTGACCGGTGAACACCCCGCCATGGGCGAGCTGTTCCTGACCCGCGCCGACCCCGCCGCGCCGGGGCGCTTGAAGCTGCTGGCGCGGCACACGGTCTGAGCCTGTCTTCTGCTTGACGTGGCACAAGGCCGGCGTAAGGGTGCTGGCCTTACCATGTGCCGTTGACCCCATACCCCATCCACAGAGGAGCATTCCATGAGCCGTGAAGTCGTCGTCGTCAGCGCTGTCCGTACCGCCATCGGTACCTTTGGCGGCAGCCTCAAGGACAGCCCGCCCACCGAACTGGGCGCCCTGGTCGTGCGCGAGGCCCTGGCCCGCGCGGGCACCGAAGGCAAGGATGTCGGCCACGTCGTCTTCGGCCACGTGGTGAACACCGAACCCAAGGACATGTACCTCTCGCGCGTGGCCGCCATCAACGGCGGCTGTGCCGAAGGCACGCCCGCCTTCAACGTCAACCGCCTCTGCGGCTCGGGTCTGCAGGCCATCGTGAGCGCCTCGCAATCCATCCTGCTGGGCGACACCGACGTCGCCATCGGTGGCGGCGCCGAGTGCATGAGCCGCGCACCGTTCGCGTCGCTCAACATGCGCTGGGGTGCCCGCATGGGCGACACCGAGATGGTGGACATGATGATCGGCGCCCTGCACGACCCCTTCCACAACATCCACATGGGCGTGACGGCCGAGAACGTGGCCGCCAAGTACGGCATCACCCGCGAGATGCAGGACACGCTGGCGGTGGAAAGCCACAACCGCGCCGAGCGCGCCACCGCCGAAGGCCGCTTCAAGGACCAGATCGTGCCCGTCATGCTCAAGAGCAAAAAGGGTGAGGTGGCCTACGCTACCGATGAACACTTCCGCGCGGGCTGCAAGCTCGAAGACATGACCAAGCTCAAGCCGGTGTTCCTGAAGGAAAACGGCACCGTCACCGCCGGCAACGCCTCGGGCATCAACGACGCCGCCGCGGCCGTGGTGCTGATGGACGCCAAGGCCGCGCAGGCCCGTGGCGCCAAGCCGCTGGCCCGCCTGGTCGGCTACGCCCACACCGGCCTGGACCCGAAGATCATGGGCGTGGGCCCGATCTCGGCCACGCAGGCCGTGCTGAAGAAAACCGGCCTGTCGGTCAACGATCTGGACGTGATCGAGGCCAACGAAGCCTTCGCCGCCCAGGCCTGCGCCGTGACCAAGGAACTGGGCCTCGACCCGGCCAAGGTCAACCCCAACGGCTCGGGCATTTCGCTGGGCCACCCCATCGGCGCCACTGGCGCGCTGATCACCGTGAAGGCGCTGTACGAACTGCAACGCGTCAACGGCCGCTACGCCCTCGTCACGATGTGCATCGGCGGCGGACAAGGCATCGCGGCGATCTTCGAGCGGATGTGACCGTCATGCGCTGGACCGCCGCCATTGACGAACTCGAGCGCGGCCTGCTCCAACGCGACGTGGCCGCCCGGGCGCTGCTGCTGGCGGCGCTGGCGGGTGAACACGTGCTGCTGCTCGGCCCGCCGGGCACGGCCAAGAGCGAACTCGCCCGCCGCCTGCAGCGCCTGCTGCCCGGCGCGCACTATTTCGAGCGCCTGCTGACCCGCTTCTCGGTGCCCGAGGAGCTGTTCGGTCCGCTGTCGCTCAAAGCCCTGGAAGACGACCGCTACGAGCGCCTGACCGCCGGCTACCTGCCGTCGGCCGAGGTCGCGTTTCTCGACGAAGTGTTCAAGGCCAACTCGGCCATCCTCAACACCCTGCTCGGCCTGCTGCACGAGCGCTGCTTCGACAACGGACAACACCGCGTGGACGTGCCCCTGGTCTGCCTGGTGGGCGCGAGCAACGAGGTGCCGCAGGACGAGAGCCTGCACGCCTTCTACGACCGCTTCCTGCTGCGCGTGCCGGTGGCACCGGTGGACGATGCGCACTTCGCCGCGCTGCTGCAAACCGCCCTGCCCGAGGGCGAGGCGCACCCGGATGCACAGCTCTCGTCGGCTTCGCTGCAGGCGCTGCGCGCACAAGCCCAGGCCGTGCGGCTGGGCGACGAGGTGATTGCCCTGCTGTCCTCGGCCCGCGAACGCGCGAAGGACACTCAGCAGACCGTTTCCGACCGCCGCTGGCGCCAGACCGCCGCGCTGCTGCAGGTGCAAGCCGCCAGCCGCGACGCGAGCGAGGTCTCGACATGGGACACCTGGCTGCTGCCCTTCACCCTGGCCGCCGACCCGGACCAGGTGCCCGGCTGGACCGACTGGTTCCTGCTGACCGTGGCGAAGGCCACGCCGCTGTCCATCGACGGGCTGGAGCGCGCCGCCACCGCATTCGAGCAGCAGCTGGACGTGGAACGCCGCGCCCCGGCCGACGCACAGGACGACAGCGCCGGCAAGCTGGCACTGGCCCGCGCCATCGCCGGGCCGAGCAGCGAGAGCGAACTCGTGCGCATTGCCAGCGAACGGGCGCACCGCCGCTACGGCGCGCTGCACATCCGTGCGCGCGTCGCGCAGGTGGCCGAGGTGCAGCAGCGCCTGGACGGCGTGCGGGCCGAGGTGCACGCGACCGCCGGGGTCGTGCTCGCGCAGGCGCGCGCCCACGGCTGGCTGCCGCCGTCGTGGATGGCGCGCATTGAGGCCGTGCATGCGCAGCGTTGCGCGCAGGTGGACGCGCTGGCGGCGCGGTTGACCGAGTTGCACGAGGGCTTTGCGGCCCTGCCCCGTCTGGCCGAGGACACGTCCGAGTTCGTGCCCACGCCTGTCAGCTGGCAAGCCTGAACCCCATGGCATGAAGGCCCCCGCCGACCGCCCCTACCACCACCTCGACGGCATCGCGCGCGAACTGTGGCGCTGGTCGGTGGTCTGCAGCGGCGGCACGGCCGAGGCCCGGCTGGCCCAGGCCGCACCCTGGCACGACGCGCTGCTGGCCGGCCGCCTGCCCGACGCTGCGCTGGACCTGGGCGACCCCGAGGCGGTCGCGCCGCTGCGCCGCCTGCTGACCGAACTCGACCTGCTCGCACTCACCCAGGGCAACACCTCGCTCACCCGCCAGATGCTGCAAAGCCTGCTCTGGCACCTGGACAGCCTGATCGAACGGCCCGCCAACGAGACCCGCGCCGAGGCCATCGCGCGCATGGCCGACGAGTTCCGCGAGAACTGGACCCTGCAGCGCCAGGGCTGGGAAGAAGCCATGTCGCTGCTCAAGTCGCTGGGCGACCCCTCGCACCTGAACTGGGACGACCTCAAAGGCCAACTCAATCGCCGCGAATGGGCCGACGCACGCCGCATCGGCGACCTGCTCGAACGCCTGCCGGCGCTGGCCCAGTTCATCGACGGTGTGGGCCGGCGCCAGCTGGCCGCCCACCAGCCGCTGGCGCGCACCGCCACGCCGCAGGCGCAGGCCGTCGACCAGGCGGCGCCGCGGCCCACGGACGACGACGAGCGGCGGCCCGAACCCACCGCGGTGGACGGCGTGCACCGCTCGCGGGCGCTGGCCCGCATGACCGGCAGCGAAAGCCTGAACCTGACCCACCCGGTGCTGCGCCGCCTGTGGCGCGCCCGCTTCGCCGAAGCGCAGCTGCTGACCTACGACGACCGGGCGCGTGAACCGCGGCCCAACCCCCGCCCCCAGCCAGAAGGCGCCACGGCCCGCCCGCAGGAGGCGCCGCTGGGCCACGGACCGCTGATCGTCTGCCTGGACACCTCGGGCTCGATGCAGGGTGCGCCGGAAAACGTGGCCAAGGCCTGCGTGCTGCAGGCCCTGCGCAGCGCCCACGCGGGCGACCGCGCCTGCCGGCTGCTGGCCTTCGGCGGGCCGGGCGAGTTGCTGGAGCGGCCGCTGACGCGCGACGCCGCCGGCCTGGACGCGCTGCTGGACCTGATGGGCCAGGCCTTCGACGGCGGCACCGACGTGCAGACACCGATTGAACGCGCCATCGAACAGGTGCAGCAGCAGGGCTGGCGGGACGCCGACGTGCTGATCGTGAGCGACGGCGAGTTCGGCCTCACGTTCGCCACGCTGGCCGCGCTGCGCCAGGCCAAGGAGCGGCTGGGCCTGCGCGTGCACGGTATCCTGATCGGCGACCGCGAGACGATTGGTCTGGTGGAGATCTGCGACGCCCTGCACTGGGTGCGGGACTGGCGGCGTTACGGCGCAGCCAGCGGCGCGGCGGCCGAAGGCTTTTCTCCCGTGCACAGCCGCAGCCTGACGGCGATGTACTTTCCCAACGCAATACGACGGTGATCGCACGGGGAACCTTGCACTTGCAAACGCGGTCCATCGCCCCACACTTGGTGGAGTCCGGGTGCCCCGGACCGCAAGCGACCTGGAGGTGAACGTATGTGGAAACGTCTGTCGGTGCTCTGGCTGGCCGTGCGCGGCGACGCGAAACGGCTCTGGTACGCACTGGGCCATCCGGACGCGCCGGTCTGGCTCAAGGCCGGCACGGCGGCCATCGTGCTCTACCTGCTCTCGCCCATCGACCTGATCCCCGAGATGATCCCGGTGCTGGGTGTGGTCGACGATCTGGTCATCGTGCCGATGGCGATGCGCTGGCTGCTGTCGCGGCTGCCCGCCAACATCCGGGACCATGCAGAAGCACGCGCCAGCGGCGCGAAACCTCAGTCTCCCTGGAATCCGTTGCGGCGGTAGGTCAGCACCAGTGTGTCCCGCCAGCCCAGCTCGCCCGCCACCAGCGGCTGGATCGGCGTGGTCTCGTGGATCACGCGCGCATCGTCCAGCAACAGCAGCGACCACGGATCGGTCAGCGTGAAGCGCTGACCGGCCGGTCCCTCGGCTTCGAAGACCCGGCTCTCACCGCCCTTGATGCGGTGGCGTTCGAGCATGAACACGGCCACCAGGTCCACACCGTCGCGGTGTGCGCCTTCGGGCGTGGGCCGGCCGATGCCATCGGTGGTGTCGATGCGGAACGGGTGCGCCTCCACATACCAGGGGTGCTCGCCGTGCAGCGCCGATACCGCCTCGCCGACCCGGACCAGGAGGCGCCGCCACAGCGGATCGGCGCGCGTCTGTTCTGCCATGGGCTCGAACCAGCGCTGCATGCCGCCGTGCAGTGCGTTGTATTCCAAGGGCTGCCAGTGCGCCCGGTGCGGTGATTCGATGACCTGCGCACCGTCCACCACGAAGCAACTGTGGCGCCGGCGACGGTAGCGCCCACCGTCCTTCAGATAGCCATCCGCGGGCAGATCGTTCCAGGCGCCGTGCAGCCGCTCCAGATCCGCCATGGAGGCACCCAGCCATGCCGCCACATCGTTGGCGCCAAGCAGGCTGAAACCCTGTCGGGCCAGATGGGCGTCGGACTGGGCAAGGGGGGAATAGGGAGGGTCGAAGGCGCGTGTCATGCAAGCAGTGTAGCGGTCTGAGCTAGGGCAAACCCGGTCAAAAAAGCAGCCGGATCCCGCCTGGTCTGCGCGCGATTTCTGCGCTGGATCAAGGATCGGCCGCGCGCACGCTGTCAAGCTGCCTTCAACAGACGGAGGTACCGCAATGAACACTGTTGAATGGTCCGAATCACTGCTGCTGGACTTCCCGCCCATGGACGAGGTGCACCACACTTTTGTGGACCTGCTGGCGCTGGCGCAAACCGCGCCCGACGAGACACTGCCGCAAGCCTGGTCGGCGGTCATCGACCACACCGTCCGGCACTTCGGCAGCGAGGACGACTGGATGAAGCGCACACGTTTTGCCGCCGCAGATAACCACATCATGCAGCACAAGGTGGTGCTGAACGTCATGCGCGAGGGGCTGGCGCTGGCGCGCGCCGGCAACGTGGCGGCGGTGCGGGAGATGGCGGGTGAGCTGGCGGTCTGGTTCGCCAAACACACCCAGACCCTGGACGCCGCGCTGGCCCTGCACATGCGCTCGGTGCAGAGCGACCTGCCCGCCCGCCGGACGCACCGCACGAGAACACATCCGGCGCCGGCGCCCTGACCCGGCTGGCACCGGGGTCTCCGGGAAAACCATGTAAACCCAGTATGCGCGCATGGTTATATTGATTTTTATCAAAAGGAGACCCCATGGCCGAGGCCTTGCACGCGCATGCTGTTCCCGCTTCCGCTCCGGAAGCCGAAACCGCGGAGACCCCCGACGAACGACCGGATGCGGAGGCGGAAGCCCGTGCTCCCTCGGTGTTCTCGCTGCCGCTGGCGACGCTGTCCGTCGGTGACCCGCTGCACTGGCTGAAGCTGGGCTGGGAAGACTTCCGTCGCTGCCCGCGCATCGGCCTGTTCTACGGCTTGTGCTTTTTCCTGATGGGCCATGCGCTGCTGGCCGTGTTCCAGAACGCACCGGCCTACGTGCTCGCGCTCAGTGCCGGCTTCCTGCTGATGGGCCCGTTCCTGTGCCTGGGCCTGTACGACGCCAGCAAGGCCCTGCAGACGCAGGACCACCGGCCGTCGCTGCGCGCCTCGCTGCAGGCCTGGCGGTCCACCAAGGGCACGATGGCGATCTTCGCGGGTGTGCTGCTGATCCTGGAGATGCTCTGGGGCCGCGCCTCGCTGGTGGTGTTTGCGGTGAGCTTCAACACCATGCCGGAGAAGGCCAACATCCTGGCGATGCTGATCGACCCCGAGAACATCGGCTTCCTGGTCACCTACACGGTCGTCGGCGCGGTGTTCGCAGGCCTGATCTTCACCACCAGCGTGATCTCGATCCCGATGATCATGGACCGCCAGGTCGATGCGATCTCGGCGGGACTGACCAGCATCCGCGCCTGCCTGCAGAACCCGGGCGTGATGCTGCTGTGGGGCGCGCTGATCACCGGCATCATCCTGCTGGCCATGCTGCCGGCGTTCCTGGGCCTGTTCGTGGCCGGGCCGGTGATCGGTCACGCCACCTGGCACGCGTACAGGCACATCGTCCCGAAAGAGTGAGCGGCGCTCACTCCTTTTCCTGCAGCAGGCGCCACATCACCTTGCCCGAGCCGCTCTTGGGCAGCGCGTCGACGAACTGCACCACGCGCGGCGCCTTGTACACCGCCATGTTCTCTCGGCACCAGTCGATGATGTCCTGCTCGGTGGTCTGGCCCTTGGCGGCGTCGCGCAGCACCACCACGGCCTTCACGCTTTCGCCGCGGTAGTCGTCCTTTGTGCTGATGACGCAGGCCTCGGCGATGGCCGGGTGCTTGAACATCAGCGCTTCCACCTCGGCTGGCCAGACCTTGAAACCGCTGGCGTTGATCATGCGCTTGAGGCGGTCGGTGATGAAGAAGTAGCCATCCTCGTCCACGCGCCCCAGGTCGCCTGAGCGGAAGTACTTCCGGCCGTTGAAGTCGATGAAGGCGGCCTCGGTCGCATCGGGCCGCTTCCAGTAACCGCTGAACACCTGCGGGCCGCGGATGATGATCTCGCCGGCTTCGCCGGTCGGCATCTCCTGCAATGTGTCGGGGTCGACCACGCGGGCGTCCACGCTCAGGAAGGGAATGCCCAGGCACTGCTGCTTGGGGTGGTCGGCCGGGTTGTTGTGCGAGGGCGCCGCAGTCTCGGTCAGGCCATAGCCCTCGGCGTAGCGCAGGCCGAACTGCTCGAACAGGCGCTGCGCCACCGCCTGCGGCATGGCGGCGCCACCGCCACCGATGAAGACCAGGCTGGAGAGGTCGTACTGGTCGAAGCGCGGGCTGGCCAGCAGATCGATCACCATGGTGGGGATGTTGGTCCAGTGCGTGACCTTCCACTGCGAAATCAGGCGGCCGGCCAGCTCGCGGTCCCAGCGCGGCATCAGCACCAGGGTGGTGCCGGTGTAGACCCCGCAGTGCATGCCCACCACCATGCCGGTGATGTGGAACATCGGCACCACCAGCAGCGCCACGTTCTCGTGCGTGCCACCGGTCCACAACTGCCCGGCCACGGCGTTGTGCATGATCGACGCGTGGGTGTGCATGCAGCCCTTGGGCAGGCCCGTGGTGCCGCTGGTGTAGGGCAGCACGCTCAGATCCTCGGGCCTGCGGTCGTGCACCGGCGGCGCGGCGTTGCAGGTCAGTGCGTCCGCCCAGTCGGCCACGGTGCCGCCCGCCAGCGCCGGCAGGGGGTGCCGGGTGGCCAGCCAGTCCGCCCAGGCCGGGGGGATGTCGGCGTCCGGTCCGATGGCGTCGTGGTAGTGGGCCACCACCAGATGCGACAGCCGTTGCGCCTCGGGCAGTTCGGCGCTGGCCTTGAGCAGGTCGCCCGCCAGATCGGCGGCCGCGATGGCCACCTTCACATCCGGATCGGTGATGTAGTGCTTGAGCTCCTCGGCCCGGTTCATCGGATTGACCGGCACCACCACCGCGTTGGCTCGCAGGATGGCGTAGTGCGCCACCACCCACTGCGGACAGTTCTGCATGAACAGGATGACCCGGTCGCCGGCCTTCACACCCTGCGCGTGCAGGTGGGCCGCCAGACGCTCGGCCTGTTCGAGCAGTTCGCGGTACGAGGTGCTGCGGTCGAAAAACACCAGGGCCGGCTTGTCCGGATAGCGCCTGGCACTGACCTCCAGGTTGAACCAGAGCGAGGTGGCCGGCGGCGTGATCGCGTGTGGCAGCCGGCGCGGCCAGAAGCGGTGGTGAGGGCGCAGGCCGGCGGGTGCGGCGCTGGTGGCGGCAGGGTTCGTCATGGCTTGTCTCCTGGTGTGCTTTTTCGGTCGCAGCATACGGGCCGACGCTGCAAAAAGGAAAGCACGCATGTCGCTGGGGAGACGGCGCGTGGACAGGTCTTTGGCATGGAACCTGCTGATGCGATGCAGCCAGGCACGGAGCGGGCCCGCGGGCCATGCGTTCATACATTCTTCGCATAGTTTTCCCACGTAAACCCCGATGTCCCGGCCCGCTGGGCGGTAATACAGTCGTTCAGCGGGTGCGGGGCGCCCCGACCTGGTGCGCCTCGCCACTGGCTGTTCACAACTTCCCTACAAAACGGAGTGACCGATGAAACTGAATTCCCTCAAACTGACGGCCCTGGGACTGGGCGCCGCGGCGGCCCTGATGAGCCTGCCCGCCCATGCGGGCAAAACGATAGACGCCATCAAGGCGCGCGGTCAGCTGATCTGCGGTGTGAACGTTGGCCTGGCAGGCTTCTCCGCTGCCGACAGCAACGGCAACTGGACCGGTCTGGATGTGGACTACTGCAAGGCCGTGGCGGCCTCGCTGCTGGGTGATGCCACCAAGGTCAAGTGGGTGCCACTGACGGCGCAGCAGCGCTTCACCGCCCTGCAGTCCGGTGAAGTCGACATCCTCTCGCGCAACACCACCAACACCCTCTCGCGCGACGCCTCGCTGGGCCTGCACTTCGTGGGCGTGAACTACTACGACGGCCAGGGCTTCCTGGTCAACAAGGGCAAGATCAGCAGTGCCAAGCAGCTCAAGGGCGCCACGGTCTGCGTGCAGTCGGGCACCACGACCGAGAAGAACCTGACCGACTTCTCGCGCGCCAACAACCTGGGCATCAAGGCCGTGGTGTTCGAGAAGCTCGAAGCCTCCACCGGCGCCTACTTCTCCGGCCGCTGCCAGGCCTACACCACCGACGCCTCGGGTCTGGCCTCGATCCGCGCCAAGGAAGCCAAGGACCCGGCCGCCCACGTGATCCTGCCCGACCTGATTTCCAAGGAACCTCTGGGCCCCATGATCCGCCGCGGTGACGACGAGTTCTTCGCCATCACCAAGTGGGTGCTCAACGGCCTGATCGAAGCCGAGGAGTACGGCATCACCCAGGCCAACGTCGACCAGATGAAGACCAGCACCGACCCGCAGGTCGGCCGCATGCTGGGCACCACGGAAGACTTGGGCAAGCACCTGGGCCTGGACAAGGAATGGCTGGCGCGCGCCATCAAGGCCGTGGGCAACTACGGTGAAAGCTTCGAGCGCAACGTCGGCCCCAAGACGCCGATCAACCTGCCGCGCGGCAAGAACAACCTCTGGAGCAACGGCGGCTTCATGTACGCCGCTCCGCTGCGCTGACCCGTCGCACACGGCACTTGGCCGTTGCAGGCACAAGGGCTCTATGAACTAGTTTCGTAGGGCACTTGTGCCATTTTTTTAGCCTCTCCCGCCCGGAGCTTCCACCATGTCCCAAACGACCATGATCGAGGCACGCCCCATTCCCTCAAAAAAACGGCGCTCGATATCCTGGAACAGCCGCGAAGGCCGCAGCGTCATCTACCAGGTGGTCGCCATCGCCTCGGTGGCCACCCTGATCTGGCTGCTGGTCCGCAACACGCTGCGCAACATGCGCGAGCGCGGCATCCAGAGCGGCTACGACTTCATGGGCCAGCCCTTCGGTTTCGATGTCAGCGAAACCATGATCCCGTACGATGTCATGAGCACGTACTGGACGGCCTTCTCCATCGGCCTGCTCAACACCCTGAAGGTGGCCGTGATCGGCATCGTGCTGGCCACGATCCTCGGCACCCTGATCGGCGTGGGCCGCTTCTCCAGCAACTTCCTGGCGCGCAAGATCTGCTACGGCTATGTGGAGTTCTTCCGCAACGTGCCCATCTACCTGCAGCTGCTGATCTGGTACATCGTCTTCACCGAAATCCTGCCCCCCTTCGAAGAGGCCTGGCAGGCCGGCCACTTCTACCTCAGCAAGGGTGGGTTTTCCTTCCCCTGGCCGGTCTGGAAGCTGGGCCAGACGCTGGCGCTCATCGGTCTGCTGGCGGGTGTGGTCGGGTCCTGGCTGTATGCCCGCAAGGCCAGCAAGCACTTCGACCTCACCGGCCAGCAGAAGCCGGTGCTGCTGGTGTCGCTGACACTCATCGTCGGCCTGGCCCTGCTGGGCTGGCTGGCCGGCGGCGCGCCGACCGGCTGGAACCTGCCGGTCAAGGGCACCTTCCAGATCGAGGAAGGCGCGGCCTTCAGTCCCGAGTTCCTGGCGCTGCTGCTGGGTCTGGTGACGTACACCGCCTCGTTCATCGCCGAGATCGTGCGCTCGGGCATCTCGTCGGTGTCGCTGGGCCAGCACGAGGCCGCCGCCTCGCTGGGCCTGAGCAAGCGCCAGTCCATGCGCCTGGTGGTGCTGCCGCAGGCGCTGCGCGTGATCATCCCGCCGCTGACCAGCCAGTACCTGAACCTGACCAAGAACTCCTCGCTGGCGGTGGCCATCGGCTACCCGGACCTGGTCTCGATCGCCAACACCACGCTCAACCAGACCGGCCGCGCCATCGAGGCGCTGTCGATCGTGATGCTGGTCTACCTGACGCTCTCCCTCCTCACCTCGGCGCTGATGAACTGGTTCAACGCCAGTGCCGCCATCCAGGAGCGCTGACATGCAGAGAACCTACCAACCGATCGAAGCCCGCCCGATGCCGGGCCAGCAGACCGGCGCCATTGCCTGGCTCAAGGCCAACCTGTTCTCCAGCGTGGGCAACAGCCTGATGACCGTGGCGCTGGTGGCAGTGGCATTCTGGGCGCTGTCCCACGCGCTGGACTGGAGCGTGTTCAACGCCGTGTTCGGTGCCAACCTCGAAGCCTGCAACAACCTGCGTGGCATCGGCGCCTGCTGGGGTGTGGTGGCCGAAAAGGGCCGCCTCATCGTGATGGGCCGCTACCCCGACACCGAACACTGGCGCCCGGTGATCGCCACCGCGCTGATGCTGGGCGTGGTGATCCTCAGCTGCATGCCGCGCTTCTGGAACAAGGCGCTGCCGCTGGTCTGGGTGGTGATGCTGGCCGTCTACTTCACGCTCATGAAAGGCGGCGTGCTGGGTCTGACCGAGGTGCCCACCGACCAGTGGGGCGGCCTGCCGCTGACCGTGATGCTCACCGTGGTGTCGATGACGATGGCCTTCCCGCTCTCGATCTTCGTGGCGCTGGGGCGGCGCTCCAACATGCCGGCCATCAAGACCCTGTGCACGCTCTATGTGGAGCTGATCCGCGGCGTGCCGCTGATCACGGTGCTGTTCATGGCCTCGTTCATGCTGCCGCTGTTCATGCCGCACGGCGTGAGCATCGACGTGCTGATCCGGGTCGTGGTGGGCATCACGCTGTTCTCGGCGGCCTACATGGCCGAGGTGGTGCGCGGCGGCCTGCAGGCCCTGCCCAAGGGGCAGACCGAAGCGGCGGCCACGCTGGGCCTGACCTACTGGCAGACCCAGCTCAAGATCGTGCTGCCGCAGGCACTGACCACCGTCGTGCCCTCGCTGATGAACACCTTCATCGGCATGTTCAAGGACACCTCGCTGGTGACCATCGTCTCGCTGTACGAGCTGACCGGCGCACTGGCGCTGGCGCTCAACGCCGACGCCGACTGGCGCCCGTTCAAGCTCGAAGCCTATTTCTTCATCACGCTGATCTATTTCGTGTTCTGTTTCGCCATGTCGCGCTACAGCCTGTGGGTGGAAAAACGCACAGCTGTCAGCAAAGTCCGCTGAACGCCCGCTACATCGCTACGAAAGCCTCTCATGACCCAACAAGAAGCTCCCATCATCCAGTTCGAAGGCGTCAACAAGTGGTACGCCAGCAATGGCTACCACGTGCTGCGCGACGTGAACCTCAGTTTCGCCAAGGGCGAGAAGGTCGTGATCTGCGGCCCGTCCGGTTCGGGCAAGTCGACGCTGATCCGCTGCATCAACGCCCTGGAGGAATACCAGCAGGGCAAGCTCACGGTGGACGGCACCGTGGTCGGCGACGACGTCAAGGGCATCGACAAGGTGCGCCGCGAGGTCGGCATGGTGTTTCAGCAGTTCAACCTGTTTCCGCACCTGACCGTGCTGGAGAACCTCATCCTCTCGCCCACCTGGGTGGCCAGGATGCCGCGCAACGTGGCCATCGAAAAAGCCATGGTGCAGCTGGAGCGGGTGCGCATCGCCGAACACGCCAACAAATACCCGCTGCAGCTCTCCGGCGGTCAGCAGCAGCGCGTGGCGATCGCGCGTGCGCTGTGCCTCACGCCCAAGATCATGCTGTTCGACGAGCCCACCTCGGCGCTCGACCCGGAGATGATCAAGGAAGTGCTGGACGTGATGATCGGCCTGGCCGACCAGGGCATGACCATGCTGTGCGTGACGCACGAGATGGGCTTTGCCAAGGCCGTGGCCGACCGCGTGATCTTCATGGACCAGGGCCAGGTGGTGGAACAGAACACCCCCGAGGAGTTCTTCAACCACCCGCAGACCGACCGCAGCAAGGACTTCCTGTCCAAGATCCTGGGGCACTGAAGGAGAACTGCCATGGGCACCGATCCCTCCGCTCGGCTGGCGGCGCTCACGCAGTCGCTGGACGCACTGCGCCGCGGTGAACTGTCCTTGCAGGACTTTTCGGCCGCGGCCCGTGGCGACGCGGTGCTGCTGGCCGCGCTGCCGCCGCGCTACGCCGAGGTGCTGAACAACCTGCTGGACCGTCTGGAGAGCAGCGCGCTGTTCAGCGAGGAGAGCTGCTCCTTCAGCCAGAACGACCTGACCGGCGCGGTGCAGCACTGGATCGACAAGGCCAGCGCCACTCTGGCCGGCCGCTGAGGCCGCGGCCCGCGCGCTCAGACGTGGCGCCGCGGGCCGGCGGTGGCCACTTCCGCCAGGGGCGCATCGGCCCGCTCGTGCAGGGCCTCGATGATGTGGCAGTGGTCGTCGGAGCCGTCGCAGCGGTCGCGCAGGCCGCGCAGGTCTTTCTCCAGCGCGCGCAGCTCGGCCAGCCGCTCGCGCACATGCGCCAGGTGCGCGTCCAGCACCTCGCGCGCACGCACGCAGTCGGCCTTGCGGCCCAGGTCCAGCGACAGCAGCGACCGCACCTCCTCCAGCGACATGTCCATCGCGCGGCACAGCCGGATGAAGCGCAGGCGGTGCACGTCGTCCTCGCTGTAGAGGCGGTAGTCGTTGTCGGCGCGGGCCTGCGGCGCCAGCAGCCCCTCGCGTTCGTAGTAGCGGATGTTGGCCGCGCCCACGCCGCTGCGGCGCGCAGCCTCGCCGATCTTCCACCGGGGTTCGTTTGAAGCGTACGACATCATGGGCTTGACCTTGAAGTGACTTGAAGGTTTCCAATCGTGGCACGAATTCATCTCCAGCGAAAGGTTTCCTGTGTCCTGCGAATGTCACGATCACTGCACCATCGAATCCCAAGGCCGGGACAGCGTCACCAACCCGGCCTGGCGCCGCGCGCTCTGGATCGCCCTGGTGCTCAACCTCGCAATGTTCGTGGTCGAGCTGGCCGCCGGCCTGCAGGCCGACTCGGTGTCGCTGCTGGCCGACGCGGTGGACTTCGCCGGCGACGCGGCCAACTACGGACTGTCGCTGGCCGTGCTGGGCATGGCGGTGGTCTGGCGCAGCCGCGCGGCCCTGGTCAAAGGCCTGTCCATGACCGCCTACGGCCTGTTCGTGATCGGCAAGGCGGCCTGGGTGCTGCACAGCGGCACCGTGCCCGAGCCGCTCACCATGGGTGTGGTGGGGGCCATCGCGCTGGTGGTGAACACGGGCGTGGCGGTGCTGCTCTACACCTTCCGCACCGGCGACGCCAACATGCGCAGCGTCTGGCTCTGCTCGCGCAACGACGCGCTGTCCAACCTGGCGGTGATGCTGGCGGCGCTGGGCGTGTTCGGCACCGGATCGGCCTGGCCCGACCTGGTTGTCGCCGGGGTGATGGCGGCGCTGGCGCTCAGCGCCGGGGTCACGGTGGTCCGGGAAGCCCGGCGCGAGCTGGCCGCCGTGCCCGCCTGAACTTTCCGCATCGGGACGTATCATTTCCCCCATGCGCCGCTGGTTCGTCGTCCTCCTCATCGTGCTCCTGCCCTGGCGGGCCTGGGCGGGTGACGCCATGGTGCTTTCGATGGCGGCATCTCCGGAGCAGGCTCAGGTCGCCGCGGTTGCCGATGCCGCCACCGCGCCCCACTGTGCCGACCACGCGGTGGCCGATCCCGCCAGCCCTGGCGAAACGGCCCTGCACGCCGCCTGCGACATCTGCAACGGCCCGCTGCTGGCGACCACGTCATGGGCAGCCGCCGGGCCAGAGCCCCTGCCCCCCTCGCGCCTGACCGCTGGCGCCGTACGCTTTGCCAGCGCCCTGCCCCACCCGGGGCACAAGCCGCCCATTTCCTGACCTCACCCACCCGTGGTGCGTCCGCTCGCTGGCCGGGCGGTGCACCGGTTCGTGACCTCAGGAGATTTCCATGAATGCAATGAAGCGGGCCTGGCCCGCCGTTGTTGCGCTCGCCGTGCCGTGGTGGCCGGCGTGGGCGCAGACACATACACCGACCCCGCCGGACAACCCGGCCCTGAGCGAAGCCCGGCAACAGTGGCGCGAGGCCAACGAGCGCGTGGGCGAGTTCCCGCGCGGGCACATCGACCTGCTGAAGTGGGAGCAGCGCAATCTGCCGCCAGCGGCCACGCCGGCGCGTCCCGGACCGGCGCTGACCGCCGACGAGGCGGTGCGCCGCGCCCTGCGGCTGCGGCCCGAGCTGTTCGGTGCCGCGCCCGCCAACCCGGTGCAGGCCCGCGAACGCCACCTGGCCCTGCTGGCCCACATCACCCGGGTGCGCCAGGCCTGGCAGGACGCGGTGCTGGCCGCGCAGGCGCTGGCGCTGCAGCAGGCGCGCAGCGAGGTGGCCGACAGCGGCGCCGAGCTGGGCCGGCGCATGGTGCAGGCGGGCAACTGGAGCCAGGCCCGGCTGCTGCGTGAGCAGGTGACGCAGGCGCGCGAGGGCCTGGCCCTGGTGCAGGCCCGGCAGGCCGAACGCGGTGCGCGCGAGCGCCTGGCGCGCGAGCTGGGGCTGACCAGTGCCAGCGAGGTCGCAGCACTGGCGCCGCAGCTGCCCGCCGAACTGCCAGAACCGCCCGCGACCCTGGACACACCGGATATCGACACCATCGCCTCGCGTGTCGTCGCGGCCGACGCGGCGCTGGCCCAGCAGCGGCTCGACACCGGACGACAGGTCGGCGCCCTGCCGGGCGGCCTGCTGGAGCAACTGGCCCGTGCCCGCGAAGGCGCCGTGGCCACCCTGCCGTCCGACGGCCTGCCCGCCAGCGCGCCGGTGATCACCGACACCCGCCTCACGCGCGAGCACGCGTTGGGCGAAGCCGCCGAGGCCCAGGCCGCCCTGGTCCGCGCCGAGACGGAACGCCGCTCGCAGGCGCGCGAGGCCTGGGGCCGGCTGCAGGACCAGCACGCCCTGGCCCGGCAGACGGGTACGCTGATGCTGCCGTTGGTGACTGCGCAGGAGCAGGAAACCCTGCTGCGCTACAACGGCATGCTGCAAAGCACCTGGGAGCTGCTCGACGCCACGCGCGAGCGGCTCGCCGCCGCCACCGCCGCCGCCCAGGCACGCCACGCCTACTGGACCGCCTGGCTCGACTGGCAGCTGCTGCTGGCCGGCGGCCCCTACCGCGCCACCGCCACCGATGCCCCGTCGGCCTCCGCCGGCACTGCTTCCGAGGACCACTGAGATGCAACGACGCCACTTCTTCACCGGCGCCGCCACCGCGCTCGCCGCCGCCGGCGTGGGCCGCGCCGCGCTCGCCGCCATTCCCGAGGCCGTGCAGCAGACCTCGGCCGACACCGCTCCGCCCTGGACGCCGCCCGGCGTCACCGGCGCGGGCCGCCCCTACAGCCCCGTGCTCACGCTCAACGGCTGGACCCTGCCCTGGCGCATGAACAACGGCGTCAAGGAGTTCCACCTGGTGGCCGAACCCGTGGTGCGCGAGATGGCGCCCGGCTTCCTGGTCAACATGTGGGGCTACAACGGCCAGAGCCCGGGCCCGACCATCGAGGTGGTCGAGGGCGACCGCGTGCGCATCTACGTGACCAACCGCCTGCCCGAGCACACCACCATCCACTGGCACGGGCAGCGCCTGCCCAATGGCATGGACGGCGTCGGCGGCCTGAACCAGCCGCAGATCCCGCCGGGCAAGACCTTCGTCTACGAGTTCGAAGCGCGCCGGCCCGGTACCTTCATGTACCACCCGCACGCCGACGAGATGGTGCAGATGGCCATGGGCATGATGGGCTTCTGGGTCACGCACCCGAAAGGCAAACACCCGCTCATCAACGAGGTGCAGCGCGACGTCTGCTTCCTGCTCAATGCCTTTGACGTCGAGCCCGGCAGCCGCACGCCGCAGGTCAACACCATGCTGGAGCAGAACATCTGGGCCTGGAACAGCCGCGTCTTCCCGGGCATCAGCCCGCTGGTGGCGCGCTTGGGCGACCGGGTGCGGGTGCGCATCGGCAACCTGACCATGACCAACCACCCGATCCACATCCACGGCATCGAGTTCGATGTGACCGGCACCGACGGCGGCCCGGTGCCCAAGACTGCGCGCTGGCCCGAGGTGACCACCGACATCGCCGTGGGCCAGATGCGGCAGATCGAGTTCATCGCCGACGAGCCCGGCGACTGGGCCATGCACTGCCACAAGAGCCACCACACCATGGGCGCCATGGGCCACAGCGTGCCGACCATGATCGGCGCCGACCACCGCGGCCTGGTGCAGAAGATCCAGCGCCACACGCCGGATTACATGCTCATGGGCGAGCGCGGCATGGCCGACATGGGCGAGATGCAGATGGAGCTGCCCGAGAACACCTTCCCCATGATGACCGGCACCGGCCCCTACGGTCCGATCGAGATGGGCGGCATGTTCACCACCCTCAAGGTGCGCGCCGACCAGAAGCCCGGCGACCACACCGACCCGGGCTGGTACACCATGCCGCCTGGTACGCAGGCGCGCGAGGTGCCGACGCCGGGCGCTGCTTCCCGCGCGCCTGGCAACACCACCGACCCGAACACCCCGACCGACGCGTCCGCCCGCAAACCGGCGGGCCACCACAACCACTGAACCGCAACGACACCATGACCGCTCTCACTCTCCACCGGCGCCAGCTGCTGCGCACGCTGGCCCTGCTGGCCACTCCGGCCCTGCTGCCCGCCACCGTGCGCGCCCATGGCGACAGCCATGCCGGCGGCCCGCGCGAGGTCGTGCGCGAACAGAAGCCCTGGGGCATCGCCGCCGCCCCGGCCGAGGCCACGCGCACCATTCAGATCCGCATGGACGACAAGATGCGCTTCACGCCCGCGCACATCAACGTGCGCGAAGGCGAGACGGTGCGCCTGCGCATCGCCAACCGCGGCAAACTGCTGCACGAACTGGTGATCGGCACGCGCGAAGAACTGCAGGCCCACGCCGAGCTGATGAAGAAGCACCCTGGCATGGAGCACGACGAGCCCTACATGGCCCACGTGTACGCCGGCAAGCGCGGCGAGATCACCTGGACCTTCAACCGCCCGGGCGACTTCGAGTTCGCCTGCCTGATCGCCGGCCACTTCGAGGCCGGCATGCGCGGCACCATCCGCGTCAACCCGAAATCCTGATCCTTTCCTGAATGGAGCACACCATGCAACGACGTTCCCTCCTCCTCGGCGCCACCGCCCTGCTCGGCGCCACTACGCTCGCGGCCCGCGCCGCGGCACCCGCCACCAAGACCGAGGCCCTGCCCGTGATGCAGGTCTGGAAAGACCCGAACTGCGGCTGCTGCAAGGACTGGATCGCCTACCTGCAGCGCGACGGCTTCCAGGTGCAGGTCTTCGAGACCGGCAACACCGCGGTGCGTCAGCGCCTGGGCATGCCGCAGAAGTACGCCTCCTGCCATACCGCACTGATCGGCGGCTATGTGATCGAGGGGCATGTGAACGCCCCGGAGATCCGCCGCCTGCTGGCTGAGAAGCCCCAGGCCCTGGGCCTGTCCGTGCCGGGCATGCCCATTGGCAGCCCCGGCATGGACGGCCCGGAGTACGGCGGCCGCAAGGACCCCTACGACGTGGTCCTGGTCCAGCGCGACGGCAGCAGCCGCGTCTACCGTTCCTATTTCCGCACCTGAACCCCGGAGCTACACATGAACCACCTCCTGCGCACGCTCATCGCCTCCACCAGCCTGATCGCCACGCTGGCGGCCGCCGCCGACCCGCTGCCGCTGGTCGACGCCGAAGTCCGCAAGGTCGACACGGCAGCCGGCAAGATCACGCTCAAGCACGGCGACATCCCGAACCTGGACATGCCGGCCATGACCATGGTGTTCCAGGTCAGGAACCCGGCCACCCTGCCCCCGCTCAAGGTGGGTGACCAGGTGCGCTTCCGGGCGGAGAAGGTCAACGGCGCCTACGTGGCTTCGGACATCGAACCCAGGCGCTGAGCCCCTCGAACAGCGGGCATTTGCTGGCGCTGCTCGGCCCTTTGCGCATCGGGGAAATTCCTAGACTTGATCCGCCCAAAGGTCTCAATTTGAGACAGGCGGCCTCAAGTCGGATGAGCCTTTGACGAAAGTCATTCAGCGAACTCCAAAGGATTTCTCTTATGCGCACCAATCTGCCCGTCACCCAGCAGGAGTTCGTCATCCCGGATGGCGTCACGCTGGTCTCCACCACCGACCTGACCAGCCACATCACCTACTGCAACCCGAACTTTGTCTCGGTCAGCGGGTACAGCCGGGAGGAGCTGCTGGGCCAGCCGCACAACCTGGTGCGGCACCCCGACATGCCGTCCGAGGCCTTCCGCGACATGTGGGCCACGCTGCAGAGCGGCTCGCCCTGGTGCGCAGTGGTCAAAAACCGGCGCAAGAACGGCGACCACTACTGGGTGATGGCCAACGCCACCCCCATGCTGGAAAACGGCCAGGTCATCGGCTACATGTCGGTGCGCACCAAGCCCACGCGGGAGCAGATCGAGGCGGCAGAGTCGCTGTACGCCCGCATGCGCGCCGAAGCCGAATCGGGGCAACGCACCCTGGCGCTGCGGCGGAGCCACCTGGTCCGCACCGGATGGCGCGGCAAGCTGCGCGATTGGACACGACCCACCTTGGGACGCAAGCTCTCGCTGCTGACCCTGGGGCTCGCATTCGGCGTCCAGTTCCTGGAAAGCGCTACCGAAGGCTCGCCGGAATGGGTGCACCTGACCGCGGTGGCCTTGACCGCTGTGCTGTCGCTGGTGACCGCCGCGGTCATGACGCGCATGCTGGTGGCGCCGGCCGGACAGGTGCTGGCGTTTGCCAACCGGATGGCGGCGGGCGACCTGTCGGCCCGGCTGGAATCGGACAGGTCCGACGAAATCGGCGAGCTGATCCGGGCGCTCAACCAGCTCAATGTGAACCTGATGGCGGTGGTCACCGACGTGCGCCACGAGGTCGAGGGCGTGCAGGTGGCCTCGGGCGAAATTGCCAGCGGCAACCAGGACCTGTCGGCGCGCACCGAGTCGCAGGCCAGCAGCCTGGAGGAGACAGCTGCGTCGATGGAAGAGCTCACCAGCACGGTCGAGAACAGCGCCACCTCGGCCCGGGAGGCCGCGGCACTGGCCGGCAAAGCCACCCACGTGGCCCGCCAGGGCAACGAGGCCATGGGCGCCGTGGTCCAGACCATGGGCGACATCAGCCGCTCGTCCAGCCGCATCGGCGAGATCATCCAGGTCATCGAAGGCATCTCCTTCCAGACCAACATCCTGGCCTTGAACGCCGCCGTGGAAGCGGCCCGTGCTGGCGAACAGGGCCGAGGCTTTGCCGTCGTCGCCGGCGAGGTGCGCAGCCTGGCCCAGCGCACCTCCGAAGCGGCCAAGGAAATCAAGCAGCTGATCGACGACTCCACCGGCCAGGTGCGGCGCGGCAGCGAGCTGGTCAACAACGCCGGCAGCACGATGGGCCATGTGGTCGAAGCGGTGCAGCAGGTGAACACCCTGATCGGCGAGATCACCAGCGCCGCGCAGGAACAGACCATGGGCCTGGCGCAGATCAACCAGGCCATCGGCCAGCTCGACTCGGTCACCCAGCAGAACTCGGCCATGGTCGAGGAACTGGCGGCCGCGGCGTCCTCGCTCAAAGGTCAGGCCACCGTGATGCAGGAATCGGTGAAAGTGTTCCGACTGAACAGTGTGTCGCGCTGACCGTCACGGGCGGCCAGTCCGCCCGTGCTAAGGTAGCGCGATGCCCCACAACATCCGCTACACCCTGCTGTCGCTGCGCGATCTGCTGGCGTCGATCGGGCCCTTCGTGCTGCTGACGCTGCTGTTGCTGGCACTGACCTACTGGTGGCTCGACCCGAACCCGCCCAAACGCGTGGTGCTGGCCACCGGCCCGGCGCAAAGCGCCTACGACGAGTTCGGCAAGCGCTATGCCCAGGCCCTGGCGCGCTACGGCATCACGGTCGAGCTGCTGCCCTCCCAGGGCTCCTCGGCCAACCTCGAACTGCTGCGCACCGGCCAGGCCGACCTCGGCTTCGTGCAGGGCGGCAGCGCCGACATCGGCTACGACGACGAAGAAGCCATCACCTCGCTGGGCAGCCTGTTCGTGGAGCCGCTGTGGCTGTTCTACCGCGAAGACTCGGCACAGCGACTCAGGCAGAGCCCGACCATCCAGTCGCTGGGCGATCTGGTCGGCTGGCGCGTCAACGTCGGCACACCCGGCAGCGGCGTGCCGCGCCTGTTCTCGACCCTGCTGGACGTCAACCGCATCGACCGCCAGCAACTGCAGCTCAGCGAGCTGGAGCAGACCCCCGCCACGGTGGCCTTCCTGGACGGCCAGATCGACGCCATCGTGTTCGCCTCCGCCCCCGAGTCGCTGATGGTGCAGATGCTGCTGCAGTCGCCCGGCGTGCGCCTGCTCAACTTCTCGCAGAGCGAGGCCTACTCGCGCCGCTTCGGCTACCTCACGCCGGTGGTCATGCCCCAGGGCGTGGTGGACCTGTCGAAGAACATCCCCGACACCGACATGCACCTGGTGGCCTCGACCACCAGCCTGCTGGCCGGCGCCAAGACCCACCCGGCCATCCTGCAGCTGTTCGCGCAAACCGCCACCGGCCTGCACAGCGGCGGCAGCTGGTTCAACCGGGCGCGCGAGTACCCGAGCCTGGAGCACAGCGAAGTGCCGATCTCGCCCGAGGCGGTGCGCGCCATCAAGAACGGCCCGCCCTTCCTTCAGCGCTACCTGCCGTTCTGGCTGGCCAACCTGGTCGAGCGCATGTGGCTGGCCATGGGCCTGATCCTGGCGCTGGCGCTGCCGCTCTCGCGCGTGGTGCCGCCGCTCTACACCTTCCGCATCCGCTCGCGCGTGTTCCGCTGGTACGCAGAGTTGCGCAGCATCGAGCAGCGGTTCACCGAACCGGGTGGTGCGCCGGTGCCGGTGGACGAGCTGGTCGAGCAGCTGGACCGGCTGGAGGCCCGGGTGGAGCAGGTGGTGGTGCCGCTGTCGTACACCGACGAGCTCTACGCCCTGCGCAGCAACATCGGGCTGGTGCGCAAGAAGCTGCTGCGCCAGGGCTGAAGGCCCCGGCGGACGGACCCTCTCAGGCCAGCCGGCCCGAGTTGACCCAGGCCAGGCGGGCCACGGCCGCGAGGGCTTCGTCCACCACACCGTGTTCGGCCACCACCCGCAGATGGCTGCTGGCCTCCAGGCGGTCCATGCCCTGCCGGGTGAGCGACACCGACTGCCCTTCGGCGGTGGCGAACAGGAACAGCGTGCGGTGCGGACTCGCCCAGCGCAGCTGGCAGCGCTGCACATGGTCCGGGTATTGCAGCTCGATCCAGGCGCCCACCGCCAACGTGTCCCCGCTGCCCAACGGCTGCTGGCAGGTGGCCGGCTCGGTGTCCGCGAACTCGGTGACCATCAGCTGGGTGTCGATGAACCCGGACTCCCGGGCCTCGTGGCCCTGCAACCAGGGTTCCGCTGTGGCCACCGGCTGCTCCTGGTGGCGCAGGCTCGTTTTCATCATCCCGCCGCTGCGGTGCGACTTGTAGGCCGCCTCGTGCAGACCCATCAGGGCCTGGAAGAAGGACTCGGCCTGCGGGCGGGGAAAGTCGATCGCGTCCAGCCCTTCCCGCAGCGTGCGCAGCACCACCGGCACCACGCGCACCAGGCGCGCCCGGTTCTGGCTGGCCTGCGCGAGCTGGCAGGACCAGAGCAGGTCGGTGAGGATGTCCATGTAGCGCTCCGAAGGCACATCGCGCACCTCCAGCAGATCGTGTTGTGTCGCCAGCTCCCCCAGAATGTCGGCCGACAGGCGGGCATGTGCCACCGCCTGCGCCCAGGGTCCACACAGAAAGCGCTTGACCAGGGCGGGCGCGCGGGCGAAGTCGTCCCGTGCCCGGATCTCCCGCGCCACGCGCTCGGCCAGCAGGTGCCGCTGTTCGACGCGCACCAGGGTCTGCATGGCCGGGCCCTGGTCGGTCAGCCCCAGGGACTCCATGCGCTGCATGCAGGCCATCACGCGCTCGGGCAGGTCGGCCGACGGCGTCTGCAGCGACTGCACCGTGTGCAGCACCTGCCCGGCGAACTCGCCGAACCCGGTGTCCTGCTCGTGGATGTAGGCCAGGCTGCGCGCGGTGATCGCGTCCAGCAGACGGCGGGCCGGGTTGTCGCGGTCGGCGAAGAAGCGCGGATCGGTCTTGGCCAGGTGCAGCAGCGCAGGCTTGAGCTGCATCACCAGATCCCGCACAGGCGTCAGCAGCCGCCGGTCTTCGGCGATCGTGCGCAGCATCAGCGTCACCACCTCGGCCGCCAGCGTCCGCACCAGGGCATTGCCCGAACCCGATGCGCCATGGTCGGACACGCCGGCACCGCCCTGGGCCAGGTTGCCCACCAGCAGCCGGTGCAGGTGGTCCAGCGTCAACACCAGCGGGGCGTCCGCAGCGACTGCTTCGGATGCGGGTTCTTCAACCTGATCGTCGGCAGGCGCGCGGGCCGGGCGCACCGGCAGCACCGTGGGTACCACCACATAGCCGGCCGGCTGCACACCGTCCGCTTCCAGATGCCTCACCAGCGCGGCATAGAACCAGCCGAGTTCCTGCCCCAGTGGCACAGCCCCCGCGTGCAGCCAGTGCAGCCGGGCCGTCTCGTCAATGCGCAGTTTGGTCAGCGCCGCCATCAGGGTGTCGATGACGACATCGGGGCGCAAGGGGTTGGCCTCGGCACGCACGGTGCGCAGGCCGCGCGCGGCGCTGAGCAGCGCGTCCAGTGTGATCAGTTCGTCGTCCACCGCCATCCTGACCACCTGCTGCAGCCGGGCCAGCTCCACCGAGGCCTGCACCTGGCCGTGGTCCATCAGTGTCAGGTCGTCCATGCTCAGCGCGACCCTCGGCTTGCGTGGGGAGGCCGTTGGCGAGCCGCGGTCGCGCGCCACGTCGGCGTGAACCGCGCTGGCAAACGCCGTCACCAGGCGGACTTCGAGCCGGTCCCGGCATGCCATCAGCACCGAGCGCGCATGTCCAAAGCCGCGCTTCTCGTGCGAGGCGCCCGCCGCAGCTTCCCGCTGCACCAGAGCGGCCTGCAACTGGTCCAGCCAGCGCGGAATCCAGTCGGCGGACAGGACCAGCGCGGCCTTCAGGCAGCTGTCGAAGGGGGTGTAGGTGCGGGCGTTCATGGGGTGGAGCACAGATCGTTCGGTCGGGACCTCATGACCGAGGATTGTGGGCAACCCCTCCGGGCGACAAAGCCCGGATCAGCCCTGGAATTTCGCGCAGTTCAGGGCTTAGAAAGCAAGGCTTTCCAGCCCTCGGCGCCCAGCGTGCGCAACGTGGCGATGTTGCGTTCCACGATCTTCTCGGCGTCCCCGCCCTCGCTGGCCACCGCGCGCTCCACGCTGTCCTCGCGCAGCAGGTGCAGCGTGGGGTACGGCGCGCGGTTGGTGAAGTGGCTGGGGTCGTCCGCCGCCTCTCCATCGAACAGGAACTGCGGGTGGAAGTTGGCCACCTGGATCACGCCTTCGAGCTCGTGTTCGGCCACCACGTCGTCCACCACGTTCATGAAGTCGTTGAAGACCTCGAAGTCCGGGAACAGCGTGGGGTGCACCAGCAGCGTGGTGTCGATCTCTTCGGCCGGCGTGTTCACCAGCAGGTCCAGCTCGCGGTCCAGCTCGTCCAGGAAGGCGTCCAGGTGCCGCGCGCGGCTGACCACGATGCGCACCTGGTTCTTCACGTACACCGAACGGGCAAACGGACACAGGTTCAGCCCGATCACCGCCTTCTCGATCCAGCGGCGGGTGTCGGCGAGAACCTGTTCGTCGGTCACATCCATGGCGGGCGTCAAATGCTTTTGAAACGGGTGCGCTTCGGACGTGCACCCTCTTCGCCCAGGCGCTTCTTCTTGTCGGCTTCGTACTCGGTGAAGTTGCCGTCGAAGAAGTACCACTGGGAGTTGCCTTCGCAGGCCAGGATGTGGGTGCAGATGCGGTCGAGGAACCAGCGGTCGTGCGAGATCACCATGGCCGAGCCGGCGAATTCCAGCAGTGCCTCTTCCAGAGCGCGCAGGGTTTCGACGTCCAGGTCGTTCGAGGGTTCGTCGAGCATCAGCACGTTGCCGCCCTGGGCCAGGGTTTTGGCCAGGTGCAGGCGGCCGCGCTCACCGCCGGAGAGGTTGCCCACCAGCTTCTGCTGGTCGTTGCCCTTGAAGTTGAAGCGGCCGATGTAGGCGCGCGAGGGCATGACGAACTTGCCCACGGTGATGTTGTCCAGCCCGCCCGAGACGTCTTCCCACACGGTCTTGCTGCCGTCCAGGCTCTCGCGGCTCTGGTCCACGAAGGCCAGCTTGGCGGTCTGGCCGATCTCGACCGTGCCCGAATCGGGCTGCTCGACGCCCTGGATCATGCGGAACAGCGTCGACTTGCCGGCGCCGTTGGGGCCGATGATGCCGACGATGGCGCCCGGGGGCACCGAGAAGCTCAGGTTGTCGATCAGCAGGCGGTCGCCGAAGGACTTGCTGACGTTCTTGAACTCGATCACCTGGTTGCCCAGGCGCTCGGCCACCGGGATGAAGATCTCGTTGGTCTCGTTGCGCTTCTGGTATTCGACGTCGCTCAGCTCCTCGAAGCGGGCCAGACGCGCCTTGCTCTTGGCCTGGCGGCCCTTGGCGTTGGAGCGCACCCACTTCAGTTCTTCCTTCATCGCCTTGGTGCGGGCGTCTTCGGACTTCTGTTCGGTCTCCAGGCGGCGTTCCTTCTGGTCCAGCCAGTCGGTGTAGTTGCCCTTGTAGGGAATGCCGTGGCCACGGTCGAGTTCGAGAATCCACTCGGCGGCGTTGTCCAGGAAGTAGCGGTCGTGGGTGATGGCCACCACGGTGCCGGGGAAGCGCTGCAGGAAGTGCTCCAGCCACTCGACCGACTCGGCGTCCAGGTGGTTGGTCGGTTCGTCGAGCAGCAGCATGTCGGGCTTGGACAGCAGCAGGCGGCACAGGGCCACGCGGCGCTTCTCGCCACCGGAGAGGTTCTTGATGATCGCGTCCCACGGCGGCAGGTTCAGCGCGTCGGCGGCCAGCTCCAGCTGCAGGTCCGAGTTCTCGGACCCGCTGGCGGCGATGATGGCTTCGAGTTCGGCCTGCTCGGCGGCCAGGGCATCGAAGTCGGCGTCGGGTTCGGCGTAGGCGGCGTACACCTCTTCGAGGCGGGCCTTGGCCTTGAGCGCACCGCCAATGCCCTCTTCCACCGCCTGGCGCACGGTCTGGTCGGGGTTGAGCTGCGGTTCCTGCGGCAGGTAGCCGATCTGGATGCCCGGCATGGCGATGGCTTCGCCTTCGATCTCCTTGTCGATGCCGGCCATGATCTTGAGCAGGGTCGACTTGCCCGAGCCGTTCAGACCGAGCACGCCGATCTTGGCGCCGGGGAAGAAGCTGATGGAAACGTCCTTCAAGATCTGCCGCTTGGGCGGCACGGTCTTGGTGACACGGTTCATGGAAAAGACGTACTGGGCCATGGCTGATGAGCTCGCTGGTGAAGGCGCGTTGTTCCGGCGAAAGGCACCGGATGGGGCAAAGGGGAAAACCAGGGATTATCGCCCGGAGGCCGGTTTGTCGAGGTCGGGCGGCAGCGGGCGGTCCAGCAGGTCCCGCACCGCTGCGGGTGTCATGGGCTCCTGCAGCCACTCCGGCAGCGGCTCGGGCAGGTTCCAGTGGGTCTGCGGGAGCACCAGCGCGAGCCCCCGGTACCACAGGTGCATGCCCTTGCGGCTGAGCCGCAGCACCAGCGGGCCGGCGCCGGTTTCGAAGTTCAGGGTGACGCCCTGGGGCGCGGCCTGGGTCGTGATCCGGGTGCACAGGCGCCGCTGCGGGTCGCTCTCCTGGCCGGGCTGTTCGCGGCCCGCCCGGATCTGCGCCGGTCGCTGGCCCGGGGCGGCCTCGTGCAGCGACAGCTGGTGCTCGATCGACGCCCGCGCCCGGGGTGCGGCGCCGCCCTGCTGCCCTGGAGTGGACTCCTCGAACACCTTCAGCATGGGCCCCAGGATGCTGCGCACCATGCGCCGGGTCAGCCAGAGCGTGACGTCCTGATCGTGCACCCGCATCCAGATGCGGTCCTGCGCCGGGTCGTAGCCGAAGGTGGTCGTGGTCAAGAGAAAAACCTGCGCGGGTCCGCCGTGTCAGAGACCGGTGTCCGGATCGGCCTCCTGCGCGTTGCGCAGGGCCTGCTGGGCCACCGCGTCCAGCGCCCCCTCGACCACCCCGCCGCGGGAGATGATGCGCAGGGCGTCCTTGCCCAGCAGCTTCTCCAGCGTGCGCCGGGTCATGGAATGGGCCAGGCCATTGGCGGAGATGAACATGAACAGGCCGCCCCGCGGGCTGGTCCAGGTCAGCTGGGCCCGCAGCCACTCGCCCTGCACCTTGAGGTCGACCCAGGCGCCAGGCGCCAGGTCCATTTCGACGACGTTCAGTCCTTCGAGGGGCATGGGGCCGGTCTCGGCCTCCACAAAACCGGCGTCTTCGGCCTCCTTGCCCGCGATCCAGAACGAATCGTCGATGGGCAGCTCCTCGACCGACATGCCCAGGGTGATCGGATCGTCGAGGGCGTCGACCTCCGCCCCGGCCCCGGACGCGTCGGTCAGCGTGGGCACGTCGAAGGCTTTTTCATGCACCGTCACCAGCGCGTCGAAGAACTGGCCGGTGAGTTCGGCGGGGTAGGCAATGCGCTGCAGGCCCTGGCGCATCTGGCCCAGCAGGCGGGGCACCAGCCGCGCCAGTCGGTCGGTGTCGCGCCGGATCAGGGCCGGCTGCACGCTCCAGATCAGGTCGTCGGCGACCACGTCCAGCGAATCGCCCTCGTTGCCCGGCAGGCTGCCTTCGAGCTGCGTTTCGGCCAGCACCTGGGCCCAGGGACCGGTGAGAAAGCGCTGCACGAACTCCGGCACGTCCTTGTCCTGCATGCGCTGCTGGAAATCGGCGGCCAGCCGCTCGGCCAGCACCTGCCGCTGCTCGGCGTGCAGCAGCGCACGCGCCGCCTCGGCCCGCCGCTGGTTCTTGCGGGCGTCGTCCTCTTCCCAGCGGCGGCGCAGGCGTTTGAGCAGACGGGCAAACACCTCTTCGCTGGCGTCGACGCGCTGCAGCGAACGCACTGCGCCGGTCACCGATCGCAGCAGGTCGCTGAAACCGTCTTCGCTCTGGCTCTGGTAGCCCAGGCTGCGCTGCGTGATGCTCTCCAGCAGCTGGCGCGCGGGGTGCTGCCGGTCGCTGAAGAAGCGGGGGTCGGCCTGCGAGAGCCGGGTCAGCGAGGGTTCGAGCAGTCCGATCTGCTGGCGGATGGCCGGCAGCAGGCGCTCGTCCTGCGTCAGGTTGTCCAGCATGAGGCGAACCACCTCCTGGCCCAGCAGCCGGCCCAGCTGATGGCCCGAGACCACCGGCAGCTCGGCCACAGGACCCTGACCAGCGGCCCGTTCCGGCCGCTGGCGCAGGCGCTGCATCAGGGGCTCGATGAGCCCCAGGTCCTCCAGCGCCGACATCGACGCCGGCACCGTGTGCAGGAAGATCTGCCCGCCTTCCTGCTCGCCATTGAGATCCCCGGCCAGCAACTGGCGCAGCCGGCTCAGCGTCAGCAGGGTGCGGCCCACCGCATTGCGCGGCGCCTTGTCGGCCTGCAGCGACTGCGTGGTGTTCTCGAGTGGCTCGACGCCGTGCGCCATCAGCCACTGGATCAGTTCGCGGTACACCTGCCGCAGGCTCTCGCCCATGATGCCGGCCACCGGCACGAACAGTGCGGTGCGCTGGTGCGGATCGGACACGTGCTGGACCATCACCGCGCGCAGCGCCCGGGCGTAGGCCGAGGGTCGCAGCGGGTTCAGGTCGGGCTGCACCGTGAGCCAGCCCATGAGGTTGCTCACCAGGGCGTTCAGACGCGGCAGCAGTTCCTGCGTGGACTTGGTCAGCGCCTGCTCGGCGATGGCGAATTCGATGCTGGCGTCCAGTTGCCGGTCGTCCAGCAGCCGCAGATCGTCAAAACGCACCGTGGCATGCAGGTCCGGGTCCTGGACCTCGCCGTGGTAGAAGACCTGGCGCAGCTGCTGCGACCAGGTGCGCTTGATGGCATCGGCTTCGTGGATCCAGCGGTCGATCTGCCCCACGTCCACATGCTCCAGTTCCATGGGCAGGTTGGCCAGGCGGTCCGGGTCGGCCACCGCCTCCAGCTGCGCCAGCAGCTCGTCGATCATGGTGTCGGCGATCGACAGAGCGGCCTCCAGGCAATGCTGGAGTGTCGGGCGCAGCTTTCCCGCGTCATTGGCCACACCGGACCGGATCAACTTGTGCGAATCCATGGCTTCTCGTGGAGGGTGGGATCGTCCCGGCCGGGGCCGGCGTGAGGGCGGACCGACATTATGGAGACAGGCACTGACAGCCGGCTCCCGCAATTCTCCAGACGGTCGCTGGGCAAGACGTGCGACAATACGCCCCGTTGCGTCGCATCAGTGGCCCGCAACACCGGCAACCCCGCCGGAGGGTCGGCCCCCAGTTCCTGGTCCTGCCACCCGCTTTGTAGACCCCGTCTGCCTTCAACTGAACAGTTGCTTCGGCAACCGCACAGGCAGATGCCCCCAGCGCCCTGGACGGGTGCCTCTCATTGATGAAATTCGAAGATCTGAACCTGGCTCCGGCCATCGTGCAAGCTGTGCGCGAGCACGGTTACGAGACCCCCACCCCCATCCAGGTTGAGGCCATCCCGGCCGTCCTGGCCGGCCGCGACCTGCTCGGTGGCGCCCAGACCGGCACCGGCAAGACCGCTGCCTTCACCCTGCCGATGCTGCAGCGCCTCTCGCAGGGCGAGCGCGGCCAGAACCGCTTTGGTGGCAACGCCATCCGCGCCCTGGTGCTCACGCCGACCCGCGAACTCGCGGCCCAGGTGGAAGAGTCCGTGCGTGTCTACGGCAAGCACCTGTCGCTGACCTCCACCGTGGTCTTCGGTGGCGTCGGAATGAACCCGCAGATCAACGCCATGAAAAAGGGCGTGGACATCCTGGTGGCCACCCCCGGCCGCCTGCTGGACCTGCAGCAGCAGGGCTTCCTGGACCTCTCGCAGGTGCAGATCCTGGTGCTCGACGAAGCCGACCGCATGCTCGACATGGGCTTCATCCACGACGTGAAGAAGGTGCTGGCCCTGCTGCCCCAGAGCAAGCAGAGCCTGCTGTTCTCGGCCACCTTCAGCGACGAGATCCGCGACCTGGCCAACAACCTGCTCAAGGACCCGCAGAGCATCCAGGTGACCCCGCGCAACACCACGGTGCAGCGCATCACCCAGGTGATCCACCCCGTGGGCCGCGGCAAGAAGAAGGCGCTGCTGGTGCACATCATCAACCAGCACAACTGGAGCCAGGTGCTGGTCTTCACCCGCACCAAGTTCGGCGCCAACAACGTGGCCGACTACCTGACCAAGAACGGCATCAAGGCCATGGCGCTGCACGGCAACAAGAGCCAAGGCGCCCGCACCCAGGCACTGGCCGACTTCAAGAGCGGCGAGATCCGCGCCCTGGTGGCCACCGACATCGCGGCCCGCGGCATCGACATCGACGAGCTGCCACACGTCGTCAACTACGAGATCCCCAACGTCTGCGAAGACTACGTGCACCGCATCGGCCGCACCGGCCGTGCCGGCCGCGAAGGCCAGGCGGTCAACCTCGTGAGCCTGGACGAAGAAGGCTTCATGATGGACATCGAGCGCTTCACCAAGCAGCAGATTCCGGTGGAGATCTTCCAGGAGTTCATGCCCGAGCCGGGTGAGAAGGCCGAACCCATCGCCATGGGCCGCCAGACCATCTGGGGCGGCGCGGGCAAGCCGCCCAGCCGCGACGTGATGGCCGCCGCCGCCAAGGCCGCACGCCAGGAAATGATGACCCGCATCCGCGAGAAGAAGGCCGAGGGCGGCAACAGCGGACGCAGCAACAACAACGGCGGTGGCCAGCCGCGCCAGCGCGCCGAATCCGGTGAGGGCCAGCCCCCCGCCGAGGGCCAGGGCGAAGGCCGGCGCCGCAACCGCAACCGCCGTGGCGGTGGGGGCGGCAACGGACAACCGCGCCAGGCCAACGCAAACGGCAACCCCAATCACAACGGTCAGCCGCGCCAGCACCAGGAGCGCACGCCGCGCGCACCGCGCGAAGACCGCTACGAAGGCGAAGACCGCCCCGAGCGCCAGCCCGGCCCCAATGCCCACCTGGGCAGCCTGCGCATCCGGGAACCGCGCGCCCGCGCCGCCTCGCCGGGCGGCCAGCCTGATCCGCTGCGCACCAGCATCGATTCGATGCGCACCGGCAACCGCAACAAGAACAAGGGCGGTGGTGGACAGCGCGGTGGCAACGGCGGCGGTGCCGATCCGCTGCGCACCAGCTACGGCCGCATCCGCTGAGTTCGTTTTTCGGTCCGATCGGCAGCACGGCGGGCACATGCCCGCCTTTTTTTCGTCGGTACCATTGCGCAATCAGAGGTCCACACCATGAAACTGCTGCTTGCCGAAGACGATGTGATGCTGGGTGCCAGCATGGAAAAAGGGCTGGATCTGGCCGGGTTCCAGGTGGACTGGGCCAAGACCGGTGACCAGGTCGTCGACGCCCTGGGCCGCCGCAGCTACGACGTGGTGCTGCTGGACATCGGCCTGCCGAAGCCCGATGGGCTGCAGATCCTGCGATGGATGCGCAACGAGGGCCAGACGACCCCGGTGATGCTGGTGACTGCGCGCGATGCCGTGCCCGACCGCGTGGCCGGGCTCAACCAGGGCGCCGACGACTACCTGACCAAACCCTTCGACCTGGACGAACTGTGCGCGCGCATCCATGCGCTGGCGCGCCGCCAGGGCGGGCGCGCCAGCGCCCACATCCAGCTGGGGCGCCTGGAGGTGCGGCCGGCCGAGCGCGAGGCCCTGCTGGGGGGCAAGCAGCTGGCGCTGTCGCAACGCGAGTTCGACCTGCTGACCACCTTCGCCCGGCAGCCTGGGGTGGTGCTCTCGGTCGAGCAGCTGGAGAAGCAGCTGTATGGCTGGAGCGAAGACATTTCCAGCAACGCCGTGGAGGTGCACCTGCACCACCTGCGCCGCAAGCTCGGTGAGCCCTGGATCGTCAATGTGCGCGGGGTGGGCTACAAGCTGGTGCAGCAGCCTTGAAACTGCGCTCGATCCGCTCCCAGCTGCTGATCTGGCTGATCTCCTCGGTGCTGATCACCACCCTGGTGGTCGGTTTCCTGACCGCGCGGCTGACCTGGAGCGGCTTCAACAATGTACGCGACATGGGTCTGGAGCAGATCGCCCAGACGGTGGTGCGCCACGACGAGGCCGCGCCCGCTCAACCCCCGGCGCCGCTGCCCTCGACCGCACTGGCCGATGACGACCTCGACCAGTTCGTCAGCCAGATCTGGGACCACTCGGGCCAGCTGGTCTATTCCTCGCTGGCCGATGTCGGCCCGCCCCTGCAGCGTCCGGGACACAACATCGTCACCTGGGAGGGCGAAAGCTGGCGTGTGTACACACAGGCGCACGACCGGCGCATCGTTCAGGTGGCGGTCACCACCAAGATCCGGCGCCAGCACTTCTACTCACTCACCCCATGGCTGCTGATTCCGCTGGTGCTGCTGGTGCTGGTGCTGGCGGTGCTCACCAGCACGGGCGTCGACCGCGTGCTGCTGCCGCTGGAACAGCTGCGCAGCGACATCGCCCGCAGCGACCCGGAAGGCCTGCAGCCCATCGACACCTCCGGCCTGCCCGCCGAGGTGGCGCCACTGGCCGACACGCTCAACCAGCTGCTGGCCCGCATCGAGCATATGCTCAACCACCAGCGCCGCTTCCTGGCCGACGCCGCGCACGAGCTCAATACACCACTGGCCGTGGTCAAGCTGCAGGCGCAGCTGGTCCGGCGCTCCAGGCCGGGCGAATGGGAGGGTGCGCTGGACCAGCTGGATGCGGGCATCGAACGGGCCTCCCGGCTGGCCTTCCAGCTGCTCCAGCTCGCACGCCTGGAGCCCGAAGCGCAGACGGCCCAGCAGCAGACCCTGCGGCTGGACGATCTGCTGCGCGAGGCCGTCGCCGGCTTTTCGGCGCGCGCCGAACAGCAGGGCTGCGACCTGGGACTGGTGAGCGCCGAGCCGGTGTCCCTGGTCGGCGACCCGCATGCGCTGCGCACCCTGGTCGACAACCTGATCGGCAATGCGCTGACCCACAACCCGGGGCCGGTGCGCATCGACGTGGGCTTGCACGTCGATGGCGGGGCCGCGGTACTGGAGGTCAGCGACAACGGCACCGGCATCGCACCGGAGGACCGCGCGCGGGTGCTGGAACGTTTCGTCCGGCTCTCGCCCGGCGACGGCAAAGGCAGTGGCCTGGGCCTGTCCATCGTCGGCGAGATTGCGGCCCTGCACGGCGGCAGGGTGGAACTGGCCGACACACCCGGCGGGGGGCTGACGGTGCGCGTGCACCTGCCGCTGTTCACCTCCCGCACCGAACCGCTGAGCCCCTGACGCAGACGGAAACCCGCCGCACCACTCTGTATATACAGTGCAGCCATGGCCAACACCTCTCCGCCGCCACCCTCCCGCTGGGCCACGCTGACCGTCGCCAGCGCCAACGTGCTGAACCTGGCGCAGCCGGGCCGCCACTTCTACGACGGACAGGACCCGTACAGCCAGAACGAGTTCGAGCGCAAGGTCGAGTGGCTCGGCGAGCGCTTTCGCGTGCTCAACGCCGACGTGCTGGCGGTGCAGGAGGTCTGGGACGAGGTGGCCCTGCGCGCCGCCATCGCCCGCAGCGGCCTGCAGTACAGCACCGTGGCCGTGCCCGGCGCCGAGAACGGCCCCGGACAACACGGCGCCCAGGGCACGCCGCGCGTGGGCCTGGTGACGCGGCTGAAGGTCGAGTCGCTGCAGTCGATCGCCGACTTTCCCGCCGCCGCCGTGGTGCAGGTGCCCGGCCTGGGGCCGCACACCCGCTTCGAGCGCCCGCCCCTGCTGGCCACACTGCGCATGAAACACGGGCAGGAAATCGGCGTGATCACCGCGCACCTCAAGTCCAAGCGCCCCAAGTTCCTGCAGGACGCCAGCGGCAAGACCCTGGAAGACACCGAAGACCCGACCGTGCAGGCGCTGGGCTCGCTGCGGTCGCTGCTCATGCGCGCAGGCGAGGCGCTGGCGCTGCGGCTGAAGGTGGTGGAGCTGCTGCACCGCACGCGGCTGCCCCTGATCGTGATGGGCGATTTCAACGACGGGCCGCACAGCGTGACCACCCAGCTGATCGCCGCCACCTCGCAGGTGGCCTACGACAAGGGCGCGCGCGACAACGCCCTGTTCAGCGCCTGGGACGTGCAGGGCGAAGCCGCACTGCGGCGCGACGTGGCGTATTCGCACATCCACCAGGGCTACCCCGAGGTGCTGGACCAGGTGCTGGTGAGCGAGGAATTCGTCGCCACCAGCCGCGCGGCCATCGGCGACGTGCGCCGGGTGGAGGTGTTCAACGACCATCTGCACGAAGGCCGCGACCGCAGCCGCAGCGACCACGGCTTCGTGCGCGCGCTGCTGCGACTGAAGCTGCCGGATGTGCCGGTCTAGGCAAATCGAACGGTCGACAGCGGGGGCAGGTCGCGCGAGAGTTCCTGCCAGTGCTCGCCGGCGTCGGCGCTGACCCAGAGCCCGCCCGTGGTCGAGCCCATAGCCAGCACCCGGCCGGTGGCGTCCACGTCCAGCGCGTGCCGGTACACCAGGTGGTAGGCGTGGGTCTGAGGCAAGCCGTCGCCGAAGGCCTGGAAGCTCCGGCCGCCGTCGTCGGTGCGCAGCACCACCATGCGCCCGTCCACCGGGATGCGGCAGACATCGGCCTGCGCCGGCACGAACCAGGCGCGTTGCGGGTTGCCCGGGTCACAGGCCACGGCAAAGCCGAAACCCGACGGCGCCGGCGCGGTGATGGGCTGCCACAGGGCACCGCCGTCGGTGGAGCGGTAGATGCCGCAGTGGTGCTGCACCCACAGCGCGTCGGGCTGGGCGCGGCACTGCACCAGGGCGTGCGGGTCCTGGGTGTTGCCGTCGTCGGCGCTCTCGGCCGGCAGGTAGTCGGCCTTCATGCCCTGGGCCGTGAGGGACCAGCTGGTGCCAGCGTCGCGCGTCTGCCAGACGCCTCCACAGGAGATGCCCAGCGTCACATGGCGGGCATCGCGCGGGTCGACCACGATGGAGTGGATGCCGGCGTGGTCGTAGCCGCCACCGAACCATTCGCGCCGGCCGGGCTCTTCCCACAGCGGCCGGTTCAGCGACCAGCTCGCGCCGCGATCCTCCGAACGGAACAGGCCCGCCGGCAGGCAGCCCGCCCAGAGCACCCCGGGCTCGTCCGCGCCGCCGGCCGCCATCGACCACACCAGGTCCACACTCCAGGGCGTGGTGTCGTCGGCCATCGGGCCTTCGGCCGGTTTGGGCGGAAACGCGGGCGCGGCCACCTCGGCCCATGAGCGCCCGCGGTCCGCACTGCGGTGCAGCTTGACGCCGAAGTGGCCCAGGCGCAGCGCGGCGTACCAGTGGCCGTCGCGCGGATCGGCCAGCACGCTGGTGACCGGCTCGCCAGCAAAGTGCAGCGCCGCAATGCGCCATGCGGCGCCCTCACCTTCCCACACGAACAGTCCTTTGCGGCTTGCCACCAGCATCGTCGCCATCGTTGTCTCCTTGCGTTGTGTGGGCAGCGGTTCAGCCGCCGCTCAGCGCCTGCACCACGAGCACCCGGTCACCGGCCAGCAGTGCCCGGTCCAGCCGGACCCGGTCGGCCACCAGTTCGCGGTTGACGAACACGGCCACGTGCTTGCGCACGGCGCGCTGGTCGTCGAACACATAGGCCGCCAGCGCCGGCGCAGCTCGCAAGGCCTCCTCCAGCGCATCGCGCAGCAACCCCGGTGGCACCTGCTGGGGTTCGCAGTCCACGTGGCGGCGCAAGGCGGGGGCGAATTCGACGGTGACCATGGTGAAGGTTCCGCACGCAGTGTCGATTCGCTCGCCCGCGCGCGCAAGCCCCGAACCCCTCTGGAGGCAGGGTCAGGCGCGCACGAACAGCGTTACCAGCGGCTGGTCGCCGACCTGGCGGCTCCAGTGGCCGTGCACCGCCGGGTCGAAGGTCGCGCCCTCGGGCAGGGTGTCGGCGGAATAGAAGTGATCGCCCGGGCCGAAGACGCGCGAGCTGCCGTCCTGCAGCCCGATCTCCATCTGCCCCTGCAACACGAACAGCCACTGGGGGGTACCGGTGCAGTGGAACTGGCTGCGAAAACCGACCGGGCTCTGGCGCAGCTGGTAACCGCCCGAGGGCATCAACGGCGAAAGGCACGCCGCTGGCGTGCCTTCGCTGAGTTCGACCGATTCCTCGCGGAACGCGGCCCGTCCGTCGGTGCCGGTGTAGAGCACCACCTTGGTGAAGGTCGTCATGGTCATCTCCTGAGGAGGAGCGTTGTACCAGACGACCAGACGGCGCCGGCCGGGGGGAATCAGTTTGCCTTCGGGTAACGGCTGGGGTAGAGCTCGTTCAGCTTCTTGCCGCTTTCGCCGTCGGCAATGATGTCGCCGGTGCGCTGGGCTTCGGCCAACTCGGCCTTGACCTGCTCACGCGTCTTGGCCTGGGCCACGTTGTCCTTGGGGTAGCGGTTCGGATACACCTCGCGCAGCGTGCGGCCCGACTCGTTGTCGGCGATCACGTTGCCATCGCGCTGGGCTGCGGCCAGCTCGGCTTTGACCTCGGCACGGGTCTTGGCATGGGCGGTGGTGGCGGCCGGATAGCGGCCGGGATACATCTCGCGCAGCGTCAGACCGGACTCGTTGTCGCCGATCACGTCACCGGCCTGCTGGGCCTGGATCAGTTCGGCGCGGACCTGCTCGCGGGTCAGGGGTGCGTCAGCGTCGGCGGCGAAGGCCTGACCGGCCGACAGGGCGGCCACGGCAAGGGCGATGCTGGAGAGGTAAGAGGCTTTCATGGTGCTTCCTTTCAAGAAGTGGTGAAACGGTGAAGTGATGGTGCCGGCCCGGGGGTCGGGTGTCTTTTCGCGGCGGTTTCGCTTCTTTGCGTTGTGTTTCGGAAGAGATTCGTTCGCGATGGGTGAACTTTAAAATTTCACTACAAGAAGAAAAATCACCGGATCGTCGTCAATCTATTTCTAAATCAGCAACAATCTCTCGATTGAAACCCTCCACCATCGACCCATGGACCGACTGACCTCAATGCGTGTGTTTCTTCGTGTGGCGGACGAAGGCGGTTTTGCCGCCGCTGCGCGGGCGCTGGACATGTCGCCCGCGGTGGTGACGCGGCTGGTGGCCGACCTGGAGGAGCACCTGGGCACCCGGCTGCTGCAACGCACCACACGCCGGCAGTCGCTCACCGATGCCGGCGAGGCCTACCTGGAGCGGGTACGCCACATCCTGCAGGATCTGGACGACGCGCACTCGCTGGTGAGTTCGCACACACAGGAGCTTTCGGGCACGCTGCGGGTGCTGGCGCCACCGGTGCTGGCCACACACGTGCTCGCGCCCATGGTCGCGAGCTTCCACCAGCGCTATCCGCAGATCCAGCTGGACATCGAGGTGGCCAGCCACCGCGAGCCCCCCATCGAAGCCTTCGACATCACACTGATGGGCACCGACGAGGGTTACGACGCCAACATCATTGCCCGCAAGGTGTACACGACCGAGGCCTTTCTGGTCGCGTCGCCGGCGTACCTGGCGCGCCGGGGCACCCCCGCCACGCCGCAGGACCTGCTGCAGCACGACTGCCTGCGCATCAAGCCGGACATGGGCCCTCGCAGCCGCATGCTGCGCCTGTTCCGCAGCGACTGCGACGACGAGGTGCTGCTGGACGTGCGCCCGGTGCTCTGGGCCAACCACACCGACACGCTGATGCGGGCCGCGCTCGACGGCGCCGGCATCACCGGCACCACGGTCGAGCTGGCTGCGCCCCACCTGGCCAGCGGTGCGCTGGTGCGCGTGCTCGCGCCCTGGATCACCGGCCGGTTCACGCTCTATGCGGCCCTGCCCAGCCGCAAGTTCCTGCCCCAGCGCACCCAGGTGTTTCTGGACCACCTGACCGAACGGACGCGCGAGCGCGTGGCAGAGGCGCTGGCCGGCTGCAGCGTCTGCTGAATCTGGGGGCGGCCCGGCGCTGAAATCTTCCACCAGGGTTCAACCCCTTTTCGCCGTTCCGTTCGTTTCAGTGGACTCCACACCCTTTCTGGAGTCCACATGAACACCTCCCTGCGCCGCCTCGCCCTGTCCGCCTTCGCGGCAGGTGCCTTGTTGTCCGCCCTGCCCGCCCAGGCCATCGGCCGGCTCGCCAATGTCCACCTGATCGACCGCGACAGCGGCGAGACCCTGCCGGTCTACCGGCACCGGGGCGAACACTGGGTCGCCGGCCGGCCGGGCGCCCGCTACGCCATCTCGGTGCGCAATGCCCAGCCGAACCGCCTCATGGGCGTGGTCTCGGTGGACGGCGTCAATGTGGTCTCGGGTGAAACCGCGGCCTGGCACCAGACCGGCTACGTGCTCGGCCCCTGGCAGCAGTACGACATCACCGGCTGGCGCAAGTCCGACCACGAGGTCGCGGCCTTCCACTTCACCGCCCTGCCGTCGTCCTACGCCGCACGCACCGGTCGCCCGGCGCATGTGGGGGTGATCGGGGTGGCGCTCTTCCGTGAGAAGGCCCCGGCCCTGGAGCCGCTGCCGGAGCCGGTCTACCCGTCCTGGCGCGAGCGGCGGGAACTCAATGAAGCCGAAAGCGGCTCACTGGGCAGGGGCCCGCTCGAACGCGGCGCACCCTCGGCCTCGGCCGCCGACTCGGTCGCCGAAGCCAGCCGCCCGGCACCGGCGGCGCCGAAGCTGGGCACCGGCCACGGCGAGCGCGAACACGACACCATCGGCCACACCACGTTCGAGCGCCGCAGCGACCGGCCCGACGAGCTGATCCGCATCCGCTACGACAGCCGCGAGAACCTGGTGGCGATGGGCATCCTGCCGCCCGATGTGTCACCGCACCGCCCGCAGCCGTTCCCGGGGTCGCGCTCGCCGCGCTACGCACCCGATCCGGACTGAAGGCGTGACCACCGCCGCCCATAATCGCCCGCATGACCGCGGCCGACACGCCCTCCGACGAAGAACTCATGCAGGCCTACGCCCGCGGGGACATGCGCGCCTTTGAAGCCCTGTACGACCGCCACGCCCTGCCGGTGTGGCGTTTCGTGCAGCGCAGCGTGCAGAACGCCGCGCTGGCCGACGACCTGGTGCAGGACGTCTGGTTCAGTGTGGTGCGCCACGCGCCGCAGTACGAGCCGCGTGCCAAGTTCCGCACCTGGCTGTTCACCCTGGCGCACCACCGCATGGTCGACCACTGGCGCACGCAGAAGAACCACACCAGCCTGGACGCCGAGAGCGAGGACGGCAGCGCGCTGGCCGAGATGCTGGCGGCCGAGTCCGGCTTCGGCCCAGAGCGGCGGCTCGATTCGCGCGAGCTGGCGCAGGCGCTGCTGGATGCGCTGGCGGCACTGCCCGAGGTGCAGCGCGAGGCCTTCCTGCTGCAGGCCGAAGCGGGCATGAGCCTGGCCGAAATCGCGCAGACCACGGGCGTCAGCATGGAAACCGCCAAGAGCCGCCTGCGCTATGCCCGCGCCCGCCTGCGCGAGACCCTGGAGGCCCACGCATGAACCGCGACCACCTTCCGCCGACGCCCGACGACGCGCTGCTGAAGCGCTACCGCGAGGCCAATGAGCTCGACGCCGCGCGGCCCGGTCCCGCGCTGAGAGAGAACGTGCTGGCGCATGCGCGCGCGGTCGCCGCCTCGCGCCTCGAAACGCCGCCCCCCAACGCGCGGCCGGCCGCCAACGACAGCGCCTGGACCTGGCGGGCCCTGGGCAGCCTCGCGGTGATCGGACTGGTCGGTCTGCTGGTGCTGCAGTTCGACCGCGGCACGCCGGAGGAGCAGGAACTGGCCCTGGGTGCCGGCAGCGCGCGCCCGGCCGCAGAAACGGCGGCGGCTCCGGCTGCACCGGCGGCTCCCGCCCAACCCGCGGAGTCCGCGGCGCCCCAGGCACAGCCGCCCCTACCGGCGTCACCGCAGCAGAAGCTGGCGTCGGAGGCGCAGACCCAGTTCATGAAGCGGCCGCCAGCGCCAACGACCACCGCTCCCGAGGCGGCGGACCGCATGGCCGACGCCGAGCCCGCGCAGGAGGCCGAGCGCGCAGCCCCCGCCGATTCGGCCGAAGTCGCTCCGCCACCGCGGGCGCCAGCGGCAGCGGTCGCACCGCCCCCCGCGTCCAAGGCCATGGCGCCCCAGGCCCCGGCCCCCATGCCCCGCGCCGCCACGGCGCCCGCGCCGGCCAGCGCCGACAGTGCAACACCCGCAGGGACCTCGCGCAACGCCGCCGAAGGGGTGCTGCGCGAGCGGCGGGAGATCACCACCGCCCGCCCCGCAGCACCGCCTTCGCCCCTCTTCGCCGCCATCGCGTCCGGCAACGCGGAAGCCGTGCGGCAACGGCTGGCCGAAGGGGCCGATCCGAACGCGCCCGACGCCACCGGCCGCACGCCGCTGATCGCGGCGGTGCGGACCGGCAACGAAGCGGTGGTGCAGCGGCTGCTGGCCGCAGGGGCAGACCGCACGCTGCGCGACCACAACGGCCTCAGCGCCGCGGACCACGCCGAACAAAGCGGCCACCCGGGCCTGCTGCCGCTGCTGCGCTGAAAAGACGGGCCGCGGCCTGCACCGTCGCCGCGCCGGAGGCGTTCAGCCCGATGACCGGGCTGGGTCGGCCACGAGGCGCTGCCGCCGGACCTGGCGCGGCGTGGCCTCGGTCAGCCGCTGCAACATCCGGCGCAAGGCCGTGGCGTCCTGGTAGCCCACGGCGGCCGCCACCTGTTCCACCGGCAGGCGCGTGTGTTCCAGCAGGGCGCGCGCGCGGCGCAGACGCACGCTCTGGATCAGCGCCATGGGCGACTTGCCGGTGGCGCGCTGCACATGGCGCGCCAGCGTGCGGGTCGACATCGCGGCCTGCTGCGCCAGCATCGACACGGTCACCGGTTCCGGCCAGCGCGCCTCGATCTGCGCCACCAGCCCGCTGACGAAGTCGTCGCCCGCCACCAGGGCCTGGGGCACCACGTAGGGCGACTGCGCCGCACGGGCGTCGATCAGCAGCACCCGGCCGACCCAGTCGGCCAGCGCGTGCCCACCGTGCTCGCGCAGCAGGTGCAGCATCAGGTCGGTCTGCGCCAGGGCCGCCCCGCCGGTGGCGACAGGGCCGTCCACGCACACCATGCGGTCGGCGTCCACGCGGCAGGCGGGAAACCGCTGCTGCAGCAGGTGGGCCAGCCACCAGGTGGTGGTGGCGCGGCGCCCGTCCAGCACGCCCGCCAGACCCAGCACGAACACCGAGAAACACGACGCCGCCACGCGCCCGCCCGCGGCCACATGGCGGCGCACCGCCGCAGCCGTCGCCTGCACGCATGGGTTATCCAGGTGTTGCGCCAGTTGCGCGGTGTCGGCCAAACGCAGGCCCGGCAGCACCCACACCGAGGAGTCGGCGCCCGCGCGCCGCGGCAGGGGGCGGGTGTCCACGGTCAGGCCCATCGACAGCGCCACCGGGCCACCCGCAGGCGAAAGCACCCGCCAGGTCGGCGCCGGCACACCGCAGCGCGGCGCCATCACCTGGGCGGCCGACAGCATGTCCAGCGTCACGGCCACGCCGCTGGTCAGGCTGCCGGGCAGGACGATCAGGCTGAAATCGGGCATGTCTGAAATCGCTCCAAAGATGTCATTCCGGACACTTTAAGACCCGGCGGCGCCCGGGTCCAATGCGATCCATCGATTCAAGGAGCCGCCGCATGACAACACCGCCCCCAAAACCCATCACCCGCTGGTACCTGGCGCTGGCACTGGCCGGGCTGGTGGGCACCTGGCTCTTCAACCTGCAGTACTTCCTGTCGGGGGGCAGCGTGGCGCCCGACCGCTTCTGGGCCGATGCCATGGTCAACCCGCTGACCAGTGCGATCACGGTCGACGTGTACCTGTCGGCGCTGGTATTTGCGGTCTGGGTGTGGCGCGAAACGGCGCCGCTCAGCCGCTGGCGGGCCCTGGCCTGGATCGCGCTGTGTTTCGGGGTGGGGCTGGCGGTCGCTCTGCCGCTGTACCTCGCGCACCGGGGCGTCGCCATCGCCCCTCGGCGCTGACTGGGCCGCAAGGCCTCAGCGGGGTGCGACGCGGTTGAGCGGTGTCTTCGCCTGCCCGGTGGTCAGGTAGGCGATCAGGTTGTCGGCCGCGAGCATGGCCATGGCCATGCGCGTGGGCAGCGTGGCGCTGGCGATGTGCGGCGTGAGCACCACGTTGGGCACGGTCAGCAGCGCGGGGTTGACCTGGGGCTCGCCCTCGAACACGTCCAGCCCCGCCGCCGCGATGCGTTTCTCGCGCAGCGCCGCGACCAGCTCGTTCTCGTCCACGATGCCGCCGCGCGCGATGTTGACCAGGGTCGCGGTCGGCTTCATCAGCGCCAGTTCGGCCGCGCCCACCGTGTGGTGCGCCGCGGGTGTGTAGGGCAGCACCAACACCACATGGTCGGCCTGTGAAAACAGGTCTTCGCGCGAGACATAACTCGCGCCACACGCGGCCTCTTTCCCGGTGTCGAGGCGCGAACGGTTGTGGTAGACCACCCGCATGCCGAAGCCGTGCGCACCGCGGCGCGCGATGGCCTGGCCGATGCGGCCCATGCCCAGGATGCCCAGCGTCGTGCCGTGGATGTCGGCGCCCGCGAACAGGTCGAGCGACCACTGCTTCCACTGGCCGGCGCGCAGGAAGTGTTCGCTCTCGGTGATGCGCCGCGCGGTCGCCATCAGCAGCGCAAAGCCGAAGTCGGCCGTGGTCTCGGTGAGCACGTCGGGCGCGTTGGTGGCCTGCACGCCGGCCGCCGTCATCGCGTCCAGATCGAAGTTGTTGTGGCCCACCGCGAGGTTGGCCACGATTTTCAGCTGCGGGCAGGCCGCCAGCAGCGCCGCGTCGATGTACTCGCTGCCGGTGGTCAGCACCCCGTCCTTGCCCTGCAGGCGCTCGATGAGTTCGACCGGGGACCAGACCACGCCGGGCGGCGTGGTCTCGACCTCGAAGTGCTCGCGCAGGCGCTCCACCACCTCGGGGAACACGGCACGCGCGATCAGGATGGCGGGGCGCTGGCTCATGTGCGTGCTCAGACGGCCAGCAGGTCGACTTCGAACAGCAGCGTGGCGTTGGGCGGGATCACGCCGCCGGCGCCGCGCGCGCCGTAGCCCAGCGCGGCCGGGATCACCAGGCGGCGCGTGCCGCCGACGGCCATGCCCTGCACGCCCTCGTCCCAGCCCTTGATCACGTGGCCGGCGCCGAGCGGGAATTCGAAAGGCTGGCCGCGGTCCTTGCTGGAGTCGAACTTGGCGCCCTGCACGCCGTCGTTGTAGAGCCAGCCGGTGTAGTGCACCTGCACGCGGCGGCCGGCCTGGGCGACCTCGCCGTTGCCGACGGTGGTGTCTTCATACTGCAGGCCGCTGGGGGTGGTGATCATGGTGTGTCCTCGGGTTGAAAAAACGAAAGACCGATTATTCCAGCCCGACACCGGCCCGGCGTCGGCACCACTTCAAACACCTGTTTACACAGGCTTTGCACGCCATGGGGCAAACGTTGACGCAGCCGCGATGTACTGCAGTCCTCGCAACCACCGGTCCCAGGAGACCCACGATGACCACCTCCACCCCCCTCTTCTCCCGCCGCCTGGCGCTGGGCGCCATCGCCGGCTCGGCCCTGCTCACCGCGTTGCCGGCCATGGCCGAGGGACGCCTGACCGACGTGCGCGTGATCGACCGCGACCGCGGCGCGGTGCTGCCGCTCTACCGCTTCCGCGGCGAGTACTGGGTGGCGGGCGACCCGGGCGCACGCTACGCCATCGAGCTGCGCAACGACAGCCGCGAGCGCCTGCTCAACGTGGTGTCGGTCGACGGCGTGAACGTGATCACCGGTGAGACCGCCGACTTTGACCAGGCCGGCTACGTGCTGGAACCCATGCAGCGCTACGACGTGGCTGGCTGGCGCAAGAGCAAGCGCGAGATCGCGGCCTTCGAGTTCACCCGCCACTCGCGCTCCTACGCGGCGCGCACCGGGCGCCCGGACGATGTGGGCGTGATCGGCGTGGCGGTGTTCCGCGAGCGCGAGGTCTTCCACCTGCCCCGCCCGCCCCTGCCGCCCTTCCCGCCGTTCGACCGCAGCGAACCCCGCTCGGGCAGCAAGTCCAGCCCGCAGTTGCAGGAACGTTCCCACGGCGGCGCCCAGGCCGGGCCTCAGCTGGGCACTGGCCATGGAGATCGCGAACGCGACCGCGTGGGCGAGACCGATTTCGTGCGCCGCAGCAACCGGCCCGACGAGATCATCCGCATCCGCTACGACAGCCGCGAGAACCTGGTCGCACTGGGTGTGATTCCGCCTGAGCGCCGCCGCTGGCGCGACCGGCCCAGCGCCTTCCCGGGTGCGAACCGGGGCTACGTGCCCGATCCGAACTGAGTTTGGCCCCCCCGCTCACTCCAGCCAGTGCGTGAAGCTGGCCACCGGCTCGCGAGGTGTGATGAACCCATTCACCTTGTCAGCCGGGTCGGCGTAGCCCAGCGCCATGCCGCAGACCAGCATCTCGTTCTCGCCCGCGCCGATGTGCGGCAGGATGATCTTGGCGAAACCGTTCCAGGCCGCCTGCGGGCAGGTGTGCAGGCCGTGGCCGCGGGCGGCGACCATGAGGTTCTGCAGGAACATGCCGTAGTCCACCAGCGAGCCGCGGCCCATGACCCTGTCCAGCGTGAACATCAGGCCCACCGGCGCGTCGAAGAAGCGGAAGTTGCGCTGGTGCTGCGCGTGCATCTTGTCCTTGTCCCCCTTGGTGATGCCCAGCAGGCCGTACAGGCTCCAGCCGTTCTCGCGCCGGCGGTCGATGTAGGGGCTGACCCACTGCGTCGGGTAGTAGTCGTATTCCTCCCGGTACTGCTCGGCCAGCGACGGGTCGGCGCGCAGCGCGTCGTGCGCGGCGCAGCATTTGGCCACCAGGCTGTCGCGGCTGGCGCCCTGCAGCACATACACCTTCCAGGGCTGGGTGTTGGTGCCCGACGGCGCGCGAGAGGCCACTTCCAGCAGATGCTCCAGCGTGGCGCGCGGCACCGGCTGCGGCAGGAAGGCGCGGGCCGACATGCGGCTGGTGATGGCGGCGTCGACGCTGGCGGCGTCGATCACGGGCGAGGTGGCGGGCGGGTTCTGGCTCATGGTGTCTCCTGGATGTGACGTTTACGTCAACGTCAATTATGGCAAGCGGTGCCGCCCGGCGCTGGCCGGCGGTCAGGTGATGGTCTGCAGGGTGGCCTTGAGCTTGTCAGGCAGCGGCACTGGCCGGCGCGTCTCGCGGTCCACATACACGTGGATGAAGTGGCCACAGGCGGCGGCCAGTGGCTCGCCCTGGGCGAAGAGGCCGACCTCGTAGCGCACGCTGGAACTGCCCAGATGAGCGACGCGCAGGCCGGCTTCGATAGTCTGCGGAAAGGCCAGCGGCGCGAAGTAGTTGCACTGCGTTTCGATCACCAGACCGATCACGCCGCCAGCGTGGATGTCCAGCGCGCCCTGCTCGATCAGCCAGGCGTTGACCGCGGTGTCGAACCAGCTGTAGTAGACGACGTTGTTGACGTGGCCGTAGATGTCGTTGTCCATCCAGCGGGTGCCGATGGAGCGGAACACGCGGTAGTGGTCGCGCGGCTTGGCCTGGGGTCGGGTGCTGGGAGCGGCGGGGGCATTCATGGCGGCGGATTCTGCCTGCGCAGCCCTCAGGCGGCTGTCACCGCCGCGCGTTCGCTGCCTCGCGCGGCCGCAGCCCAGCGGGCGTGGTACTCCAGCGCCACCCGGTAGGTGTTCATCTGCACCTGCACCGTGGCTTCCATGTCCGTGCCGTAGCCGCCGGCCATGGCGAAGGCCAGCGGCAGGCGGCGCTGCCAGGCCCAGTCCATCACCCGCCGGTCGCGCGCCTCCAGCCCGTCGAACGTGAGCTTCAGGCGCCCCAGCCGGTCGCCCTCGTGCGGGTCGGCGCCCGCCAGGTAGATCACCAGCCCGGGTTCGAACCGGCGCTCCAGCTCGTCCAGCGCGCGTTCCAGCGCTTCCAGGTACGGAACATCGCCGGTGCCGTCGGGCAGTTCCACGTCCAGGTCGCTCGGCTCCTTGCGGAACGGGAAGTTCTTCTCGCCATGCAGCGAGAGCGTGAACACCGAGTCGTCGTCCGCGAAGATGCGCGCCGTGCCGTTGCCCTGGTGCACGTCCAGGTCGACGATGGCCACCTTCAGCGGGCCGCGCGCGCGGTGCTGCCTTGCGTGTTCGGCCTGCATCAGGCGCGCGGCCACGGCCGCGTCGTTGAACACGCAGAAGCCGCTGCCCTTGTCGGCGTAGGAATGGTGGGTGCCGCCCGCGATGTTGGCCGCCAGACCTTCTCCGGACATCGCGGCGCGGCAGGCCTGGATGGTGGCGCCGACCGAGCGCCGCGCCCGCTCGGCCATGGCCGGGCTCCACGGGAAGCCGATCTCTCGCTGGGCAGCAGCGCTCAGCGAGCCGGTCTGCACCGCCTGGATGTAGGTCGGCGCATGCACCAGCGCCAGCTCACCGTCGCTGGCCGGCAGGGCCTGGCCGAGCCGGATCTGCGGGCACTCGGTTGCCAGCCGCTCGCGCAGGCGCCCGTACTTGGCCATGGGAAACCGGTGCCCGGCGGGCAGCGGCAGGATGAAGTGGTCGGCGTAGAAGACGTGCACGGCCCATTGTGGCCGGCGCAGCAAATCCAGCCGGTGCGGCCCGGTTTTAGAAAACCGCACCTAGATTGCTGCGGCGCAGCAAAAAAGCCTTGCATCCGCTCGTCCAGTCCCTATAATTCGAGTCATGTTGCAGCGCAGCAAAGCGAACGAAAACAACAGCGTCCAGACAGCGCGGTGTTCTCGAAGCAGCCTTCAACTGCCCTTTAAAACCCTCTACAGGAGCTAAAAACATGTTGACCGCTGAACAAATCGTTGCCGCCCAGAAAGCCAACATCGAAACCCTCTTCGGCCTGACCCAGAAAGCCTTCGAAGGCGTGGAAAAGCTGGTCGAGCTGAACGTGCAAGCCACCAAAGCCGCCCTCAGCGAGTCCGCCAACAGCGCCCAGGCCCTGCTGTCCGTCAAGGACGCCCAGGAACTGCTGACGCTGCAAGCCAGCCTGATGCAGCCCCTGGCCGAGAAGACCGTGGCCTACAGCCGCCACCTGTACGACATCGCTTCGGGCACCGGCGCCGAGTTCGGCAAGGCCGCTGAAGCGCAAGCCGCCGACGCCCAGAAGAAGTTCATGGCCGTCGTCGACAATGCCGCCAAGAACGCACCCGCCGGTTCGGAAACCGCCGTCGCCGTGATGAAGAGCGCCGTGTCTGCCGCCAACAACGCCATGGAATCGGTGCAGAAGGCTGTCAAGCAAGCCACCGAAATGGCCGAAACCAACTTCAACACCGTCACCGCCCAGGCCGTGACCGCCACCAAGGCCGCCGCCAAGAAGCGTTGAACAACACAGGGTTTCTGCGGATGTTCCGGCCTTTGACTTCGATCAAGGCCAATACGATTGAACTCAAGCAGACTGGCGCCTGACCTGTGAAGGCGGCGCTGAACCCTCAGACCGTTTTTCTGGTTGTCTCCTCGGGTCCTTTTCGAAATTCCGATTTCATCGGACCCCTTCAAGCCCTCGCCGCAACGCGAGGGCTTTTTTTATGTCCGCAGCTGGCAGCGGCTGGTCAGTGGGGTTCTGCCGGGCGCAACCGCGCCAGCAGTTGCTTGAGCTTCGGCAGGGCCGCCTGCATCGCGGCCCGGCCCGCCTCGATGGACCGCTGGCGTGAGGCGAAATCGGCGCTGCCCACCCCCGCCAGCGAAGGCCGCACGACCACGTCGGCACGGGCCAGTTCCAGCCGGTTGATGCTCTGACCCATGATGGCCGTGGTCTTGGGCAGCAGGCTGAACAGGCCGTTGGCCGGGATGTCCTGCGGATCGGCCGAAATGTCGATCGCCAGCACCACCTCGGCCCCCATCTCGCGTGCCTGGCGCACCGGCACCGGTGCCACGAGGCCGCCATCGACGTACTCCCGGCCGGCGATCGACACCGGATTGAAGACACCGGGCACCGCGCTGGACGCGCGCACGGCCTGCGCGGTGTCGCCCCGGCGGAACAGCACGCCGCTGCCATTGGCGAGATCGGTCGCCAGGATGCCCAGCGGCAGCGCCATCTGCTCGATCAGCTTGCCGTCCACCGCCTGCCGCACATAACGCGCCAGCGCCTCGCCGCGCAGCAGGCCCCGGCTGGCCAGCGGCATGGTCCAGTCCGTGAGCAGCGCCTCGTCCATGCCCATCGCCACGCGCTCCAGTTCGGCGGAGCGCTTGCCGCTGGCGTAGAGGGCCGCCACCAGACTGCCGGCGGAGGTGCCCGCCACCACATCGGCGCGGATGCCGTTCGCCTCCAGCACCTGGATCACCCCCACATGGGCAAAACCCCGCGCCGCGCCCCCGCCCAGAGCCAGCCCGAGCCGCGGCGGGCGCTGGGGCACCTCCACCACGGGCGGGGTCAGTACCGGGGGTTCTGCGGGCGGTGCCACGGTGGAGCAACCAGCCAGCACGACCAGCAACAGGGCATTGACCCAGATCAAGAACTTCTTATCAAGAACCATTCGCATTTGTGTTAGCATCCGCCGCAACTCATTCCCCACATTGAAAGACAACCCATGCGCTCATTCGCCTTGCTCCCGATTGTCCTGGCTGCCGCCACGTCCCTGAACGCCCTGGCCCAGGACAAGGTCCTGAACATCTACTCCGCCCGCCACTACCAGACGGACGAGGCGATGTACGAGAACTTCACCAAGACCACGGGCATCAAGATCAACCGCGTGGACGCCGACGACGCCGGCATCGTGGCCCGCCTGAAGGCCGAAGGCTCGGCATCTCCGGCCGACGTGATCCTGCTGGTGGACGCCGCCCGCATGGCCAGCGCCGACAAGGACGGCCTGTTCCTGCCGATCAAGTCCGCCAAGCTGGACGCTGCGATCCCCGCCAACCTGCGCGCCGACGCCACCAAGGACGGCGTGACCTGGACCGGCTTCTCCACCCGCGCCCGCGTGATCGTGTACGACCCGCTGCGCGTCAAGGCCGCCGACGTCGCCACCTACGAACAACTGGCCGACCCCAAGCTCAAGGGCCTGCTGTGCACCCGCTCGGGCTCGCATCCCTACAACCTCTCGCTGTTTGCCACCGTGGTCGAGCGTCTGGGCGATGCCAAGGGCGAAGCCTGGCTCAAGGGCCTGGTCGACAACATGGCGCGTGCCCCTAAGGGTGGCGACACCGACCAGATCAAGGCCGTGGCGTCGGGCGAGTGCGGCGTGGCCATCTCCAACACCTACTACATTGCGCGGCTGGTCAAGTCGAGCAAGGCCGACGAAAAGGAAGTGATGGAGAAGGTGAAGGTGGTGTTCCCCAACCAGGGCACGACCGGCACGCACGTCAACATCGCCGGCGCCGCCGTGGCCAAGCACGCCAAGAACAAGGACAACGCCATCGCGTTCATGGAGTACCTGGCCAGCCCGTATGCCCAGGACTATTTCGCCAACGGCAACAACGAGTTCGCAGCCGCCAAGGGCGTGAAGATCGAGAACGCGGCCCTCAAGGCCATCGGTGGCGACAACTTCAAGGCCGAGCAGATTCCGCTGGGCGTGGTGGCCAAGAACATGGTGAAGGTGCAGCAGATGCTGGACCGCGTCGGGTTCAAGTGATCGACCGAAAGCCCGCTTCTCGCGGGCTTTTTTGTGGGCGATAATTGACGTTTACGTTAACGTCAATTCCATCCAAGAGGAGCATTCCATGGAAATCGCAGGCAAGGTCTTCATCGTCACCGGCGGCGCATCGGGCCTGGGCGAAGGCACAGCGCGCATGCTGGCGGCCAACGGCGGCAAGGTGGTGATCGCCGACATGCAGGCGGAAAAAGGCGAAGCGGTCGCCCGGGAGATCGGCGGTGCCTTCGTCAAATGCGACGTGAGCAACGAGGCCGACGGCCAGGCCGTGGTCGCCAAGGCCGTGTCCATGGGCAAGCTCATGGGCCTGGTGAACTGCGCCGGCATCGCCCCGGCCGAGAAGACCGTGGGCAAGAATGGCGCCCACTCGCTGGCCGTCTACACCAAGACCATCATGGTCAACCTGGTCGGCAGCTTCAACATGATCCGCCTGGCTGCGGACGCCATGTGCAAGAACGAACCCGAGGCCACCGGCGAGCGCGGCGTGATGATCTCGACTGCCTCGGTGGCTGCCTACGACGGCCAGATCGGCCAGGCGGCCTACGCCGCGTCCAAGGGCGGCGTGGTGGGCATGACCCTGCCGATCGCGCGCGACCTCGCTCGCAACGGCATCCGCAACATGACCATCGCCCCCGGCATCTTCGGCACGCCCATGCTGTTCGGCATGCCGCAGGAGGTGCAGGATGCGCTGGCCGCCAGCGTGCCCTTCCCCAGCCGCCTGGGCACGCCGAACGACTACGCCAAGCTGGCCAAGCACATCATCGAGAACGACATGCTCAATGGCGAGGTGATCCGCCTGGACGGCGCCATCCGCCTGGCGCCTCGCTGACAGGGCCCACCCCTGCCGCGCTGCACGCGCCCCCTCCAGGGGGCGATGCGAGTGGCCCGGCAAAGCCGGTTCCACCGCATCCTGGGTGGGATGTCTCGCGCCGGAGGGTTCTTCCCTGACCGTGCCAAGCTTCTGGCGGGCTCAGCGGTAAGCCGTGCGGGCCTGCTTGAGATCGATGCGGCCCCGCACCACCTTCTCCAGCGCGTCGTGGCGCAGGCTGCGCATGCCCTCGCGCACGGCAACATCGAAAATCTCGGTCGGTCGGGCACGGTCCTGGATCAGCTGCTTGACGCTGCGGCTGTTCTGCAGGATCTCGTAGATGCCCAGCCGGCCTTTGTATCCTTTGCCGCCGCAGTGGTCGCAGCCCACCGCGTGGCGCATCCGAACCTCGGCAGGTGTCGACACCCCGGCCGCCGTCAGCAAGCGGTCCTGCGCCTGTGCCAGACCCAAGTCGCTGCCCTCGCGGTATTCCTCCAGCAACGCCGTCCAGGCCGTTGCATCCAGCGACCCAGGCTCGGAACAGTGCGTGCACAGGGCCCGCACCAGGCGCTGCGCCACCAGGCCCAGCAGAGAATCGGCGAAGTTCATCGGGTCCATGCCCAGGTCCAGCAGGCGCACCACGCTCTCGCTGGCGTTGTTGGTGTGCAGGGTCGAGAGCACCAGGTGACCGGTGAGCGAGGCTTCGATGGCGATCTTCGCGGTCTCGGCGTCGCGAATCTCGCCGATCATGATGATGTCGGGATCGGCGCGCAGAAAGCTGCGCATCGCGCTTGCAAACGTCAGACCGATCTTGGCATTCATCTGCACCTGGCGCAGTCCGGCCTGCGTGATCTCGATCGGGTCCTCGGCGGTCCAGATCTTCTTGTCGGCGGTGTTGACCTCGGCCAGCATCGAGTGCAGCGTGGTGGTCTTGCCTGAGCCGGTCGGCCCCACGGCCAGCACCATGCCGAAGCTGCGCTGCGAGAAACCGGCGATGGTGTCCAGGTCGCGCGGCTGCAGGCCCAGTTGCGACAGCGGGATCGGCTTGGCCGATTCCAGCAGGCGCAGCACCACGTCCTCCAGGCCATCGTGGGTGGGCATCACGGCCACGCGCAGCTCCAGCGCCGTGCCACCGAACTCGGCGAAGTCGATCTTGCCGTCCTGCGGACGCCGCCGCTCGGCGATGTCCAGCCGCGCCATGATCTTGATGCGCGAAACCAGGGGCGCGCGCAGCTTGGCGGGCAGCCACAGGTAGGGTTCGAGATCGCCATCGCGGCGGAACCGGATCGCTGTCAGCGCCTCCCCGGGGTTCGACTCGATGTGGATGTCGGAGGCGTGCACCCGCTGCGCCTCCGCGATCATCTGATTGACCAGGCGCACCATGCCGGCCGACTCGCTGGCAGAGGCCATCTGCTCGGACTCGGCCGCCGACCCGACCTCGACCATCGCCTGCATCACCAGGTCGTCCACCAGTGCATGACCGGCCACACTGGCCCCCCCTTGTGGAGAAAGGCGTCGGCGTGCCTCTTCAACGATGGCTGGTGCGCTGTGTGCATGGGCTGCCCGCTCCACCCGGTCCTGCACTTCGAGCCGCCGTTCAATGGCTTCACGACTGGCCCAGACCAGTTCCACCGTATGCCCCGTACAAGAACAGAGGGCGCGGTGCAGATCACCACTGGTGGGCGTCCAGGAGGCCACAAGGAACCGGTCGGCAGCCATGCCCAGCGGCAGCACGGTGTGGGCGTGGGCCACCCGCAAGGGGAGGATGTCGAACGCACCACGCTCCACCTCGAAACCCAGGGCCTCGACCTCGACCACCCCGGCCACCCGGGCCAACGCCCGCTGCAGCTCGTCGTCCGTCAGCACCATGCGTGTGACCAGTTCGTGCGAGCGCGACCGGAACAGATCGGGGTCCTCTGCCAGCAAGCCGTCCACGGTGCCCTGATCAAGGATGCGCAACCGCAGCAACGCCTCGCTCAGACTCACAATGGGCCACCGATGTTGCAACTCGAAAGCCTGCACCAATTGCGTCAGGTTGTGCACTGGCCCCTGCACGGGCGGACGATGGTTGGGGGTTGGAGGGGCGGCGGTGCTTGTCAGCGTCATCAGGGTTTTCTCGTATCAGCGGCTGGTTGCCGATGAAGCCAAGATAGCCCAGCGGGCCACCAGCCGGATTGACCTCGGGCAAGTATCTGCAACATCAAGTTACAAAATGGACCACTTCATGAAAGAGTGCACGAAACGGACGGGGCATCGCGTGCTGGTCCTTGCCATCGGCGCGATCATGGCGGCCTGTGCCGGATCGGCGGACACGCACCGGTCGACCGGCGTGGCATCGTCACCGGCACAGCCCGAATTGGCTTCCGGCCTGCAGGCCAAACCCGGCTGGGTGTTCAGCCAGCAGGCGGTGGCGGCGGCCAACCCGCTGGCCGCCGAGGCGGGTCTTCAGATACTGCGCGCCGGTGGCAGCGCGGTCGACGCCGCGGTGGCGGTGCAGATGGTGCTGACCCTGGTCGAGCCGCAATCGAGCGGCATCGGCGGCGGCGCCTTCCTGCTGCACCACGACGGCCGCCGCGTGCAGGCCTTTGACGGGCGCGAGACCGCGCCCGCCGGCGCCACGCCACAACTCTTCCTGGCCGGCGACGGCAAGCCCCTGCCCTTCATGGACGCGGTCGCCTCCGGCCTTTCCGTGGGCACACCCGGCGCAGTCGCCATGCTCGCCCTCGCCCACCGCCAGCGCGGCCGCCTGCCCTGGGCGGCGCTGTTCGAACCCGCCATCGTGCTGGCCGAGCAGGGCTTTGCCGTCAGTCCGCGCCTGCACACGCTGCTGGCGGCCGAGAGTGCGCTCAAGGCCGACCCGGTGGCCGCGGCCTACTTCTACCAGCCAGACGGCTCGCCGCACCCGGTCGGCCATGTGCTGAAGAATCCCGAGCTGGCGGCGGTGCTGCGCGGCATCGCGGCGCAGGGCCCCCGGGCGCTGCACGAAGGCCCGGTGGCGCAAGCCATCGTGGACAAGGTGCGCCGGCATCCAAAAGCGCCGGGCACGCTGTCGGCGGACGACCTGGCGCGCTACCAGCCCCGCGAGCGCGAAGCGCTGTGCATGGACCACACCGCGGCGGCGAAGGCGCTGCGCATCTGCGGCTTCCCGCCCCCGAGTTCGGGCGCCATCGCGGTCGGACAGATCCTCGGGCTGCTGGCCCGCACGCCGCTGGGCGCCGCACCGCTGACCGGGACACCAGGTGCCGACTGGCTGCACGCCTACATGGAGGCCTCGCGCCTGGCATTCGCGGACCGCGCACAGTACCTGGCCGACCCGGACTTCGTGGCCGCCCCGGCCGGCCGCTGGGACAGCTTGCTGGATGCACGCTACCTGGATGACCGCGCGCGCCTGATCACGCCGGCCCGCGCACCGCAGGTCGGCCCTGGCAGGCCCGGCGGCGCCCCCCTGGCCCATGCGCCCATGCCCGACCAGCCCGAATACGGCACCAGCCACATCAGCATCACCGACCGCTTCGGCAACGCGCTGGCCATGACCACCACCATCGAGGCCGGCTTCGGGTCGCGGCTGATGGTGAACACCGGCCAGGGCCGCAGCGGCGGCTTCCTGCTGAACAACCAGCTGACCGACTTCAGCTTCGCCCCCACCGACGCGCAAGGCCAGCCCATCGCGAACCGCGTGGAGCCCGGCAAGCGGCCGCGCTCGTCGATGTCGCCGACGCTGGTGTTCGACAAGGCCACGGGCCAGTTGCTGATGAGCGCGGGCAGCCCGGGCGGTGCACTGATCATTCACTTCACGGCCAAGACACTGCTGGGCACGCTGGGCGGCGGTCTGTCGCCGCAGGCCTCGATCGACCTGCCGAACTTCGGTACGCTGGGCGGGCCGGTGATGCTGGAGGCGGGCCGTTTTCCGGCTGCGACGGTGCAGGCCCTGCAAGCCAGGGGCCACACGGTCAGCGAGACGCCGATGCCCAGCGGGCTGCAGGCGATTCAGCGGGCACCCGATGGCCGTTGGCTGGGCGGCGCCGACCCGCGGCGCGAGGGCGTGGTCGCAGGTGACTAAACGTCAATCGCGCTGGCCGACCCCGCCTGCTTGCGCAGCTCGAACTTCTGGATCTTGCCGGTGCTGGTCTTGGGCAGTTCGCCGAACACCACGTAACGCGGCACCTTGAACCCGGCCAGGTGCTGCTTGCAGTGCTTCACGATGTCCTCGGGCGTGGTGTGCGCGCCGAATTTCAGCTCCACAAAGGCGCAAGGGGTCTCGCCCCACTTCGGATCGGGCCGCGCCACCACGGCAGCAGCCAGCACGTCGGGGTGGCGGTAAAGCACGTCCTCGACCTCGATGGACGAGATGTTCTCGCCGCCCGAGATGATGATGTCCTTGCTGCGGTCCTTGATCTTGAAATAACCGTCGGCGTACTGCACCGCCAGGTCGCCGCTGTGGAACCAGCCGCCCGCAAAGGCCTCCTGCGTCGCCTTCGGGTTCTTCAGGTAGCCCTTCATGGCGATGTTGCCCTTGAACATGATCTCGCCCATGGTCTCGCCATCCAGCGGCACCGGCTGCATCGTCTGCGGGTCGAGCACGCGCACGTCGCGCTCGAGGTGATAGCGCACGCCCTGGCGCGCATTCAGCCGGGCGCGCTCGCCGATGTCGAGCTGATTCCAGCTGTCGTGTTTGGCGCAGACCGTGGCGGGGCCGTAGACCTCCGTCAGGCCGTAGACATGCGTCAGGTCAAAGCCCATCTGCTCCATGCCCTCGATCATCGAGGCCGGCGGCGCGGCTCCCGCGACCATGGCCTTGATGCCCGATGGGATGCCGGCCTTCATTGCGGCGGGTGCGTTCACCAGCAGGCCCTGCACGATGGGCGCGCCGCAGTAGTGCGTCACGCCGTGCGCGCGCATCAGGTCGAAGATGGTCTGCGCCTCCACCCGGCGCAGGCAGACGTTGACACCCGCGCGCGCCGCCACCGTCCAGGGAAAGCACCAGCCGTTGCAGTGGAACATCGGCAGGGTCCAGAGGTAGACCGCATGCTTGGGCATGTCCCATTCGAGGATGTTGCTGATCGCGTTCATGGCCGCACCGCGGTGGTGGTAGACCACCCCCTTGGGGTTGCCGGTGGTGCCGCTGGTGTAGTTCAGCGCGATGGCGTCCCACTCGTCGCCCGGCAGCTGCCAGGCAAAGGCCGGGTCACCGCCAGCGATGAACGCCTCGTAGGTGGTGCTGCCGATGGGCTGGCTCTCGCCAGTGAACAGCGCGTCCTGCACGTCGATCACCAGCAGCGGCTCGGTTCGCGTGCGCAGCTTCAGCGCCTTGGCCATCGTGCCAGCGAACTCGGGGTCGACAATCACCGCCTTGGCTTCGCCGTGGTCGAGCATGAAGGCGATGGCTTCGGGGTCGAGCCGGGTATTGAGCGCGTTGAGCACCGCGCCGGCCATGGGCACACCGAAGTGCGCCTCCACCATCGGCGGCGTGTTGGGCAGCATCACCGCCACGGTGTCGTTCTTGCCGATGCCGGCTTTCTGCAGCGCACTGGCCAGCTGGCGGGTGCGGGCGTAGGTCTGGGCCCAGGTCTGGCGCAAGCCGCCATGCACGATGGCCAGCCGGTCCGGGTAGACCTCGGCGGTGCGCTCAATGAAAGACAGCGGCGAGATCGGCGCGAAATTGGCTTCGTTGCGGGGCAGGTCCTGGTCGTAGATGCTGGTCATGCGGTTCTCCGTGTTCAGAAAGGGCTTGCGAGAGAATAGCCCTGTGGCCATACCGCAATCTTTCATCCAGGAACTGCTCAACCGCGTCGACGTGGTCGATGTGGTGGGCCGGTACGTCCAGCTGAAGAAAGGCGGCGCCAACTTCATGGGGCTGTGCCCGTTCCACGGCGAAAAGTCGCCGTCGTTCAGCGTCAGCCCGACCAAGCAGTTCTACCACTGCTTCGGTTGCGGGGCCAACGGCAACGCCATCGGCTTCCTGATGGAACACGCGGGCATGAACTTCGTCGAGGCGGTGAAGGACCTGGCACAGCAGGTTGGCCTGCAGGTGCCCGAGGACGATGTATCGCCGCAGGACCGCGAACGCGCCGCCCAGCAGCGCCAGAAGCAGGCCACCCTGACCGATGTGCTGGAGAAAGCCGCCAAGGCTTACCAGAAAGACCTCAAGGCCTCGCCGCGCGCGGTGAACTACCTCAAGGGTCGGGGCCTGTCGGGCCAGATCGCCAAGACCTTCGGCCTGGGCTACGCACCCGAAGGCTGGCGCCACCTGGCGGGCGTGTTTCCGGATTACAGCGAGCCCCTGCTGGTCGAGTCGGGCCTGGTGATCGAGCATGAAGATGAAAAAGGCCAGGACGGCGAGGCCAAGCGCTACGACCGTTTCCGCGACCGCATCATGTTCCCGATCCGCAACGTCAAGGGCGAGTGCATCGGCTTCGGCGGCCGCGTGCTCGACAAGGGCGAACCCAAGTACCTGAACTCGCCCGAGACGCCGGTGTTCAGCAAGGGCCGGGAGCTGTATGGCCTGTTCGAGGCCCGCACCGCCATCCGCCAGCACGGCTATGCCCTGGTCACCGAAGGCTACATGGACGTGGTCGCCCTGGCGCAGCTGGGTTTTGCCAACGCCGTGGCCACGCTGGGGACGGCCTGCACGTCCGACCATGTGCACAAGCTGTTCCGCTTCACCGACGCCGTGGTGTTCAGTTTCGACGGCGACGCCGCCGGCCGCCGCGCCGCCCGCAAGGCGCTGGACGCCGCCCTGCCACTGGCCACCGACACGCGCAGCGTGAAGTTCCTCTTTCTGCCGCCCGAGCACGACCCGGACAGCTACATCCGTGAACATGGTGCCGACGCATTCGCAAATTTCGTCAAGCAGGCGGTGCCGCTGTCGAAGTTCCTGGTCGACGCGGCCAGCACCGATTGCGATCTGGTCAGCGCCGAGGGCCGTGCCCGCCTCTCCAGCCAGGCGCGGCCGCTGTGGAGCGCCCTGCCCGAGGGTGCGCTCAAGCGACAGCTGCTGGCCGAGCTGGCCCAGCAGATCGGCATCGGCACGCCCGACCTGCAGCAGCTCTGGCAACGGGACGAACGCGGGCCGCGCCGGCCGCGGGAAGAGCGCCAGCCGCCCACCGCACACGGGCCGCAACCGCCCGTCGACGACGGAGTGGCACATCATGCGGGCTTCTCCCCTGCCCCCTCACCCCAGAAACCGCCCGGGGCATGGAGCCCCCCGCCGGGGTCCGCCAGCCGTGGCACCTGGACCGGCGGCAGCGGCCGCAGCAACTGGCGCAAAGGCCCACCACCGCCGCCGCGCATGCTGGGCCGTCAGACTGCGAGCAAAAGCCGCACGGACCGGGCCGTGGGCCTGTTGCTGGCCAACGCCGCCGCCTGGGACAGCCTCTCGGCCGACGACCATGCCATGCTGGCCCACCTGCCAGCGCCCCACGGCCCCGTATTCGCCTGGCTGGAGGCACAGCTGCACGAGCACGGCCCGCAGCCCTGGGCGGCGCTGCGCGAGGGCTTGCGCGGGGAAGCGTTCGAGGCCTATGTCTGCGCGGAGGTGGAGCAGGCCACCATCGCCGCCGACTCGGCGTCCGAACTGGAGGAGCTGGCCGGTGTGATGGACCTGCTGCGCCGGGACGAACTGATGCGCCAGAGCCAGGCGCTGTCCCTCCAGGCCACCACCGACCCGGAGGCCCGCGAGCGCCTGCGGGAGATCAATGAACGCATCAAGGCACTGAAACCAGGCTCAGCGGTATAATTGAGTGTTTTGCACCGCAAGCGCGACAGCAGCACCTCCGGCACCGGCCACCCCCCAGCACAGGGGTTTCGGATACAGACATCCCGGCCACCTCGGCGCCCCCGGCCCGACGGAACCCCGCAAGGACTGCACACCAAATGTTCGCCCACACAGCTTGCAGGCCCGCCCTTCCCCGGCGAAGTGCGGGCCCCAGTGTTTGATTCGCCCGACAAAAACCACCGGATTTGCGCCCAGATAGGCGGAATTCTGGCGATTTTTGTGTGTCTCAGCCGGTATCTTTCCTGACGTTTTTTGAGGTTCCCATGCCCGCGAAGAAAGCCAGTACGCCTGCCCCCAGCACCAAAGCCGCCCAGAAGCCCGCCGCCAAGGCCGCCGCCCCGGAGCCCAAGAAGAAAGCCCCCGTCCCCGTGACCGACAAAGCCCCTGCCAAGACCGCCGCCAAGCCGGCCGCCAAAACGACCAAGGCCGGCAAGACCAAAGCCGAAGAACTCGACACTGTCGACGCCGACGAACCAGCCAAGAAAAAGCCCGGCCGCCCCGCCAAGGCCGCGGCCGACAAGCCGGCCGCCAAGCGCGGCCGCAAGCCCAAAGCCGCCGCCAAGGAAGAAAGCGACCTGGACGATGCCGACCTGAGCGACATCGAAGAGGATCTGGTCGAAGAAGTCGTTGAGGAAGTCGCCGACCCGGCGGCACCGGCCGAGAAGGTCAAGCCGCTGCGCATGAAGATCAGCAAGGCCAAGGAGCGCGCGCTGATGAAGGAATTCGGCCTGGACGAAACCGTCCTGTCCGAAGAAGAAGCCAAGCTGCGCCGCGAACGCCTGAAGACCCTGATCAAGCTGGGCAAGACGCGCGGCTACCTGACGCACGGCGAAATCAACGACCACCTGCCCGACAAGCTGGTCGAGGCCGAGACGCTGGAAGTGGTGGTCTCGCTGCTCAACGACATGGGCGTGGCGGTCTACGAACAGACGCCGGATGCCGAAACGCTGCTGCTGTCCAACGCCGGCCCCACCGCAGCGACCGAAGAGGAAGCGGAAGAGGAAGCCGAAGCCGCCCTGTCCACCGTGGACAGCGAATTCGGTCGCACCACCGACCCGGTGCGCATGTACATGCGCGAAATGGGCACGGTGGAACTGCTGACCCGCGAAGGCGAAATCGAGATCGCCAAGCGCATCGAAGGTGGCCTCAACGACATGATGGCCGCGATCAGCGAGAGCCCGGCCACCATTGCCGAGCTGCTGGCCATGTCGGAAGAGATCCGTGAAGGCAAGGTCGTCATCTCCACTGTGGTGGACGGCTTCGCCGACGCCGATGCGGCCGACGACTACGTGGCCGAAGAAGACTTCGACGACTACGACGAGGCCGACGACGACGATGGCAAGGGCGGATCCAAGGCCCTGACGCGCAAGCTCGAAGAACTCAAGCGCGAGGCGCTGGAGCGCTTCGACACCATGCGCAACCTGTTCGAGAAGCTGCACAAGATCTACGACAAGGAAGGCTACGGCACGCCGTCGTACATCAAGACCCAGCAGGCCATCACCGAAACGCTGATGACCATCCGCTTCACCGCCAAGGCGATCGAGAAGCTGTGCAGCACGCTGCGCGGCCAGGTCGACGAGGTGCGCAAGAAGGAGCGCGAGCTGCGCCGCATCATCGTGGACAAGTGCGGCATGCCGCAGGAAAAGTTCATCGCCGACTTCCCGGCCAACCTGCTGAACCTCAAGTGGGTCGAGAAGCAGGCCGCCGCCGGCAAGCCCTGGAGCGTGGTGATGGAACGCAACATCCCGCCGATCCAGGAACTCCAGCAGGGCCTGATCACGATCCAGAACAGCGTGGTGGTGCCGCTGTCCCACCTCAAGGACATCCACAAGCGGATGAACGAGGGTGAGGCCAATTCGCGCGACGCCAAGAAAGAGATGATCGAGGCCAACCTGCGCCTGGTGATCTCCATCGCCAAGAAGTACACCAACCGTGGCCTGCAGTTCCTGGACCTGATCCAGGAGGGCAACATCGGCCTGATGAAGGCGGTGGACAAGTTCGAATACCGCCGCGGCTACAAGTTCTCGACCTACGCCACGTGGTGGATCCGCCAGGCCATCACCCGCTCGATCGCCGACCAGGCGCGCACCATCCGCATCCCGGTGCACATGATCGAGACGATCAACAAGATGAACCGCATCAGCCGCCAGCATTTGCAGGAACACGGCTTCGAACCCGACGCGTCCATCCTGGCCGAGAAGATGGAGATGCCCGAGGACAAGATCCGCAAGATCATGAAGATTGCGAAGGAGCCGATCTCGATGGAAACCCCCATCGGCGACGACGACGATTCGCACCTGGGCGATTTCATCGAGGACCAGGCCAACACCGCGCCGATCGAAGCCGCGATGCAGGCTGGTCTGCGCGAGGTGGTCAAGGAGATCCTGGACAGCCTGACGCCGCGCGAGGCCAAGGTGCTGCGCATGCGTTTCGGTATCGAGATGTCGACCGACCACACGCTGGAAGAAGTGGGCAAGCAGTTCGACGTGACGCGTGAGCGGATTCGTCAGATCGAGTCGAAGGCGGTGCGCAAGCTCAAGCACCCGAGCCGTTCGGACAAGCTCCGCAGCTTCATCGATTCGCTGTAATTCCTTTCAGCGATTCACTCTTCAGAACGGGGGCCTTCGGGCTCCCGTTTTGTTTTTGTCACGTCACCTTGGCTGGCCAGCGCCTGAATCGCCGGGTATCCGACTCCGCTCATGTCCCCCGAACCGGCTGCGCCGGTTCTCCTCCTTTACTTCGCTGCGCGGACACCCGACGCTTCAGGCACCACAAGGTTTCGGCTCGCCAATGGTGGTGCGCCATCACCTCGCCGGTTCGGCGTGTGCGGGTGCCCTGCAGAGCGAAGTAAAGGAGGAGGCGGCCGCAGGCCGCCGGGGGACATGAGCGGCGCAGGGCACCCGTGCGCGCCGAACCACACCACACAAGCAGGCATGAAAAAGGGGCCACAAAGGCCCCTCTTCGACTCGGCGACAGGAACAACAGGTCAGACCGTCTCCAGCGCCAGCACCCCGGTCGCGGTATTGGAGATGGGGATGTGGTAATTGCTGTGCACCTTGCGCACACCCGAGCCGGCCACCGTCAGCGCCGCCCGCATCGCCAGCCACATCAGCAGCTCCACACCCTGCGTGCCCGCCTTCTCCACCAGCTCCAGATCGCTGAACTGCGTCGCCCACTCCGGGTTCGTTTCCATGCTGTCCAGGAACTGCAGATCGAACTGCTTGTTGATGAAGCCCGCGCGCTCGCCGTCCAGCTGGTGCGACAGACCACCCGTGGCCATCACCGCCACGCGCTTGTCGCTGTCCCAGCTCTGGATCGCCTCCCCCACCGCCTTGCCCAGCTTGTAGACGCGCTTCGCGGTCGGCAGCGGGAACTGCACCGTGTTGATGTTGATCGGCACGATCTGCACCGGTGCGATCTCGTGCTCGGGCCAGAACAGCTTGAACGGCAGCGTGCAGGCGTGATCCACCAGCATCTCCTGGCAGGTCACGATGTCGAACTCCTTGGCGATCAGCTCGCGTATCAGGTGCCACGACAGGTCCGGGCAGCCCGGGATCGGCGGCAGCGTCGGGATGCCCCAGCCCTCGTCGGCGTTGCTGTAGGTCGCGGCGGCACCGACGGCGAAGGTCGGCATTTTGTCGAGGAAGAAGTTCAGGCCGTGGTCGTTGTAGAACACCACCACCACGTCGGGCTGGACCTTGCCCAGCCACTGGTGGATCGGCGGAAAGCCATCGAAGAAGGGCTTCCAGTAGGGGTCGTTCTGCTTGCCCTTGTGGATGGCGCCGCCGATGGCGGGGATGTGCGATGTGGCCAGGCCACCGATGAGTTGTGCCATGGGGGTGTCTCCTGGTTCAGCACTGCTCGTTGGCAGCAACGAGCTTGGCCTTGAATTGATCTTTGGTCATGCCCGTCTGCTGGGCGCCGATGTCCTGCATGTCCAGGCCGAAGATGCCGGCGAACTTGGCGAGGTAGTAGGCGTTGCCGCCGGCCGCGATCAGGGCCAGTACCTGCTTGGAACGGATCGCCTCGGCCTGCTGTTCGTTCAGGCCGTACTGCTGCATGTAGGCCTCGGGATCGGCCACGAACGCGTCGCGGTTGGCCTTGTGGTTGAAGGAAAAGCACATCTTGTTCAGCGCGTAGCCCTTCTGGGCCGCGTCGCCGTCGAACGGCGTGGTGCCGGGGATGGTCTTGCTCACATCTGTCTCCTGCGTGGGGTGGATTGACGTCGGTCAAGCCGGAGTATTCCGCCCGCATTGCCAAAGATAAACAGATGAATGATCATCGAACACATGAGTGATTTCGATTGGTCAGACCTCGACGCGCGCCTGCTGCAGCTGCTGGTGGCCGTCGTCGAGGCGGGCAGCATCACCGGCGCGGCGCAGTCCCTGGGCGTCACCCAGTCGGCGGTGAGCCACCAGCTGGACAAGCTGCGCGCCATCACCGGCGACGCGCTGTTCGTCAAGAGCGGGCGCGGCATCGTTGCCACGGCCCGCGCGGCGGGGCTAGCGGTGCAGGCGCGCGAGCTGCTGCGCCAGCTGCAGGGCTTTGCGCAGAGCGGCGCCTTCGACCCGGCGCGCTGGAAGGGCACGGTCACCATCGCAGCCAACGACTTCCAGCGCGAGGTGCTGCTGCCGACCCTGGCGCAGCGGCTGCGCGAGCAGGCGCCGGGCCTGGCGCTGCGCATCATCCCGTCCGACGTGCCGAGCCTGGAGATGCTGCGCGATGGCGTGTGCGACCTGGCGATCAGCCCACGCCCGCCCGAGGGCAGCGACATCGTGCAGAAGCGCCTGTTCGAGGACCGCTACGTGGTCTATTTCGATGCCAGCGTGCGCACGGCACCGACAACGGTCCAGGACTACCTCGCGGCCGACCACATCACCGTGGTTTACGAGCCCCGGCGCACCCTGCACCTGGACCGCACGCTCGAAGCCCGCGGCCTGCACCGCCGCTTTGCGGTCATGGTGCCGGGCTTCGGCGCCCTGCCGGCCTTCCTGCGCGGCAGCCCGCTGCTGGCCACCGCGCCCTCGCTGCTGGCCCGGCGTTTCATGGCGGGTTTCGGCAGCTGCGAGGTGCCCGTGCCCTGCCCGCCGCTGCCGATGTACCTGATCTGGCACCGCCGCCACCAGGACGACGCCGCCCACCGCTGGTTGCGGGAGCTGCTCGCCTCGAACAGTCCGCCCACGGCCTGAGCGCGGTGCCGGATCGTGGGAACACCCCCCAGTAAAATCCCGGGCTTCTTCCAACTCTGTGCAGAACGCAGAACATGACCCACGCCTCTGCGTCCACCCTCAACGGGGAAGCCGCGCCCCGTCCCTCCCGATCCGCCCGCTACTGGCTTCTGCGCGGGCTGGCGCTGGCCCTGCTGCTCGCCTCCTGTGGCTACTTCGGTTTCCACCTCTGGGACAACCTCCACCAGTTGCCGCCGATCGAATGGGGCTGGTCGGCGGCCGGCGTCATCGCGCTGGCGGTACTGGGCTGCCTCACCAGCGTGCCGCTGATCGCGCTGATGTGGCAGCTGCTGCTGCGGGACCAGGGCGTGAAGCTGCCCTACGGCCAGGCGCTGCAGATCATCGCCGTCTCGCAGATGGGCAAGTACCTGCCCGGCAACGTGGGCCACTTCGCGGGCCGGGTGCTGCTGGGCAGCCAGGCCGGCATCCCGGCCGGCAAGACCATCGCCACCATGGCCATGGAAACCTTCTGGGTGCTGGGCATCAGCGGCATCTTCGCCGTGGCGGCCCTGCTGTTCGTGGTCAACGACCTGCACGAGGGACTGGTCGACACCAGCCACCCGGGCTATCTGGCCGCCGTCGCCGTCACCATGCTGATCGCGCCCTTCCTGGCGGTGCAGGTGGTCAACCGCCTGCTGCCGGGCCTCAGCCGCAAGCTCGGCCGCGGCCAGCTGCTGGCCGAACCCCGGCTGCTGACGGCCATGAGCGTGGCCGGCCTGATCGCCTTCTCCTTCGTCGTGCTCGGCGCCGTGGTGGAGCTGCTGGCGGCCGAGCTGTTCCAGCACCCCGAGATCAACCTGCTGGAGATGGTCCTGCTGTTTGCCGTGTCGTGGACGGCCGGTTTCCTGGTGCCCGGGTCGCCGGGCGGCATCGGCGTGCGCGAGGCGGTGATGATCCAGCTCATGGGGCCGGCCATCGGGCTGGAAACCGCCTTGGGCGTGGCCCTGGTGATGCGCCTGTGCTCGATGGGTGCGGACGCGCTGGCCTTTGGTGTCGGCCTGCTGTTCAGGCCCAAGCCGCAGCCCCCCGCCGACGACGGCCTCTGACGCTCAGAGGCCCGGCGCCACCAGGGCGCCCAGCGCCGCCACACCCACCGGTGCCTGGGGCAACCAGGGCAGCACAAAGGTGCGGTTTGCCAGCCCGTTGGCAATGCGCGCTGTCTGCCGGGCTTCGCCTGCCAGACGCGCCTGCAGCAGCGGGTCGGTGGTGCCGGTGGCGGCAATGCTCTTGTTGATGACCCAGGCCCAGGGCTCGATGCTCGCGCGTCGCAGGTCGTCCTGCAGCGCAGCCGCCTGGCTCACCGGGGTGACCTCGGGCAGGGTGACGATCACGACCTTGGTCGTGTCCGGGTCCTGCAGGCGCATGAGCGGCGTGATGATGTGCTTGGCATTCGCCATGCCCTCGTACTGCCGCGTCATCTGGCGGTGGTAGGCACCCGTGGCGTCCATCAGCAGCAGGCTGTGGCCGGTGGGTGCGGTGTCGAGCACGACGAAGGACGTGCGCGCCTCATTGACCACGCGGCTGAAGGCGTGGAACACCGCCACCTCCTCGGTGCAGGGCGACTGCAGGTCCTCCAGCAGCAGGGCCCGGCCCTCTTCGTCGAGGTCCTTGCCGCGCGTGGCCATGATCTTGTCGATGTAGGCGGCGGTCTCGGCCTTCGGGTCGATGCGGCCGACCTTGAGGCCGTCCAGGCCGCCGCTCAGCGCCTCGGCCACGTGGGCCGCTGGGTCGGTGGTGGTCAGGTGCACGCTGTGGCCACGCTGCACCAGGCCGACCGCCAGCGCGGCGGCGATGGTGGTCTTGCCCACGCCGCCCTTGCCCATGACCATGATCAGCCCGTGACCGGCCGCGGCCAGTTCGTCGGTCAGCGCGGCCAGCGAGCCGGCCGGCAGTTCGGTGGCGCCCGCGGCGGGCACGACGTCCGGCGCCGGGCCGCCACCGAGCAACGCACGCAGCGCGGGCAGGCCGACGGTGTCGAAGGCCCGCAGCGGCACCTCATCGCGCGGGAGTGCGGCCAGCGCCCCGGGCAGCTGCGCCAGCGCCTCGCGGCCCAGGGCTTCGATGGACGCCGCCACGCGGTCGGCCGGATCGCTGGCGTGGAACACGCCGTTGATGGCCAGCCGCTGGTTCGCCAGCCCGAGCTGTCGCAGCTCGTCCGAGGTGCGCGCGGCTTCCTGCATGGGGCGTGGGTCGGGCCGCGTGACCAGCACTACGGTGGTGAGCGACGGGTCGCTCAGGGCCCGCAGCGCGGCATTGAAACGCGTCTCCTGCATCTTCAGCCCCGAATGCGGCCCCAGGCAGGAGGCGCCGCGGTCGTTGCCGGCCAGGAAACCGCTCCAGGCCTTGGGCAGGCTGAGCAGGCGCAGGGTGTGGCCGGTGGGCGCGGTGTCGAAGACCACATGATCGAAGTGCCCGTCCGTCGCCTCGCCGGCCAGCAGCGCGGCGAACTCGTCGAAGGCGGCGATCTCGGTGGTGCAGGCGCCCGAGAGCTGCTCGCGCACCGTTGCGCGCTCCTCGTCGCTGGCGCCCGCCTCCAGCTGTGCCAGCACGCGCTGGCGGTAGGCCTCGGCGGCGCTGTCGGGGTCGATGTTGAGCATCTGCAGCCCCGGCACGCCAGGCACCGCCACCGGCTGGTTGGACAGCGGGACCCCCAGCATCTCGTCGAGGTTGGAGGCGGCGTCGGTGCTGACCAGCAGCACGCGCCGGCCGGCGTCGGCCAGCGCGATGGCGGTGGCGGTGGACAGCGAGGTTTTGCCCACCCCGCCCTTGCCCGTGAAGAACAGGTAGCGGGTGGGATCGGTGGCGAAACCGGGCAAGGGGGTGTTTGAGGAATGGGCCATACCTCAGCATCGCACAAGCGCGACGCCCTGGCGATGACCCGCGTCAAGCCGGCGGCAGCGTGACCGTGACCGCCAGCCCCGGCTGCGCATTGCGCACCGCGAAGCTGCCGCCATGGGCCTGCGCCACCAGTCGGCACAGATAGAGACCCAGCCCGACCCCGCCAGCCGCACGGGTGCGCGCGCTGTCCGGGCGGTAGAAGGCCTGTGCGAGGTGGGCCAGCTGTTCCTCGGGCACGCCCGGCCCGTGGTCGCGCACCTCCAGGGTGACGGTCCCCGCGTCCGACGACAGCGTCACCGACGGCGGCTGGGCGGCGTCGGCGCCGTGGCGCAGCGCGTTGTCCACCAGGTTGCGCAGCAGCAGGCGCACGCGCGAGGCGTCCACCGACGCGGCGGGCATGTTCCCGGGCGCATGCACCGTCACCTTCGCCGCGGCGGGGTGCCGCGCCCGGAGTTCGTCGATCACCTGCCGGGCCAGCGCGGGCAGGTCGGTGGGGGCTCGCTGCAGCGCCGTGTGGTTGCCGGCCAGCCGCTCGCTTTCCAGCAGGTCGCTGATCAACGAGGCCATTTCCTGCAGGTCGCGCATCAGGGCGTCCCGCTGCGGGTTCACGTCCGCGGTTTCGGGCAGCAGCTCGGCGTTGAGGCGCGCCCGGGTCAGCGGGCTGCGCAGCTCGTGGCTGATCGCCAGCAGCAGCGCGCGCTTGGCTTCGAGCATCTGGTGGATGTCCTGACCCATGGTGTTGATGGTGGTCGCGAGCTCGCCCAGCTCGTCGGGGCCGTGGATGCAGCGCTCTGGAATCGGCTGGCTGAAGTCGCCCTTGCCAAAGCGGCGCGCGCCTTCGCCGATCGCGTCCAGCGGCTTGAGCAGATGCCGCACATACATCCAGGCCAGCAGGGTGAGCACCAGCAGTGCCGCCAGTGCGACGCCGATCATGCGCGGCTTGCGCTCGAAGGCCTGGCCGTTGATACCGAAGGTGAGCACATGCCCGTCGGCGGTGGTGCGCTGCAGGATGCCCTGCCAGTCGGGTCCGCTGTCCGCGTCGTCGCGGCGCCAGGAGGTCCCTGCTCCGGGCTTGTCCCTCAGCCAGTCGGGCGGCGGCTGGTCGGGGTGGGACGACCAGTTGATCTGCGGGCCGGTGATGGTGACCGTCAGCGGCAGGCGCCCGATGATGGCCCGCGCGCGCTCGACGCTGGGCGTGGGGCCGCCGGCGGTGCACTCCCGGGTCAGCTGGTCGACGTAGTCCATGAGCAGCGGGCGTGCGGCCTCGCGCCAGCCCATGGAGAACGCCCTCTGCGCACCCGTGAAAAACACGAAGGTCATCGCCGCCGCGAGCAGCAGGAACAGCAGCACCATGCGCAGCTTGATCGAATGCGCGACGCGGTGCTTGGCCCGTTTCCAGGCCGAGATGCGGGCCGGGCTCACTCGGCCTCCCGCCGCAGCGCCAGCGAGTAGCCGGCGTTGCGCAGGGTCTTGATGCAGTCCAACGGCTCCAGCTTCCTGCGCAGGCGGCTGACCACGATGTCCACCGCGCGCGTGTAGAGATCGGCCTCGTGGCCGCGCAGCTGGTTGAGGATGTCGTCGCGGCTGAACACCCGGCCCGGTTCGCGCGCCAGCATGGCCAGCAGCTCGTACTCGGTGCCGGTCAGTTCGATGGCCTCGCCCTGGCGCAGCACGCTGCGGCGCGCGGTGTCGATCTCCAGGCCTTCGAACTTCAGCGTCGGCGCGGCGCTGAGCACCGCGGCGTGGCCGTTGCCGTTGGGCTTGAGCCGGCGCAGCACGGTCTGGATGCGCGCCACCAGCTCGCGCGGCTCGAAGGGCTTGGGCAGGTAGTCGTCGGCGCCGATCTCCAGACCGACGATGCGGTCCATCACCTCGCCTCGCGCGGTCAGCATGATGATCGGGATGTCGCTGTCTTTGCGGATGGTGCGGCACAGCTCGAAACCGTCCATCTCGGGCAGCATCACATCCAGGATGGCGGCGTCGAATCCGCCGCTGCGCAGCTGGGCCAGCCCGGCGCTGGGCCGGGTCGCATGGACCAGCTGGATCTCGAAGCGCTGGAAGTAGGTGGCCAGCGGCGGTCCGAGGTTTTCGTCGTCGTCGATCAGCAGGATGCGGTTCATCGGCTCATTCTGACAGGGCACGGTGGCGGACGATCAGCCGGCGCAGCCGGTCTTTTTCGGTGCGTTCGAGCGCATCGAAACGCTCCCCCACCGACAGCAACGCTGGCAGCATCGGCACCGCCTCGACCGGCTGGCGTTGCGAGAAGCGCGCCCACAGGGCGAGCGCGTGTTCGCGGTCGAACTGCGGGCCCCAGAACAGGGTCAGCAGCTCGGCGTGCGGATCGTCGGCGTCGGCCAGCAGGGTCGCCGTGTGCGGGCGGACCTGCCGGGCGATCGCGTGGATGGCGTCAGCCACGGCCCCACCACCCATGGCCACGGCGCTCCAGCCTCTCGCGCACCTGCTTCTGCTGCTCGGGGTTGAGGCTGTCGTAGAAGTCGCCGAAGGCGGCGAGCATCTTCGGGCCGTTGCCCTGGGCGGCCTGCAGCTTCTGGTCCAGCAGCTGCTGCGCCTTGCTGCGGTCGAACTTGTCACCGGCGATCAGCGCCGCCATGTCGGCGCGCGGGTTGGCGGACTCGCCGCGGAAGGCCTTGCGCGAGGCGATCATCTCGTCGGCCAGTACGCCCAGCTTGGTCTTCTGTTCGGCGTTCAGGTTGAGCTTGCTGCTGATCTTCTCGATCGCCTTGCCGCGCACCTCGGTGACGCGCTCGTCGCTCCAGCCGCGGGCGTGGTCGCCGCGCGTGCCGCAGGCGGTGAGACCGCCGAGCACGACGGTGGTGGCCGTGAGGCCGATGAGGGTGCGCTTGATCCAGGGTTTCATGGCGGTGCTCCTTCGAGGGAACGTGTTGAACATGAGCGCCATGGTGCCGGCCGCCCTACCCCGGCGGGTGTCGGCGCGGTCTCGCTTTTTTTCGGTTTGTTTCAGCGCGCCGTCACGGCGTTTTCAAGGAGCGTTCATTGAGGCGTCACAGCCGGCGGGCACGCTACCGGGGTTCCACCAACCGAGACCCGTCCATGCGATTCACACCACTCGGCCTGAGCGCCTCCGTCGCCCTGGCATTCAGCGCCTACAGCGCGCAGGCCCAGACCGCCTACCCCGCCACCCTCGCGGGCCACGCCGTGCTGCCCGCGAAGACCTTCATCGCCGCGCCGAAAGACGCGCCGGCCGACCTGCAGGTCAGCGGCAAGTTCACCACCGGCCAGCGCGTCGAGGCGATCGGCTCGGTCGAAGGCAAGTCCGCCGGCCGCCCCACCGGCGTGTCGCTGCCGTTCAAGGGGCAGCCCATCCAGGGCCACTCGGGCATCAAGCGCCTGGCCGACGGCAGCTTCTGGCTGCTGACCGACAACGGCGCCGGCGCCAAGGCCAACTCGCCCGACTTCGCGCTGTTCCTCAACCGCTACGCGGTGGACTTCAGGAGCGGCCAGTTCAAGCGCCTGCAGACCGTGTTCCTGCACGACCCCGACAAGAAGGTGCCGTTCCGCATCGTCCACGAAGGCACGAAGCAGCGCTACCTCACCGGCTCCGATTTCGACACCGAAGGCTTCCAGATCGCTGGCGGGCACTTCTGGATCGGCGACGAGTTTGGCCCGTACCTCATCAAGGCCGACATGAAGGGCCGGGTACGGGCCGTCATCGACACGAAGGTGGACGGCAAGACCATCGTCTCGCCCGACCATCCTTCGATGGTCACCCCAGGTGCGCCGAATGGTGAACTGAAGTTCCAGTCGCGCCGCTCCAAGGGCTATGAAGGCCTGGCGTCCTCGCCCGACGGCAGCAAGCTCTACGCCCTGCTCGAAGGCGCGCTGTGGGACGAAGCCACCAAGGCGCCAGAGACGCTGGACGGCAAGCAGTTCCTGCGCGTGCTGGAGTTCGACGTGAAGGCCGAGCAGTGGACCGGCCGCCACTGGAAGTACGTGCTGGAGGCCAACCACCACGCCATCGGCGACTTCAACATGATCAGCCCCACCGAAGGCCTGATCATCGAGCGCGACAACGGCGAAGGCACACCCGACAAGGCCTGCCCCGAAGCCGAAAAGCGCAGCGACTGCTTCCACGACCTGCCGAAGTTCAAGCGCGTGGTGAAGGTGGAGCTGAGCGATGCCAACGCGGGCGGCCCGCTGCGCAAGATCGGCCACATCGACCTGCTCAACATCGCCGATCCGAACAAGCTGGCCCGCAAGCCACTGGTGGACGGCAAGCTGAGCTTCCCCTTCTTCACCATCGAGAACGTGGAGATCGTCGACGCGACTCACATCGTGGTCGGCAACGACAACAACCTGCCGTTCTCCAGCAGCCGCGAGCCGAACAAGGCCGACGACAACGAGCTGATCCTGCTGGAGGTGGGAGAGTTTCTGAAGGCGCGGTGAGTGTCCCGGGGGTCAGAACACCTCGGTATCCACCTCGCTGTTGGCCTGTGCGTTGTAGCGGTCGCCGTGCACGGTGTGCTGGTTGATCAGTGCGTTCAGCCGAGCGATCACGTCGGCCGACAGCGTTACATCAGCCGCGCCGATGTCGTCCATCAGGTGGTCCACGCTCGTGGTGCCGGGGATGGGCAGGATGTCGTCACCCTGTTGCAGCAGCCAGGCAATCGCCAGCTGCGACGGCGTGCAGCCGGCCTCGGCTGCGATGGCGCTGTAGGCCGGCAGCAGGGCCTGGTTCTTCGCGTAGTTCTCGGGCGAGAAGCGCGGCATGCTGCGGCGGATGTCCTTGGCGTCGAAGGCGTTCACGTCCATCGGGCCGCACAGGAAGCCGCGCGCCACCGGGCTGAAGGCGACGAAGCTCACGCCCAGTTCGCGGCAGGCCTGGAGCACCGCGATCTCGGGGTTGCGCGACCACAGCGAATACTCGGTCTGCAGCGCCGCGATGGGGTGCACCGCGTGCGCCTTGCGCAGCGTCGGCGCAGAGACTTCGGAGAGGCCGATGGAGCGGATCTTGCCCTCGCGCACCAGGTCGGCCAGCGCGCCCACACTGTCTTCGATCGGTACCTTCTTGTCCCAGCGGTGCAGGTAGTAGAGGTCGATCACGTCGGTCTGCAGGCGGCGCAGCGCGTCTTCGCAGGTGGCCTTGATGGTTTCGGGGCGACCGTCGATCACGCGCACCTTCACGCCCTGTTCGTTGGGTACGCCCTGCATGCCGCACTTGCTGGCCAGGGTGAACTTTGAGCGGTGCTTGGACAGGTATTTGCCCACCAGCGTCTCGCTGGCGCCGAAGCCGTAGAGCGCCGCGGTGTCGAAGTGCGTGACACCCGCGTCCAGCGCAGCCAGCAGCACGCGTTCGGCCTGCTGTTCGTTGACCGGTGCGCCGTAAGCGTGGCAGATGTTCATGCAGCCCAGGCCGATGGCGGAGACCTGGAAAGGGCCGAGTTGGCGTTGTTGCATGTGAAGAACTCCTGAAATGGAAACGGCCCCAGCCGCGAGGATGGAGCCGTCGATGCGAAAGCTTGCGTGAGGCGGCTCAGCCGTTCAGCTGTTGCTCCAGCTGGTGCAGCACCTGGTAGCAGTTGAACACCTTGGCCACGCTGGAGTTGGGCTCGCGGCCTTCCTTGATCGCGGCGAAGAACTCGCGGTCCTGCAGCTCGATGCCGTTCATGGACACCGCCACCTGGGACACGTCGATCTTTTCTTCCTTGCCGGTGAACAGGTCGTCGTAGCGCGCGATGTAGGTCGCCGTGTCGCCGATGTAGCGGAAGAAGGTGCCCAGCGGGCCGTCGTTGTTGAACGAGAGGCTCAGCGTGCAGATCGCACCGTTGGCAGCCTTGAGCTGGATGCTCATGTCCATGGCGATGCCCAGCACCGGGTGGATCGGGCCCTGGATGGCGTTGGCCTGCACGATGGGGCTGTTGCACTGGTAGGCGAACAGGTCCACGGTGTGGGCGGCGTGGTGCCACAGCAGGTGGTCGGTCCAGCTGCGCGGCTGGCCGGCGGCGTTCATGTTGGTGCGGCGGAAGAAGTAGGTCTGCACATCCATCTGCTGGATGTTGAATTCGCCGGCCTGGATCTTGTTGTGCACGTACTGGTGGCTGGGGTTGAAGCGGCGGGTGTGGCCGCACATGGCCACCAGCCCGGTCTGCTTCTGCAGAGCCACCACCTCTTCGGCGCCCTTGAGGCTGTCGGCCAGCGGAATTTCCACCTGCACGTGCTTGCCGGCCTTCAGGCAGGCCAGGGTCTGCTCGGCGTGCATCTGCGTGGGCGTGCAGAGGATGACGGCGTCGACTTCCTTGAGTGCCAGGCTGTCTTCGAGCCTGGTGGTGATGTGCTTGATGCCGTACTGGTCGGCGACTGCCTTGGTCTTCTCCAGGTCGCGGCTGATCAGCGACACGACTTCGACACCGTCGATGTTCTTGATGCCGTCCAGGTGCTTGATGCCGAATGCGCCGGCGCCGGCGAGTGCGACTTTGATGGTCATGGTGTGTTCCTCGGGTTATGCATTCTCAAGAATCGCGTGACCGACGGCCGTGTTGGACGCGGGCACATGGTAGAAGCGGTGCTTCACAGTGGGCGCCGGGCCGACGACCTTGCCGTCGACCACATCGGACATGGCGCCGCGGGCGATCAGCCACATCACCAGCTCGATGCCTTCGCTGCCTGCCTCGCGCACGTAGTCGATGTGCGGCACGTTGGCGCAGGCCACCGGGTCGTTGATCATCAGGTCGAGCCAGTTGTTGTCCCACTCGCGGTTGATCAGGCCGGCGCGCGCGCCCTGCAGCTGGTGGCTCATGCCGCCCGTGCCCCAGATGTGCACGTTCAGGTTGTCGTCGTAGCTCTCCACCGCCTTGCGGATGGCCTGGCCCAGCATGAAGCAGCGCTTGCCCGAGGGCACCGGGTACTGCACCACGTTGACCGCGAACGGGATCACCGGGCAGGGCCAGGCGTCCTTCTTCGGGTCGAGCTCGCCGCACATCAGCGACAGCGGCACGGTCAGGCCGTGGTCCACGTCCATCTTGTTGACGATGGTGAGGTCGAAGTCCTGCTGGATCACGCTCTGCGCGATGTGCGAGGCCAGGTCCGGGTGGCCGATGACCTTGGGCACGGGGCGCGGGCCCCAGCCTTCGTCGGCCGGCTGGAACTCGGCCGCGGTGCCGATGGCGAAGGTGGGGATCATCTCCAGGCTGAAGGCCGTGGCGTGGTCGTTGTAGACCAGAAAGATGACGTCGGGCTTGTTGTCCTTCATCCACTGCTTGGAGTACTCGTACCCCTTGAACAGCGGCTTCCAGTAGTCCTCCTGGGTCTTGCCCAGGTCCATGGCCGCGCCGATGGCGGGCACGTGCGAGGTGAAGACGGATGCGGTGATCTTGGCCATGCTCAGGCTCCTTTGTTCTTGCCGGCCGCACCCTGGGGTTGCCGGTGGGGTTGTGCGTCGCCGTCCTCGCCGAGGTAGCGGTTGCCCTCTGCCGAGCGGCCGCCGGCCAGCATCATGGCGCGGTATTCCTCTTCGGTCATGCCGGTCATGGAGCCTGCCATCTGCTGGAAGCTCTTGCCGTCGGTGGCACCGATCTTGGCGAGGAAGTAGATGTTGCCGCCCGTGCGCATGCACCAGTTGAGGTCGCGCGCCAGCACGGCCTGCTTCTGCTCTTCGGTCATCGGCCACTGGTCGAGGTAGGCGCGCTCGTCGGCCTTGAATTTCTCGCGGTTCTCGGCCTTCATCAGGCTCATGCAGAATTGGTTGAGCCAGTAGCCTTTGCGCGATTGTTCGGCGTCGAAGATGATCGTGCCGGGCACGTCCTTGTAGGGTTTGTCGAGTGCCATGGATGTCTCCTCTTACTTGACTTCTTCGGGCCAGTACAGGCGCATCGGGTTGTCCACCAGCAGCTTGCGCTGCAGTTCTGCGGTCGGCGCGATGTGCGGGATGAAGTCCACCAGCAGACCGTCGTCGGGCATGTGGTCCTTCAGGTTCGGGTGCGGCCAGTCGGTGCCCCAGAGCACGCGGTCGGGGAACTCCTCGACCACCTTGCGCGCAAACGGCACCACGTCCTGGTAGGCGGCCTGCTCACCTTTCAAGGCCTTGGGTCCGGTGACCGACAGGCGCTCGGGGCAGCTGACCTTGCTCCACACGTTCTGATGTTCGCGCATGAACTTCAGGAACAGTTCGAACTCGGGGCCGTCGATGGGCTTGCTCACGTCGGGACGGCCCATGTGGTCCACCACCACCGTGGTCGGCAGCGCGGTGAAGAAGTCCCACAGCTCGGGCAGGTCCACCGCCTCGAAGTAGATGACCACGTGCCAGCCCAGCTTGTTGATGCGTCCGGCGATTTCCAGCAGCTCGTCCTTGGGCGTGAAGTCGACCAGGCGCTTGACGAAGTTGAAACGCACACCGCGCACGCCGGCGGCGTGCAACTGCTGCAGCTCTTCGTCCGTCACCGAGCGCTTGACCGTGGCCACACCGCGCGCCTTGCCGCCGCTGGACAGGCAGGCGTCCACCATGGCGCGGTTGTCGGCACCGTGGCAGGTGGCCTGCACGATCACGTTGCGCGCAAAGCCCAGGTGGTCGCGCAGCGCGTACAGCTGATGCTTGCTGGCGTCGCAGGGCGTGTACTTGCGCTCGGGCGCGTAGGGGAACTCGGCGCCAGGGCCGAACACGTGGCAGTGCGCGTCCACCGCGCCCGCGGGCAGCTGGAAGGTCGGCCTGGACGGACCGGTGTACCAGTCGAGCCAGCCGGCGGTTTTCGTGAAGTCACCGGAAGTGGGTTTGCTCATGCTGTGTCCTCAGTCGATGTATTTGAGGCCCTTGGCGGCCAGCGGTTCGCGCATCTTGTACATGTCCAGGCCCAGCACACCGCTGGCCAGCTTGGCGCGCTTCTCGCCCTCGAAGCTCTCACGCTTCTGCGCGGCGGCCAGGGTCTCGACCGCGCGGGCCGCGGGCACGCAGACCACGCCGTCGTCGTCGGCCACGATCACGTCGCCCGGGGTCACCAGCATGCCGGCGCAGACCACGGGGATGTTCACCGAGCCGATGGTTTCCTTGATGCAGCCCTTGCTGGAGATGCACTTGCTCCAGACCGGGAAGTTCATCTCGTTGAGCGTCTTCACGTCGCGCACGCCGGCGTCGATGACGAGCGCGCGGGCGCCACGTGCCTGGAAGCTGGTGGCCAGCAGGTCGCCGAAGTAGCCGTCGGTGCACTCGGCCGTGATGGCCGCGACCACGATGTCGCCCGGCTGGATCTGTTCGGCCGCCACGTGCAGCATCCAGTTGTCGCCGGGGTGCAGCAGCACGGTCACGGCCGTGCCGCTGACCTGCACGCCGGTCTGGATCGGCCGCATGTAGGGCTTGAGCAGGCCGACGCGGCCCATGGCTTCGTGCACCGTGGCCGAGCCCAGCGCGGCCAGGCCGTCGGCGGCTGCGCGGTCGGCGCGGTTGATGTTGCGGTAGACAACGCCCAGTTCGTACATGTTCTTTTCTCCTCGGGTTCTGTGATGGATTACTTGCCTTGCGCCTTCAGGCGGGCGTCCAGGCGCGGGAACACGCGGCGCGCGTTGCCTTCGTAGACCTGGTAGCGCTGCTCATCGCTCAGGTTGCCGGTGGCCTGCACGTAGCGCTTGGTGTCGTCGTAGTAGTTGCCGGTCTCGGGGTCGATGCCACGCACCGCGCCAATCATTTCGGAGGCGAACAGGATGTTGCCCACAGGGATCACCTTGGTCAGCAGGTCGATGCCCGGCTGGTGGTAGACGCAGGTGTCGAAGAACACGTTGTTCAGCAGGTGGTCCTTGAGCAGGGGCTTCTTCATCTCCTGCGCCAGGCCACGGAAGCGGCCCCAGTGGTAAGGCACCGCACCACCGCCGTGCGGGACGATGAATTTCAGCGTCGGGAAGTCCTTGAACAGGTCGCCCTGGATCAGCTGCATGAAGGCCGTGGTGTCGGCGTTCAGGTAGTGCGCGCCCGTGGTGTGGAAGCAGGCGTTGCAGGAGGTGGAGACGTGGATCATCGCCGGGATGTCGTACTCGACCATCTTCTCGTAGATGGGGTACCACGACTTGTCGGTCAGCGGCGGGCTGGTCCAGTGGCCACCCGACGGATCGGGGTTGAGGTTCAGGCCGACGTTGCCGTACTGCTCCACGCACTTGACCAGTTCGGGGATGCAGGTCGCGGGGTCCACACCCGGCGACTGCGGCAGCATGGCGGCCGGCACGAAGTGGTCGGGGAACAGCTGGCTGACGCGGTAGCAGAGCTCGTTGCAGATCGCGGCCCAGGTGGACGACACATTGAAGTCGCCGATGTGGTGGGCCATGAAGCTGGCGCGCGGGCTGAAGATGGTGATGTCCGAGCCGCGCTCTTTCATGAGCTTGAGCTGGTTGGTCTCGATGGACTCGCGCAGCTCGTCGTCGCTGATCTTGAGGTCACTGACCTTGGGCATCGCGGCCGGGTCCTTGATGCCGGCGATCTGCTGGTTGCGCCAGTTCTCCAGCGCCTTGGGGGCCGTGGTGTAGTGGCCGTGGCAATCGATGATGAGGGGCTTCTGCAGGCTCATGCGCGGGTCTCCTTGTGGTTCAGCCGACATTCTGGGCGGACGGCCCATGGTCAACCAGCACCGCGCCCCGCTACCAGATAGAGCGAAAATGCATATCTTGAGCAGCGTTATTCCAGATCAGAGATGGACCTCAAACAACTCGAATATTTCGTGCGCGTCGCCGAGCTGGGCAGCTTCACCAAGGCCGCACTGGCGCTGGACGTGGCCCAGCCCGCCCTCTCTCGCCAGGTGCGCCTGCTGGAGGTCGAACTCCGTCAGAACCTGCTGATCCGCAACGGCCGCGGAGCCACGCCCACCGACGCCGGCAAGCTGCTGCTGGAGCACGGCCGCGGCATCCTGCACCAGGTGGAGCGCGCGCGCGAAGAGCTGGGCCGGGTGCGCGGTGCGCTGGCCGGGCGCGTGGCCATCGGCCTGCCTCCCAGCCTGGCGCGCGTGATGACGGTGCCTCTGACGCGCGCCTTCCGGGCCCAGCTGCCCGAGGCCAGCCTCTCGATCAGCGAGGGTCTGTCGGCCACCATGCAGGAATGGCTGCACACCGGCCGGCTGGACATCGCCGTGCTCTACAACGCCGCGCCGGCGCCCGACATCGAGATCACGCCGCTGATGGAGGAAGAGCTGCTGCTGGTGCAGCCGCGCCCGCCTGGCCTGGCGGAAGAACCGCCACCACCACCCGTGCCGCTGGCCGAAGTGGCCGCGCTGCCGCTGGTGATTCCGAGCCGGCCCAACGCGCTGCGCATGCATGTGGAGGCCGAGATGGCCGCCATCGGCCTGCGGCCCACTGTGGCGCTGGAGATCGACGGCGTCTCGGCCATCCTCGACCTGGTGGCCGATGGCGCGGGCGCGGCCCTGCTTTCGCGCCAGGCCGTGATTTCTTCGATCCGGCCTTCGGCCTACCGCATGCGACCGACCGAACCGCGGCTGCGCACCCGCGTGAGCCTGGCCACCAGTTCGCAGCGCCCGGCCACGCTGACGCAGCGCGCGACGCTGGACCTCATCACCCAGGTGCGCGCCGAGTTGGGACTCTGAACAGGTGGTTGGTCAGCCCAGCCAGCCAGCGCTGTGGCGCAGCAGCCAGAGCAGGCCGCTTAGCGTGAAGAACGAGGCCAGTGTGCCCACCAGCAGCGCCGCCGAGGCCAGGCCCTCGTGGCCGTGGCGCTGGGCCAGGATGGCGTAGATGCCCATCGTCGGCAGGGCGCCGGTCAGCAGCAGCGCCACCTTCAGCTGCGGATCGCCGATCGGCACCAGCCAGGTCATCACCGCCAGCAGGCACAGCGGGTGCAGCACCAGTTTGCCCACGCCAATCTGCGCCACCGCCGCGCGCAGGCCCTGCAGCTTCAGGCCCACCAGGCTGCCGCCGATCACGAACAGCGAGAGCGCACTGCTGGCCTGCGCGAACAGCGTGACGGTGCGCGAGACCGGCGACGGCATGGGAATGCCGAGCGCCGACACCAGGAAGCCCGCCACGATGGCGATGATCAGCGGGTTGCGCGCCAGCCCCTGCAGCGTCTGCATCACCAGCTGTCGCCAGTGGCCGGCCTCGTGCCGTTCCATGTCGGCCAGCGCCAGCAGGATGGGGATGATCAGCAGGTTCTCCACCACCATGTTCAGCGCCAGCGCGACACCGGCCACCGGCGCGCCCAGCGTGAGCAGCATCACCGGGTAACCGACATAGCCGCTGTTGGGGCAGGTCATGCCCATGGCCATGATGGCCGAGCGGGCCATGCCTTCATGCGCCACCTTGCGGTACCAGAGCACGGTGCCGGCCAGCATGATCAGGCCGCCCAGCGCATAGGCCGCCAGGTAAGGGCCGTTGAAGATCTCGCCCACGCTGCGCTGCGACAGCGCGTTGAACAGCAGCGCCGGCAGCGCGAGGTTGATGAGGAACTTGCCGAACACGCGCATGTCGCCGCGGTCGAACAGGCCACCGCGGGTGGTCAGATAGCCCAGGGCGATGCAGAGGAAAATCGGGCCGGTGATGGCCAGGATGTCGAGCATGGGAGGCAGTCCTGGCGATCAGGACAGCGGATCGTTCGCGGCGGGACGGTGGGCGAGCAGTTGGTCCGCGTAGTCCTTCCACGGCGGATTGGGGCCCAGGCCCGCGAAGTGCCCCGCGCGCGCCTGCGCCGCCATCCAGTCGTGCTTGAGCGCAATCGCCGACGCCATGAAGGGCTCGAAGCCGGCCTCGCGCACGGTGTTTGCCACCTCGCGCATCTCCTCGGCGCGGCGCTTGCCGTGCTGGGCCACGCGGCTGAAGAAGTAGGCGCCCTGCCTGGTCCAGTCGATGCCGGGAAAGGTTTCCTGCAGCGTGGCGATCATCGCGTCCTCGACACCATAGTGCCGCGCGGTGGCGTAGCTCTCGATCACCAGCGCTTCCAGCCCCTTGATCATCACGCTGCGGCACATCTTGGTGGCCGATGCGATGCCCAGCTGTTCGCTGGCGACCTGGGCGTCCATGCCCAGCGCCGCCAGCACCGGCTGCAGGCGCGCGGCGTGCGCGCCGCCGAGCAGCATGGGCACGCGGATGCCGTAGGGCGGCACCGAGGTCATGACCCCGGCCTCGACATAGTGCGCGCCGGCCGCATCGATCAGCGCCGCGGCCTTCTGCTTGGTACCGGGCGAGGCCGAGTTGAGGTCCAGGAACACACTGCCCGGCCGGACGTGCGGCGCCACCGCTTCGGCCACCGCGAGCGTGTTGCTCGCCGTCACCGCCGAGATCAGCAGCGTGGCCTGGGCGCACAGCGCAGCGGCGCTGTCGCAGGCAACGACGCCGGCCGCCGCCGCATGCGCCAGCGGCTCCTCGCGCAGCGCCGGGTCCGAGAACTTCAGGTCCCAGGCACCGGTCCAGGCGGCCTGGTCCTTGAGGCCGGCCGTGAAGGCACGGCCCACCTCGCCGTAGCCGATCAGGCCGATGCGCACGTCGCTCATACCGTGTCCTTCTTACTGTTTGGGGATACCGGCCTTCTCGATGACGGCGCCCCAGCGCTTGATGTCCGAAACGAGCAGCTGCGCTGCCTCATCGGGGGTGCTGGCATCGGCGTCGATGTTCAGGTCGGCCAGCTTCTTCTTCACCTCGGGCTTGGCCAGCGCGACGGCAATGTCCTTGTTCAGCCGGTCGATCACCGGGCGCGGCGTCTTGCCTGGCACGGCCAGCGCGTTCCAGGACGAGGCCTGGAAGTCCTTGACGCCCTGCTCCACCGCGGTCGGCACATCGGGCAGGATGCTCGAACGCTTCTTGCCGGTGACGGCCAGGGCGCGGAAGGCACCGGCCTTGATCTGGGTCAGCGTGGGCCCGAGGATCTCCACGCCCACGTCCACCTGCTTGCCGCGCAGCGCGCCGACCAGTTCCGGCGTGGCCTTGAACGGCACGACCTGCGCGTCGATGCCGGCGCTGGACTTGAACAGCTCGGCCGCCAGGTTCTGCGTGCTGCCGATGTTGATGCTGCCGATGTTGAGCTTGTTGGGGTTGGCCTTGGCGAACGCGACCAGTTCGCCCAGGGTCTTGAACGGCGACTCGGCCGGCACCACCACCACCAGGTCGAAGGTGCCCAGGGTCGAGACCGGCGCCAGGTCCTTGAGCGTGTCGTAGGGCAGGCTCTTGAACAGGCTGGCCGTGACGGCGGTGCCGTTGGACATCAGGAACATCGTGTGGCCGTCGGGCTCGGCGCGCGCCACCGTGTCGGCAGCCACCACGCCCCCGGCACCGGGCCGGTTCTCGATCGTCACCGGCTGGCCCAGCGAGGTGCTCAGCTCGGCGCCCACGATGCGGGCCGTGAGGTCGCCCGCACCGCCCGCGGCGAACGGCACCACGATGCGCAGCGGCTTGCTCGGGAAGGTTTGCGCCTGTGCGGTGGAAGCGATGCCCAGCGCGGACAGCGCCAGGGCCGATGCCAGCAGGCCGCGGCGCAGCGGAGAAACGGAACAGCTCATGGAAGTCTCCTTGTGGTGGTGTGGTCGGGAACGAAAGTCAATGTATCCAGCAGAAAAAAGGCCCGCAATCGCTCGCGGGCCCATTCAGCTATTCAAGGTCTCGATAGCCGGTGCACAGGATCACAGGCGCAGCACGAACAGCGTGATCGACGGGAACGCCACCAGGATGGCGGTGCGCACGAAGTCGCTGGTGACAAAAGGCAGGATGGCGCGGTAGGTGTGGGTGATCGGCGTGTCCTTGGCCATCGAGTTGATGACAAACAGGTTCATGCCCACCGGTGGCGTGATCAACCCCACCTCCACCACGATCAGCACCAGGATGCCGAACCAGATGGCCAGCTCTTCGGGCGGCAGGCCGAAGTCCAGCGCCATGATGATGGGGAAGAACACCGGGATGGTCAGCAGGATCATGGACAGCGAGTCCATGAAGCAGCCCAGGATCACATACAGCACCAGGATGGCGATCAGCACCAGGATCGGGCTCAGCCCCCAGCCGGCCACCGCACCGGCGGCTTCCTGCGGCAGCTGCGACAGCGCCAGGAAGGTGTTGTAGAGGCCGGCGCCCAGCACGATCATGAAAATCATGCCGGTGGCGACCGCGGTGCCCAGCACCGAGTCCAGCAGGGTCTTGCGGTTGAGACCGCCGCTGGCCCAGGCCGCGATGCCGGTGCAGAAGGCCCCGATGGCCGCGCCCTCGGTGGGCGTGAAGATGCCGGTGTAGATGCCACCGACCACCACCAGGAAGATCGCGATCACGGGCCAGGTGGCCACGGTGGCGGCGATGCGGTCCTTCATGGGCATGGGCGCCATGGTGCCCATCTCCTGCGGCTTGAGGCGCGCGTAGATGGCGATGGTGATCATGTAGCCGATGGCCGCCAGGATGCCGGGCACGAAGGCGGCCAGGAACAGCTTGGCGATGTTCTGCTCGGTCAGGATGGCGTAGATCACCAGCACCACCGACGGCGGGATCAGGATGCCCAGCGTGCCGCCAGCCGCCAGGCAGGCGGTGGAGATGCCACCGGCGTAGCCGGCGCGCTTGAGTTCGGGCAGGGCCACCTGTCCCATGGTGGCCGCGGTGGCCAGCGAGGAACCGCAGATGGCGCCGAAGCCGGCACAGGCACCCACGGCCGCCATCGCCACACCGCCCTTGCGGTGGCCGATCCAGGCCTCGGCCGCCTTGAACAGCGCGCGGGAGAGCCCGCCCAGCGCCGCGAACTGCCCCATCAGCAGGAACAGCGGGATGACCGAGAGGTTGTAGTTGGAGAAGGTGGTGAACGTGACCTGCTTGAGCTGGTTGAGGATCGGGTCGGCGTTGCCGTAGATGACCCAGGAGCCGCCCAGGCCGCACAGCAGCATGGACAGGCCGATCGGCACGCGCACAAAGATCAGCAGCAGCAGGAAGGGGAAGGACCAGAGGGCCAGTTGGATGTTGCTCATGATGCTCGGGCTCTCGGTCTCAGTGGCTGACGTTGGCTTCGACGGTCCAGCCCTTGGGCTCGGACGCCAGGCCCAGACGGGTGAGGGTCTTGGCGACGTAGCAGATGCAGCCGATCACCGCACCCACCAGGCAGAAGGCATAGGCCCACCAGATGGGCATCTGCAGGATGAAGGTGGTCTCCAGGTATTCCTTCTTCTCCAGCATGCCTTCCCAGAGCTTCCAGGTCAGCACCAGCCAGACCAGCAGCATGGCCACATCGCTGAACAGGTCCACGCCCTTCTTGAACCAGGCGGGCATGTGCATGTAGAGCAGGTCCACCGTGGCATGCCCGCCGCGCAGGTAGCACCAGGGCAGGAAGTAGAAGATGGCAATGCCCACGCCGACCTCGACCAGTTCGAAGTCGCCGGGCACGGGCCCCAGACCCAGTCCGATCATGGCGCGACCGGCCACGCTGGCCACCACCATCAGCGTCAGCGCCACCAGCACGATCCCGCCGACGATGGCCGTCCAGTTGGCCAGGCGGTAAATGAACGAAATCATCCTCAGGTCCTTTGTTGTCTTGAGCGTCACGGGGCGCTCATTGTCTCTCACACGGTCTGCGCGCGCCCTCCGGGGGGCGCGCGAGACTCTATCTCATGATTTCACATGGGTAAACTGATTTCTAATTAAGAAATCGAAGACCCTGACCTCAGGCTGTTATTTGTTGTGCTTCGCCACCAGGGCGCGGGCCTCGGACGCCAGCTTGGCGCCATCAATGCCCTTGCCCTTCATTTCCGTCACCCAGTCGGACTCGACCACCGACGCGGTGCGGCGCCAGCGCTGGGTCTCGGCCACGTCGAGCGCCACCAGGTTGTTGCGGGCCTTCTGCGCCAGCGCCAGTCCGGCCTTGTCGCCCTCGTCCATGGCGCGACCGAATGACGCCGCCAGTTCGATGCCCGAGTTGTTGTCGATCACCTTTTTCAGGTCGGCCGGCAGCTTGTCGTAGGCCGCGCGGTTCATCACGAATGCGAAGGTCTGCGTGAACAGCCCGTCCTTGCCGGCGAAGCTGGTGTGGTTCTTGACCAGTTCGGTGATCTTGATCGACGGCGCGACTTCCCACGGCACGGTGGTGCCGTCGATCACGCCCTTGGACAGGGCTTCGGTCACCGCCGGCACCGGCATGCCCACGGGTGTGGCTCCGAGCTTGACCAGCATGTTGTTGATGATGCGCGAGCCACCGCGGATCTTCATGCCGCGCAGGCTTTCCAGCCCTGTCACCGGCTGCTTGGTGTGGAACAGGCCAGGGCCGTGGGTGTGGGCGGCCAGCAGCTTGACCGACTTGAACTCGTCGGCTGCGTTCTTCTCCACGTACTCGTGGAAGGCGCGCGAACACTTCTCCGGGCCGCCGGTGCACATGAACGGCAGCTCGAACACCTCGGACTTGTTGAAGCGGCCCGGCGTGTAGCCCAGCACCGTCCAGGTGATGTCGGCCACGCCGTCGCGCGCCTGGTCGAACAGCTGGGGCGGCGAACCACCCATCTGCATGGCGTGGAAGTCCTGGATCTTGATGCGGCCGCCGGACTCGGCCTCGATCTTGCGGGCCCAGGGAATGATCGCCTTGGCGGGGATCACCGCCTGCGGCGGCAGGAACTGGTGCAGGCGAAGGGTGACGGTCTGGGCCTGGGCCAGACCGGAGAAACCGAGGGAAGCCAGCGCGATCAGCGCGCCGCGGCGAAGCATGTTCATGAAAGCGAAGTCCAGGGGAAAGGGTGAAACTCAGTCGGCTGCTTCCGGAGCCCGGAAGAACGGCTGCACTGTGCGCGCTTTGCCACCTATTGAAAAGCAGCAGGTGCGACTTTCAGCTATGCCGGTTTGCTCTGTACCAGACAGTTAATTTCACGACATTCCGACCGGGCCGGGTCATGGGTGCCAGGTCGCCGCGGCACCCCCGGCAGGCGACGGCCGCCGTGTGCCGGCGATCGCATACGACAGTTCGTTGGCCGCGGTCATCACCGTCTGCGCCAGCTCCATCAGCCGCGCCTCCGGCAGGCGCGCCGTCGGCCCCGAGATGCAGACCGAGCCCAGCAGCCGCCAGTGCAGCCCGAACACCGGCGCCGACACGCTGGACACCTCCGGCTCGCGCTCGCCCATGGACAGGTGGAAGCCCCGGCGACGGATCGACTCGTAGGGCTCGCCCGGCTCGCCCGAAAACGCCAGGATCACGCGCCCCGGCGCCCCCAGGTTCAGCGGCAGGCCGATGCCCACGCGCACGTGGTGGCGGATGGTCTGCGGCCCGTCCACCCGCGCCAGGCACTGGCGCTGCTGGCCTTCGCGCACGTAGAACGAGGCGCTCTCGCCGGTCTGCACCGTCAGCGCGCGCAGCACTGGCTCCACCACCTCGTGCACGTCGAACACCGCCTGATAACACGCGCCCAGCCAGCCCGCCGCGCGGCCCAGGCGCCAGCTGCCGTCCTCCTTCTGCACCAGGTAGTTCTCGGCCGCCAGGGTGCGCGCCAGCCGCAGCGTGGTGGTCTTGTGCATGCCGGTGCGCCGGCTCATCTCGGCCAGCGTGAGCTGGGGGTCGTCCATGCCGAAACACTCCAGCACGCGCAGCGCCCGGGTGACGGCGGTCACGCTGCCGGTGCTGCTCTCGGCGTCGGCCGTCTCGGGCGCCTCGGCGGTCTTTCGGGAGGGTTTCATGCTTTGGCCCGTGTTTCAACTATTGAAACAGCATTGTATTGAACGAAACACGTCCGTACAGTCCGCCCCAGCCGCAACCCAGCGCTGCGGCCACCACCATCCACCGACATCCGGAGACAAGACATGAACCTTTCCCGCCGCCACGCCCTCGCCGCCGCCAGCCTGCTGCTGGCCACCGGTGCCGCCTTCGCCCAGGCCTACCCCGCCAAGCCCATCAAGGTCATCGTGCCCTTCCCGGCCGGTGGCGGCACCGACCTGATCGCCCGCGAGGTGACCACCAAGATCCAGACCACCAAGGGCTGGAACTTCGTGATCGAGAACCGCCCGGGCACCGGCGGCAACATCGGCATCGACGTGGTGGCCAAGTCGCCGGCCGACGGCTACACCATCGCGCTGGGCCAGACCAGCAACCTGGCGATCAACCCGACGCTCTACAGCAAGATGCCGTACGACTCGGTCAAGGACCTGACCCCCGTCGGCCTAGTCGCCAATGCGCCGCTGGTGATGGTCGTGGGCGAGTCCTCGCCCTTCAAGTCGCTGACCGAGGTGGTGGCCGCGTCCAAGGCCAAGCCGGGTTCGCTGAACATGGCCTTCTCGGGCAACGGCACCGTGGCGCACCTGGCCAGCGTGCTGTTCCAGAAGTCGGCCGGCGTCGACTTCACCCACGTGCCCTACAAGGGCGCTGCCCAGGCAGCCACCGACGTGGTCAGCGGCCGTGTGGAGCTGTACCTGTCCTCCGTGCCCACACTGATCGGCCAGATCAAGACCGGCAAGATGCGCCCGATCGCGGTGACCTCGCTCAAGCGCGTGGACGACCTGCCCCAGGTGCCCACCATCGCCGAGTCGGGCGTGAAGGATTTCGAAGCCGTCACCTGGTTCGGCTTCGTCGCACCGGCGGGCACACCCAAGGACATCGTCGCCGTGCTCAACGCCGAGATCAACAAGGCCCTGCAGTCGGCCGACGTGAAGAAGAAGCTGAGCGACCAGGGCGCCGACGTGCTCGGCGGCACGCCCGAAGCCTTCGGCAGCCTGATCAGGAGCGACCTTGCGCGCTGGGCCCCCATCGTCAAGGCCTCGGGCGCGACTCTGGACTGATTCCCTCCCCTTCACGACCGAGAGTTCCCCATGTCCCAGCCCGACATCGTCAAAGACTTCCCGCGCGTCGCGCCCGATCTGGTGGCGCAGGCCGCCCGGTTCCAGCCGGCCATCTTCTCCGACATCAACGGCCGCCGCGGCGCGCTGCACGGGCGCATCCAGGCGCTGCGCCCGCGCATGAAGGTGGCCGGCCCGGCCTTCACCGTCGAGGTGCGCCCCGGGGACAACCTCATGATCCACGCCGCCATCGCGCTGGCCAAACCCGGCGACGTGCTGGTGATCGATGGCAAGGGCGACCAGACCTCGGCCCTGATGGGCACGATCATGATGACCGCCTGCCGCCAGCTCGGACTGGCCGGCGTGGTGGTGGACGGCGCGGTGCGCGACAGCCTGGAGATCGACGAGATGGACTACCCGGTCTTCTCGGTCGGCACCAACCCCAACGGCCCGACCAAGAACAACGGCGGCCGCATCGGTCACCCCATCAGCATCGGCGGCGTGACGGTGCATCCGGGCGACTTCGTCATCGGCGACGGCGACGGCGTGGTGGTGGTCGAGCGCGAGGTGCTGCCCGGCCTGCTGCCGCTGGCCGAGCACAAGGTGCAGGCCGAAGCCAAGCGCATCGCCCAGATCAAGGAAGGCAACACCTCGGCCTCGTGGCTGACGGCTTCGCTGGTCGCGGCCGGTGTGCTCAAGCAAGGAGAGACGTTGTGAGCGGCAAACCCGTCATCCTCATCACCGCCGCCGACCTCGCGCCGCAGGCCTTGGCCCTGCTCGCAGACCATGAAGTGGTCTTTGCCGGGAAGACGCCGACACAGGCCGACATCGTGGCGCTGGCGCGCGCGCACAACCCGGTCGGCATCATCGTGCGCTACAGCGGCGTGAATGCCGAGACCATGGACGCGGCGCCCGCGCTGCGCGTGGTCTCCAAGCACGGCAGCGGCACCGACACCATCGACAAGGCGGCCGCCGCCCAGCGCGGCATCGCCGTGACAGCCGCCGTAGGCGCCAACGCCGCGGCCGTGGCCGAGCAGGCCCTGGCCCTGCTGCTGGCCTGCGCCAAGTCGGTGGTGCAGCTGAACCAGCGCATGCACGACGGCCACTGGGACAAGGCCACGCACAAGAGCCTGGAGCTGGGCGGCCGCACGGTCGGCCTGGTCGGCCTGGGCGCCATCGGCCTGCGCTTTGCGAAGATGGCCGACGCCATGGGCCTGCGCGTGATCGGCTTCGACCCGTTCGCGAAGAACCTGCCCGATTACGTGAGCGCAGTGGACCTGGAGACGATCTGGCGCGAGTCGGACGCGATCTCGCTGCACTGCCCGCTGACGCCCGAGAACAAGGGCCTGATCAACGCGCAGACGCTGGCGCGCTGCAAGCCGGGCGTGATCGTGGTGAACACCGCGCGCGGCGGCCTGATCGACGAGCCCGCCCTGCTGGCGGCCGTGCAGTCGGGCCAGGTGCGCATGGCCGGGCTGGACAGCTTCGCCGTCGAGCCCATGACCGTGCCGCACATCTTCCACGGCCAGCCCGGTTTCATCCTCAGCCCGCACATCGGTGGCGTGACCAGCGACGCCTATGTGAACATGGGCGTGGCCGCCGCGCAGAACACGCTGGCGGTGCTGGCCCGCAGCGAAGCCGCCACCGCCTGACCCACATTACAACGGAGACATTCATGAACACATTCAATGCACGCCGCGCGCTGCTCTCGACCACCGCCCTCGCCGCCTTCGGCCTGCTGGCCGGCACCGCCCAGGCCCAGTCCATCTGGCCGTCGAAGATCGTCAAGATCGTCGTGCCCTACGCGCCCGGCGGCGCTGTGGACGTGGTCACGCGCAAGATGGCGCAGAAGCTGACCGAGCAGACCGGGCAGAGCTTCATCGTGGAAAACAAGCCCGGCGCGACCGGCACCATCGGCGCCAACCTCGTGGCCCAGGCCCAGCCCGACGGCCACACCCTGCTGGCCAACGACACCACCTACTCGCTGCTGCCGCACATCTTCAAGAAGCTGCCCTTCGACCACGCCACGCAGCTGGTGCCGGTGAGCGCCTATGTGTTCGCACCCATGGGCCTGGCGGTCAACGCTGGCTCGAAGTACAAGACCCTGGCCGATCTGACCGAGCAGGCCAAGGCCGCGCCCAACACCGTCACCTACGGCACCGGCGGCCCGGGCACCACGCCGCACTTCGCGAGCGAGGCCCTGGGCATTGCCAGCGGCGTGAACTTCATGCACATCCCCTACAAGGGTGCGGGCGAAGCCACGGCCGGCCTGCTGTCCCAGACCATCGACTTCCAGATCGCGTCCACCACCGGGCTGATGGGCAACGTCAAGGGCGGCAAGCTGCGCCTGCTGGCCGTCAGCGGCGACCAGCGACTGGCCGCCCTGCCCGATGTGCCGACCTTCCACCAGGCCGGTGTCCCATGGCGCGGCGTGGTCAACTGGACCGGTCTGTGGGCGCCCAAGAGCACGCCGGCCGAGGTGGTGCAGCGCCTGCAGAAGGAGATCGCCACCGCCATGGCGTCGGACGACATGAAGCAGTTCGCGCAAGGCATGGGCGCCGAGCCGCGCCACGCGGGCGCGGACGAGTTCGCGAAGCTGCTCAAGGACAGCACCGACGGCTGGGGCAAGGTGGTGGCCAACACCGCGTTCGAGAAGCAGTAAGGTGCGGGCATCGCCCACCGCCTGAGGCCCGCCATGTTCCTGCTCACCCCACCCGAAGTCCGCACGCTGGACGTGTTCACCACCCTGCCCGCGCGCTTCCGCCAGCGCCAGCGCACGGTCTGGAGCGACGCCAACATGGGCGGGCGCGAGGTCGATTGTTTTCTGGAGGGCCCGGTGTTCGACGACGCAGGCAACCTCTACGTGACCGACATCCCGTTCGGCCACGTGTTCCGCATCGACCCGCAGGGCGGGTGGGAGCTGGTGGCGCAGTGGGACGGCGAGCCCAACGGCATGAAGTTCCTGAACGCCACCGAGCTGCTGGTGACCGACTACCGCAACGGCCTGATGGTGGTGGACAGCCGCAGCGGCGCGGTGCGGCCCTACCTGGGCCGGCGCAACACCGAGAGCTTCAAGGGCCTGAACGACCTCACGTTCGACTCACAGGGCAACCTGTATTTCACCGACCAGGGCCAGACCGGCCTGCACGACCCCACGGGCCGCGTCTACCGGCTCAGCCCCGGCGGCCGGCTGGACCTGCTGCTGGCCAACGTGCCCAGCCCCAACGGCATCGTGCTGTCGCTGGACGAGAAATTCCTGTTCGTCGCGGCCACGCGCGGCAACTGCGTCTGGCGCATGCCGCTGCTGGCCGACGGTGGCGTGTCCAAGGCCGGGCAGTTCTTCACGTCCTACGGCCCCAGCGGCCCGGACGGCCTGGCCATGGACAGCGCCGGCCAGCTGCTGGTGGCCAACCCGGGCCTGGCCTATGTGTGGGTGCTCAACCACCGCGCCGAGCCGATGCAGGTGCTGCGCGCCGAGACCGGCGCCTCGCTCACCAACCTGGCCTTCGGCGGGCCGGAGCGCCAGACGCTGTACTGCACCGAATCCACCAGCGGCACCGTGCTGCGCGCAGAGATGGGCCATCCGGGAGCAAAGGTCCACCGACCCGACCAAGTCGTTTGATGCGATTCCCCCCAACAGAAAAGGGCTGCCGACCTTAGCCGGCAGCCCCTCGTCTGATCACTGATCGGGCGGTTTACTTGTTGTACTTGGCGATCAGCGCACGCGCCTCGGACGCCAGCTTGGCGCCGTCGATGCCCTTGGCCTTCACCTCGTTGACCCAGTCGGTCTCCACCGTCGAGGCGGTGCGCTTCCAGCGCTGCACCTCGGCCAGCTCCAGCTCGGTGATCTTGTTGCCGGCCTTGACCGCGATCTCGCGCCCGGCCTTGTCGCCGTCGTCCATGGCCTTGCCGAACAGCGCCGCGGCCACCTGGCCCGAGTTGTTGTCGATCACCTTCTTCAGGTCCGGCGGCAGCTTCTCGTAGGACGCCTTGTTCATCGAGAAGGCAAAGGTCTGCGTGTACAGGCCTTCCTTGCCGGCGAAGGTGGTGTGGTTCTTCACCAGCTCCGTGACCTTCAGCGAGGGCGTCACTTCCCAGGGAATGGTGGTGCCGTCGATCACGCCCTTGGACAGGGCTTCGGTCACCGCCGGCACCGGCATGCCCACCGGCGTGGCGCCCAGCTTCGTCAGCATGTTGTTGATGATGCGCGAACCACCGCGGATCTTCATGCCGCGCAGCGACTCCAGGCCCACCACCGGCTGCTTGGTGTGGAACAGGCCGGGGCCGTGGGTGTGCACGGCAATCAGCTTGACGTCCTTGAACTCGTCGGCGGCGAACTTCTCGACGTATTCCTGGATGGCCTTGGACGAAGCCTCGGCCGAGCTGCTCATGAACGGCAGTTCGAACACCTCGGTCTTGGGAAAGCGCCCCGGCGTGTAGCCCAGCACCGTCCAGGTGAGGTCGACCACACCGTCCTTGGCCTGGTCGAACAGCTGCGGCGGCGCGCCACCCAGCTGCATGGCGTGGAACAGCTGCACCTTGATCTTGCCGCCGGACTCGGCCTCGACCTTCTGCGCCCAGGGAACGATGGCACGGGCGGGAATGGTGGCCTGAGGCGGCAGCATCTGGTGCAGGCGCAGCGTCACGGTCTGGGCCATCGCGGTCCCGGCCGTCGCCAGGGCAGCCACCGCGCCGAGCGTGGCCAGGGCGGTGCGACGGGGAATGAGCTTCATGGGTGTCTCCTTGGGTTGAAAAACGGGATGGATGGACTCAGCGGCGGCGCCGGATCATGCGGATCGCCGGCATGTTGCCGGTCAGAGGTTCGGAGGGGTGCGCGGCCAGCACCTCGACCAGGTTGCGGCGCGCCAGCCGCGAGTGCTCGCGCATGATGGACTCGGCGCGCGCGCCCTCGCGCTGCTCGATCGCGTCCAGCACCTGCCGGTGCTGGTCCTGCGCGACGATGAGCATGTCGCGCGCCCGCGTGGACTGCGCCTGCAGCAGCACGAAACCCGAGGGCGAGGCGAACGGCAGGCTGGCGGCGCGCTCCAGCTGGCGCGTGATGGTGGGGCTGTCCGCCAGTTCGTAGAGCAGCGCGTGAAAGTGGCTGTTGAGCGCGACGTAGGCCGAGAACGCCTCGTCGTCGAGCTTGGGCGCGGTCAGCAGCGCGTCGATGCGGTCCAGGCACTGGCGCGCCTCGGCCAGCACCACCAGGGGCGCGCCGCGTTCGGCCGCCAGCCGGGCCAGCAGGCCTTCGAGCGTGCCGCGCAGTTCGATGGCGTCGGCCACGTCGCGCTCGGAAAAACTCTGCACCACATAGCCGCCACTGGGCAGGGCTTCGAGCAGGCCCTCCTGCTCCAGACGCACCAGCGCGGCTCGGATCGGGGTGCGCGACATGCCCAGCCGCTCGACGATGGCCAGCTCCGCGATGCGGGTGCCACCGGGCAGTTCGCCCGAGAGGATCAGCTCGCGCAGTTGCAGCAGCGCGCGCACCTGGGCAGTCTCGGACGACCCGCTGGGTGTGGAGGCGAGCGCTGCATCGGCTTGAAGGTCCTGGACCGTGTTCATGGATACCCAATGTATACAGAAACCCTGAAATTTCCCTCAGAGAGAACCCGATATCAGGGAAATCCATGAGTCTCTGTATCCAGTCAGAACGCCGTTGTGTTGGCTACGATGCCGCTGGCAACCACCACACGGAGACACCATGAGCACCCGCATCCCGTTCCGTGCCGACCACGTCGGCTCCTTCCTGCGCCCGGCCTACCTGCTGGAAGCGCGCGACCAGTTCTTCAACAAGAAGTCGATCACGGCCGAGCAGTTGCGCGCCGTGGAGGACAAGGCCATCACCGAGATCGTGAAGTTCCAGGCCGACGTGGGCCTGAAGTCGATCACCGACGGCGAGTTCCGCCGCACCTATTTCCACATCGACTTCCTGGAGCAGCTCGGCGGCGTGAAGACCGACATCCCGGTCACCATCGTGCGGCCCGACGGCACCGAGGAACTGGCGCCGCCGGTGATCCGCGTGATCGACAAGGTGCGCCACGCCAAGAACATCCAGCTGGCCGACTTCCAGTACCTCAAGTCGCAGGTGGAGGCGCTGGGCATCAGCGGCCTGGTGCCCAAGGTCACCATCCCCTCGCCCACCATGCTGCACTTCCGCGGCGGCCGCGCCGGCATCAGCAAGGAGGCCTACCCCGAACTGGACCCGGTGTTCTACGACGACGTGGCCAAGGCCTACGGCGACGAGCTGCAGAGCCTGGCCGACGCGGGCTGCACCTATGTGCAGATGGACGACACCAACATGGCCTACCTCTGCGACGAGAAGATGCGCGAGGCGGCGCGCCAGCGCGGCGACGACCCCAACGAGCTGCCGCACCGCTACGCCGCCTTCATCAACAAGGTGGTGGCGCGCAAGCCGGCCGGCATGACGCTGTGCATGCACCTGTGCCGCGGCAACTTCAAGAGCACCCACGCGGCGGCCGGCAACTACGAACCGGTGGCCGAAGCCCTGCTCTCGGAGATGCACCTGGACGCCTATTTCATGGAATACGACGACGACCGCTCGGGCGACTTCCGGCCGCTGCGTTTCCTCAAGCCCGGCAAGACCGTGGTGCTGGGCCTGGTCACCACCAAGTTCGGGCAGCTGGAAAGCAAGGACGACCTCAAGCGCCGCATCGCCGAGGCCGCGCAGTACGCACCGCTGGACCAGCTGGCGCTGAGCCCGCAGTGCGGCTTCTCGTCCACCGTGCACGGCAACAACATCGCCGTGGAAGACCAGCGCAGAAAGCTCGCGCTGGTGGTGGAAACCGCCCGGGAAGTCTGGGGCGACTGACCGCCCCGGTCAGGCCAGCCCGAGCAGGCGCACGGCATTGCCCTTGAGGATGCCGGGCATCACCTCGGGCTTGAAGCCCGCGACCTCGAAGTCCTTCATCCAGCGCTCGGGTGTGATCAGCGGGTAGTCGCTGCCGAACAGGATGCGGTCCTTGAGCAGCGTGTTGGCGTACTGCACCAGCTGCTTGGGGAAGTACTTCGGGCTCCAGCCCGAGAGGTCGATCCAGACGTTGGGCTTGTGCGTGGCCACCGACAGCGCCTCGTCCTGCCAGGGGAAGCTGGGGTGCGCCATGACGATCTGCATGTCGGGGAAGTCGATCGCCACGTCGTCCAAGTGCATGGGGTTGCTGTACTCCAGCCGCAGCCCGCCGCCGCAGCGCATGCCCGATCCGATGCCGCTGTGCCCGGTGTGGAAGATGGCGGGCAGCTTGTGGGCGTTGATCACCTCGTAGATCGGCCAGGCCATCTTGTCGTAGGGGTGGTAGCCCTGCACCGTGGGGTGGAACTTGAAGCCCTTGATGCCCTCTTCCTTGATCAGGCGCTCGGCCTCGCGCGCCCCCATCTTGCCCTTGTGCGGGTCGATGCTGGCGAAGGCGATCATCATGTCGCTGTTGTCGCGCGCGGCCTTGGCGATCTCCTCGTTCGGAATGCGCCGGCGGCCCAGCTTGGACTCGCTGTCCACGGTGAACATCACCAGGCCGATCTTGCGTTCGCGGTAGTAGGCCACCGTCTCTTCGATGGTCGGTCGGCGGTTGCTGCCGAAGTACTTGTCGGCGGCGCGGTCGTACTCCTCGCCGTAGTTGTCGAACGGGTTCCAGCAGCTCACTTCGGCGTGGGTGTGGATGTCGATGGCGATCAGGTTCTGGTGGTCCATGCTGTTTCCTCACTAGGGTAAGTACTGATGAGATTGGAGGATGTCTCGCTTGATTTGGTTATTGTTTATAACAATAATTTCAACACTCAACAAGCGCAGAAATCCTCACCATCATGACGTTCCAACACCCCGACCTGAGCGTGCAGCTGCACGGCGAGCAACAGGAAATCGCCATCGTCACCATGAACAGGCCCGCCAAGCGCAACGCGCTGAACGACGGCCTCATCCTGGCCATCCGCGACGCCTTCCAGAACCTGCCCGCCAGTGTGCGCGCGGCCGTGGTCGATGGCGAGGGCGAACACTTCTGCGCCGGCCTGGACCTGTCGGAACTCAGCGAGCGCGACGCCGCCGAAGGCGTGTTCCATTCGCGCATGTGGCATGCCGCGCTGGAATGCGTCGAGAAGGGCACCGTGCCTGTCATCGCCGCCCTTCACGGTGCGGTGGTGGGTGGTGGCCTGGAGCTGGCCAGCGCCTGCCACATCCGCGTGGCCGACGAGACCACCTTCTATGCCCTGCCCGAAGGCACGCGCGGCATCTTTGTCGGCGGCGGTGGCGCGGTGCGCGTGCCCAAGCTGATCGGGGCCGCCCGCATGACCGACATGATGCTCACCGGCCGCGTCTACAACGCCGCCGATGGCGAGCGCGTGGGCCTGTCGCAGTACCTGGTGCCCGGCGGCACAGCGCGCGAGAAGGCCATCGAGCTGGCGACGCGCATCGCCACCAACGCGCGCATGACCAATTTCGCGCTCATGCACGCCCTGCCCCGCATTGCCGAACAGCCGGCCGACCATGGCCTGTTCACCGAAGCGCTGATGGCATCCATTGCGCAGTCGGCGCCGGAAGCCAAGGAGCGCGTGCGCGCTTTCCTCGAAGGCAAGGCGGCAAAAGTCAAGAAAGCCGACTGACCGAACAGACGCCGCACAGAAGACCCGAGGAGACTACGTGAGCACAGCGAAATACCGCCCCCTGAAGTTCGGCGTGACCCGCGCCACCGTGCGCGACGGCGAGACCGGCGTGCACTACCTGCGCGCCGATCAGGACCTGGGCCCCTACCCCGAGCGCCTGACCGACCGGCTGGTGCACTGGGCGAAGGAGCGCCCGGACCAGACCCTGTTTGCGCGCCGCGTGAAGAACGCCGACGGCAGCAGCGGCGACTGGAAGCACATCAGCTTCGCGCAGGCGCTGGACGCCGCGCGCCGCATCGGCCAGGGCCTGCTCAACCGCGGCCTCTCGGCCGAGCGCCCGGTGCTGATCCTCAGCGAGAACGACCTCGAACACGCGCTGCTCGCGCTGGGCTGCCTCTACGCCGGCGTCGCCTACTGCCCGACCTCGCCGGCCTACTCGCTGATCAGCCAGGACTACGACAAGCTCAAGCACGTCATCAAGACGCTCACGCCGGGGATGGTGTTCGCCAGCGACGCGCTGCGCTACAGCCGCGCCATGCTCGCCACCGTGGCCGAGGACGTGGAACTGGTCTGCACGAACGGCACGGTGCCGGGCCGCGACACGACCTCTTTCGCCGCCCTGATGGCCACCGAGCCGACACCCGCGGTCGACGCCGCGATGGCCGCCACCGGCCCCGACACCATCGCCAAGTTCCTGTTCACCTCGGGCTCGACCAAGATGCCCAAGGCGGTCATCAACACGCAGCGTCTGTGGTGCGCGAACCAGGCGCAGATGGCGGCCTCGATGCCGGTGCTGGCCGAGAAGCCGCTGGTGCTGGTGGACTGGCTGCCCTGGAACCACACCTTCGGCGGCAACCACAACTTCGGCATGGTGATCTACCACGGCGGCACGCTCTACATCGACGACGGCAAGCCCACGCCCGCGCTGATGCACGAGACCCTGCGCAACCTGCGCGAGATCTCGCCCACGGTCTACTTCAACGTGCCGACCGGTTTCGAAGCGATTGCCAACGCGATGAAGACCGACGACCTGCTGCGCAAAACCCTGCTGGCCAAGGTCAACATGTTTTTCTACGCCGGCGCCGCGCTGGCCCAGCCGATCTGGGACAGCCTGTTCGAGAGCGCCGAGCGCGAGGTGGGCGAGCGCATCGTCATGGGCACCGGCCTGGGCATGACCGAGTCCGGTCCTTTCGGCATCTTTGTCACCAGCCCCAACGTGAACGCCGGCGACCTGGGCCTGCCGACGCCGGGCCTGGAACTCAAGCTGGTCGACATGCAGGGCAAGACCGAGGTCCGCTACAAAGGCCCGAACATCACACCCGGCTACTGGCGCCAGCCCGAGGAAACCGCCGAGGCCTTCGACGAGGAAGGCTTCTTCAAGACCGGCGACGCGGTCAAGTGGATCGACGAGACCGATGTGCACCAGGGCCTGAAGTTCGACGGCCGCATCGCCGAGGACTTCAAGCTCGCCACCGGCACCTTCGTCAGCGTGGGACCGCTGCGCGGCAAGATCATCGCGGCCGGCGCGCCCTACATCCAGGACGTGGTGCTGACCGGTCTGAACATGAAGGAGGTGGGCGCCATGGTGTTCCCGACCCCGGCCGTGCGCCAGCTCTCGGACCTGCCGGCCGACGCGTCGCTGCACGATGTGCTCGACACCCCCGGCGTGCTCGCCCAGTTCCAGAAAATCGTGGACGAACTGGCGCGCAACGCCACCGGCTCGGCCAACCGCATCGCGCGCCTGTGCCTGCTGGCCGACCCGCCCACCATCGACCGTGGCGAGATCACCGACAAGGGTTCGATCAACCAGCGCGCCGTGCTGACGCACCGCGCCGACACGGTGGCCAAGCTGCACAGCGACGGCCTGCGCTACATCATCAAGCCGTCGATCTGAGGAGCTTCCGATGGCCAGCAAAGGCTTCTTCAACGCGTTCGCCGATGTGGTGATCCTCGACGGCGTGCGCACGCCGATGGTGGACTACTGCGGCGCGCTCGGCCACATCTCGCCGACCGACCTAGGCATCAAGGCCGCGCGCGCGGCGCTGGCCCGCGCCGGCGTCGCGCCCAGCGAGATCGGCTCGGTGGTCACCGGCAACATGGCGCCCGGCGACTTCGACCAGTTCTTCCTGCCGCGCCACATCGGGCTGTACGCTGGCGTGCCGGTCGAGGTGCCGGCGATCATGGCGCAGCGCATCTGCGGCACCGGCTTCGAGCTGTTCCGCCAGGCGGGTGAACACATCCAGGGTGGCGCCGCCGACGTGGCGCTGGTGGTCGGCACCGAAAGCATGACGCGCAACCCCATCGCCGCCTTCGACCACCGCACCGGCTTCAAGCTCGGTTCGCCGGTGGGGTTCAAGGACTACATGTGGGAGGCGCTGAAGGACCCGGCGGCCGGCATCAACATGATCCAGACCGCCGAGAACCTGGCGAAGAAATACGGCATCACCCGCGAGGAAGTCGACGTGTTCGCCTCCTCGTCCTTTGCCAAGGCCGTGGCCGCGCAGGAGAGCGGGTTCCTGGCCGGCGAGATCGTGCCCGTGGTCAGCGAGAAGTTCGAGATCGAGGGCTACAAGGCGCGCGGCATTCGCCTGCAGGGCAAGCTGACCGAGGTGTCGACCGACACCCACCCGCGCCTGTCGCCGGTCGATGTGCTGGCCAGGCTCAAGCCGGTGTTCGAGAACGGCGTGCAGACCGGCGGCAACAGCTCGGCCCTGGTCGACGCGGCCGCGGCCTGCGTGGTGAGCTCGGGCGCTTATGCGAAGGCGCAAGGCCGCAAGCCCCTGGCGCGCGTGGTCGCCGCGGCCGCCGTGGGCGTGCCGCCCGAGATCATGGGCATCGGCCCGGCCCCCGCCATCCGCCTGCTGCTGGAGCGCACCGGCCTGAAGCTCGACGACATCGCGCGCTTCGAGGTCAACGAAGCCCAGGGCGCGCAGACCCTCGCGGTCGCGAAGGAACTGGGCATGGACATCGACAGGCTCAACGTCAACGGCGGCGCCATCGCCCTGGGTCACCCGCTGGCCGCGACCGGCGTGCGCCTGACGCTGACCCTGGCGCGCGAGCTGCAGCGCAGCGGCAAGAAGTACGGCATCTCCAGCGCCTGCGTGGGCGGTGGCCAAGGCATTGCCCTCCTCATTGAGAACCCGGAAGGACACTGACATGAACATCCAAGGACAAGCGGCCCTCGTCACCGGTGGGGGTTCCGGCCTCGGCGAAGCCACGGCGCGTGAACTGGCCCGCCTGGGCGCCAGGGTCGCGGTGCTCGACCTCAACCTCGAGAACGCCCAGCGCGTCGCCAAGGACATCGGCGGCGTGGCGGTGCAATGCAACGTGTCGGACCCGGACAGCATGCAGGCCGCTGTCGAGGCCGCCGCCGCGGCCCACGGCCCGGCGCGCATCCTGATGCAGATTGCCGGCATCGGCAGTGCCAAGCGCGTGGTCGGCAAGGACGGCAACGCCGCGCCGCTGGCCGACTTCGCCCGCGTGATCAACGTCAACCTGATCGGCACCTACAACGCGGCCCGCCTGTTCGCCGCCGCCTGCGCCAAGCTGGAGCCGATGGAAGACGGCGAGCGCGGCGTGATGGTCTTCACCGCCAGCGTCGCCGCCTTCGACGGCCAGGTGGGCCAGCAGGCCTACAGCGCGTCCAAGGCCGGCGTGGCCGGCATGACGCTGCCGATGGCGCGCGACCTGGCGCAGCACGGCATCCGCGTCTGCACCATCGCACCCGGCCTGTTCGCCACACCGCTGCTCAAGGAACTGCCCGAGCCGGTGCAGGAATCCCTGGCCAAGAGCATCCCGTTCCCGCAACGTCTGGGCAAGCCCGAGGAGTTCGCCCAGCTGGCTGCACACATCGTCAGCAACGGCCACCTCAACGGCGAGGTGATCCGCCTGGACGGCGCCCTGCGCATGGCCCCGCGCTGAACAGACCACCATGAGCAAGACCGTTGTCTACGAGGTGGAGGTGATGTTCGGCGACTGCGATCCCGCCGGCATCGTCTTCTTCCCCAACTTCAGCAAATGGATGGACGCCTCGTCGCTGAACTTCTTCGTGCAATGCGGCGTGCCGCCCTGGCGCGAGCTGGTCAAGACCACCGGCATCATCGGCACGCCGCTGCTGGAGATCCACACCAAGTTCATGAAGCCCGCTACCTACGGCGAGCGGCTGCAGGTGCAAACCAGCGTCATCGAATGGCGCGACAAGGTGTTCATCCACCGGCACGTGGTGAAACGGGGCGATGACGTGCTGTGCGAGGGCACGGAAACACGCGCCTTCGTGATACGCCCGCCGGAGACGCCCGACCGCATCAAGGCGATTCCCGTGCCTGCAGACATCAGGGCCCTGTGCAGCTGAACCCACCCGTTTCCCCCTGAGTTTTTCCACCACCACCCCAAGAAGGAGACATCCAGTGAAAACCGTCAAGACCCTCGTAGCCGTGGCCATTGCAGCCCTCAGCAGCACCGCGGCGCTGGCCGACATCAACATCGGCGTGAGCCTCTCGCTCACCGGACCGGGCTCCGGCCTGGGCATTCCGATGCAGAACCAGTTCAAGCTGTTCCCCACCACCATCGCGGGCGAGAAAGTCAACCTGATCATCCTGGACGACGCCAGCGACCCGGGCAAAGGTGCGGCCAACGCACGCCGTTTCGTGACCGAAGACAAGGTCGACCTGATCATCGGCTCCTGCCTGACCCCTGTGGCTGCCGCCATGACCCCGGTCGCCACGGAAGCCAAGACGGTCCAGCTGGCCGCGTCGCCCGTGGGCGTGCCGCCCGGCGCCGATCAGTGGATGTTCCGCCTGCCGCAGGGCAACGACGTGATGGCCCACGCCATGGTCGAGCACATGAAGAAGCAGAACATCAAGACGATCGGCTTCCTGGGCTACACCGACGCCTACGGCGAGCTGTGGCTCAAGGCACTCACGCCGCTGGCCGAGAAGGCCGGCATGAAAGTGGTGGCCACCGAGCGCTTCGCCCGCACCGACACCAGCGTGACGCCGCAAGCGCTCAAGCTCAGCTCGGCCAACCCCGATGCGATCCTGGTGGTGGCTTCGGGTTCGGGCGCCGCGATGCCGCACAAGGCGGTCATCGAGCGCGGCTACAAGGGCAAGATCTACCAGACGCACGCGGCCGCCACGCCCGACCTGGTGCGCATCGGTGGCAAGGACGTCGAAGGCTCTTTCGTCGTGTCCGGCCCGGCCGTCATCGCGGAGCAGCTGCCTGACAGCCATCCTTCCAAGAAGCTGGCGGTGGACTTCGTCACCAACTACGAGAAGCTGATGGGCCCCGGCACGCGCAACCAGTTCGCCGGCCACAGCTACGACGCGGCCATTGCCCTGAACAAGGCCGTGCCGCTGGCGCTCAAGAGCGGCAAGCCCGGCACGCCGGAGTTCCGTGCCGGTCTGCGCGACGCGCTTGAAACCATGGGCCGCACCGTGTTCGCGCACGGCGTGATGAACTGGACCAAGAGCGACCACTGGGGCTACACCAACGAGACCGGCGTGATGCTCAAGGTGGTGGACGGCAAGTTCAAGGTGGAGTGATTCGGAACGCCTCCCCCTCCCGCCTCCGGCGGGAGGGGGAGCGACACCTGGTTTCGGCGCGCCTGCGTTCGAGGTTCTTCTTGGACGCGCCCCTTTTCTCGCTAAGGCTTCCTATGGATTTCTCTATCGCCAGCATCCTGGCGCTGGATGGCCTCACCAACGGCGCCGTGTACGCGCTGCTGGGCCTGGCCATCGTCCTGGTGTTCACCGTCACCCGGATCATCTTCATTCCCCAAGGTGAGTTTGTCGCGTACGGCGCGCTCACCCTGGCCATCTTCCAGACCGGCAAGGTGCCCGGCACGGTCTGGCTGCTGCTGCTGCTCGCCGGTCTCGCCGCGCTGATGGATCTGACCGAATGCTGGCGCCAGCAGCGCGGCACATGGCCCGCGCTGAAGGCCGCGGGACGCATGCTCGTGTTGCCCGTCGTGGTCTCCGTCGTGGCCATCTGGGCCGCGCCGCAGCAGTTCCCGCTGTGGGTGCAGGCCGCGCTCAGCGTGGCCGTGGTGACAGTCTATGGCCCGCTGATCTACCGTGTGGCCTACCAGTCGCTGGAGAGCTCCACGCCGCTGGTGCTGTTGATCGTCTCGGTCGGTGTGCACTTCGCCATGACCGGCCTGGGACTGGTGTTCTTCGGTGCGGAAGGTTTCCGGAATCCGGCCTTCTGGGATGAGCGCTACACCATCGGCCCCGTGATGCTGTCGGGCCAGACCATCATCACGTTTGCAGCCACGGTGGCCCTCATCGCCATGCTCTGGCTCTACTTCGAACGCTCGCTGCGCGGCAAGGCCTTGCGTGCCATCGCAGTGAACCGAACGGGCGCACGGCTCATGGGCATCTCGTCCCAGGCGTCGGGCCAGCTCACGATGACCATGGCGGCCTTCATCGGCGCGCTCTCGGGCCTGCTGATCGGCCCGACCACCACCGTGTTCTACGACTCGGGTTTCCTGATCGGCCTCAAGGGCTTCGTGGCCGCCGTCGCGGCCGGCCTCTCGAGCTACCCCGGCGCCCTCATCGCGGCGATGGGCGTGGGCGTGATCGAGTCCTTCGGTTCGTTCTGGGCCAGCGCCTTCAAGGAAGTGATCGTGTTCACCTTGATTCTCCCTGTCCTGCTTGTCAGGTCCTTGCGCAGCAAGCACTCCGACGAGGACCACTGACATGCCCAAACACCAACATCTCGGCCTGCTGATCCTGGCTCTGGCGATTCCCGTGATCGCCCTGCTCCCGCTGCCCGACTTCTGGATCACCCAGCTCAACATGATCGGCATGTACAGCATGACGGTGCTCGGCCTGGTCCTGCTGACCGGCGTGGGCGGGCTCACCTCCTTCGGTCAGGCGGCCTTCGTCGGCATCGGGGCCTACACCACGGCCTGGCTCACGCTCAACCTGGGCATGTCGCCCTGGATCACGCTCTTCATCGGCCTGGCCCTCACCGCCGGCAGTGCGCTGATCGTCGGTCTGATCACGCTGCGCATGTCGGGCCACTACCTGCCGCTGGCCACCATCGCCTGGGGCCTGTCGCTGTACTACCTCATGGGCAACCTCGACGCACTGGGCAAGTACGACGGCCTGCTGGGCATCCAGAGCCTGTCGGTGGCGGGGTTCGACATCGGCCAGGGGCGTGCGTTCTTCGTGCTGACCTGGTTCATCCTGCTGGCCTTCGCCGCCGCGCTGCTGCACCTGCTCGACTCGCGCGCCGGCCGCGCGATCCGCTCGCTCAAGAGCGGCTCGCAGATGGCCGAGGCCATGGGCATCAGCACCTTCCGCTACAAGGTGACCATCTTCGTGCTGGCCGCACTGTTTGCCTCGGTGGCCGGCTGGCTGCTGGCGCACTTCCAGCGCACGGTGAACCCCTCGGCCTTCGGCCTGAAGATGGGCATCGAGTACCTGTTCATGGCGGTGATCGGTGGCGTGGGCCACGTCTGGGGTGCGATCGTCGGCGCCGGCCTCATCCGTGTCCTGGAAGACCAGCTGCAGGTGTTGCTGCCCAAGCTGATGGGCACCAGCGGCAGCTACGAGGTGATCGTCTTCGGCGTGGCGCTGGTGGTGATGCTCAAGTACCTGCCCGACGGCCTGTGGTCGATGGTGGGCAAGCACATGCCGGCCAAACCGCGCAAGGTGGACTGGCAGAACGCGGCCGCGCTGCCCGAACGCGCCAAGCCCGCCAATGGAGAACTGGTTCTGGACGTGCAGAAGGCGCGCATGCAGTTCGGTGGCCTGGTCGCGGTGAACGACATCAGCTTCCAGATCCACGCCGGCCAGATCGTCGGGCTGATCGGCCCCAACGGTGCGGGCAAGTCCACCACGTTCAACCTCATCACCGGCGTGTTGCCCGCCACCAGCGGCGAGGTGCGTTTCCAGGGCCGCAACGTCATCGGCACGCCCTCGCGCGACATCGCACAGCTGGGCATGGCGCGCACGTTCCAGCACGTCAAGATGATTCCGGACATGACCGTGCTGGAGAACGTGGCACTGGGTGCGCACACGCGGGGCCGCAAGGGCGTGCTGCCCGCCATGCTGCGCACCAACCGCGCCGAGGAGCGGCAACTGTTCCGCGAGGCGCAGCGCCAGCTCGAGCGCATCGGCATGGGCGAGTACCTGCACGAACAGGCCGGCAACCTGGCCATGGGTCCGCAACGGTTGATGGAAATCGCACGGGCCTTGTGCGCCGATCCGACGCTGCTGCTGCTCGACGAGCCCGCCGCCGGCCTGCGCCACAAGGAGAAGCAGGCCCTGGCCGACGTGCTGCGCCAGCTCAAGGGCGAAGGCATGAGCATCCTGCTGGTGGAGCACGACATGGATCTGGTGATGCAGATCTGCGACCACCTGGTGGTGATGGAGTTCGGCACGCTGCTCACGCAAGGACCGCCCGAACAGGTACAGCAAGACCCGAAGGTGCGCGCGGCCTATCTGGGAACGGAACACTAAATGAGCAACCCGATTCTTCAAGTCAAGGGACTGCGCGCCGGCTACGGCCGCGCCGAGGTGCTGCACGGCATCGACATCGAGGCCCAGCCGGGCGGCGTGATCACCGTCATCGGTCCCAACGGCGCGGGCAAGTCCACCCTGCTCAACACGCTCATGGGCATCCTGCCCGGTCAGGGCTCGATCCTGTTCCGTGGCCAGGACATCACCACCCTCACGCTCGAAGAGCGCGTGATGAGCGGCATGGCGCTGGTGCCCGAGAAGCGCGAACTCTTCGGCACCATGCCGGTGGAAGACAACCTGCTGCTCGGCGGCTTTCGCCAGATGCGCCAGGGCAACGCGAAATGGCGCAGCCGGCTCGACGACGTCTATGCCATCTTCCCGCGCCTGCAGGAGCGCCGGCTGCAACTGGCCGGCACGCTCTCGGGCGGTGAACGCCAGATGCTGGCCGTGGGACGCGCCCTGATGTCCGGCCCCGACCTGCTGATGCTCGACGAGCCCAGCCTGGGCCTGGCGCCGCTCATCGTGCGCGAGATCTTTTCCATCATCGAGCGGCTGCGCCAGACCGGCGTGACCATCGTGCTGGTGGAACAGAACGCACGCGCCGCACTGCAGGTGGCCGACCACGGGTATGTGCTGGAGATGGGCGAACTCAGCGCACAAGGGCCTGCCATGGAGCTGGCCAGCGACCCCCGCGTGATCGAAACCTACCTTGGCACCGCGAGAAAGCGCCCCTGATCCCAACCACCCCCAAGGAGACTCCGATGAACCACACTCTGCGCCGCCTGCAACTGCTGCCCTTGCCGCTGGGACTGGGTCTGCTCGTTGCCGCCTGCGGCACCACCCCGCCTGGCGCATCGCCAGCGCCGCTGGCACCCGCCATGGGGGCCAGCCTGAACCAGTGTGCGACGCTGACCGGCCAGTTCCGGTTCGAGCAGACGCACATCGATTCCGCCGAGTCCGTGGCCGCGGGTGGCCTCATGCTGGCTGGCCAGCCCGTGGCCGAACACTGTCTGGTCAAGGGCGCGATGCACAAACGCAAAGGCAGCGACGGCCGCGACTACGCCATCGGCTTCGAGATGCGCCTGCCCAAAGCCTGGAACGGCCGCTTCTACTACCAGGGCAACGGTGGCCTGGATGGTGCAGTGAAGACGGCCGACGGTGCACTGGGCGGCGGACCGCTGACCGGCGCGCTGATGCAGGGCTTTGCCGTCATCAGCTCCGACGCCGGTCACACCGGCCCGCAGACGCCCTACTTCGGCCTCGAAGCCCAGTCGCGGCTGGACTACGGCTACCAGGCGGTGGCCAAGCTCACCCCGATGGCCAAGGCGCTGATCGCCGCGGCTTACGGCAAGGGCCCGGACCGCTCCTACCTGGGCGGCTGCTCCAACGGCGGGCGCCACGCCATGGTCGAGGCCGCGCGCGGCCAGGCCTACGACGGTTACCTGGTCGGCGCGCCCGGCTACCGCCTGCCCAACGCCGCGCTGGCCCAGCTCTGGGGCGCGCAGCAGTGGGCGCCGCTGGCGGTGCCCGGCGCGACCACCCAGCACCCGCTCAACCCCAATGCCAAGATCCCGGACCTGAGCGGCGCCTTCACCAAGGCCGAACGCCAGCTGGTGGCCGACGCCATCCTGGGCAAGTGCGACGCACTGGACGGAGCCAGGGACGGCATGGTCCAGGCCATGCAGGCCTGCCAGGCGGCCTTCAACCTCAAGACCGACGTGGCCACCTGCACCGGGGATCGCAACGGGCAGTGCCTGAGCGCGGCGCAGAAGGACGTGGTCGCCAGCGTGTTCGCCGGTGGCCGCACCGGCTCGGGCCAGGCCATCTACTCGGCCTTCCCGTTCGACCCGGGCCTGGCCGGTGACAACTGGGGCACCTGGAAGTTCGCCAACTCGGTGGCGCTGGACCCGCTGTCGGTCGGCACCGTGTTCAGCGTGCCGCCGGGCATGTTCGACCCGCTCAAGGTCGACATCAGCGCGCGCCTGCCGATGTTCAGCGCCACCAGCGAGGTCTACCGCGAATCCGGCCTGTCGCTGATGACGCCGCCCGGCCACGAGAACCCGGTGAACCTGGCCAAGCTCAAGGACCGTGGCGCGAAGATGATCGTCTACCACGGCGTGGCCGATGCGATCTTCTCCGCAGAGGACACGCGCCAGTGGCTGCTGCGCCTGGACCAGGCGCTGGGCGGCAAGGCCAACAGCTTCGCCCGCTTCTTCCCGGTGCCGGGCATGGCGCACTGCAGCGGCGGCCCGTCCACCGACCAGTTCGACCTGCTCTCGCCGCTGGTGAAGTGGGTCGAGCAGGGCGAAGCCCCGCAGGCCGTGAAGGCCACCGCGCGTGGCGCCGGCAACCCCGGCGGCGCCAACAGCGAGCTGCCCGCCAGCTGGGCGCCCAACCGCAGCCGACCGCTGTGCGCCTACCCCACGGTCGCGACCTACAAGGGCAGCGGCAGCATGGAAGACGCGTCCAGCTTCGCCTGCCGCTGATCCCCCACACGTCCACCGAACGGAGCTCCGCCATGTATTACGAACCAGGCAAGACCCCCCACGGCCTGCCACACGACCCGTTCAAGTCCTGCGTGGTCCCGCGCCCCATTGGCTGGATCTCCACGGTGGACGCGCAGGGCCGCGACAACCTCGCGCCCTACAGCCAGTTCCAGAACGTGACCTTCGACCCGCCCATCGTCATGTTCAGCGCCAACCAGAGCACGCAGGGCGAGCGCAAGGACTCGGTGCGCAACGCCGAGCAGATGGGCCAGTTCGTCTGGAACATGGCGACCTATGCGCTGCGCGAGGCGGTCAACATCAGTGCCGAGGAGCTGCCACCGGGTGTCGATGAGTTCCAGCGCGCCGGGCTGGAGAAGCTGGACAGCCGTCTTGTGAAGCCCAAGCGCATCAAGGGCTCGCCGATCCAGTTCGAGTGCGAGTACCTCAACACCGTGCGCTTTCCCGGCCGCCCGCCCATGGGCACGGTGGACGTGGTGTTCGGCCGCGTGGTCGGCATCCACATCGACGACGACTGCATCGACGGCAACGGCCTGGTCGACGTGCTCAAGATCCAGCCCATCGCGCGCATGGGCTACTACGACTACACCGTGGTCGACAACAAGTTCCAGATGGTCATTCCCGGCAGCAACAAGGCGCTGCTGGCCGGTCTCGAAGGATCGCCCGACAAGACCCAGGACGCCACCAGCGGCCGCTGACGTTTTCCCCTCTCTCCGCTTCTGCTCACCGTGAACCACTTCCAGCCCGCCACCGCCGACATGGCCTTCGTCCTGCAGTCCGTTCTGCAGGCCCCGCAACAGCTGCAGGCGTTGCCCGCGCACGCCGAGGCCGATACCGACCTGATGCAGCAGGTGCTGGAGGAATCGGGCAAGTTCGTGGCCGAGGTGGTGGCCCCGCTCAACCGCGACGGCGACGAGATCGGCGCGCAATTCAGGGACGGCGCCGTCACCATGCCGCCGGGTTTCCGCGACGCCTACCAGGCCTTCTGGCAGGCCGGCTGGCCCGCCCTCGCCTGCGCCACCGAAGACGGCGGCCAGGGTCTGCCGACGGTGCTGGAGGCCATGCTCTACGAGATGCTCAGCGCCGCCAACCACGGCTGGACCATGGCGCCCGGCCTGCTGCACGGCGCCTACGAGTGCATCAAGCACCACGCGTCCGACGAGCTCAAGGCGCGCTATCTGGAGAAAGTCGCCACCGGCGAATGGCTGGCCACCATGTGCCTGACCGAGCCGCACGCCGGATCGGACCTGGGCCTGTGCCGAACCAAGGCCGTGCCGCTGCCCGACGGCCGCTACGCGCTCAGCGGCACCAAGATCTTCATCTCCGGCGGCGAGCACGACCTGAGCGACAACATCGTGCACCTGGTGCTCGCGCGCCTGCCCGATGCGCCGCCCGGCCCCAAGGGCCTGTCGCTGTTCCTGGTGCCGAAGTTCTACGAAGACGGCACCCGAAGCGCCGCGGTGTGCGAGCGCATCGAAGAGAAGATGGGCCTGCACGGCAGCCCGACCTGCGTGATGCGCTTTGACGAGGCGCCGGGCTGGATCGTCGGCGAACCGGGCAAGGGCCTGAACGCGATGTTCGTGATGATGAACGCCGCGCGCCTGCACGTGGGCCTGCAGGGCATCGGCCTGCTGGAAGCCGCCTGGCAGAAAGCCGACGCGTACTCGAAGGAGCGGCGCCAGATGCGCGCGCCGGGCGGCAGCGCGAAAGCCGGCGAAGCCGATCTGATCGAGCAGCACCCGGCCATGCGCCGCATCCTGGACGCGCAGCGCGCCTGGATCGACGCCGGCCGCGTGGTCGCCTACCGCACAGCGGTCGAGCTGGACATCCTCAAGCACCACGGCGACGCCGCGCGCCGCGAGGCCGCCGGCCGCTGGTGCGCGCTGGTCACGCCGGTGCTCAAGGCCGCCTGGACCGACCAGGCCTTCCACGGCGCCAGCGCCTGCCTGCAGGTCTTCGGTGGCCACGGCTTCGTGCGCGAATGGGGCATCGAGCAGATCGTGCGCGACTCGCGCGTGGCCATGATCTACGAGGGCACGAACGAGATCCAGGCCATCGACCTGCTGCTGCGCAAGACCCTGCCCGACGGCGGCGCCGCGCTGCTGACCCTGCTGGGCGAGCTGTCCGCCGACCTGGGCGGCGACGAGCAGGCGCTCCGCACCAAGGCACAGATCGACGGCTTCGCGACCTTCCTGCGCGAGCGCCTGCTGCCGCGCGCCACCGCCAAGGATGCGCCGGCCGATCTGCCGCACTGGCTGGCCGACGACTTCCTGCGCGCCGTGGCGCTGCTTCTGATGGCCTGGGCCTGGGCCCGCATCGGCGCCACGACCGGCGCCGACACCGCCCGCTGGCAGACCGCACAGACCGGCTTCTGGCGCTGGGTCTGGCCCGAGTTCGGCATGCGCCTGGCCATGATGGAGACCACCCTGGCGGGTTGAGCCCCGCCAGCGCAGGGCCTTGATACCGGTATCCTCTGCAACCATGTCCGAAACGACCGTCGCCAACGCCCTGCGCCGCCCGCGCAGCCCACGCAAGACCACCGAACCCGTGGCCCGAGCCACGCCCGTGGCCGACAGCGAGGGCCGGATCGACACCAGCTACCTCGAAACCCTGCTGGGCTACAACGCCCGGCGCGCCGCGCTGGCGGTCATCGGCGTGTTCCTGCAGCGCATGGCGCCCTACGGCCTGCGCCCGGTGGATTTTTCGGTGCTGACCCTGATCGCCCACAACCCCGGCATCACCTCGCGCCAGATCTGCGCCGCGCTGGACATCCTGCCGCCCAACCTCGTGGGCATGATCAAGAGCCTGGACAAGCGCGGCCTGATCGAGCGCCGGCCGCACCCCACCGACCGGCGCGCCCAGGGCCTGCACCTCTCGCCCACAGGCCGCAAGCTGCAGAAAGACGCCCAGGCCACAGCGACGAAGCTGGAACGGGACGTGGCCAGCCGCCTGTCGGAGCAGGAGCTGGACCAGCTCAAGGAGCTGCTTCAGCGCGTCTATTCCAGGTGATGCAATCCGGGTAAATCCCGAGCGTGCTTTCCCGGTGGGACTGGCTTTCCAGCTAGCGAACTGCTAGCGCCCGCCGTATAGTGGTTTCAAGCCTCGACGCAGAAGGCTGGTCCAGGAGACAAACCATGAGTGCCAAAGACCATGCGGCGGTCATTCAGCTGTTCGACCTGCTCGAGTCGCGCTACGCGATGCGTGTGATCTGGGCCTTGAGCGACGGGCATCCGCAGACCTTCCGCCTGCTCCAGGACAGCATCGGTGGCGTCACCCCCAACACGCTCAACACCCGTCTGAAGGAACTGCGGGCCGCCCGACTGGTGGACCACACCGGCGACGGCTACCGCCTCACCCACCAGGGCGCCGACCTGGCACGCCGCATGGTCGACGTGCAGCAGTTCGCCGGCCGCTGGGCCCATCAGCAGGCCCGCGCGGCGATGGCGGTTTCCACCCCAACGGCCGCCGCGCACGCCCCCTGAAACCGGGTCAAGGCGTCGGCACGACCTTCTGCCGCTGCTGGCCCAGTCCCCGTCCGCCCAGCGTCACCACATCGCCCACCTTGAGGAACACCGGCGGCTTCTGGCCCATGCCCACGCCGGGCGGCGTGCCGGTGGGGATCACATCGCCCGGCTGCAGCGCCATGAAGCGGCTGAGGTAGCTCACGATCTGGGCCACGCCGAAGATCATGGTCCGGGTGTTGCCGGTCTGGCGGCGCACACCGTTCACGTCCAGCCAGAGGTCCACGTCCTGCGGGTCGCCCAGTTCGTCGGGCGTGACCAGCCAGGGGCCGACCGGGCAGTGCGTGGGGTAGCTCTTGCCCTTGGTCCACTGGCCCTCGTACTCGGTCTGGTAGGCGCGCTCCGAGACATCGTTGACCAGGCAGAAGCCGGCCACGTGCTGCAGCGCGTCTGCTTCGCTGACATGAAAGGCACGCTCGCCGATCACGATGCCCAGTTCCACCTCCCAGTCCATCTTCTGCGAGCCGGGCGGCAGCCAGATGTCGTCGTCCGGGCCGCTGATGGCGCCGTTGTGCTTGTTGAACACGATGGGCTGGCCGGGCACCTTCATGCCAGACTCGGCCGCGTGGTCGGAATAGTTCAGGCCGATGCAGACCACATTGCCCACGCCGCCCACACAGGCGCCGATGCGCCGGCCCTCGGCCACCAGCGGCAGCGTGGACGGGTCTAGCGCGTGCAGCCGGGCCATAGAATCACGCCCCAGCACGGTGCCGGCGATGTCCGGCACCACGCCCGAGAGGTCGCGCAGCCCGCCGCGGGCATCGATCAGACCGGGTTTCTCGGCGCCCAGCGGGCCATGGCGAAAGAGTTTCATGACAGGGTTCCGTGCAAAAAGCCCCGATTCTCACCGCCATCGCGTGTTTCTGGACGTCACCTCTTGAACGGGCCGGCGGCGCCCCCACCTAATGCACACGGCGATCTACGCCCTTGTTTTATTTGAATTTTTGACATGACCCAAGCCCAGAACCCTGCTGAAAATGCCCCGCAGAGCACCGAGGAAGCCCTGGCCGCCGCCGCGGTGGCAGAAGCCGACGCACTGGCCGCCCTGACCAACGAGGTCGCCGAGCTGAAGGCCAAGAACGCCGAGCTGGCCGAGCAGTTCCTGCGCGCCAAGGCCGAAGCCCAGAACACCATGCGCCGCGCCGAGGAAGAAATGGCCAAGGCCCGCAAGTTCGCGGTGGAGAGCTTCGCCGAGGGCCTGCTGCCGGTGCTCGACAGCTTCGAAGCCGGTCTGGCCGTCCAGGAAGCGACGCTGGAGCAGATGCGCGAGGGCTCGGAAGCCACGCTGCGGCAGCTGCGCAGCGCCCTGGAGCGCAACAAGGTGGTGGCGATTGCGCCCGAGGTCGGCGCCAGGTTCGACCCCACCCAGCACCAGGCCATCAGCCTGGTGCCGGCCGACCAGCCCACCAACACCGTGGTGACCGTGCTGCAGAAGGGCTACCTGATCGCCGAGCGCGTGCTGCGCCCGGCCCTGGTCACGGTCGCGGCCCCCAAATAAAGAACCGCGGACGGAGAAGAAAACCGGTGCTCAGGACTTGAAAAGCCCACCGGTTATCCACATCTCCTCCACAACGGGTCCACACCCACCCCACACACTTATTCAAACTTTCGAAAACGGAGCAGAACATGGGAAAAATCATCGGCATCGACCTGGGCACCACCAACAGCTGCGTGTCCATCATGGAAGGCAACACCACCAAGGTGATCGAGAACTCGGAAGGTGCGCGCACCACGCCGTCGATCGTGGCCTACCAGGAAGACGGTGAAGTGCTGGTCGGCGCCTCTGCCAAGCGCCAGGCCGTGACCAACCCCAAGAACACGCTCTACGCCATCAAGCGCCTGATCGGCCGCAAGTTCACCGAGAAGGAAGTGCAGAAGGACATCGACCTGATGCCCTACTCCATCGTGGCCGCAGACAACGGCGACGCCTGGGTGGAAGTGCGCGGCAAGAAGATCTCGGCCCAGCAGGTCAGTGCCGACATCCTGCGCAAGATGAAGAAGACCGCCGAGGACTACCTGGGCGAGCCCGTGACCGAAGCCGTCATCACCGTGCCGGCCTATTTCAACGACGCCCAGCGCCAGGCCACCAAGGACGCCGGCCGCATCGCCGGTCTGGAAGTCAAGCGCATCATCAACGAGCCCACCGCTGCGGCCCTGGCCTTCGGCCTGGACAAGCAGGAAAAGGGCGACCGCAAGATCGCCGTGTACGACCTGGGCGGTGGCACCTTCGACGTGTCCATCATCGAGATCGCCGACGTCGACGGTGAAAAGCAGTTCGAAGTGCTGTCCACCAACGGCGACACCTTCCTGGGCGGCGAAGACTTCGACCAGCGCATCATCGACTTCATCATCGGCGAGTTCAAGAAGGAACAAGGCGTCGACCTGTCCAAGGACGTGCTGGCCCTGCAGCGCCTGAAGGAAGCCGCCGAAAAGGCCAAGATCGAGCTGTCCAGCTCGGCCGCGACCGACATCAACCTGCCCTACATCACGGCCGACGCCTCGGGTCCGAAGCACCTGAACATCAAGCTCACCCGCGCCAAGCTGGAAGCCCTGGTGGAAGAGCTGATCGAGCGCACGATTGCGCCCTGCCGCACCGCCATCAAGGACGCCGGCATCAGCGTGGGCGACATCCACGACGTGATCCTGGTCGGCGGCATGACCCGCATGCCCAAGGTGCAGGAGAAGGTCAAGGAGTTCTTCGGCAAGGACCCGCGCAAGGACGTGAACCCCGACGAAGCCGTGGCCGTGGGCGCCGCCATCCAGGGCCAGGTGCTCTCGGGTGACCGCAAGGACGTGCTGCTGCTGGACGTGACCCCGCTCTCCCTGGGCATCGAGACCATGGGCGGCGTCATGACCAAGATGATCGCCAAGAACACCACGATCCCGACCAAGTTCTCGCAGGTCTTCTCGACCGCCGAGGACAACCAGCCGGCCGTGACCATCAAGGTGTTCCAGGGCGAGCGCGAAATCGCTTCCGGCAACAAGCTGCTGGGCGAATTCAACCTCGAAGGCATCCCCAGCGCACCGCGCGGCATGCCACAGATCGAAGTGACCTTCGACATCGACGCCAACGGCATCCTGCACGTGGGCGCCAAGGACAAGGGCACCGGCAAGGAAAACAAGATCACCATCAAGGCGAACTCCGGCCTGTCCGAGGCCGAGATCCAGCAGATGGTGAAGGACGCCGAGCTGAACGCCGCCGAAGACCACAAGAAGGTCGAACTGGTGCAGGCCCGCAACCAGGCCGAGGCCTCGGTGCACAGCGTCAAGAAGAGCCTGGGCGAACACGGCGACAAGCTCGAAGCCGCTGAAAAGAGCGCCATCGAGGACGCGATCAAGGCCCTGGAAGAAGCCGCCAAGGGCGACGACAAGGCCGCCATCGAAGCCAAGACCGAGGCCCTGATGACCGCCAGCCAGAAGCTGGGCGAGAAGGTGTACGCCGCCTCGCAGGCCGAAGCCGCCGCCGCGGCGGGTGCCGCCGGTGGGGCCGAACAGGCCAGCGCCGGTGCCTCGTCCAGCGCCAAGGACGACGACATCGTCGACGCCGAAGTCAAGGAAGTGAAGAAGGGCTGATCGGCCGCCCCGCCGATTGACCGTTACCGCCGCGTCGGGGCAACCTGGCGCGGCGTTTGTGCTCAACAGAACCCCGATTGACCACCATGGCCAAACGCGACTTTTACGAAGTGCTGGGCGTGCCCAAGAACGCTTCGGACGACGAGATCAAGAAGGCGTATCGCAAGCTGGCGATGAAGTACCACCCGGACCGCAACCAGGGTGATGCCGCCAAGGGCGCCGAAGAAAAATTCAAAGAGGCCAAAGAGGCCTACGAGATGCTGTCGGACCCGCAGAAGAAGGCGGCCTACGACCAGTACGGCCACGCCGGCGTGGACCCGAACATGCGCGGCCCGGGCGGCCCCGGCGCGGAAGGTTTTGCCGGCTTCGGCGAGGCCTTCGGCGACATCTTCGGCGACATCTTCGGCGGCGCCCGCCGCGGCGGTGGCGGCCGGCAGGTGTACCGCGGCGCGGACCTGTCCTACGCCATGGAAATCACGCTGGAAGAAGCGGCCACCGGCAAGGAAACGCAGATCCGCATCCCCAGCTGGGACGACTGCGAGACCTGCAAGGGCACCGGCGCCAAGCCGGGCACCAGCGTCAAGACCTGCAGCACCTGCCACGGCCAGGGCGTGGTGCAGATGCGCCAGGGTTTCTTCAGCGTGCAGCAGACCTGCCCGCACTGCCACGGCACCGGCAAGATCATCCCCGAGCCCTGCACCGCCTGCAGCGGCCAGGGCAAGATCAAGAAGCAGAAGACGCTGGAGATCAAGATCCCCGCGGGCATCGACGACGGCCAGCGCATCCGCTCCAGCGGCAACGGCGAACCGGGCCAGAATGGCGGCCCGTCCGGCGACCTCTACATCGAGATCCGGCTGCGCAAGCACGACATCTTCGAACGCGAGGGCGACGACCTGCACTGCCAGGTGCCGGTGAGCATGACCACCGCCGCCCTGGGCGGCGAGATCGACGTGCCCACGCTGCAAGGCAAGGCCACCATCGACCTGCCCGAAGGCACGCAGAGCGGCAAGACCTTCCGCCTGCGCGGCAAGGGCGTCAAGGGTGTGCGCAGCAGCTACCCCGGCGACCTGTACTGCCACGTGGCGGTGGAGACGCCGGTGAAGCTGACCGAACACCAGCGCAAGCTGCTCAAGGAACTCGACGAGTCGTTCAAGAAAGGCGGCCACAAGCACAGCCCGAACGACAAGGGCTGGTTTGAAAAAGCAAAGAGCTTTTTCAGCTGATTGCCACTAAAGGGGTCAGACATGCAAAAGGGGCGACGGGTGACCGTCGCCCCTTTTTTTCATGGCGCTCCGATGAGGTCACCGGAGCGTGCCGGCTTCCCGGCTGCGCGCCTCAATCCACTTTGATGTTGCCTTTGCGCACGATGTCGCCCCACTCCTTCACGTCGTTGCGCACCGTGGCCGCGAATTCTTCAGGCGTTTTGACGGGCCAGTCGCTCAGGCCGACCTTGCCCAGGGTTTCGCGCATTTCGGGCAGTTGCAGGAGACGGTGCACCTCGGCGTTGATGGCATTGACGATGGCCGGCGGCGTGCCAGCGGGCGCGAACATGCCGTACCACGAGGCCAGGTCGAACTTGACGCCCTGCTCGGTCATGGTCTTGACCTCGGGCATGGTGGACAGGCGGTTCGGTCCGCTGATGGCCAGCGCCTTGACCTTGCCCGCCTGGATCAGCGGCAACGCTGAGGCCGTGGCGGAAAACGCCACCTGGATGACACCACCGGCCAGGTCGGTGTTGGCTGCGGCCGACGACTTGTACGGCACGTGGCGGATTTTCACGCCTGTCTGCTGCTTGAGCGCCTCCATGCTGAGGTGGCCCCCCGAGCCGTTGCCCCACGAACCGTAGGCCAGCTCGTCTTCAGGTTTGGCCTTCACGTAGGCGATGAACTCCCTGAGGTCCTTGACCGGCATGGACGCGGGCACGATGAGGAAGTTGCCACCCGAACCGATCTGCACGATGGGCGCGAAGTCCTTGGCACCGTCATAGCCGGTCTTGGGGTAGAGGCTCTGGTTGACCACCTGCGCCGCGGTGTACGAGAACAGCAGGGTGTAACCATCGGCCGGCTGCTTGGCCACGTATTCGGTGCCGATCATGCCGTTGGCACCCGCCCGGTTGTCGACCACGAAGGGTTGGCCGAACTTGCGGCTGAGCGCGTCGGTGAAGATGCGGGCGGTGATGTCGGTGCCGCTGCCGGCTCCGCCGGGCACCACCACTTTCACGGGCTTGGTGGGCCATTGTTGTGCGAGCGCGCTGCCGGACCAGGCCAGTGGCAACGAGACGGCCAGGGAGGCCACGATGGACTTGAACATGTTTGTCTCCTTTTTAGGGTGGGTGTGATGGGCGAACAGGGAAGTCAATGAATACCGAAGCGGGCCTGCTGCCCTTTTTCGAGCAGGTCCGCGCAACCGTGGTAGAGGCTCTTGGACACATAGCTGCGCACATCGCTGGCCCGCCGGCGCAGCCAGTGCGCCTTCAACTGCCGGGCGGTGTGCACATCAGGGTCGTCGACATCGAGCAGCGCCAGCAGGTCGACGACGTGCAGTGCCAGCTGCCACTCGGACCGGTCGGCCAGGCGCCGGGCCTCGGCCAGGACCGCGGGTTTGTCGGTGAGGGCCCGCGCCAGCGCGGCCGACACCGCCGACGGCGCCGCGGGGTGCAGCTGGGTCGGGTTGCGGTCCCACCAGCCATTCTCGGAACGGTAGACGTCGCGCACGATCCAGTGCGGGTCGCCATAGGTGGGTTGCATCCAGGGCTGAGCGAACAGGTCGGCTGGAAAGCGCACGGCCTCCAGGATCTCTCGCTCGCCCAGGCCCTGGTTCATCAGCCGCACCACCTCGTCGCGCACCCAGCGCAGGGCGCGCGCGGTGTCCAGCAGCACGCGCTGCACCTCCTGTTCGCCCTCAATGCAGGGACCGAATTCGCGCACCACGCGCTGTGGCCGCAGGTGCGCCAGGCGCTCCAGCGTGCCGGCCCAGCGCACCGTGTCGCGCTGCGTGCGAAAGGGCGTGCCCAGATTGGGAATCGAGTCGATCACTGCCGGCCCGCCGTACAGCACCCGTTCGGCCGGGCACCAGAGCGCCACCGCGTCGTCGGTTTCCGACGGGCTCCAGATCAGCACCACGTGGCGGCCGTTCAGGTCCCCGAGCACGAGCGCCGTATCGAACACTTCAGCCGGGTCGTGCACCGGGAACTTGCCGGTCATGGTGCCGGGCTCGCGGCGGAACTGCAGTTCGGCCATGCGTTCCTGCAGCGCCATGGTCTCGCGGTAGCGCGCAGCGCGCCGTGGCAGATTGGCATGGGCGATCACGCGCGGCGGCGCGTCGCCGCGCTGCCGCGCGTGTTCCAGCCACAGCGGCAGGCCGCTGTTGTAGCCGATGTGCCCGTGCGAGAAGCAGATGGCATGCACCGGCCGATCGGACACAGTCCGGAGCGAATCGATCATGCCCCTGGTGACCTTTCCGCCAGGGCCGCTGTCGATCACCACCAGCCCGGCGTCGATCTCTGCGACGAAGGTGTTGCCCTGACCACGCACGATCCACAGGCCGGGAGCCACCGCGTCGACGCCTTCGCCCGTGATCAGAAACGCATCGCTTGTGGAAGGCTTGGTGTTCATGTCGGTTCTCCGGAGGGGGCTTTCATGCCGGCGACGAGGAACTCGATGGTGTGTCGCACCAGAGCGTCGTAGCGGCGGCGCGTGGGTGATGTCACAGGTCCGTGGTCGCTGATCCAGCGCGCCAGCGTGAACACGATTTCGTTGCTGATCAGCCGCATGCGGTCATGGAAGGTGCGCTCGGGCAGATCCGGCAGTGCCGCGCGCAGCAGCCGGGCAATGCGCGTGTGGCCGCTCAGATAGATCGGGTCGACGATGTCGTAGGGGTTCAGCCGGGGACTGAAAGTGGCCTGTGCCGCCACCCGCACGTAGTCCGCACCCCAGGGCTGGTCGCGCACGGTGCTGGCGAGTGCGTCCAGCGACTCGCGCACCAGCGCCTCCACATCGCCAGCACGCCCGGCGGCTTCAAGCGCGTCCAGCCGCGCATGACGGTCCTCGTTGATGAACCATAGACGCCTGGCCAGCAACAGGGCTATGAGCTGTTCGCGGCTGCCGAAGTGGTAGCGGGCGGCAGAGAGGTTTCGCTGCCCGCTGGCCGCGACGATCTCCCGCAGAGACACCTGCTCGATGCCTTTTTCCGCAAACAGCGGCTCGGCCACGTCGAGCATGTGGCGAGCCGTCGCCGACAGCTGTGCGTCGGGCGATTCGGTCGCACGCTGGATGGTGACCTGGCTGACGCGTTTGCGACTGAGAGTGGTGCTGGTGTTTGACATTTGTGCAATCCGGCTGTTTTAATTCGCTCGAATTACTTTAATTCAGTCACATTAAATTGACAAGAGCAACGGACAGGAGACACATGAGCGACAAACCCCAGAACGACACCGGCCAGCGGCTGCAGACGCTCTCGGCCATCTTTGCCCCCCGCTCGGTCGCGGTGGTCGGTGCCTCCGACACGGTGAGCAAGATCGGTGGCATCCCGGTCGATTTCATGAAGCGCTTTGGCTACGCTGGCCGGGTGCTGCCGGTCAACCCGAAACAGACCACGGTGCAGGGCCTGCCGGCCTTCCCCTCACTGCAGGCCATTGGCGAGCCGGTGGACCTGGCCATCTTCGCCATCCCTGCCTCGCTCTCGCGCGCCGCGCTGGAAGACGCTGTGGCCGCTGGCGTCAAGGGCGTGGTGATGTTCACCTCGGGCTTTGCCGAGACTGGCGACGACGGAGCGGGCCAGCAGGCCGAGCTCACTGCCATCGCCCGCCGTGGCGGCGTGCGCCTGCTGGGTCCGAACTGTCTGGGTTTCATGAACGTGGGCGAACAGCTCTACGCCACCTTCTCGCCGGCACCGGCCAGCGGCCAGGTGCGGCACGGGCCGATCGGCCTGGTCAGCCAGTCGGGTGCATTCGGTGCCTACGCCTACGCGCTGGCGCGCGAGCGCGGCATCGGCCTGTCGCACTGGATCACCACCGGCAACGAGGCGGACATCGACTTCGCCGACTGCGTGGAGTGGCTGGCGCACGACCCGCAGACGCGGGTGATCATGGGCTACATGGAGGGCTGCCGCAACGGTCCGCGACTGCGCCAGGCACTGGCCGCAGCACAGGCCGCGCGCAAGCCGGTGGTCATCGTCAAGGTCGGCCGCACGGAGGCGGGCGCCAAGGCAGCCGCCTCGCACACCGCGGCGCTGGCGGGCAACGACGCCGTCTACGACGCGGTGTTCCGCGAATACGGTGTGCACCGCGCCAAAGACATCACCGAGTTTTTCGGCGTTGCCGCAGCCGCGGCGATCGGCGGTCTGCCGCGCGATGCGTCCTTGGGCCTGTTCACCGTCTCGGGGGGTGTCGGCGTGCTGATGGCCGACGAGGCCAGCCAGGCCGGGCTCGACCTGAGGCCGATGCCTGACACGGCCCAGGCCACCATCCGCGAATGGGTGCCGTTCGCTGCACCCACCAACCCGGTCGACATCACGGGCCAGGTCACCAACGATGCCACGCTGATCGAACGCACCGCGCGCCTGATGCTCGACCAGGGCGGCTACGCGAGCTGGATCGGCTTCCTGGCCGCCGCCGGCACCGCCGAACGCTTCTGGCCGGTGCTGGAGTCGCTGGTCACCAACCTGCGCAGAGACTACCCCGACAAGCTGCTGGCCCTGAGCACCTTGCTCACGCCCGCACGCCGGCAGGCCCTGGAGGCCCTGGGCTGCATGGTGTTCAGCGAACCCACCGAGGCCGTGCGCACCGTGTCCGCACTGGCGCGCCTGGCCCAGCGCCTGGACGCCCCGGTGGCGCCCGCCGACGAGCCGGCGTCACCGCTCAGCCTGCCGGCGCGGGCGCTGAACGAGCCCGAGTCGCTGGCCGCGCTGGCGCAGGCCGGCCTGCGCGTGGTGCCGCACGCCCTGGTGCACAGCGCCGACGAAGCCGTGGCCGCGGCCGGACGCCTGGGCTCGGCGGTGGTGCTCAAGATCGTGTCGGCCGACATCCTGCACAAGTCCGATGCAGGTGGCGTGGTGCTCAACCTGCAAGGCGCCGAGGCCGTGCGCGACGGGTACGCCCGCCTGATGGCCGCCGTGCGCCAGAACGCCCCCGAAGCGCGGCTGGACGGCGTGCTCGTCGCGCCCATGGTCGACCGCCACGGCACCGAGTGCCTGCTGGGCATTCAGCGCGACCCGGTGTTCGGCCCCATGGTCATGTTCGGCCTGGGCGGTGTGTTCGTCGAAACCCTGCACGACGTGGTGCTGCGCCCGGCACCGGTGGGCCTGGCCCAGGCGCACGAAATGATCCGGGCCACCAAGGCACACGCCTTGCTGGCCGGCGCCCGCGGCCGTGAACCGGCCGACCTGGACCTGCTGGCACAGCAGATCGTGGCGCTGTCGCGCTTTGCCGTGGCCTGCGGCGACACGCTGGAGAGCGTGGACATCAACCCCTTCATGGCCCTGCCGGCCTCGCGCGGCGGTGGCTGCGCGGTCGATGCTGTCGTGATCGGCCGCGCTCCCGACGAACAGGAGCCCGCATGAACCCGCCCATCACAAGCACCCGCCACGCCCTGGGCCAGGCCATCGGCCTGACCGCCTTCGTCTGGGGATATCCGCTGGTGGAAAGCCTGCGCACCTGTCGCCTGCAGACCTTGACCGGCAACGGTGAGCACGCCAGCTGGCGCTCCGAAATCGACCAGTTGCAGCACGTGCGCCGGGTGTCCACCGACGCCGACCGCGACGTGGTCACGCCCGCCAACGACCTGCTCTACACCACCGGCTGGATCAACCTGGCCAATGGCCCGCGCCTGCTGCACGTGCCCGCCGCCGCCCGTCATCCGGGCCGCTACTTCGTGCTGGCGCTGTACGACGCCTGGACCAACAACTTCGACAACCCGGGCCTGCGCAACTGTGCGGCCGGGGGCGAGGCGATCTGGCTGGTCGGCCCGGACCACCCGGCCGACGCCTTGCCCGCCGACGGGCGTCGCGTGCTGCGTGCGCCCACCGACCTGGTGTGGCTGATCGCGCGGGTGCTCGCCGGTGCCGGAGACGATGTGATCGCCGCGCAGGCGCTGCAGGCCGAGATCCGGCTGGAACTGCCCGAGGGGACGCGCAGCGGCGCGCGCCCCGGTGTGGTGGACCACTGGAGCGGCCCACCGGAAGACACCATGGCCGCATGGATGGCCCGGCCCGACGACCTCGACAGCTTCGGCCCGCACTTCTTCAACAACCTGTGCCATGGCCTGGCCAGCCAGAAGGTGCCCGAGTCCGACACTGGCCTGGCCCGCTGGATCGCGAGCCAGGGCCTCATGCCCGACCTGTCCTTCGACTTCTTCCAGCTCGACGAAGCACTGCGCGCCGGGCTGCTGCAGGGGCTGTGCGACGGTGCCGCACTGTTGCTGGAAGGCTCGCGCAGCCGCAAGGCCCGGCCCTGGGCGACCCATTTCGGCCTGGGCCGCTATGGTTGCGACTATCTGGTCAGGGCCCTCACCGCCTACAAGGGGCTGGGCGCCCTGGCCGCGGACGAAGCGGTCTACGCCATGGGCGACTTCGATGCCGCCAGGGCGCCGCTGCAGGGCGGTCGGCGCTACCGGCTGCGCTTCGAGCCCGGCGAGCTCCCGCCGGTCGACGCATTCTGGTCGGTCACGCTGTACGACGCCGACCGTTTTCTGTACCCGAACGCCCTCGGCCGCCATTCCATCGGCGACCGCACGCCCGACCTGGTGCACGACGCCGACGGCGGCCTGACGCTGGCCATCTCTCACGAGCCCCCCGCAGACCAGCGCAACTGGCTGCCCGCCCCCGCCGGCCAGTTCTACCTGGTGCTGCGCATGTACCTGCCGCGCCCCGAAGTGCGCAGCTGGACCATTCCCCCCCTGCTAGCGGAGTCTGCATGAACGCCCGACACGAGTACCTCTACACCCAGGCCGTGCAGGCCCTGGTCTACGCCTGGCCGCTGTACGAGATGCAGCGCATGCGCTCCGCCACCTCACCGCGCAAGCTGGCCGGCCATGGCTTCGCAGGCGAGAGCCCCGACAGCAGCCTGCGCTGGTGCAACGCCTTTGTGCACGAACGCGAACTGCTCACCGCCGGTCGCAGCCGCGTCGTGATGCCCAACAACGACACGCTCTACACCAACGCCTGGCTGGACCTGTCGGCCGGCCCGCTGGTGCTGGACATGCCCGACATGGGCACGCGCTACCACGTGCTGGGCATGCTGGACTTCTTCACCAACCCTTTCGGCCACCCCGGCACCCGCACCCTGGGCAACGGCGGTGGCGCCGTGCTGGTCACGCCCCCTGGCTGGCAGGGCGGCTTGCCCGAGGCCTTCCAGGCGCCGGGGCGGCACATCGAGGCGCCCACACCCTGGGTCTGGGTCATCGGGCGCCTGCTGATCGACGGCGCCCACGAACTGGACCAGGTGCACGCCCTGCAGGACGGGTTCGGCATCCGCAGCCTGGCCGACTGGCAGGCCGGCCGCCCCGGCGCCCCACGCCGCTTCGATGCCCGCCACGACCCGCGCGCGCCCTTCGCCCCCCAGCGCTTCCTGGCCATGGCCAACGACGCCCTGCGCGAGAACCCGCCACCTGCTGGCGACAGCGCCCTGCTCACCGGCCTGCGCGCGGTGGGCCTGGGAGCCGACGACGCCACCGTGGCACAGATGTGGGCCAACCCCGCCATGGTCGAGGTGTGGCGCCGCGCCGCCGACACGGTGCAGGCCCTGCTGGACCACCGCGCCGACGCGCTGGGCCAGCACACCCCGGCCACCGGCTGGAGCCGCTCCATGATGTCCCTCACCGGCGGCTTCGGCCACGACCACCTGCTGCGTGCCTTCGTGGCACGCCAGGGCATCGGCGCCCTCTCGCCCCATGAGGCGATCTACCCCCGCTGCGAAACCGACAGCACCGGCCGCATGCTCGACGGCGCCCAGCGCTACCGCCTGCGATTCGCACCCGGGCAGTTGCCGCCAGTCAACGCCTTCTGGTCGATCACCCTGTACAGCACGCGCGACTTCATGCTGGTCGACAACCCCATCGCGCGCTACGCCATCGGCGACCGCACACCCGGTCTGCAGCACGATGCCGACGGCGGCCTGACCCTGCACATCCAGCACGCCCCACCCCTGGACGAAACGGCCCGGGCCAACTGGCTGCCCGCGCCGGCCGACGGCTTCTTCCTCTGCCTGCGGGCCTACCTGCCGCGCGAAGAGATGCTGGACGGGCGCTACGTGCTGCCAGCCCCTGAGCCGGTCGGGGACTGAAGAAACGGCGTCCTCGGCACGCCCCGACCGGTCGCCACGGGTGGCGGCGGGCCGTACCATGGACGGCATGAACGCTTCATCCACCGACTTCCTCATCCTCGGCGCCGGCATCGCAGGTGCCTCCATCGGCCACTTCCTGACGCCGCACGGCCGCTGCGTCATGCTCGAACGCGAGAGCCAGCCGGGTTACCACAGCACCGGGCGCTCGGCCGCGCAGTTCATCGCCAGCTACGGGCCGGCGCAGGTGCGGGCGCTCTCGCGCGCCAGCGAGCCCTTCTTCCTGAACCCGCCACCGGGCTTTGCCGAGGCACCGCTGCTCACGCCGCGCGGGCTGCTGACGGTGGCCGGGCCGGACGAGATGCACCACCTGGACGAGGCCTGGGCCACCCTGCAGCAGACCAGCCCGCGCGGTGTCCGACTGAGCGCCGAGGAGGCGCTGGCCAGGGTGCCGGCGCTGCGGCCGGAGAAGGTGAGCGCGGCGATCTACGAACCCGACAGCTTCGACATGGACGTGCACGCCATCCACCAGGGCTACCTGCGCGGCTTCCGGCGCGCGGGCGGCACACTGGTGTGCGATGCCGAGGTGGTGGCCATCGAGCGCCGCGACGGGCTGTGGCGGGTGCGCACGGCGGCGGGTTCCGAACACGCGGCACCGGTGCTCATCAACGCCGCAGGGGCCTGGTGCGATGCGGTGGCGCAGCTGGCGGGCGTGGCGCCCATCGGCCTGGTGCCCAAACGCCGCACCGCCTTCACCTTCCTGCCACCGGCCGGTACCGACACGGCGCGCTGGCCGCTGCTGCTGGCCGCCGACGAAAGTTTCTACATGAAACCCGACGCGGGCGCCCTGCTCGCCTCACCGGTGAACGAAGACCCGACCCACCCGCAGGACGTGCAGCCCGAAGAGCTGGACATCGCGCTGGGCCTGCACGCGCTGGAGACCTGGACCACGCTCACCCCGCGCCCCACCCACACCTGGGCCGGGCTGCGCTCCTTCGTGGCCGACGGCGAGCTGGTGGGCGGGTTTGATGCGGCGGCCGAAGGCTTCTTCTGGTGCGCCGCGCAGGGTGGCTACGGCATCCAGACCAGTGCCGCCATGGGCGAGGCCTGCGCGGCACTGGTGCGCGGGCTGCCGCTGCCGGCGCACATCAGCGCCTGCGGGCTGACGGCGGCCATGCTGTCGCCCGCGCGGGCGACGCTGAAGGGCTGAGAATCAGGTGCTGAACCACCAGAGGACCAGCAGGGCCAGCCCCATGAGCTGGTGCAGACGGACCGCCCAGCGCACCGGGCTCGCCGCGACAGCCGCGCTCCGCGTGAGTGAACGCGCCCACAGGCCGATCAGGCCCGACACGGCGTACACCACCGACCAGGCGAACCAGTAGACCCCCAGGCCCATGCAGCCGAAGCTCTCGCAGTGCATGCGCAGGCCGTAGACCACGCCGACCACCAGCGCGACGAACAAGGCCCCGTACACCGCCGCTGCGGCGAGCGCCAGCGTTCCCGATGGCTTGGCTTCCGCCGCGACCGCGGCACCGGCGGGCGGCCGGGGCACGCCCATCGCGTACAGCTTCTCCTCCACCGCCACCAGCCCCATCTGCTGCGCGGCCTGCAGCGGCGTGGCGGCGTCGAACTCGGACGGCAGGGCCGGGTTGGCCCCATGGTCCAGCAGGTACAGGGCCACCGCCTCCTGCCCCGCCAGAATCGCGGCCACCAGCGGCGTGGACAGGAACTCCGGGTGGGCGTAGTTCACGTCGACGCCCGACTTCACATGGTGTTCCACCAGCGCCAGATCGCCCGCGCAACCGGCGTTGAACATCTCTTTCCAGTCACCTCCAGACATACGTCCCCTCTTGTTCGACGGTGGTCGCCCGCAACTTGCGACCGACGCGCAGTCTGACAGAGAGCCGACCACCCTGGGGTTTCTGCAGAAACCGAAGGGGCAATGCAGGGCGCCTGCGGCACACTGGCGTGCGCCATGGCCGCCACCCACACCGCCACCGCTCCCGACCTCATCGTCGCCCGTCCCGAAGGCCTGTACTGCCCGGCCGGCGACTTCTTCATCGACCCCTGGCGGCCGGTGGAACGGGCCGTGATCACGCACGGCCATTCGGACCACGCGCGCTGGGGCCATGCGCACTACCTGGCGCACACGCACAGCGCCGGCACGCTGCGCCAGCGGCTGGGGGCCGACATCCACCTGCAGACGCTGGAGTACGACGAGGTGATCGAACACAACGGCGTGCGCCTGTCGCTGCACCCGGCCGGCCATGTGCTGGGCTCGGCCCAGGTGCGGCTGGAGCATGGCGGGCGCGTGTGGGTCGCCTCGGGCGACTACAAGACCGAGGCCGACGGCACCTGCGCGCCTTTCGAGCCCGTGCGCTGCGACACCTTCATCACCGAATCGACTTTTGGCCTGCCCATCTACCGCTGGCCCACGCAGGCGGTGCTGTTCGACGAGATCAACGCCTGGTGGCGGCGCAACGCCGACGAGGGCCGCGCCTCGGTGCTGCTCTGTTACGCCTTCGGCAAGGCGCAGCGGCTGCTGCACGGAGTGGACGCCAGCATCGGCCCCATCGTCGTGCACGGCGCGGTGGAGCCATTGAACGCGGTGTACCGCGCGGCCGGCGTCGAACTGCCGCCCACGCACCGTGTGACCGAACTCGACAAGACCGCGCTGCAGCGCGCGCTGGTGGTCGCGCCGCCCTCGGCCCAGGGCACGCCGTGGATGAAGCGCTTCGGCGCCGACGCGGTGGACGCTTTTGCCAGCGGCTGGATGCTGGTGCGCGGCACGCGGCGGCGGCGTGGCGTGGACCGCGGCTTCGTCATGTCCGACCACGCCGACTGGCCGGGCCTGATGAGCGCCATCAAAGCCACCGGTGCCGAGCACATCCGCGTGACGCACGGCAGCGTGCCGGTGCTGGTGCGCTGGCTGACCGAGCAGGGGCTGGACGCGCAGGCCTTCGAGACCGAGTACGGCGACGAGGACGCGGCGGACAAGGCTGCGCCGGAGGCGCCCACGGAGCCAGCGGCATGAAGCGCTTCGCCACCCTCTACCGCGAGCTGGACGCCAGCACCGCCACGCGCGAGAAGCAGGCGGCCCTGCAGCGCTACTTCAGCGAAGCGCCAGCGGCAGACGCGGCCTGGGCGGTGTACTTCCTGGCCGGCGGCAAGCCGCGCCAGACCGTGCCCACGCGCGCGCTGCGCGAGCTGGCGCAGGCGGCTGCAGGCCTGCCCGAATGGCTGTTCGAAGAGAGCTACCAGACCGTGGGCGACCTGGCCGAAACCGTGTCGCTGCTGCTGCCGCCGGCCACAGCGCCGTTGGACCGTGGTCTGGCCGAATGGCTGACCCGGCACCTGCTGCCGCTGCGCGGACTGCCGCCCGAGGTGCTGGCCGAACGCTTGCGCGAACAGTGGAACGCCCTGCCCGACGACCAGCGCTTCGTCTACTTCAAGCTCATCACCGGCGGCTTCCGCGTTGGCGTGTCCAAGCTCCAGGTCACGCAGGCGCTGGCGGCCGTTGCGGGGGTCGACCCCAAACGGGTGGCCCAGCGGCTGATGGGCTACACGCACATCGGCGCCCAGCCGACAGCCGCCGACTACGCGGCGCTGGTGGCGCCCGAGAACGCGACCGAGCAGAACCAGCAGACCAGCGGCCAGCCTTACCCCTTCTTCCTGGCCCATCCGTTCAACGAGCCGCTGGATCGCTTCGACGAGCTGCTCGGCCCGCCGGCCGACTGGCAGGTGGAATGGAAGTGGGACGGCATCCGCGCGCAGCTGGTGCAGCGCGCCGGCCAGGTCTGGCTGTGGTCGCGCGGCGAGGAGCTGGTGACCGAGCGCTTCCCCGAACTCGCCGCGCTGGGCGACGCCCTGCCCGAAGGCACGGTGCTGGACGGCGAGATCGTGGTGTGGCGGAATGGCCAACCGCAGCCCTTCGCCGACCTGCAGAAGCGCATCGGCCGCAAGACCCTGGGCCCCAAGATCCTGCGCGAACTGCCGATGGCGCTGCTGGCCTACGACCTGCTCGAACACGGCGGCCAGGACCTGCGCGAACAGCCGCTCCACGCGCGCCGCGCGGCGCTGGACGCATTGGTGGAGAACCTGAATCACCCGCTGCTGATCGCCAGCCCGGTGCTCAACGGCGACACCTGGGCACAACTCGCCACGCTGCGCGAACAGGCGCGCGAACGCGGCACCGAAGGCTTCATGCTCAAGCAGCGCACCAGCGCCTACGGCGTGGGCCGCACCAAGGCCGCGGGCACCTGGTGGAAGTGGAAGATCGACCCCATGAGCGTGGACGCGGTGCTGATCTACGCCCAGCGCGGCCACGGCCGCCGCGCCAGCGTGTACAGCGACTACACCTTCGCGGTCTGGAACGCGCCAACGGGCACCGAAGGCCGGCAACTCGTGCCGTTCGCCAAGGCGTACTCCGGCCTGTCGGACGCCGAGATGGCACGGGTGGACGCCATCATCCGCGCCACCACCATCGAGAGCTTCGGCCCGGTACGCAGCGTGCGGCCGACGCTGGTGTTCGAGCTGGGCTTCGAGGGCATCGGCCGCAGCCCGCGCCACAAGAGCGGCATCGCGGTACGCTTCCCGCGCATGCTGCGCTGGCGCGAGGACAAACCCGTCGACGAGGCCGACACGCTGCAGACGCTGGCGGCGTTGCTGCCTGGGGGCGCTGCGTGAAGAAGCCCGACGCCGCCGACTGGATGGCCGCGCGCGGCTGGTCACCGTTCCCGTTTCAGCGCGAGGTGTGGGACGCGATGGCCCGCGGCGAGAGCGGCCTGCTGCACGCCACCACCGGCGCCGGCAAGACCTACGCCGTGTGGCTGGGCGCGCTGCAGGCCTTGGCCGATGCCGAGGCGAAGCGCACACCACCGTTGACCGTGGTCTGGCTCACGCCCATGCGCGCGCTGGCCGCCGACACCTTGCGCGCACTGAAAGAACCCCTGCCCGAGCTGGCCCCCGCCTGGACCGCCGGCGCCCGCAGCGGCGACACCAGCAGCAGCGAGCGCGCAAAACAGGCCGAGCGCCTGCCCACCGTGCTGGTGACCACGCCCGAGAGCCTGAGCCTGCTGATCGCACGCGCCGACGCGCCCGAGACCCTGGGACACACCGCGCTGGTGGTGGTGGACGAGTGGCACGAGCTGATGGGCAACAAGCGCGGCGTGCAGGCGCAACTGGCCATCGCGCGGCTGAGGCAATGGAACCCCGCCCTGCGCATCTGGGGCATGTCGGCCACGCTGGGCAACCTCGATGAAGCGATGCACACCCTGCTCGGCCCGCAGGCCGCAGATGCCGGCCGCATGGTGCGCGGCCAGACGCCCAAGCAACTGACGGTGGACACCCTGCTGCCGCCGCGCGTGGACCGCTTTCCCTGGGGCGGCCACCTGGGCCTGGCCATGCTGCCGTCGGTGGTGAACGAGATCGAGGGCAGCGGCAGCACCCTGGTGTTCACCAACACCCGCTCGCAGGCCGAGATCTGGTACCAGGCGCTGCTGGACGCCAAGCCCGAGTGGGCCGGCCTGATCGCGCTGCACCACGGCTCGCTGGACCGCGCGGTGCGCGAGTGGGTGGAGGCCGGGCTGAAGGCCGGCGAGCTGCGCGCCGTGGTCTGCACCAGCAGCCTGGACCTGGGCGTGGACTTTCTGCCGGTGGAGCGGGTGCTGCAGATCGGTTCGCCCAAGGGCATTGCGCGCCTGCTGCAGCGCGCGGGCCGCTCGGGCCATGCGCCGGGCCGGCCCTCGCGCGTGAGCATCGTTCCCACGCACAGCCTGGAACTGGTCGAAGGCGCGGCCGCGCGCGCCGCTGTCAACGCCAGGCAGATCGAAGCGCGCGAGACGCCGCGCCAGCCACTGGACGTGCTGGTGCAGCACCTGGTCACGGTCGCGCTCGGCGGTGGCTTCACGCCCGACGAACTGCTGGCCGAAATCCGCAGCACCGCCGCCTACGCCGACCTGCCCGACGAGCACTGGCGCTGGTGCCTGGACTTCGTGGCGCAGGGCGGCGCGTCGCTCGCCGCCTACCCCGACTACCGCCGCGCCGTGCCCGATCAACACGGCGTCTGGCGCGTGCCCGACGCGCGTCTGGCGCGGCGCCACCGCATGAACATCGGCACCATCGTCAGCGACGCGAGCATGGCGGTGCAGTACCTCGGCGGCAGCAAGATCGGGAACGTGGAAGAGAGCTTTGCCGCGCGCCTGAAACCGGGCGACTGCTTTCTGTTCGCGGGCCGGCTGCTGGAGCTGGTGCGCGTCCACGACATGACGGCCTGGGTCAAACGCGTGAAACCTGGCGACATGGGCCGCCGCCCCGCCGTGCCGCGCTGGAACGGCGGCAAGATGCCGCTCTCGACCACGCTGGCCGACGCGGTGGTGGCGCAGCTGGCGCGGGTGCAGGCCGGCGACTTCGACGACCCCGAACTGCAGGCCGCCCGGCCGCTGCTGGAACTGCAGGCGCAATGGTCCGCCCTGCCCTCGCCCTACACACTGCTGGCCGAGGTGATGCACTCGCGCGAGGGCACGCACCTCTTCCTCTACCCCTTCGCCGGACGGCACGCGCACCTGGGCCTGGCCAACCTGATCGCCTGGCGCGTGGCGCAGCACGCGCCCAACACCTTCTCCATCGCCGTCAACGACTACGGCTTCGAGCTGTTGAGCGCCACCGCCATCGACTGGCCATCGCTGCTGCCCGACCTGTTGAAAGAACAGACCGACGACGGCGCCTTGCTGAACGAGATCCTGCAGAGCCTGAACGCCAGCGAACTCGCGCAGCGGCGCTTTCGCGAGATTGCGCGCGTCTCGGGCCTGATCTTCCAGGGCCACCCGGGCGAGAAGCGCAGCAGCCGGCAGCTGCAGGCGTCCAGCAGCCTGTTCTGGGAGGTGTTCCGCAAGTACGACCCCGGCAACCGCCTGCTGCAGCAGGCCGAAGCCGAGCTGCTGGCGCAGGAGCTGGAGATCGGCCGCCTGCGCGAAGCGCTGCGCCGCATGGCCCGGCAGGCGCTGGTGCTGAAGAACCTGGAGCGGCCCACACCCTTTGCCTTCCCGCTGATGGTCGAGCGCCTGCGCGAGAAGCTGAGCAACGAAAGCGTGGCCGACCGCATCGCGCGCATGCTGGCGCCGCTGGAGAAGGCGGCTGGAGGAGCCGCCGCGAGCGACGCCGATACGGTGCGCGAATCGCTGGCCTTCGGGCGAGAGGGCGCCCCCGAGAAGAAGACCGCAGACGCCCAGCGCGAACGCCGGCCGCACCGGCCCCGGCGCCCGCGCTGAGCGGCGGCGCAAAAGCCCGGGAACTTGATCGCCCGCCGCCCCTCACATCGCCCATGCCCCACACCACCCCCCACCTGATCGAGGCCGACGGCCTCTCCATGCACTACGCCCTCGGCCCACGGCAGGTGACCGTGCTGCGCGACGTGCAGCTGCGCATCGCGGCAGGCACCCGCGTGGCCATCGCCGGGCCTTCCGGCTCGGGCAAGACCTCGCTGCTTTTGCTGCTCAGTGGCCTGGAGCGCCCGGCAGCCGGCCGCATCCGCATCGCCGGCACCGACCTGGCCAGCCTGGACAGCGACGGCCTGGCCGACCTGCGGCGCGAGCGCATCGGCATCGTGTTCCAGAGCTTCCACCTGCTGCCCAGCCTGAGCGCGCTGGACAACGCCGCCCTGCCGCTGCAGATGGCGGGGGCCAGCGGCGCGCGCGAGACCGCGGCCGACATGCTGCGCCGCGTCGGCCTGGGCGACCGCCTGCACCACCGGCCTTCGCAACTCTCCGGCGGCGAGCAACAACGCGTGGCCATTGCCCGGGCGCTGGTGCACCGCCCGCAGCTGCTGCTGGCCGACGAACCCACCGGCAACCTCGACGACCAGACCGCTGAGTCGGTGCGCGAGTTGCTGTTCAGCCTCAACCGCGAGCTGGGCACGACGCTCGTGCTGGTGACGCACGACCTGGACTTCGCCGCCCGCTGCGACCGCGTGCTGCGCCTGCACGACGGGCAGTTGCATGAAACGCCTGTGACCCGCCAGCCGGAGAGTGCCCATGCCCTTCCTGCTTGACCTGGCCTGGCGCGACCTGCGCGCCAGCGGCCGGCGGCTGTGGATCTTCGTCGCCTGCCTGGTGCTGGGCGTGTCGCTGGTGGCCGCGGGCGGTGGCCTCTACCGCCAGGTGGCCGACGCGCTGCGGCACGACGCGCGCCTGCTGTTTGGCGGCGACGTGGAGGTGGAATCGCCCACGCCGCTGCCGGCCGACGCACTGGCCTGGATGCAGGCGCGCGGCACCGTTTCGCGCGTGATCGAGCTGCGCACCATGCTGCGCACCGAGGCCGGCCGCGCCCAGCTCATCGAACTGCTCAGCGCCGACACCGCCTACCCGCTCTATGGCACGGTGGCGCTGCAGCCGGCCGGCGCGCTGGCCGACACCCTGGCGCAACGCGACGGCCGCTGGGGCGCGGCCATCGACGCCTCGCTTGCCACGCGCCTGGGCCTCAAGACCGGCGACCGCATTGACATCGGCGATCTGCCGCTCACCGTGCGCGCGCTGGTGGTGCGCCAGCCCGACCGCAGCCTGCGCGCCGACTGGGGCGCCGCCCCGGTGCTGGTGGCCGAGGGCGCGCTGATGGCCACCGGCCTGGTGCAACCGCTCAGCCGCGTCGAATACCGCTACCGCGTGCGCACGCCCGACGCCGCCCCCACCTGGCGCGACGCCTTCCTCGCCGCCTTCCCGGCGCTGGACGCCGAGGTGCGCAGCTTCGATGAGCGCAGCGACCGCATGGCCGAGGTGCTGGGCCAGATCGGCTCGGGCCTGCTGCTGATCGGCTTCTCGGCCCTGTTCATCGGCGGTCTGGGCGTGTTCAACAGCGTGCAGGCCTACCTGCAGGGCAAGCTCACCGGCCTGGCCACGCTGCGCGCGTTGGGCCTGCGCGACCGGCGGCTGGCGGCCTTCGTGCTGCTGCAGATCGGGCTGCTCGCGCTGCTGGCCAGCGCGGTGGGCGTGGCGCTGGGCCTGGGGCTGGCGCTGGCCGGCGCGCAGCTGGCAGCGGACAAGCTGCCGGTGAGCTTTTTGCTGGCCGGCCTGTGGCAGCCGGCGCTGATGGCCCTGCTGTTCGGCGTGCTGACGGCGCTGGCGTTTTCGCTACCGGCGCTGGGGCGGGCGCTGTCGGTGTCGCCGGCCGTGCTGTTCCGTGGCACCGAGGGCGCCACGCTGACCGTGCCGCGCTGGGCGCGCCGGGCCACCGCGGGCGCTGCCGTGCTGACGCTGGCGCTGCTGGTCGCCACCCTGCCCGACCCGCGCTTCGGCCTGGCCTTCGTGGCCGCCACCGCCGCCGTGCTGGGGGTGCTCGACATGGCCACGCGCGGCCTGCGGCGCCTCGCCGCGCGCCTGCAACACCACCGCGCATTGCCCCTGCCGCTGCAACTGGCCCTGGCCGGCCTGCAGCAGCCGCAGTCGCCGCTGCGCACCGCCCTGCTCTCGCTGGGTTCGGCGCTCACCCTGCTGGTGGCCTGCACCCTGGTGGTCGTCACCCTGCTGCGCACCGTGAACGACACCGTGCCCGCACAGGCGCCGGCCCTGGTGTTCTACGACGTGCAGACCGACCAGATCCCGCTGCTGCGCGAGACGCTGCAGGCCTCGCCCGGCCTGCAGGACATGAAGACCGCGCCGCTGGTGCTGGGCCGCCTGGTGGCCGTCAACGGCGCGGCGCTGCGCGAGAGCGGCGACACCGAACGCGACCGCGAATCGCGCGACGAACACAAGCTCAGCGACCGCAGCGGCAACTTCGACGACGTGGTGATCGACCGCGGCGCCTGGTGGCCGGCCAACCACCGCGGCGAGCCGCTGGTGGCGATGGAAGACCGCGAGGCCGACGAGCTGGGCCTGCAGGTCGGCGACCGCCTGCGCTTCGAGATCCTGGGCCAGCCGGTGGAGGCGCAGCTGGCCGCCATCTACAGCCAGCGCCGCATGCAGTCGCGCCTGTGGCTCGAAGCCATCTTCAGCGACGGCGTGCTCGACCCCTTCATCACCCGCCACGTGGGCGCGGCCTGGATGCCGGCCGAGCAGACCCTGGACGCGCAGGACCGCCTGGCCGCTGCCGCGCCCAACATCGCCACCGCGCGCACCGAGTCCATGCTGCGCGAAACCCGCGCGCTGATGGGCCGCGCCAGCGGCGGCCTGAGCGTGGTGGCCGGCGTGTGCCTGGCGGCCAGCCTGCTGGTGCTGGCCAGCGTGGTCGCCACCAGCCGCAGCCGCCAGCTGTACGACGCCACGGTGATGCACGCGCTGGGCGCGCGCCACTCGCTGCTGCGCGGCGTGCTGGTGTGGGAATACGTGCTGCTGGCCAGCGTCACCGCCGGCTTCGCCCTGCTGGCCGGCAGCGCCCTGGCCACCGGCCTGCTGCTGTGGCGGCTGGACATGAGCCCGGCCGGCCTGTACTGGAGCGGCGGCGTGACCGCGCTGGCCGTCAGCGGCCTGAGCATGGCCCTGGGCGCGCGCTACCTGCTGTCGCAGATGCGCCTGAGCCCGGCCATGCTGCTGCGCAGCGGCGGCTGAGGCGGCAGCAAGGAGGCGAGAGAGCCCGCACAATGCGGGTCCACCCGCCCCTGCACAGGCCCCGTCGCAAAGGACCGTTCTCACCATGAGCCTCATCGTCCACCACCTGAACAACTCACGCTCGCAGCGCCTGCTGTGGATGCTCGAAGAGCTGGAGCTGCCCTACGAGATCCGCTTCTACGAACGCGACAAGGCGACCATGCTGGCGCCGCCCGAGCTGAAAAAGGTGCACCCGCTGGGCAAGTCGCCGGTGCTCGAAGACGGCAAGCTCAAGCTGGTGGAGACCGGCGCCATCTGCGAATACCTGGTGGACAAGACCGGCAAGCTGGGCCCGGCCAACCAGGGCGAAGGCCTGCTGCAGTACCGCCAGTTCATGCACTACGCCGAAGGCTCGCTCATGCCCAATCTGCTGCTGATGCTGGCCATGAGCAAGGTGCCGCTGATCGGCGGCATCGCGGTCAAGAAGGTGCAGCCCATGGTGGACGTGCACCTGGACTATGTGGAGCAGGTGCTGGCCTCGCGCCCCTGGTTCGCCGGCAAAGCCATGACCGCCGCCGACATCATGATGAGCTTCCCGCTCGAAGCCGCCGTCTCGCGCGCCGGCCTCGGCCCCTCGCGCCCCGCCACCATGGCCTGGCTGAAAAAGATCCACGCGCGCCCGGCTTACAAGACCGCGCTGGAAAAAGGTGGCACGTACGACTACGCATGAGCCCGCACGCCACCGTCCACTGGGCCGGTGAGGTGCTGCACCTGCTGCCCGCGCACGCCATCTGGTGGCCGGCGGGGCAGACCCTGTTCATTGCCGACCTGCACCTGGGCAAGGCCGCCAGCTACCGCGCGCTGGGCCAGCCCGTGCCCGGCGGCACCACGCGCGACAACCTGGCGCGGCTGGACGCACTGATTGAGCAACACCGACCGCAGCGCCTGGTGTGCCTGGGCGACTTCCTGCACGCCGCGTCGGGCCGCACGCCGGCGGTGCTGCAAGCGCTGGGCGACTGGCGCGCGCGGCACAGCGGCGTGGCGATGACCCTGGTGCGCGGCAACCACGACGACCGCGCCGGCGACCCGCCGCCCGAGGCCGGCATCGAGGTGGTGGACGAGCCCTGGCTGCTCGGCCCCTTCGCCTGCTGCCACCACCCGCGACCGGACGGCGACCGCCACCCGACCCACTTCATCCTGGCCGGCCACCTGCACCCGGTGATCCACCTGAGCGGCCGCGCGCGCGACGCACTGCGCCTGCCCTGCTTCGTGAGCGAACCGGGTCAGGCGGTGCTGCCGGCGTTTGGTGCGTTCACTGGTGGGCATGCGCTGCCCGCGGCGCCAGATCGGCGCTTTTATGCGGTGGGTGGTGATCGGGTCTGGGAAGTGCCGGGGTGTTGATGACTCGGTCGTCTGGCGAGACACACAGCCCGTTCGGGCGTTTGTGCGCTTCTTCCGTGATCGGCTACAGGTGCTGGACGACCTGGGAGCAATGCACGACCGTTGAAGGCTGGGTGCAGTCCTTGGACTTGAGGAACTCAGGTCTGCGAGCCGTCACAAGCAGTCATTCACTGAGCAGAGGCTCGAATAGCCGATCGACCACCTGAGCCTGCCGCTCAAAATGCGCTCGGACCGTATAGCCCAGCGCTGGTATCGACGGCGCGACCTCTCATTAGGCGAAGTTGCTGCTGATCACACCACGCAGCCAGACATTGCCCGCGTCCTCGTGAAATCGCTTGTGCCAGTGCATGCGGATCACGCTGGCGGGCAAGTCGAACGGAAGCTTCAGCAGCTTGAATTGGCCATGACGTGCAAAAGCGTCTGCCAGTTGCCCAGGGATCACCGCGAGGTGGTCGCCCGCGTCCAGCAGCGGTGGCAGCATCAGGTACGAAGGCATCTCCAGCACCCGCTCACGTGTCAGTCCTTGCTGTGCCAGGGTCTCGTCAATCCGGTCCTGAATGCCCGAGGCCAGCCGCACTACCGCCTGCGGGCAGCGCGCGAAGGCCTGGACGCTCAACCGTTTGCCGGCCAGCGGGTGGCCGATACGGACCATGGCCACATACTTGCGTTCGAACAGGCGGCGTTGGTACAGCGTGTCCGGCAGATCGGGGTAAGCACCCAGCGCCACGTCGATCTCTGCACTCTCCAGCGCGCTGGCAATTAACGGCTGCGTCACCACCCGCATGCGCAGGCGAACCGAAGGCGCTTGCTGCGCGACGGCACTGACAATGCGCGGCCAGAGCACATAGCTGCCCACGTCCGACAGGCCCAGGGTGAAGGTCCGCTCGGAATCAGCCGCCACAAAGCCGCTGGCCGACAGCACCTCGTCGCGCAGCCTGTCGAGGATGGCCGCCACTGGTTCGGCCAGTTGGCTGGCGCGTGGCGTGGGCAACATGCCGCGTCCGGTGCGCACGAACATCTGGTCACCCAGCGTGTCGCGCAGCCGACCCAGCGCGGTGCTCACCGCCGACTGGCTCATGTCCAGCTCGCGCGCAGCCAGCGTCACGCTGCGGTGGCGCAGCAGCGCGTCTAGAACGGGCAGCAGATTGAGATCGACCGACTTGATATCCATGAGGCCGAATTTGATTATTGGTGTTATCCGCTTTTCAGAACATGGGGGTCGCCCTAGTCTTGCACCCAGACCGCCACATCGAGCGGACCCACTGGAGACTGAAATGCCCATGAACCGCCGCCGCCTCGTCCACACGCTGGCTGCCACCACCCTGTCTTTTTCGGCTGTCCTGCCATGGTCGGCTCACGCACAGGCATGGCCCGACAAACCGGTGAGGATAGTCGTGAGCGCGGCGCCCGGCAGCGCGCCGGACATCATTGCCCGCCTGATTGGCGAACAGCTCGGCGCGATGTGGGGCAAGGGTGTGGTCGTCGACAACCGCCCAGGCGCTGGCGGCAACATTGGCGCCCAGACCGCAGCCCGCTCTGCGCCCGACGGCTACACGCTGTGGTTCGCGCATGCCACGCCCGTGGTGATGAACCAGTTCCTGTTCAAGGCACCGGGCTTCGACGCGGACAAGGACTTTGACCCGGTGGTGCGCGTGGGCGTGAACCCGATGATGGTGGCCGTGAATCCTGCCGTGCCGGTCAAGGATCTCAAGGAGTTGGTGACTTACGCAAAAGCCCGTCCCGGCAAGGTGTCGTTCGCCACCTCTGGGGCCAAGAACATTCCCCATCTGGTGGGCGAGACCCTCAATCAGGTGGCGCAAATCGACATGCTGAACATCCCCTACAAGGGTAGCCAGCAGGCCGCGACAGACACCATCGCTGGCCGCACCGAGGTCTACATCGACGCCGTGCCGCCGATGGCGCCATTGATCGGAGCAGCCGATGCACGCCTGCGACCGATCGCAGTCACCACAGCACGGCGCATTCCCGGGCATGAAGAGGTGCCCACGGCCAAGGAGCAGGGGGTCGATCTGGTCATGCAGGGCTGGATGGCGTTCATGGCGCCCGCCGGCATGCCGGCCGCCATCGTCGAGCGTGTGGCCAAGGACACCAACACGGTGCTTGCCCGACCCGAGATCGTGGCGAAGCTTCGCACCCTGGGCACCTTCGAGCTGGGTGGCACGACAGCCGCTCTGGACGGCTTTATCAAGGAAGAACGTGCCAAGTGGGCCAAGGTCGTGCAAGCGGCCAAGATCGAGCGCGAATGACCATGGCCCCGACACGGATCGACACCCACCACCACGTCGTCCCGCCGTTCTACGCTGCCTGGCTGCAGCGCCACGGTATTCAGGCCGCAGGTGGCCGTCTGCTGCCCGAATGGAGCGCCGAAGGCGCGCTGGAACTGATGGCTGCGGCTTCGATTGCCACCGGCATCCTGTCCATCTCCACCCCGGGGGTGCACCTGGGCGACGACGGCGAGGCGCGCGAGAAGGCGCGCGAGGTCAACGAATTCATGTCATCGGTGGTGCGCGGCCACCCGCCGGGTCGCTTCGGCCTCTTCGCTGTGCTGCCGCTGCCCGACGTGGCCGGTGCCATTGCCGAGGCGCGTCACGCTCTGGACGTGCTGGGCGCCGATGGCGTGATGCTGCTGGCCAGCGTGCGCGGCACCTACCTGGGTGACCCGGTGTGGGAACCGTTGATGGATGAGTTGGGCCGACGCGGCACGGTGGTGTTCGTGCATCCCTCTGAACTGCAGGCGCCCGAGGTGCCCGGCATCCCGCCCTTCGCTGCCGATTTCCTGCTCGACACCACGCGCGCCGCCATTCATCTGGCTCAGTCGGGCGTGCTGGAGCGCTACCCGAACATGAAGATCGTGCTCTCACATGCGGGCGGCTTTTTGCCGTATGCGGCGGAGCGCGTGGCGAGGATCTGTTCACCCGACGGATCGAACGAGGCCGGTATCGCGCGGCTGCGCCGCTTTTGGTTCGACACCGCACTCTCCAGCAGCCCATATGCGCTGCCGTCGCTGCTGGCCTTCGCCGACCCCGGCCAGATCACTTTTGGCAGCGACTGGCCTTTTGCGCCCAAAGAGCGCAGCCTGCACTTCGCGGCGTTGCTGGACGGCTACCCCGTGACGGATGCCCAGCGCCACGCCATCCACCGCGGCAATGCCGAGCGATTGTTTCCTCGGCTGCGGCGCAGCGAGTGAAATGAGATTCAAGGCTGCAAAGTACCTCAGGAATAGCTGCGGTACGTTTTGAAGCAGTCTCGATCAACTGTTGATATGAAGAGTGAATGGCAGCGAACCATCGTTGAGAAGTCAGTGGGGTTTGGATGCGAACTACCGCACCCGCTGCAAAGCGCCACCTGTTCGGACCTGCACAGCAGCCTGCAGGCCATTCGGCCCCACCGTTTCATGCACGAATAAACCAAGCTCGACAGGCCGCGCCTCGCGCAGTGGCCATGTGGTTGCCCACCAGGCGACTGATCCCCCGCGACACAGCACCAACCACCGCGCGCCCCACAATGGCCCCTCTGTTTGCCGGAGCCCCGCCATGAACCTGCACACCCCCAACCCCTACGCCAGCACCCGCCTGCCGCTGTTCGCGCGCAACGTCGTCAGCACCTCGCACCCGCTGGCCGCGCAGGCCGGGCTGCGCATGCTGCTGGCCGGCGGCAACGCGGTGGACGCGGCCATTGCCGCGGCGGCGGCGCTGACCATCACCGAGCCGGTGAGCAACGGCCTGGGCTCGGACGCCTTCTGCATCCTCTGGGACGGGCAGCAGCTGCACGGCCTGAACGCCAGCGGCACCGCGCCCCAGGCCTGGACGCCCGGCTACTTCCACGGCAAGTACGGCGCCGATGCGCTGACGCCGCCCAAGCGCGGGCTGGATTCGGTGACCGTGCCTGGCGCAGTGGCGGGCTGGGTGGCGCTGAGCGAGCGCTTCGGCAAGCTGCCCTTTGCCGACCTGATGGCACCCGCCATCGAGCTGGCCGAGCGCGGTTATGCGGTGCCGGTGGTGGTGCAGCAGAAGTGGGCCGCGGCCACGCCCGAGCTGCAGTCGCTGCCGGGCTTCGCGCAGGCCTTCCTGCCCTGGGGCCGCGCGCCGCGGGTGGGCGAGCTGTTCCGTTTTCCGGCCGCGGCCCAGGGCCTGCGCGCGATTGCCGAATCCAAAGGCGAGGCGTTCTACCGCGGCCCCGTCGCGCAGGCGCTGGCGCGCTTTGCCGCCCAACACGGCGGCGCGCTGACCGAGGCCGACCTGGCGGCCTACCGGCCCGAGTGGGTGACGCCCATCGCGCAGGACTACCGCGGGTACACGCTGCACGAGATTCCGCCCAACGGCCAGGGCATTGCGGCGCTGATTGCGCTGGGCATCCTCTCGAACTTCGACGTGGCGGCCCTGAAGGTGGACAGCGTGGCCGCGCAGCACCTGCAGATCGAGGCGATGAAGCTGGCCTTTGCCGACGTCTACCGCTACGTGGCCGAGCCGGGCGCGATGGACCTGAGCCCCGCGCAGATGCTGGACCCCACCTACCTGAAACAGCGCGCCGCGCTGATCGACATGCACCGGGCGCAGGACTTCGGCGCCGGCAACCCGGCCAGGGGCGGCACGGTGTACCTGACCGCGGCGGACGAGCGCGGGATGATGGTCAGCTTCATCCAGAGCAACTACATGGGCTTCGGCTCCGGCGCGGTGGAGCCGACCTTCGGCATCAGCCTGCAGAACCGCGGCCACGGCTTCAACCTGAACACCGGCCCGGGCCGCAACACGGCCAACCTGGTGGCGCCGGGCAAGCGGCCCTTCCACACCATCATCCCGGCCTTCCTCACCAAAGACGGCCAGCCGGTGATGAGCTACGGCGTGATGGGCGCCAACATGCAGCCGCAGGGCCACATGCAGACCCTGGTGCGCCTGCTGGACCACGGCCAGGGCCTGCAGGCCGCGTGCGACGCGCCGCGCTGGCGCTTCGACGCGGGGCTGCACATCAACGTCGAATCGGCCATGGACCGGGCCACCGTGCAGGGCCTGCACGACCTGGGTCACCAGACCCGGCTGATCGACGACCCCTACCAGGACTTCGGCGCGGGCCAGTTCATCTGGCGAATGGGCGACCCGGGCAGCGAAGGCTACGTGGCCGCCAGCGACCCGCGGCGCGACGGTGCGGCCGTGGGGTTCTGAGGCGACAGACGGCTTCGGCGCTTCTCTACAATCGCGCCCTTTTGCCCGAGGGAGCGCGCACCGTGAACATCGTCGTCCTGGAAGAACTCAAGGCCTATATCGAACCCCTGACGCCCGACGAACACGACGCGCTGGAGCGCAGCCTGCTGGCCGAGGGCTGCCGCGATGCGCTGGTGCTGTGGGGCGACATCCTCGTGGATGGCCACAACCGCTACGGCATCTGCACCAAGCACGGCCTGCCGTTCCAGACCGTGCAGAACCCGCGCTTCCAGTCGATGGAAGACGTGCACCTGTGGATGATCGACCAGCACCTGGGGCGGCGCAGCCTGTCGGACTTCCAGCGCGGTGTGCTGGCGCTGCGCAAGCGCGAGATCGTGGCCGAGCGGCGCTCGCGCGCCAAGGCCGAGGCGGACCAGAACGCCGGGCCGGTGCCCGAAGCGCCCACGGGCGACGCCCCCTGGGAAGGCGAGGCGCCCGCCGCCGCGATGGCCGCGGTTCTCGAACCCAAGCCCCTGCAGAGCCGCGAGGACATCGCGCGCGCCGCGCGCCTGAGCGCCTCGCAGGTCGGCATGATCGAAAAGATCCAGAAGCAGGCCGCGCCCGAGGTGGTGGCCGCCGTGCGGGCCGGTGACATTTCGCTCAACGCCGCCGCCGTGGTCGCCACCCTGCCGGAGGAAGAACAGCGCGCCGCCGCGGCCGCCGGCAAGGACGAGCTGAAGCAGGCCGCCAAGCGCGTGCGCGAGTCGCGCCGCAAGCCGCGCGATGAGAGCGCCGAAGCCTCCAGCGACGCGGCCCCCGAAGCGGCCCCCGCCAGCGACGAGGTGAGCGCCCTGCGCCAGCGCGTCGCGCAACTCGAAGCCGAGAACGCCGAACTGCGCCAGCAGGTGCAGATGCTCAGCGCGCAGCTGGTCTGAGGCGGCCGTCGCGCGGGCCGCGTGCGGGACAATCGCCGCACCGCCCGCACGACCGCGCCATGAACACGCTGCCCACGCCCGCCACCCGCCCGCCCCACTGCTCGCACGGCCACGCCTTCGACAGCGGCAACCCCGCCGCCGAGCGCGGCACGCGCCTGGTGATGTGGCTCACGCTGGGCACCATGGTGGTGGAGATCACCGCCGGCTGGTGGTTCAACTCCATGGCGCTGCTGGCCGACGGCTGGCACATGAGTTCGCACGCGGTGGCCATCGGCCTCTCGGCCCTGGCCTACGCCATGGCGCGGCGCCTGGCGGCCGACCCGCGCTTTGCCTTTGGCACCTGGAAGATCGAGGTGCTGGCCGGGTTTTCGAGCGCGCTCTTCCTGCTGGGTGTGGCGGCGCTGATGGTGGTGGGCTCGGTCGAGCGCCTGCTGGACCCGCAGCCGATCCGCTACGCCGAGGCGATGGCGGTGGGCGTGCTGGGGCTGGTGGTGAACCTGGCCAGCGCCTTCATCCTCGGCGATGCGCACCACGGCCATGACCATGGCCACGACCACTCGCACGGACACCACGAGGACCACGACGGCCCCGGCCACCACGAAGACCTGAACCTGCGCGCCGCCTACCTGCACGTGATCGCGGACGCGGCCACCTCGGTGCTGGCCATCCTGGCGCTGGCCGGGGGCTGGTGGCTGGGCTGGAGCTGGCTGGACCCGGTGATGGGCGTGGTGGGCGCGGTGCTGGTGGCGCTGTGGGCCAGGGGTCTGATCGCCGAGACCGGCAAGGTGCTGCTGGACCGCGAGATGGACCACCCGGTGGTGGGCGAGATCCGCGAGGTGATCACCGAACACGCGGCCGCCCACGGCCTGCGCCTGACCGACCTGCACGTCTGGCGCGTGGGCCGCGGCGCCTGGGCCTGCGCCCTGACCCTGGTCACGCACGACCCGGCGCTGACCGCCGATGCCGTGCGCCAGTGGCTGTCGGTGCACGAAGAAATCGTGCACGTCACCGTCGAACTGCAAAGGGCCTGAGGCCCCGGCCCTCAGGCCGTCGGCTGAAGGAACACGCGCGCCTTGCGCGGCGAGACCACCAGGGTCTCGCCTTCCTGGAAGCCCAGCTCGCGGAACTGCTGCGCCGGAATCTGCGCCTCGATCAGCGGGTCGTGGCCGTCGCGCGGCGCGGCGTCCACCGGCATGAGTTCGAGCCGCGCGATGGGGCCGACCACGATGGCGCGGTCGAGCCGGGCCACGATGCCATGCGGGCGCCCCGCGGCATCGACCTCGCCACCGGCCTGGTAGCGGTGCACGTCCAGGTCGTGCGGGCGCACGTAGGCGAAGGCCTGGGCGTTCTGGGCGCCGGCGTGTTCGGGCGTCTGGATGGCCACGCCGTCCAGGTGCAGCAGGCCCTCGTGCGCGCGGCCATGGAACAGGTTCACGTCGCCCAGGAAGCCGTAGACAAACGGGCTGGCCGGGTGGTCCCACACGTCCTGCGGCGAACCGACCTGCTCGACCACGCCCTGGTTCATCAGCACCACGCGGTCGGCCACTTCCAGCGCCTCTTCCTGGTCGTGCGTGACGAAGATGCTGGTGACGTGCAGCTCGTCGTGCAGGCGGCGCAGCCACCTTCTCAACTCTTTGCGCACCTTGGCGTCCAGCGCGCCGAAGGGCTCGTCCAGCAGCAGCACCTTGGGCTCGACCGCGAGCGCGCGGGCGAGCGCGATGCGCTGGCGTTGGCCGCCCGAGAGCTGCGAGGGGTAGCGGTCGGCGATCCAGTCGAGCTGCACCAGCTTGAGCAGGTCGGTCACCTTCTGCTTGATCTGCGCCTCGCTGGGGCGCTCACCGCGCGGCTTGACGCGCAGGCCGAAGGCCACGTTCTCGAACACCGTCATGTGGCGGAACAGCGCGTAGTGCTGGAACACGAAGCCCACGTTGCGCTCGCGCACGTGCACGTCGGTGGTGTCCTCGCCGCTGAAGTGGATGCTGCCGGTATCCGGCGTCTCCAGGCCGGCGATGATGCGCAGCAGCGTGGTCTTGCCGCAGCCCGAGGGGCCCAGCAGGGCCAGCAGCTCGCCGGAGTCGATGTCGAGGTTGACGTTCTTCAGCGCATGGAAGTTGCCGAAGTGCTTGTTGACGTCGCGGATCTGGATGCTCATGGTTTCGTCCTCGTTCGGTTCAGGCGGCGGCCACGGGGGCCGGCGCGGGCCGTGCGTTAGGGTTCTCGGGCGGCAGTTCGGCAGAGGCCTTCAGCTCGCGTTCGTGGCGCCACTCGACCACGCTCTTGATCACCAGCGTGACCAGGGCCAGCAGCGCCAGCAGCGAGGCCACGGCAAACGCCGCGACGGACTGGTACTCGTTGTAGAGCACCTCGATGTGCAGCGGCATGGTGTTGGTCTGGCCGCGGATGTGGCCGGAGACCACCGACACCGCGCCGAACTCGCCCATGGCGCGCGCGTTGCACAGGATCACGCCGTAGATCAGGCCCCACTTGATGTTGGGCAGGGTCACGTACCAGAAGGTCTGCCAGCCGGTGGCGCCCAGCACGATGGCGGCCTGCTCCTCATCGTTGCCCTGGGCCTGCATCAGCGGGATCAGCTCGCGCGCGATGAAGGGGAAGGTGACGAAGATGGTGGCCAGGATGATGCCGGGCACGGCGAACACGATCTTGATGTCGTGCTCCATCAGCCAGGGGCCGAGCCAGCCCTGCGCGCCGAACACCAGCACGTAGATCAGGCCGGCCACCACGGGCGAGACCGAGAACGGCAGGTCGATCAGCGTGGTGAGGAAGGACTTGCCACGGAACTCGTACTTGGCAATCGCCCAGGCGGCCGCGATGCCGAACGCCAGGTTCAGTGGCACGGCCACGGCGGCGGTCAGCAGCGTGAGGCGGATGGCCGCCCAGGCGTCGGGTTCCTTGAGCGCTTCCCAGTAGGCGTCCCAGCCCTTGCGCAAAGCTTCGGTGAACACCGCCGCCAGCGGCAGCACGAGAAAGAGGAACATGAAGACCAGCGCGATGCCGGTGAGCAGGTAGCGAACCCATGGCGCTTCGGTGGTGCCGCGCTGGGCGCTGCGGATGTTGTTCTGGCCACTCATTGCGAATTCCCCGCGGAGCGCTTGCGCTGCCAGCCCTGCAGGCCGTTGATGACCAGCAGCAGGATGAAGGAGATCACCAGCATCACCGTGGCCACCGCGGTGGCACCGGCGTAGTCGTACTGCTCCAGCTTGCCGATGATGATCAGCGGCGTGATCTCGGAGACCATGGGCATGTTGCCGGCAATGAAGATGACCGAGCCGTACTCACCCACGGCGCGCGCGAAGGCCATGGCAAAGCCGGTCAGCAGCGCGGGCGCGATGCTGGGGAAGATCACGCGGCTGAAGGTCTGCCAGCGCGTGGCGCCCAGGCAGGTGGCTGCTTCTTCCAGTTCCTTCTCGGCGTCTTCCAGCACCGGCTGCACCGTGCGCACCACGAAGGGCAGGCCGATGAAGATCAGCGCGATCACCACGCCGTTGGGGTTGAAGGCGAGCTGGATGCCATGCGGCTCGAAGTACTGGCCGATCCAGCCGTTGCCGGCCAGCAGCGCAGTCAGCGAAATGCCGGCCACGGCGGTGGGCAGCGCGAACGGCAGGTCCACCAGCGCATCCACGATCTTCTTGCCCGGGAACGGGTAGCGCACCAGCACCCAGGCCACCAGCAAGCCGAACACCACGTTCACACAGGCCGCGATGAACGAGGCACCGAAAGTCAGGCGGTAGGACGCCAGCACGCGCGGCGAGGTGACCGCCTCCCAGAACTGCGGCCAGGTCAGGGTGAAGGTCTTGAACACCAGCGCCGAGAGCGGGATCAGCACGATCAGGCTCAGGTACAGCACCGTGATGCCCAGCGTGAGGTTGAAGCCCGGCAGCACGCGCGCGCCGCTGCGGCGCGCACCGCCCCCGGCCGCCGGCGCGGTGCCCGGCAGCGAAACAGCGTGTCCGGACATGGCTTACTTGCCCGCGGTGTACAGCTTGTCGAACTGGCCGCCGTCGTTGAAGTGCACTTTCTGCGCCTCACCCAGCGAGCCGAAGTACTGCTCGACGGTGAAGAACTTGATCGGCTTGAACGCGGCGGCGTATTTCTTCAGCACCGCCTCGTTGCGCGGGCGGATGTTGTGCTTGGCGGCGATCTCCTGGCCTTCGGGCGAGTACAGGAAGTCGAGGTAGGCCTTGGCGTCGGCGGCGGTGCCCTTCTTGGCGACCGTGCGTTCGACGATGGCCACCGGGTTCTCGGCCACGATGGACGCGCTGGGGTGGATCGCATCGACCTTGCCCTTGCCGAACTCGTTGTCCACCGACACCACCTCGGATTCAAACGTCACCAGCACGTCGCCGATGTTGCGCTGCAGGAAGATGCCCGTCGCGTCGCGGCCGCCACGCGCCAGCACCGGCACGTTCTTGTAGAGCTTGCTCACGAACTCGGCGGCCTGCGCGTCGGTGCCGCCCTTGGCACGCACCTGGCCCCAGGCGGCCAGGTAGGCCATGCGGCCATTGCCACCGGTCTTGGGATTGACCACCACCACCTGCACGCCAGGCTTGATCAGGTCGTCCCAGTCCTTGATGCCCTTGGGGTTGCCCTGGCGCACCAGGAACAGCATGGTCGAGGTGGTGGGCGCTGCGCCGTTGGGGAATTTCTGGCGCCAGTCCTTGGCGACCACGCCCTTCTCGGCCAGGAAATCGACGTCGGTGGTGGTGTTGAAGGTCACCACGTCGGCCTCCAGACCGTCGGCCACGGCACGGGCCTGGGCGCTGGACCCGGCGTGCGACTGGTCGACCTTGATGTCCTTGCCGGTGGCCTTTTTGTAGTTCGCCACGAAGGCGGTGTTCAGGTCCTTGTAGAACTCGCGCGCCACGTCGTAGGACACGTTGAGCAGCGTGGTCTGGGCGGAAGCGGCGGAGGCGGCGGCGAAAGCGATGGCGCCGAGGGCGAGCTTGAAGGTGTTTTTCATGGGAATCGGGCTCCGATAGAAGGAATGCATGGCATTCTGAAACCATGTCGTTCTAAATCAAACGACTTTGTTTTTGTTTTCTTATTCGAATTGGAAATAAAGATCAGGCTGCCAGCGGGAGCGGTTGCGACGGCGTGATCTCCGCGCCCAGCGCTTGCAGCAGCGCCAGGCCCAGCGGCCACTCCCCATGCCCGGACTCCACATTGATGTGGCCTGCGTCGTTCAGACGCATGAACTCGCTGCCCCAGGCACGGGCATAGGCGCCTGCCAGCCGGACCGGGCAGTACGGGTCGTTGCTGCTGGCCACGACGATGCTGGGGAACGGCAGCCGCTGGTAGGGCACGGGCGCGAAATCGGCCAGCACGCCGCGCCGCTCGGGGTCGGCCGGCGCCACCAGCAGGGCCGCGCGGATGCGCGCCTTGGCGGCGTCGGGCAGGTGGGTGGTGGCGATGCAGCCCAGGCTGTGCGCGGCGATGACCACCTCGCCCGGCGCCTGCTCGATGGTGCGCGCGATCTGCTGCACCCAGGGCCGTTTGAGCGGGCTGAGCCAGTCGTCCTGCTCGACGCGCAGCACCTGGGGCAGGCGTGCGGCCCACAGGCTCTGCCAGTGGCCGGGGCCGGAGTTGCGCCAGCCAGGGACGATGACGACGGTGGGAGAAGACATGCAGTGATTCTGGTCAGCGCGCCTCAAAACCCAAACGACTGAGTCGTAGTTTGTTTATTAGCTTTTCGTCTAAAGCCGTCGCTCACACCCCCTCGTCGCACGCTCGGGCGCGTAGCGGTCGGCTTGGATGTCAGGCGTCACGCCGTGCGTGAACACCTCGTCGGTGATCGGCAGGAACTGCGCGTTCCAGTCTTCCCAGGCCTGGCGCAGGCGGGCGAACACGGCGGGGTGTTGGTCCTTGAGGTTGGCGCGCTCCAGCGTGTCGTTTTCAACGTCGAACAGGAATTCGTTGTCGTTGATGCGCAGGTACTTGAAGCGGCCCTCGCGCGCGGCGCGCTGGCGTTGTGCCTTGTAACGCCAGAACAGGCGGCGTTCGTGCACCGGCGCCTGGCCTTGCAGCACCGGCAGGATGTTCTCGCCGTCGCTGGGGTGGTCGGGGTGCGGCGCCGTGCCCGCGGCCGAGAGCAGCGTGGGCAGCCAGTCCATGGTGATGGTGACCTGCTCGCTCACCTGCGGTTTCAGGCGCGCGGGCCAGGAGAGCAGCGTCGGCACGCGGATGCCGCCTTCGAGCAGCTCGGTCTTCTGCCCGGTGAAGGGCCAGGTCTTGGAGAAGCGCTCGCCGCCGTTGTCGCTGGTGAAGATGACGATGGTGTTCTCGAAGATGCCTTTGGCCTTGAGCGCCTGCACCACCTGCCCCACTGCGGCGTCGAGCGAGCGCACCATCTTCGCGTAGGTGTGCAGATTGCCGCCGTCGTAGTGGAAGAGGTCGGTCAGGTCGCGCGAGACATGTTCGTCTTCCGGACCGACCCAGGGCCAGTGCGGCGCGGTGAAGTGCAGCGAGAGGAAGAACGGCTTGTCCTCACTCTGCTGGCCGATCCAGGACGAGGCCTCGTCGGCCAGCAGCTGCGTGTAGTAACCCACGCGTTCGACCGGCACCTCGCCTTCGTAGAGGTCGCGCGGCACCGCCGCGCCGACCCCGGGCTTGTGGGTGAAGTAGTCGATGGCGCCGCCGTAGTTGCCGAAGAAGCGCTTGTAGCCGCTCTTGAGCGGGCCGTAGTGCGGCAGGTTGCCCAGGTGCCACTTGCCGATCAATGCCGTCTCGTAGCCCGCGTCCCGCAGCAGAGAAGGCAGCGTGGGGTGGTCGGTCGGCAGGCCGTGCAGGTGGGCGGTGCGCACCAGCGGCTCTTCCAGCCCGCCACGCAGGCGGTACTGGTAGCGCCCGGTGATCAGGCCGAAGCGCGTGGCCGAGCACACCGCCGAGTTGGCGTAGGCCTGGGTGAAGCGCACACCGCCGGCCGCCAGCGCGTCCAGGTGGGGCGTCTGGTAATGGGTCTGCCCGTAGACACTCAGGTCCGCCCAGCCGAGGTCGTCGGCAAGGATGAAGACGATGTTGGGCTGCTTGGGGCGTTCGCTCATGCCGTCCCCTTCGCTTTCCCTGCGGCATCGGTCTCGCGCCAGGCCTTCTCCAGCTTCAGATCCTTGACGGCCTGCTGCACGAACTGCGGCTGGAACCAGGCCTTCACATCGAAGCCCTCGCCGCGGATCAGGCCCAGGCGCAGGCCGTCGTTCAGCACGGTCTGGTAGTTGGCGATGAAGCCCTCGTCGAGCAGCGGCGAATAGCGCACCCCCAGCTGGTCGCCCGCCAGTTCCTCCCGGAACGACAGCTCGGGGTTGCCGCTGTTGCTGGCGTAGAGCCTGATCAGCGCATCGCGGTTGGCTTCCTGCGAGGCCCAGGCGGCCGCCCGCACCAGTTGCTTCACCACGCGCTGCGCCGCGGGGGCATTGCCCGCCAGGAAGTCTTCGGTGGCCAGCAGGCCGGAACTGATGGTGAAGGACGCCCCCTTGCCACGGGTGAGCGGCAGGATGTTCACGCCCTTCTCGCGCAGGATGAACAGGTCCGGGCCGCCGAAGGTGGCGTCGATCTGTCCGGCCACCACCGCGGCCTTGGAGCTGGGCCAGTCCATGTTGATGAGCCTGACGTCCTTCTCGCTCAGGCCAGCGGCGGTCAGCAGGTTGTCGAACGGGCGCTGGTAGGCCGTGCCCTTGAGCACGCTGACCTTCTTGCCTTTGAGGTCCGCCACCGACTGGATGGTCGAGCCCGGTGCGGTCGCCAGGTAGCTGTCGGTGCCGCGGCCGGTGGCGGCGATGAAGCGCGTGGGCAGGCCACGGGCCTTGTGGATGACCGAGGCCAGGTCGCCCAGCGAGACGATGTCCAGCTGTTTGGCCGCCAGCGCCTCGGCCACCGCCGGGCCGGCGCCGCGGAAGAAGTGCCACTGCACCTCGATGCCGTCTTTGGCGAACGCTTCTTCCAGCCAGCGGTTGGCCTGCACGATGGCCAGCGAGCCGCCCCCCGGCGAGGGCTTGCCGGCGGTGCCGAGGTCGGGCGAACCGATGCGCACCACTTTGGCAGCCGCGGACTGTGCACGCGCGAGCCAAGGCGCGGCCAGGCCGGCGGCGGCGAGACCGGCCACGAAGTGCCGGCGTTGGAGGGAGGCGGTTGGGGTCTTGTTCATGATGGTCCTTGGGGAAACGGAAAAGGGTCAGACAGCGAACTGCCAGGTGCTGGTTTCGGGGTGTTCGGTTCTCAAAGGGGGTTCGGCCAGGTCGGCGGCGCTGTGCTCGCCGAACTCGCGCAGCACGCTGTCCTTGACGGTGGTGAAGGCGTAGGACGCGCGGTCGCGCGGATGGGCCAGCGGCACCGGCACGGTGCGCCGGATGCGGCCCGGGCGCGGCTCCATCACCACCACCTTGTCGCCCAGGTAGACCGCCTCCTCCACGTCGTGCGTCACCAGGATCATGGTGATGCCCTCGGTCTGCCAGATGCGGTGCAGTTCCTGCTGCAGGTGGGCGCGGGTCATGGCGTCGAGCGCGCCGAAAGGTTCGTCCAGCAGCAGGATGTCGGGCCGGTTCACCAGCGCGCGGGCAATCGCCACACGCTGCGACATGCCGCCCGAGAGCTGGTGCGGGTAAGCCTTCTCGAAGCCGGTGAGCCCCACCAGTTCGATGTGCTCGCGGATGGCGGCGCGCCGCTGGCCTTCGGTCAGTTCCGAGTTGAGCAGGCCCAGCGCGATGTTCTTTTCCACCGTCAGCCAGGGGAACAGGCGGTGCTCCTGGAACACGATGCCGCGGTTGAGGTTCGTGCCTTTGATGCGCGCACCGTCCAGCAGGATCTCGCCCTGGTAACCCTCTTCCAGGCCGATGACCAGGCGCAGCAGCGTGGACTTGCCGCAGCCGCTGGTGCCCACGATGCTGACGAATTCGCCCGGTTCGATGGTGAGGTGAATGTCCTGCAGCACGGGCAGGGGCTGGCCCTTGACCTCGTACTGCTTGTTCAGGCCCCGGATGTCCAGGGTGCCGGCGTGTGCCATGGTGTGTCTCTCCAGAAAAATCAGTAACGGGCGACCGTGCGGTCGCGCCAGGCCAGCAGACGGCGTTCCAGCGCGGACGTGAGTGCATTGAGGGCGTAGCCCACCAGGCCGATCACGGCCACGCCGAACAGCACCAGGTCCATCTGGAAGTGCTCGCGCCCATCGATCAGGGTGTTGCCGATGCCTGCGCCCGAGGCCATCAGGTACTCGCTGCCCAGCGTGGCCAGCCAGCTGTAGATCAGCGCCAGCTGCACTCCGGTGAACACCGAGGGCGCGGCCGAGGGTGCGATCACGTGGGTGAGCTGCTGCCAGAGGCCGAAGCCGTAGACGCGCCCCACCTCGATGAACTCGCGCGGCACGCTGCGCAGGCCCTCGAAGGTGTTGAGCACCATCGGAAAAAAGGCCGCCATGGCGATGAAGGCCACCTTGGCGCCATCGCCCAGGCCGAACCACATCGACAGCATCGGAATCCAGGCGAACAGCGAGATCTGCTTGAGCGTGTGGAAGGACGGCCCCACCAGGCGCTCGGCCCAGCGCGACCAGCCCAGCAGCACGCCCACCGCCAGCCCGGCGCTGGCGCCCAGCAGGAAGCCCCAGGCGTTGCGCCACAGGCTGGCCGAGAGCGCGGTCCACAGCTCGCCGCTGGTGATCTGCTGCACGGCCCGGTCCCACACCGCGGCGGGCGAGACCAGCAGCGGCGAGGTGGACCAGCCCGAGGCCACGGCCCACCACCAGAACAGCAGGATCAGCGCGGGCAACACCCAACCGCGCAAGGCGGGCGGCACGGCGGTCAAAGAACGTGTTCGTGACATGTTGTTCTCCTTGCTCACAAGCCTGGCTTGCGCCAGCGCAGCAGCCAGGCCTCGGCCAGCGACAGCAGCTTGTCGATGGCCAGGCCCACGATGCCCACCGCCAGCACCGAGGCCAGCACCACGTCCAGCTGGAACAGCTGGCGCCCGTAGACGATGAGGAAGCCGATGCCTTCGGACGAGGCCAGCAGCTCCACCACCACCAGCGCCAGCCAGGCGTGGGTCAGGCCGTAGCGCACACCGTTCCAGATGGGCGCGGTGGCGGCCGGGAACACCACCTTGCGCAGCATCTGCCAACGCGTGAAGCCATAGACCTTGGCCACCTCGATGAAGCGGTTGGGCACACCCTGGATGCCCTGGCAGGTGTTGAGCGTGACCGGCACCAGGGTGGCCTTGGCGATGAGCAGGAACTTGAGCGCCTCGTCGATGCCCACCAGCAGCATCAGCAGCGGCAGCCAGCCGATCACCGGCACCTGGGCGAAGGCCTTGAACAGCGGGTACAGGTAGTCGCGCGCCGTGGGCGACAGCCCCATGACCGAGCCCAGCGCCAGCCCGCCCAGCAGACCGATGCCGAAGCCGGTGAAGACGCGCACCAGGCTGATCTGCAGGTTGCTCCAGATCTCGCCGCTGGCCAGCATGTCGGCGAAGGTGCGGAACACCTGGGCCGGTGGCGGCAGCACCTGCTCGGGTGCCCAGCCCAGCACCGACGACAGGTGCCACAGCAGCAGCACGGCCAGCGGGAAGGGCCAGGCCCAGAGCCATTGCAGCGAAGGTCGCCAGTGCCGCACCACGGCGGTCGGCACGGTGGCCGCAGGCGCAGCCGGTGACAGCGGCACGGTCACACCAAGCGATGAAGACATGTCGGTCTCTCCAACCACTCGGTGTTCAGTTGGCCAACTGGCCGTCGGGTCCATAGACCGGCCAGTAGGTTTCGAGCTTGAGTTCCTTGAGCGCCACGTTCAGGTAGCGCCGGTCGAACCAGCTGTCGATCTCGGGCACCGAGCGCGTCAGCTTGAGCGCGTGGGCGTCCTTGGCGGCCTCCTTGTAGCGCGAGACGAGGAAGGGGTCGAGCAGCGGCGAGAGGCGCACGCGCAGTGGCTGGCCGATGAAGTCTTCGCGCCAGATCTTCTCGGGGTACTCGGTCTTGCCCCAGCGCTCGAACAGGTCGGCGCGGTTCGCTTCGTTGGAATAGCGGTGTGCCACCTTGACCAGCGTGGTCACGACGCGCTGCACCGCCTGCGGGTGCTTCGCGGCGAAGTCCTCGGTCACCAGCAGGTGGGTCTGGCGGGTGAACTTGTAGTTGTCGGCCGCGGCGGACCAGACGATCTTGGCCTGACCCTTGTCGCGCAGGTCGAAGGCGCCGACGTAGTCGAAGACGGCGTCCACGTCCTTGTTCAGCAGCGCGGTGCGGCCACCGGCCAGGTCCAGGTTGATGAGCTTGAGGTCGCTTTCCTTCAGGCCGTGGGCCGCCAGCGCGGCGGACGCGGCCAGGTGCAGGTTGGTGCCCTTGAAGAGCGCCACGCGCTTGCCCTTGAGGTCTTCGAGCCGGGTGATGCCCGAATCGGGCTGCGCCGCCAGGTAGAGCCCGGTGCGCACGCCGCTGCCGGCGATCAGCCTGGTCTTGACGCCGTTGGCACGCGCCACGATGGCCGGCAGGTCGCCCTGCCAGGCGAAGTCCAGTTGTTTGTTGACCAGGGCCTCGTTGACGGCCGGGCCGGCGCCCTTGAAGAACACCCACTTGATCTCGACGCCGTCCTTGCGGAACTCGTCTTCAAACGCGCCGTCGGTGTAGGCCAGCGCGGTGGTGGTGCCGCCGTGGCGGATCGGGTTGCTGCCCACGCCGCCGGTGGCCACGCCGATGCGGATGACTTTCAGCGGTTCGGGGGCGGTCTGGGCCTGCGCGAGGCCGGTGGTGGACAGGGTGAAGGCCAGCGCGAGCAGGCCCAGTCGTTGACGTGGATTCATGGTTCCTCCGGTTGAATCGATGGCTGTGGACCGGACGGAATCTACGGACGGCGCCTTGCTCGGGGAACGAATGAAAACGGATATCCAAACGCAGCGCTGTTGTGGTCATGAGCTCATGCCGCGCAGTGCATGAGAACCCCCTGTTGGCCGCGTTTGCATATGCAAAACGCTTCGTTCACGGGGCGTGCGCGCGCACCCAGACTGGAAAAAGGACGGCGCCCTTCGTGCCCTCCACAGCAACCATCCAGTCAAGGAGTTCCCCATGTCCCAGCTCAACGACCTGCCCGGCACCTACTCGCGCTTCAAGGTCGAGCCCTACACCCCGAACATCGGCGCCGTGATCCACGGCCTGGACCTGCGCCAGCCGCTGGACGAAGCCACCCAGGCCGAACTGCGCGACGCACTCGCGCGCCACGAAGTCATCTTCTTCCGCGACCAGACCCTCACACCCGAACAGCACGTCGCGTTCACGCGCACCTTCGGTGGCGTCGCCGAGGTCAAGGCCTTCTTCCCGCGGCTGGAGAGCCACCCTGAAATCGAGATCGTCGAGAGCACGTCCGACAAGCCCAAGGCCGCCAGCAACTGGCACGCCGACATCACCTGGCGCGAACAGCCGCCGCTGGGCACCAGCCTGTACGCGCAGGTGATTCCCGCCACCGGTGGCGACACGCTGTGGGCCAGCCTGACGGCGGCCTACGACAGCCTGCCGCCCGCCTTCCAGGCCTACCTGGAAACGCTGACCGCCGTGCACACCTGGGAGATCAGCGGCTGGACCGAGTACCTGCTGCGCAAGGACGCCAGCGGCGAAGAGCTCAAGGCCGCCCGCGCCAAGTACCCGCCGGTGGAGCACCCGGTGGTGCGCGTGCACCCGGTCACCGGCAAGAAGATCCTGTACGTCAACAGCACCTTCACCAGCCACATCAAGGGCCTGTCGCGCTCGGACAGCGACGCCCTGCTGACGCAGCTGTTCGAACTCGCCCGCGTGCCCGAATTCCAGGCCCGGCTGCGCTGGGCGCAAGGCACCCTGGCGGTGTGGGACAACCGCTCGACCCAGCACTACGCAGTCGGCGATTTCTTCCCGCAGCACCGCAAGCTGCACCGGATCACCATCACGGCCGACCAGACCTTCTGATCAAACCCCCCAGGAGGACACCCACATGACCCAAGAGCAACGGCCACCCCAACGCAAGCTGCGCCTCGGCGCCTTCATCATGGCCACCGGCCACCACGTCGCCGCCTGGCGCCACCCCGGCGCACAGGCCGATGCGGGCGTCAACATCGACCACTACATCGAACTGGCGCAGACGGCCGAGCGCGGCCTGTTCGACCAGGTCTTCGTGGCTGACAGCCCCGGCATCTGGCACCAGGGCGACCGCGAGTCGTTCAGCCGCCAGGGCCGGCTCTCGCACTTCGAGCCGGTCACGCTGTGGGCCGCGCTGTCGGCGGTGACGAAACACATCGGCTTCGTCGCCACCGCGTCCACCACCTACGAAGACCCCTACCTGCTGGCGCGCAAGTTCGCCTCGCTGGACCACATCAGCAAGGGCCGCGCGGCCTGGAACGTGGTGACCACCAGCGCCGAGAACGTGCACGGCAACTTCGGCCTGGACGCGCACCCGGACCCGGCCCTGCGCTACGAGCGCGCCCACGAGTTCGTCGATGTGGTCAAGGGCCTGTGGGACAGCTTCGAGGACGACGCCTTCCTGCGCGACAAGGCCTCGGGCGTGTACTTCGACCCCGACAAGCTGCACGCGCTCAACCACATCGGCAAGCACCTCAAGGTGAAAGGGCCGCTGAACATCGAGCGCCCGCCGCAAGGCCACCCGGTGATCGTGCAGGCCGGCTCGTCCGAGGACGGCAAGGAGCTGGCCGCCGCCACCGCCGAAGCCATCTTCACCGCCTGGACCAGCCTGGCCGAAGCGCAGGCCTTCTACAAAGACGTGAAGGGGCGCCTGGCCAAATATGGTCGCCGGCCCGACCAGCTGCTGGTGCTGCCGGGCATCTCGCCGGTGATCGGCCGCACCGAGGCAGAAGCGCAGGCCAAGTGGGCCGAGCTGCAGGCGCTGATCCACCCCTCGGTGGGCCTGGCCACGCTGGCGCCGTTCTGGCCCGGCGAAGACCTGAGCAAGTGGGACCTGGACGCGCGCCCGCCCTACATCCCCGAGCCGCCCAAAGGCATCCACAGCCGCGCCCATGTGGTGCTCGAACTCGCGCGGCGCGAGCGCTACACCGTGCGCCAGCTCTACGAGTACCTGGCCGGCGCGCGCGGCCACTGGGTGGTGGTTGGCACGCCGGTGCAGATCGCCGACCGCATCCAGGAGTGGTTCGAGAACGGCGCCGCCGACGGTTTCAACATCATGCCGCCGGTGCTGCCGCAAAGCCTGAACGAGTTCGTCGACCTGGTGGTGCCGGAGCTGCAGAAACGCGGCCTGTTCCGCACCGCCTACGAAGGCGCGACGCTGCGCGAGAACCTGGGGCTGGAACGACCCGTGCGCCGCTGGGCCGCGCCGCAGGCCAAAGCGGCCTGATCAGGAAAAGTTCGTGGGGTTGAAGCGGGGTGCTGCCAGGGGGCAGGCCCCGCTTTTTTTCGGAAGCTCAGGCGCTGTCCTGCGCCGCCATCACCGCCTCGCGCGTGAGCGTGGGCACGAAGGTTTCGATGAAGCCGTAGGCGAAGCCGGGCAGCCAGTGGTTGCGGCGCAGGCCCAGGCGGGTCAGGTTGATCTGGAACAGGTGCCCGGCGTCGATGGCGTGCAGGTGTGTGTCGCGCTCTTCGTCGAAGGCGATGGAGGCCACGATGCCGACGCCCATCTCCAGCTCGACGTAGGTCTTGATCACGTCCGCGTCCATGGCGGTGAGCACCACGTCGGGCCGCAGGCCCGCGGCCGCAAACGCGTCGTCGATGTGCGAACGGCCGGTGTAGCCGACCTCATAGGTGATGATGGGAAACGCCACCAGGTCCAGCAGCGTCACCGGTCGTTCCAGCGCGAGCAGTGGGTGCCCGGGCGGCACCACGATGCTGTGGCTCCAGCGGTAGCAGGGCAGCGTCACCAGCTGCCCGTAGCCGGCCAGCGCCTCGGTGGCCACGCCGATGTCCGCGTCGCCCGCCAGCAGCATCTCGGCCACCTGCCGGGGCGAGCCCTGGTGCAGGTGCAGCGTGACGCGCGGGTAGCGCTGGCGGAAGTCGCGCACCACATGCGGCAGCGCGTAACGCGCCTGCGAGTGCGTGGCCGCAATCGACAGGCGCCCCTCGTCACGGCCCTGCAGTTCCTGGCCGGCGCGGCGCAGGCTCTCGGCGTCCAGCAGCACGCGCTGGATGATGGGCAGCAGGGCCTTGCCGGCCGAGGTGAGACCGAGCAGACGCTTGCCCGAACGCACGAACAGCTCGACGCCCAGTTCCTCCTCCAGCTCGCGCACCTGCCGGCTCACGCCGGGTTGCGAGGTGTGCAGCACCGCAGCGACTTCGGTGAGGTTGAAGCCGCAGCGCTCGGCCTCCCGGACCGAGCGCAGCTGTTGAAAGTTCACCCTCAGACCTTGGCGATGGACACCTCGGTGGACTTGACCAGCGCGACCACGTCGGACCCCACGGCCAGCCCCAAGTCGACCACCGAGCGGGTGGTGATGACCGAGGTCACGACGCCCCAGGGTGTCTCGACATCGACCTCGGACACGACGTCGCCCTTGATGATTTCCTTGACCTTGCCGCGGAACTGGTTGCGGACGTTGATGGCTTGAATGGACATGACAGAAGCTCCTTTGAAAAAAGTGGTCAGACGCTGTAGAGCGCCTGTGAAAAAGGCACGGGACGGGGCACGGGCACCGCAGACAGTCGCAGCCCCTCCTGCAGCAGGGTGTGCGTGGCGTCGTCCAGTCGCTGGGCGATCTCGCCGCCGATCTGGTAGTCGCCCGCCTCATCCTTCGGAATCTGCGCGTCGGAGGCGTACACCCCCGGCAGGATGTGGCGCGCGCCGAGCGACTGCAGCACCGGCCGCAACGCGTAGTCCAGCGCCAGCATGTGGTGCGGACTGCCGCCGGTGGCGATGGGCAGCACCGCCTTGCCCTTGAGCGCGGTCTGCGGCAGCAGGTCCAGAAACACCTTGAGCACGCCGCTGTAGGCGGCCTTGTAGACCGGCGTGGCGATCACCAGCGCACGGGCGTTGGCCACCTGCTCGATGGCGCGCACCACGCTGGCGTGGCCCCAATCGGCCAGCAGCAGCGCCTGCGGCGAGAGGTCGCGGATGCGCAGGCGCTCGACGCGCAGGCGCCGGTCGTCGACCGCGGCGTGCAGGCGCTCCGCCACACCGTCCAGCAACGTGGCCGAGCGCGAGTGTTCGGTGGGGCTGCCGGCGATCAGCAGTACGGACATGAAGAACTCCCTGAGGTGTGTGACCGCAGACTGTGCGGCGCCTTATTTGCGGGTGTAGATCTGGTCAAACGACGCGCCATCGGCGAAGTGCTCCTTGGCCGCCTTCTCCCAGCCGCCGAAGGCCTCGTCGATCCTGAACAGGTTGAGCTTGGGGAACTGCTGGCCGTACTTGGCCTGGGCCTTGGCCGAGACCACCGGGCGGTAGAAGTGCTTGCCGATGATGTCCTGGCCTTCTTCGGTGTACAGGTACTCCAGGTAAGCGGTGGCCACGGCGCGGGTGCCCTTCTTGTCCACGTTCCTGTCGACCACGGTTACCGCCGGCTCGGCCAGGATGGACAGCGAGGGGTAGACCACGTCGAACCTGGTGTTGAACTCCTTCTCCAGCAGGTAGGCCTCGTTCTCCCAGGCGATCAGCACGTCGCCCTGGTTGCGCTGCGCGAAGGTGATGGTGGAGCCGCGGGCGCCGGTGTCGAGCACGGGCACGTTGCCGTACAGCTTGGCCACGAATTCCTTGGCCTTGGCCTCACTGCCGAACTTGCGCTTGGCGAATTCCCAGGCCGCCAGGTAGTTCCAGCGGGCGCCGCCCGAGGTCTTGGGGTTGGGCGTGATGACCTTGACGTCGGGGCGGACCAGGTCGTCCCAGTCCTTGATGCCCTTGGGGTTGCCCGCGCGCACGGCCAGGATGATGGTGGAGGCGTAGGGCGTGCTGTTGTGTGGCAGGCGCTTCTGCCAGTCCTTGGGGATCCAGCCGCCGTTGGTGTGCAGCGCGTCGGTGTCGCCGGCCAGGGCCAGGGTGGCGACGTCGGCGTCCAGCCCGTCGATGATGGAACGGGCCTGCTTGCCCGAGCCGCCGTGGCTCTGCTTGATGGTCACGTCCTGGCCGGTCCTGGCCTTCCAGGCCTTGGCGAAAGCGGCGTTGAATTCCACGTACAGCTCGCGGGTCGGGTCGTACGACACGTTGAGCAGGGTCACGGGGGCGGGCTGGGCCCAGGCGGCGCCGGTGGCGGCGGTCAGCGCGGCGGCTGCGATCAGCGAAGTGGTGAAGTGGCGGCGGGTGTTCATGGTGTTGCTCCGGATGGGGTGATCAAGGGAGCGGATCATGAAAGCCGGCCATCAAAACTGGAACGAATACGTTTTCAGTTGTTTATTACCAAATCAACTGAGCAACCTCACCACAGCCGTCTATCGCGTTCATTCGGACAATCAAATGGTCTCAATCGATAGTTTTTGACAAACTACCAGCCATTGCCGATTGCCTCGCTGGAGAACCGCCATGACCGCCCTGATCCGCCAAGTCCGCCCCGTCTGGTTGCAGATGCAGCAGCTGGAACTGCCGGTGCCGCCGCATGCGCTGCGCAACGCCCTGCTGGCCCTGGGCGCGGGCCTGCTGCTGATGGCTGGGCTGGCCGCGGGCAGCACCTTCTGGACCCCCACCCGCCTCTGGTGGGACGCCACCGGCGCCAGCAGCGGCATGACGGCCGGGGTGCAGGCCTCGCTGCTCGCGGCCCTGGCCACCGCGGTGGGCGCCCTGCCCGTCTTTCTGGTGGAGCGCCTGGGCAAGCGGCAGGAAGCGGCCTTCATGGCCTTCGCGGCGGGCGTGATGCTGGCCGCGGCCTTCTTCGCGCTGCTGCTGCCCTCGCTGGACGCGGGCCGCGCGCTCATGGCCGCCACGGGCTCCGGCGCGGCCGGCGCCGCCGGCCTCACCGCGCTGGGCCTGGCCCTGGGCATGGCGCTGATGCTCGCCATCGACCGCTTCACGCCGCACGAACACGCCGTGCTGCCGCCTGCGGCCGCCGGCCACGCCATGCCGCAAACGGACGAACACACCGCCGGCCAGCGCGCCTGGCTGATGGTGCTGGCCATCCTGATCCACAACGTGCCCGAAGGCCTGGCCGTGGGCGCCGCCTATGCGGGCAGCGCCCTGGGGATGGACGGGGGCGTGGCGGTGAACGCGGGTGCCCCGGTGGCGCTGGCCATCGGGCTGCAGAACATGCCCGAGGGCCTGATCGTCGCCATGGCCTTGCGCACCCTCGGCCAGAGCGCCGGCCGCTCGTGGGCTGTGGCCGCGCTCACCGGCCTGGCCGAGCCCTTCGGCGCCATCGTGGGTCTGGCCGTGCTCGGCAGCCTGCCGGCCTTCTACCCGGTGGGCCTGGCGGTCGCGGCCGGCGCCATGCTGTTCGTGGTCAGCCACGAGATCATTCCCGAGACGCACCGCAACGGCTTCGAGGGCATGGCCTCGGTGACCCTCATGGCGGGCTTCATCTTCATGCTGCTGCTCTCCGAGACACTGTCCTGAGCCCCCTGCGGGGTAACATGCCCCGCATGAACGTCCACATCCGCTTCCTCGGTGCCGCGGGCACGGTCACCGGCTCCAAATACCTCGTCGAGTTCAACGGCCAGAGCCTGCTGATCGACTGTGGCCTGTTCCAGGGCTACAAGCAGCTGCGCCTGCGCAACCGCGACCCGCTGCCGGTGCTGCCCAACCACATCGGCGCCGTGCTGCTGACGCACGCGCACCTGGACCACAGCGGCTACCTGCCACTGCTCGCCAAGGAAGGCTTCCACGGCAAGGTCTGGTGCACGACGGCCACGCGCGACCTCGCGCAGATCCTGCTGCCCGACAGCGGCCACATCCAGGAAGAAGACGCGGCCTTCGCCAACCGCAAGGGTTTCAGCAAACACGCGCCCGCCCTGCCGCTCTACACCGAGGCCGACGCGCTCGATTCGCTCAAGCTGCTGCACACCGTGCCGATGGACCGCGCCTTCGAGCCGCTGCACGGCTGGACGGCCCGCTTCATCCGCGCCGGGCACATCCTCGGTGCGGCCAGCCTGCTGCTGGAGGTGGGCGGCAAGAAGATCCTGTTCTCGGGCGACCTGGGCCGACCCGACGACATGCTGATGCTGCCGCCCGATAAGCCACCCGCCGCCGACGCGGTGGTGATCGAGTCCACCTACGGTGACCGCGAGCACCCGGACGAAGACGTGCTGGCCGAACTTGGCCCGGCCCTGCAGCGCGTGGCCGCGCGCGGCGGCACCGCCGTGCTGCCGGTGTTTGCCGTCGGCCGCGCACAGGAGATCCTGCACGCCGTCGCGCTGCTCAAGGCCAACGGCGTGCTGCCACACAGTCTGCCGATCTATCTCGACAGCCCGATGGCCGTGCACACCACCGACCTCTACGACCGCCACCTGGGCGAACACCGCCTGAACGCCGCGCAGTGCCGCGACATGGAGCATGTGGCGAAGATGGTCACCTCGGTCGACCAGTCCAAGGCCATCGCGCAGCAGCACGGCCCCAAGGTCATCCTCTCGGCCAGCGGCATGGCCACCGGCGGCCGCGTGCTGCACCACCTGGCGCTCTACCTGGGCCACCACCGCAACATGGTGGTGCTCACCGGTTACCAGGCACCGGGCACGCGCGGCGACTCGCTGTCCCGCGGCAGCAAGGCCATCCGCATCCACGGGCAGGATGTGCCGGTGCGCGCCGAGGTCGTGCAGCTGCAGTCCGCCTCGGCCCACGCCGACGCCAGCCAGCTCATGGACTGGCTGCGCGCCTCACCGCACGCGCCGCACCGCGTGTTCGTCACGCACGGCGACCCGGGCGCCTCCGACGCGCTGCGCCAGCGCATCGAGCGCGAGCTCGGCTGGCGCGCCCTCGTTCCCGAACACGGTTCCACCTGGGCCGTCTGATTCCTTTTCCGTTTTCATGAACCGCCTCTCCCCGCTTCTGGCGACCGCTGCGCTGGCCATCGCCCTGCCCGCCTTCGCGCAGACCGAACCCATCAGCATCCCGCCCGAGTTCACCCGGTGCCTCGACGGCCTGCGCGACGCCGCGCGCCGCGAGGGCGTGTCGGAAACCACCTTCCGCTTCCTCACACGCGACCTTGCGCCCGACATGAGCGTGATCGACAAGCTGAACTACCAGCCCGAGTTCAGCATGCCGATCTGGGACTACCTCAGCGGCCTGGTCGACGACGAGCGCGTGCAGCAGGGCCAGACCATGTTGCAGCAGCACGCGGCAGTGCTCGAACGGGTGCAGCAGCGTTTTGGCGTCGACCCGGCCACCGTGGTCGCGGTCTGGGGCGTGGAGAGCAACTTCGGCCAGAGCCAGGGCAAGTACCCGCTGGTGCAGGCGCTGGGCACGCTGTCGTGCTACGGCCGGCGCCAGAGCTTCTTCCAGGGCGAGCTGTACTCGGCCATGCGCATCCTGCAGGCCGGCCACATCGCGCCCGAGCGCCTGCTCGGCTCCTGGGCCGGCGCCTTCGGCCACACGCAGTTCATGCCCAGCACGTTCGAGCGCCTGGCCGTGGATGGCGACGGCGACGGCAAGCGCGACCTGATGGACAACACCGCCGATGCGCTGGCCTCCACCGCCAACTTTCTGGCCAAGGCCGGCTGGCAGAGCGGCCAGCCCTGGGGCTTCGAGGTGCAACTGCCGCCCGGTTTCAGCACCGACGGTGAAGGCCGGCGCAGCAAGCGGCCGATCAGCGAATGGGCGGCGCGCGGGCTGCTCAAGGTCGATGGCTCGGCGCTGCCCGCGGGCCTGGGCAGCGCCGGCCTGATGACGCCGGCCGGCCCCACGGGCCCGGCCTTCCTGGTGTTCAAAAACTTCGACGCGATCTACAGCTACAACGCCGCCGAAAGCTACGGCCTGGCCATTGCCCACCTGAGCGACCGCCTGCGCGGCGCCGGCCCGTTCACCACCCCCTGGCCCACCGACGACCCCGGCCTCTCACGCGCCGAACGGCGCGAACTGCAGGTCCTGCTGCTGCTCGCAGGCCACGACGTGGGTCTGGTCGACGGCATGCTCGGCGACAAAAGCCGCAACGCGATCCGCGCCGAGCAGGAGCGGCTGGGGCAGGAGGTCAACGGGCGGGGCGGGATGAAGCTGCTGCAGGCGCTGCGCGCCGAGACGCCGCCTGCAGCGCCTACAGCGCCTGCCGCGGAGATCACCCCAGCTTCACCGCCGTCCCGCTGACCGCGACCATCATCATCCCGTTGGTCTCGCCCATGACCTCGTAGTCGAAGTCGATGCCGATCACGCCGTTGGCGCCCAGTTCTTTCGCAGCCTCGATCAGGCCTTCCAGCGCGGCATCGCGCGCGCCCGACAGCGCCCGCTCATAGCCCCCGGCCCGGCCGCCGACCACGTCGCGCACTGACGAGAACATGTCGCGGAAGATATTGGCGCCGATGATGGCCTCGCCGTTGACCACACCCAGATACTGGCTCTGCCTGATGTCCGGCGGCGTGGTGGTAGACAGGAAAAAACCGTCGGTGCTTTTGGAAAACCAGCCCATCTGTGTGCTCCGTTTGAGTTGAAAACGCACCGCGTGGCGGGTGCCTACCGATTCTGACCGCGCGGCCCTGTGGCGGCGATCAGAGCCAGCCGAACTGGGCGCGCACCTCGCGGGCCGTGACGTTGACCGGCGCGGTGCCGGCCTGGATGTACTGGCGCAGGTTGGTCGCACGCACGCCGCCACCGTCCTGCCCCAGCACGGCCACGCCCTTGATGCGCCAGCCCCGCTCGCGCAGACCGGCCACATAGGTCTGCGCGTCGGGGTAGCCCATGAGGTCGGTGTGCACGGCATTCGGCAACAGGGCGAACAGCACCGCCTGGCAGCGCGAACGGTTCACCTCCTGGACAAAGTCGTCCAGCGTCGTGCGGGTGTTCTGCAGCGCGCCGACGCGGGCATAGAAGCGCACCGGTTTGCCCGATTGCAGCTGGATGTCGCGCACGCTGCGGTTGAAGCAGCCGGTGAGGCTGCGGATGACGGAGGTCTTGCGGGTGTTGGCGTTGCCGATCAGCAGGTATGCGTCCATGCCGCCATTCTCATGCAGCGCGGCGGCCCTGCCGCGCTGCACCTGCTGCGGGCGTCAATGCGCCCCGCCGCCCCCGCCCGCAGAACCGCGCGCAGGCCTGGAAAGCCACACCACGCAGACCAGCAGGAAAAACAGGCCCGACGACAGATAGAACAGGTCGGTCACCGCGAGGGTGTAGGCCTGCTGGCTGAGGATGCGGTCAACGCTGGCCAGCGCCTGCTCACGGCTCATGCCGGCGGCCATGAGCTGGTCCAGGGTGCCAACGGCGGTGACGCTGCCGCTGTGCACGGCTTCAACCAGTTGGGCATGGTGCATGGCGGCACGGTTGTCCCACAGGGTGGTGAACAGCGAGGTGCCGACCGCACCTGCGGTGATGCGCACAAAGTTCGACAACCCGGCGGCCGAGGGCATCTGCTGCGGCGTCAGCCCCGAGAACACGATGGCCTGCAACGGGATGAAAAAGAACGCCATGGCGGCGCCCTGCAACACCGTCGGGATCAGGATGGTCGTGAAGTCGGCCTGGGTGTTGAAGTGCGAGCGCATCCACAGCACCACCCCAAAGCCCACGAAGGCCACGGTGGCGAGCTTGCGGGGGTCGATGCGAGCGACGTTCTTGCCGACCCAGGGCGAGAGCACGATGGCCAGCAGCCCCACCGGCGCCGTGGCCAGGCCGGCCCAGGTGGCGGTGTAGCCCATGAACTGCTGCAGCCACAGCGGCAGTAGCACCACGTTGCCGAAGAACAGACCATAGGCCACCGATAGCGAGAGTGTGCCGGTGAGGAAGTTGCGCCGCGCGAAGAGGCGCAGTTCGACGATGGGGTGCTGGTCGGTCAGTTCCCAGGCCAGGAAGAACAGGAAGCTGACCACCGACACCACGGTCAGGGCGATGATCTCGCCGGACTCGAACCAGTCGAGCTCCTTGCCCTTGTCGATCATGATCTGCATGGTCCCGACGAACAGCACCAGCAGCAGCAGGCCCACCACGTCCAGCGGCACGCGGCGCGGCCCCGGGTCGCGCTTGTGATAGATCGACCAGGTCAGGGCGGCGGCGAAGATGCCCACCGGGATGTTGATGTAGAAGATCCAGGGCCAGGAGATGTTGTCGGTGATCCAGCCCCCCAGCAGCGGGCCGGCCACCGGTGCGACCAGCACCGTCATGCCCCACATGGCCATCGCCATGCCGGCCTTGGCCGGCGGGTAGCTGGCCAGCAGCAGGGTCTGCGACAGCGGGATCATGGGACCGGCCACCAGACCCTGCAGCACGCGGAAGGCGATCAGCAGCTCGATGTTGGGCGCCAGGCCGCAGAGCCAGGACGCCACGACGAACAGCAGCACGCTCATGGTGAACAGGCGCACCTGACCGAAGCGCTGGGTGAGCCAGCCGGTCAGCGGCACGGCAATGGCGTTGGCCACCGCGAACGAGGTGATGACCCAGGTGCCCTGGGCCGGGCTCACGCCCATGTCGCCCGCAATGGCGGGGATGGAGACGTTGGCGATGGAGGTGTCGAGCACGTTCATGAACGTGGCCAGCGACAGCGCCAGCGTGCCCAGCACCAGCTCCCGCCCCTGCAGGGGCGGATAGGCCACTGCCCGCGCGGGTGGTGAAGGCGGTGGTGGTGGCGCAGCGGCGTCCGGCTGCGCGGTGACGGCGGCCGACATGATCAGGCTCCGTTGCCGCCCGCGACGGCGGCGTGGGCACGGGCGCCGCCGCTGTTGGCCGCGATGATCTGGTGCACGCGGGCATCGGCCTCGCGGCTGTCCTGCTCGAACACCTTGGTCTCGGCCGGGGCTGCGGTGCTGGCGTCGGCGGCCAGCACGCCACCATCGGTCTGGCTCACATCCACACGGGCTTCCATCGACAGGCCCACGCGCAAGGGGTGCTGCTGGAGCTCGGCGGCATCGAGCTTGATGCGCACCGGCACGCGCTGCACCACCTTGATCCAGTTGCCGGTCGCGTTCTGCGCCGGCAGCAGGGCGAAGGCTGCGCCGGTGCCGGCGCCGAGGCCATCGATCTGGCCGTGGTAGACCACTTTGGAGCCGTACACGTCGGCGGTGAGCTCGGCCGGCTGGCCCAGGCGCAGCTTCTGCAGCTGGTTTTCCTTGAAGTTGGCCTCGACCCAGACCTGGTCGAGTGCGATCACCGACAGCAGCGGTGCGCCGGCCTGCACGCGCTGGCCGAGCTGCACATTGCGGCGCGCCACATAGCCGTCCACCGGCGCCTGGACCTCCACACGGCGCAGCGCCAGGAAGGCCTCACGCACCCGCGCCGCGGCGCGCTGCACGCTCGGGTGCTGGTCGAAGGCGACCCCCTCGGTGAGCGACTGGCTGGACGCGAGCTGCTCGCGCGCGGCCAGCAGGGCCGAGCGCGCCGCTTCGGCGCTGCTGCGGGCCGCGGCCAGCTGGGCGCTGACGTGGTTGAACTCTTCGCGCCCCACGGCGCCGGTGGCCACCAGCGGCTGGCGGCGGTTCACGTCGTCCTGCAACCGGGCCTGCTCGCTCTGGGCGCGGGCCAGATCGGCCTCGCGCAAGGCGATCTGCGCGGCCAGCGTGCGGTTGTTGGCGTACAGCGTGCGCACCTCGCGCACGGTCTGGGCCAGCTGCGCCTCGGCCTGGTCGAGCGCAACCTGGGCGTCGGCCGGGTCCAGGCGAACCAGCCACTGGCCGGCCTTGACGTGGTCGGTGTCGTTGGCGTTGATGGCCACCACGGTGCCGCCGGCCTGCGGGGTGAGCTGCACCACGTTGCCCTGCACATAGGCGTTGTCGGTGGTTTCGTAGTGATTGAGCACGAGCGCCCAGTAGGCGCCGTAGCCGACGGCGGCCAGCGCCACGGCGGCGGCCACGCCGGTGAGTGCCTTGCGGCGGGCGGTGTTGCTTTGGGGGGCGGGGGTTGTGGTGTCGGGGGTGGTCATGTCGAAATTCCGTGAGCGTTGGGATGTGGCATCAGCCGCGCGATGGCGTGGGGGTGTCGTCCGTGTAGCCACCGCCCAGTGCACGCACCAGACCGATGCGGGCGGACAGGTCGCGGGCCCGCAGGTCCACGCCCAGGCGGCGCTGGGTGAGCAGCGTGGTCTCGGCAGTCAGCACGGTGAGGTGGCCGGTCAGACCAGCGCGGTAGCGCTGCAGCGCGATGTCGTACGCCGATTCGGCGGCGGCCAGAGCCTGGGCCTGCTCGGCCTGCTGGCGCTGCACCGACTGCAGGCTGCTCAGCTGGTCGGCCGCGTCGCGCACCGATTCCAGCAGCGCGCTGTTGTAGCCCTCGATGGCAGCGTCCAGTTCGGCGGTGCGCCCCCGCAGGTTGGCGCGCAGGGCGCCACTGTCGAAGATCGGCAGGCGGATCGCCGGCCCCACGCCGAACTGTCGGCTGTCCGCCTCGATCAACCGGTCCAGCCCGATGCTGGAGAGACCGATGAACGCCGTGAGGTTGACGTTGGGATAGAACTGCGCACGGGCCACGTCCACCCCACGCATGGCAGCTTCCACGCGCCAGCGCGCGGCGGCCAGGTCGGGCCGGCGGCCGAGCAGGTCCGCCGGCACCCCGGTTGGCAGATCACCGGCCTGCAACCGCGACAGGTCCACCCTGAGTGTCTCGAATGCGTTCGGTGGCTGCGCCACCAACGCGGCCAGCGCATGGCGCGCGAGTGCGATCTGTTCATCGAGCGCTTCGATCTGCTGGCGCGCGTCGGGCAAGGCCCCCTCCCCCTGGCGCAGTTCGACACGGGTGTCGAGCCCCGCGTCCACGCGCTGGCGGATCACGGCCAGCATCTGCTCCCGCTGCGTCAGGGTGCGCTGCGCCACCTCGCGCTGCGCCTGCAGCCGTCCCAGCTGCACCCAGGTCTGTGCCACCTGGCTGGCCAGCAGGTTGCGGGCCGCCTGCAGGTCGGCCTGCGCGGCGCGGTTCTGCCCCAGGGCCGCGTCCAGGGCGGCCCGGTGGCGACCGAAGAAGTCGAACTCCCACTGGGCAGCCACCTGCACGTTCGCCAGGGTCCGGATGGAGCCACCCAGCGGAGCCGGGTAGATGCTGGTGGCGCTGAAATGCTCGCGGGTGGTGTCGGCCGACGCATTCACATGAAGGCCGCTGGTGGACTGCTCGCCCTCCACCGCGGCCTGCGCCCGGGCCAGCCTTGCCTGCGCCACCTTCAGGCTGGGCTGCGATCGCAGGGCTTGCTCGATGAGATCCGACAGCGTGTCGTCGCCCCAGGCCCTCCACCAGTCGGTGGCCAGCGGGGCGGGCGCCGCGGTCTGCGCCAAACCCAGGTCGGAGGCGTTCAGCGGCTGTGCAGATGCGGAAATCCCTTCCGTGCTGGCGCAGCCAGCCAGAAGGCCAGCCGCGGCCAGAACCACCGCGGCGGAGCCAAGGCGGAAAACAATTAACTGATCAGGCTTCATTTGCTTAGTCAATTTTTTGAGCCAAAAAAAAGCGGCGAACCAGTGCCGCCTTCACCCGGCATCGCGCAATGCATCCCCGGTCTCGGCCATGCGTGTCAGGTAACCCTTGAGGGCCTCCCATTCCGACTTGGAAAACCCCGCCAGGTGGGCATTGAGCACGTCCGACAGAACCTGCGGCACATGCACCAGAGCCGCCTCGCCCTCGGGTGTGAGGTCGACCAGAACCACCCGCCGGTCTTCGGTCGAACGCACACGCTTGCACAGTCCTTTTTTCTCCAGCCGGTCCAGAAGGCGCGTCATGGCGCCGGCATCGGAGTTCGTCCAGCGGGCCAGTTCGGCCACCGTGCTGCGACCACCGTTGGACTGCAGGTGCTTGAGGGGCCCCCACTGTGCCGTGGTCAGGTCATGCGCCACCAGCCGGTTGTCCACCTGCTGGACGACAGACAGCAAGATCCGCTTCATGAGAAAGCCCAGGCTTTCCTCGGCGTTGTAGGTTTCCGCCTTGTAAAACTGGACGGGTTTCGGAGTTCTGGACATGGCAGCGGCGGGCGACGAAGGGAGTCCCAGTATATACCTGCCTAGTCAATTAATGACCAGGCATCTTATGCCCGGAAGAATGCAAGGGCCTCTACGAACGCTCACCACAGGGGCTGCGGGCGCCCCTCACGCAAGGTCCACGCATGTTGCGCCATGGCCTGGGCCTCCTGCGCGTCGTGCGTCACCAGGATCGCGGCCATGCCGGCCTCGGTGATGCGCTCGCGAAACTCGTCGCGCAATTGCTCGCGCAGGTGGGCATCCAGCGCGCTGAAAGGCTCATCCAGCAGCAGCGCTCTGGGCTGCGTGATCAGCGCACGCGCCAGCGCCACACGCTGCTGCTCGCCGCCCGAAAGGGTCCAGACGCGCGCGTCGCCGTGACCGGCCAGGCCGAAGCGCGCGAGCATGGCCTGCGCGCGATCGCGGGCCTCGGTCTTGCGCACGCGCTGCTCGATCAGGCCGAAGGCCACGTTGTCGCGCACGTTCAGGTGGGGGAACAGCGCGAAGTCCTGAAACATCAGCGCAAAGCGGCGCCGCTCGGGCGGCCAGCCGGTGATGTCCACGCCGTCGAACCAGACGCTGCCCTGCTCCGGCGCTTCGAGCCCGGCCACGATCTTGAGCAGCGTGCTCTTGCCGCTGCCCGAGGCACCGAGCAGCGCCACCGTCTCGCCCGCGTCCACGCGCAGGTTCACGCCGGACAGCAGCGGCCATTCGGGTGCGTCGTGCCAGTGTTTGTGGATGTCGCGCAGTTCAAGCATGGCGGGCATTGTCCCCGGCGCGGCGGTCGCGGCCCTCGATCAGCAGGAAGGCCAGCAGCGCCAGCGCCATCAGCAGCGCCGCGAGCACGAAGGCCGCATCCAGCGGGGCGGCGCCGGGCCGGCCCAGGTGCTGGTGGATCAGGGTGGTGAGCGTGGTCCATTCGGGCCGCGAGAGAAACAGCGTGACAGCGAACTCGCCCAGCGCGGTGGCGGCGGCAAAGGCCATGCCGCGCCGCAGCGCAGGCGCGATCATCGGCAGCGTGACGCGCCGGAACACGCGCCAGGGGGTGGCACCGAGCGTGGCCGCGGCCTGCGCGCAGTGGACCGGCAGGCCGTCAAGCGCGGCGGTTACAGACTTGGTGACGAAAGGCCAGGCCAGCAGCGCGTAGGCCGCCAGCAGCACCGGCAGGCTCGCGCTCCAGTCGGGGTAGAGCAGCAGCAGGCCAAAGGCTACGCTCACCGGCGAGACAACGAAAGGCAGGAAAGCCAGCGCGCGCCAGGTCACCGAAGACTGCAGGGCGAAGGCGTGCGACAGGCCGAGCGCGGTGGCGAACACCACGGCCAGCACCGAGAAACGCAGCGTGTTGCCCAGCGCGGCCAGGGTGTCGGCATCGGTGAGCACGGCCGCGCCCTGGCCGACGAACAGCGCCGACGCGGCGTGCCAGAGGATGGCCGCCAGCGGCGCGACACAGACCAGCACCAGCAGCCCCATCGCGCCCGCCACACCCAGCCACTGCAGGGCCGTGGCCGGCCGCTGCCGCGGCACAGGCGCGACCCGCGCCGGCGCCGCCAGCCGGCGCTCCAGCCAGGCGTAGGCCAGGGCCACGGCGCCGGTCAGCGCCATCATCCAGACCGCGAGCACGCCCGCACGGCCCAGTTCCAGCTCGTGCGCCACCAGGGTGTAGATCTCGACCTCGGCGGTGGCGTAGCGCTGGCCGCCCAGCACCAGCGCGAGGCCGAAGCCCGCGAAGCAGTAGAGGAACACCAGGCACAGTGCCGACGCCAGCCAGGGCGCGATGGCCGGCCACTCGATGCGCCAGAACGCGCGCCAGGGCGTGGCGCCCAGGGTGCGCGCGGCTGCGAGCCGCTGCGCGCCGACCTGCTCCAGCGCGTCGACACCGGCGCGCACCACCAGGCAGAGGTTGAAGAACAGGTTGCCGTAGAGCAGCAGCCAGGGTGTGTCGGTGAGCTCGACGCCGACCTCTGCCAGCGGCCCGCCGATCAGGCCGCGCGGCCCCCACAGCGCCAGCACGCCCATGGCCGCCACCAGGGTCGGCACCACGAAGGGCAGCATCAAGAGGCGCAACACCAGCGCGCGCCCCGGGAACTCGCGCCGCGCCAGCACCCAGGCGCAGGGCAGGCCCAGCAGCAGCGCCAGCGCACAGGTGATGCCCGCCTGCGCGAACGACCACAGCACGCGCCAGCGCAGGTAATCGTCCTGCCAGACGTCCAGCCAGCGCAGCGGCTCGGCGCCGTCGGCCGCGCCAGGCGCCAGCCCCTCGGCCAGCAGCCGCAGCACCGGCGCCACCAGCACCACCGCCAGAAACACCAGCGGCAGCGCAGGCAGCAGCCAGCGGCGAGACATCCTCACTTCAAGACTGTCTTGGTCCAGCGCTGCAGCCAGGCCTTGTTTTTGGCGGTCACATCGGCGGCCGACGGGTTGTCGAACGCCGTCGGCTCCACCGCATGGGTCTTCATCACGTCCACCCGCGCCGCGCCGGCCTCGGCCGGATACATCCACATCGTGGTCTGCAGCGCCTGCTGCGCCGGGGCGGAGCGCAGGAACTCGATGAACTTGCCGGCGGCTTCGCGCGCGGCCGGGTTGCCGCCCTTGACCAGGGCCACGCCCTCGACCTGGCGGAACACGCCGCCCTTGAGGAACAGGTTGGCGGTGGGCGACTCGGTGATCTTCTCCTTGCTGTAGAAGACCTCGGCCGCCGGGCTGCTGGCGTAGCTCACCACGATGGGGCGCGTGCCGCCGTTGCGCGTGAACTCGGTGTAGTAGGCCTCGGTCCAGCCCTTGACCACCTTCACGCCGTTGCCACGCATCCGGCCCCACCACTGGAATGCGCCCTCTTCGCCCAGGCCGGCGATGGTCGCGTAGAGGAAGGCCTGGCCCGGGCTGGAGGTGGCCGGGTTTTGCACCACCAGCAGCTTGGCGTAGGCGGGCTTGGCCAGATCGTCCAGCGAGGCCGGCAGCGCCAGGCCCTTCTTCGCAAACCAGGCCTTGTCGATGTTGAGGTTGACGTAGCCGAAGTCCACCGGCACCACGCCGCCGTCCAGGGTCACCGCCGCCGCGCGCTGGGCCGCGGGGCCGGTGTAGGGCTCGACCACGCCGGCGGCCAGCGCGCGCGGCAGCAGGGTGTTGTCGATGCCAAAGGCCACGTCGGCGATCGGCCTGGCCTTCGTCAGGATGAGCTTGTTGGTCATCTCGCCGGCATCCCCGGCCTTGACGATCTGCAGCCGCACGCCCGCGTCTTTCTCGAACTGCGCCAGCAGCTCCTTCGGCAGGTCGAACGAGCTGTGGGTCAGCACGCGCAGCGGCATGGGTGCCTGCGCCTGGGCCAGGCCCGCGAGGGACAGCGTGGTGAGGGAGAGGAGCGCCGAAAAAAGAAACCGCCGTTGCATGTGAAGCCGCCTTGTCAAAACGCCCGCGAGGGCTTGAGCAGGACGGACCACGGCAAACGGCGGACCGGCTTGTCACGCTCCCTACGCTGGCACAACCCAGATCAGGTGAGAGGGGTATTTCTCAGCCGCCGCCCGCATTGCTGCGGGCCCGGCACCCCCGGTGAAGCCGGCAATTTTAATCGGCGGGCCCAAAAAGCAGAAAAGGCCCTGACGGGCCTTTTCTCGGGGTGGGGACCGGACCCCAGGCGATCAGCCGCCCTTCTTCGAACGCTTGCCGGGGTTCTTCTTGCTGCGCGTGGCGACACCACGCTCCAGGCTCACGCGCTGGCCGCGGCCGGGGGTGGGCAGCACCACGCCGTCGGCGGCGGTGGGACGGGGAGTGGCTTTGCGGTCGGCTTCGGTGACGATTTTGTTGCCCATGTCGGTCTCAAGGGAAAGTTGGTTGGAAACCCCGTATTGGACCACATGACCACGTCCCCCATGGGGAGCCTGGCCGGAGCGCTAAGCTCACACGATGTTTGCGCTGCTCAAGACCTACTCCTGGCAGGAACTGCGCCACCACCCATGGCGCACGGTCGCTGCCGTGGTGGCGGTGATGCTGGGCGTGGCCCTGGCGCTGGCGGTGCAGCTGATCAATGCATCGGCGCTGGCGGAGTTTTCCGGGGCGGTGAGCGCGGTGAACGGTCAGCCCGACCTGTCGCTGCGCGCGCGCCAGGGTGGGCTGGACGACGCGCTGCTGGAGCCGGTGGCGCAGGCACCCGGTGTGGCCGCCGCCAGCCCGGTGCTGGAAGTGTCCACCTCGGTGCTGCTCGCCAATGCCCGGCGCCAGGGCGTGCGGCTGGTCGGCGTGGATGCGCTGTCGGTGGCCGCCGTCTCACCCGCGCTGATGCCGCAGCCCACGCCGCGCGACGATCCGGCCGCCCAGGGACGCTTCGAGCTGTTTGCCCCCGATGCGGTGTTCCTCAACCCGGCGGCGCGGCAGGTGCTGGCGCCCTCGGGCGATCTGCCGGCCACGCTGCAGGTGCAGAGTGGCCTGGAACGCGCGACCCTGCGGGTGGCCGGCAGCGTCAACGCGCCCGGCGCGCCCATGCTGGTGATGGACATCGCGGCGGCGCAGGCGCTGATGGGCCGCATCGGGGAAGTCAGCCGCATCGACCTGCGCCTGGCGCCGGGCACCGACACCCAGGCCTTGCTGCGCGGGCTCGCCCTGCCGCCCCACGTGATCGCCCAGCCGCCGGGCCAGGCGGGTGAGCGCGCCGACAACCTCTCGCGCGCCTACCGGGTCAACCTGACCGTGCTGGCGCTGGTGGCGCTGTTCACCGGCGGCTTCCTGGTGTTCTCGGTGTTGTCGCTGTCGGTCGCGCGGCGCCAGCAGCAGATTGCGCTGCTGGGCGTGTTGGGCCTGTCGGCGCCGGAGCGGCTGCGTCTGGTGCTGGCCGAGTCGGCGGTGCTGGGCCTGATCGGCAGCGCGCTGGGCGTGGCGCTGGGCACCGGCCTGGCTGTGGCCGCGCTGCGACTGCTGGGCGGCGACCTGGGTGGCGGCTACTTTTCGGGCGTCGCACCCTCGCTGCACTGGAGCACGCCCGCCGCCCTGGTCTACGGCGCACTGGGCGTGGTCGCCGCCCTGGTCGGCGGCTGGTGGCCGGCGCGCGCCGCCGCCGCCATGGCGCCGGCCCTGGCGCTGAAGGGGCTGGGGGCATCCGGCCCGGTGTCCCGGCGAAGCCACCGGCTCGCTCTGGGGCTGATGGTCCTGGCCGCGGCCCTGGCCTGGGCTCCGCCGGTCGCGGGCATTCCGCTGGCCGCCTATGTGTCGGTGGGGCTGCTGCTGGTGGGCGGCATCGCGGCGCTGCCGCTGGCGGTGGGCGCTCTGCTGGACCGCGTGGCGCCCCGTGTGGCCAGGCTGGCCCTGCCCCTGCTGGCGGTCGAACGCTCGCGGCGCCTGCGCGAGACCGCCGCCGTGGCCACCAGCGGCGTGGTCGCGAGCCTGGCGCTGTCGGTCGCGCTGACGGTGATGGTGGCGAGCTTCCGCGACTCGGTGGCGCAGTGGCTCGACGGCGTGCTGCCGGCGCAGCTGTATGTGCGCAGTGCGGGCAGTGGCGCGCAAGGGCAGGCCCTGCCGCCGGACTTCGTGGCCGCGGTGCGCGCGGTGCCGGGCGTCAACCGCGTCGACCCGCTGCGCGCCACCGAGGTGCTGGTCGACCCGGCCCGGCCGGCGGTGACCCTGCTGGCGCGGCCACTGGTGCACGACGACACCGGCGTGCCCGGCCAGCGCCTGCCCCTGGTCGGCGACGCGGTGATCCCGCCGGTGGGCGCGGTCGCGGTGTACGTGAGCGAGGCCATGGTGGACCTGCACAGCGCGCGCCCGGGCGGCGCGCTGGACGCACTCGCCCCAGCGTTCCCGGCCCTGCCGGCGGGCACCCGCTTCTTCGTGGCCGGCGTGTGGCGCGACTACGCGCGCCAGCACGGCAGCGTGGTCATCGACCTGGCCGATTACCAGCGGCTCTCGGGCGACCGCCGCGTCAACGACCTCGCCCTGCACCTGTCGCCCGATACCGACGAAGATGCGGTGCGCGAGGCCATCCGTGTGCTGGCGCAGTCCGCAGGCGCACAGGACCTGATCGAATTCGCCTCGGCGGGCCAGATCCGCGCCACCTCGCTGCGCATCTTCGACCGCAGCTTCGCCGTCACCTACTGGCTGCAGGCGGTGGCGATCGGTATCGGCCTGTTCGGCGTGGCGGCCAGCTTCAGCGCCCAGGTGCTGGCGCGGCGCAAGGAGTTCGGGCTGCTGGCCCACCTGGGGCTGACGCGCCGGCAGATCCTCGGCGTGGTGGCGCTCGAAGGCCTGTCGTGGACCGCCCTGGGGGCGCTCGCCGGCTTGGCGCTCGGGCTGGCGGTGAGCGTGGTGCTGGTGCACGTGGTCAACCCGCAGAGCTTTCACTGGACCATGGAGCTGTCGCTGCCCTGGTGGCGCCTGCTGGCGCTGTGCGCCGCCGTGGTCGCCGCCGGCACGATCACGGCCTGGCTGGCCGGGCGCGCCGCCGCCGGCCGCGATGCGGTCCAGGCGGTCAAGGAGGACTGGTGATGGACGGTCTCACGCGCCGCGCGCTGATCGCCGCCGGGCTGGCGGCGCCGCTGCCTGCGCTTTCACGCGATCTGGTGCCGCGCCCGCTGGTGTTCCCGCGCGACCACGGCACCCACAACGACACGCGCACCGAGTGGTGGTACCTGACCGGCCACGCGAAAGACGTCGGCGGGCGCGAGTTCGGCTTCCAGATCACCTTCTTCCGCAGCCGGGTCGACGGCACCGAAGCCCTGCCCGGCCGCCTCGCCGCGCGCCAGCTGCTGTTCGCGCACGCCGCCATCACCGACGTGCACAGCGGCCGGCTGCTGCACGACCAGCGCATCGCGCGCTGGAACGGCGAACCGCCGGCGCGCACCGAGCGCGCGGTGTTCGCCAGCACCGAAGATACCCATGTGGCGATCCGCGACTGGTTCCTGCGCCGCGAGGCCGACGGCCGCTACACCACCCGCGCCCCGGGCGACGAGCTGCAGATCGACCTGGAGGTCACGCCCACACAGGCCTGGCTGCTGCAGGGCGACCAGGGCTTCTCGCGCAAGGGCCCCGAGCCATCCCAGGCCAGCTTCTACGTCAGCCACCCGCAGCTGGCGGTGCGTGGCACGCTGGGCCTCAAAGGACAGCGGTTCGAGGTCCAGGGCACAGCCTGGCTGGACCACGAATGGAGCGAGGCGCTGATGCACCCCGATGCGGTGGGCTGGGACTGGTTCGGCATGAACCTGGAGGGAGGCCACAGCATCACAGCCTTCCAGCTGCGGCGCGCAGACGGCAGCAAGCTCTGGGCGGGTGGGTCCTTCCGCGCCGCGGGCAGCGCCCAGAGCCCCACCGACATCTACCGCTTCCGGCCCGGGGAACTGGACTGGGTGCCGCAGCGGCACTGGACCAGCCCGCGCACCCGTGCGCGCTATCCGGTGGAGTGGATGGTGCGCACACCGGGCGACTTCTACACCGTCAAGGCGGTGATCGACCCGCAGGAACTGGACGCCCGGGGCAGCACCGGCACCGTGTACTGGGAAGGTTTGTCCAACCTGTTCGACAGCAATGGAAAACGCGTCGGCCGCGGCTACCTTGAGATGACCGGCTACGCGAAACGCCTGGTGCTCTGAGCACACAAAGGCGGCGGGCGGTCTCAAAAAGGGAGAAACCCCTAAAACGCGCTCACTCGTTGCAACCCATAACGGTTTTACCCATAATGTTGCGCTGCACCATGGGTACCACCACTGCTCCCCTGCAAGTTGGCCTTGAGGACCTCCTCGGCGACATGCAACACGCCCGCCGCACCGGCGACATGGGCCGCCTGGCCCTGTTGGCCTACTGCGAGGTGCGCCGCTGGGCCCGCCAGGCCGGCGAGCCCGAATTGGCTGACCGCTCGACCGCACTGATCACCCGCCACCCCTATGCCAGCCGCGACCAGTTCATGGCACAGATCGACGACCTGATCGGTGAACTGGAACGCGCCCACTCCCGGGTTCTGGCCCAGGTGCCGCCCCCCCACTGAACGCCCTCAGAAAGAGGGGACGAGCGCCTGCCAGACGTTCTCCAGGATGGCCGGCTGCGCGGCGTCCTTCAGGTGCACCTGGTCCGGGTGGTAGTAGGTGCCGGTGAACGGAATGCCGCCCGATCCTGCGAAGTAGGTGCCCGCGTTGTTGGTCGCCACGCGCTGGTACATCTCCGTCATGCCTTGGCGGTACGCGCTGCCCTTGGGGTAGAACGCAAAGTCCATCACATACACCCTGGCGTGCGCCGCGAGGCTGGCCTGAGCCATCGCGCCCAGGTTGGCCTCCATGGACCACACCCCACGGTTTTGCCAGGCGTCGTTGGTGCCCTGCGCGAGGATGACGTGGGTGGGCGCGTACTGGTTCAACCACCCCTGGATGCGTGCCAGACCGTGGTCGGTGCGCATGCCGCCCACGCTGACATTGACCAGCCGGTTGCAGGCCCGCCCTGTGCGGGTCCTGATCTCCGTGGCGAGCTTCTGGGTCCAGACCTTGCCTGGCGACACGAAGCTGTAGGGGTTGCCGTTGATGCTGGTGCCGTAGCCCTGGGACAGGGAGTCTCCCACCACCAGCACCACCGCATTGGGCGTTGCCGCCGGTGGGTCGGACACCGCCGCAGGGTCCATCACATAGTAGGCGGGGCCCTCATACCGGTACGCGCACAGGCTGGCGATGACGCCATCCCGCTCGGTGTGGTCGGCGGTGTAGAAGTGCAGCCCCCGGTCGGATCGGTAGAAACGGAACAGCGGCTTGAGCCCGGCACCGCCGACCGGGCTGGCATGGTAGGCCACGCCTTCGTAAACATAGCTGGGCAGGTTGGCCTGGATGTAGTTCTTCTCGTCCTCACTGATCGTGTAGAGGTGCACACCGTTGACCGTGTTGTTGAACCGGTGCACCGGCAGCAACCCCGGCTGAGCGGTCGGGCTGACGAGGAATGCCTGGCCCTCGTAGTTGAACTGCGGCATCGTCGCAATGACGAGGTCCCGCTCGGCCGTATCGATGGTGTAGAAGTGCGCACCGGTCTGGCGGTTGAGGAACCGGTAGACAGGAACCAGCCCGGTGAACGCCTTGGGCGCCAGCAAGCCGGACTTCTGCGCGCTGGCAGACTTTCTCTGGTACTCACCCAGCTGCTCCCTGTTGAGCCGTGCGGCTTTTCCAAGATGGGTCTCGGTGGCGTCTTCGCCGTCCACCAGCAGCGGTTGCCCGGAATCCGCGTAGCGCGCCCACTCATCCATCAGACTGGTGGTTCCCGCCGGCGCGTCCGCGCTGGTCGTCGTGTTGGAAGACGGCGCCGCGTCCTGATCGGAGCCACCGCCGCAGGCCGACAGAAGAGCCACCACAAGACCAAGGGCAACGCGTGAGAGAAGGGCAAACCGGGAAGCAGGCATGGGAGACTTGTCCAGACAGCGAAACGGACAGGCCTGTCCGACCGATGGGTCGAGCGCCTGTCGAAGAGCCCCGAATTATCGGGGCACACTGCACATCATGAGCACCCCCTCGCCGGCAGACCGCCCCCGCGCCACCACCCCCACATCCCTGAGCGGCCTGCTGCCGTTCCTGCGGCCCTACCGCTGGCAGATCGCCGGAGCCCTGCTGTTTCTGACACTGGCCGCCGTGGCCACGCTGCTGTTCCCGCTGGCACTGCGCCAGCTGATCGACGGAGGGCTGGTGTCGGCCGACCGCGGCGACCAGACCATGGCGCTGCGCGGCCATTTCCTGCAGCTGTTCGGCGTGGCGGTGCTGCTGGGCCTTTCGTCGGCGGTGCGTTTCTACTTCGTCAGCTGGATCGGCGAGCGCGTCACGGCCGACCTGCGCAATGCCGTCTACAGCCATGTGCTGCGACAGAGCCCGCAGTTCTTCGAGACCACCCAGACCGGCGAGGTGCTCTCGCGCCTGACCACCGACACCACCCTGGTGCAGACCGTGGTCGGCTCGTCGATGTCGATGGGCCTGCGCAACGCGGTCACCGGTATCGGCGCGCTGGGCATGCTGATCTGGACCAACCCTTACGTGATGACGCAGGTGCTGCTGATCCTGCTGCTGGTGGTGGCGCCCAGCATGTGGTTCGGCCGGCGCGTGCGCAAGCTCTCGCGCGCCAGCCAAGACCGCGTGGCCGATTCCAGCGCCATCGCAGCCGAGGTGCTCAACGCGATTCCGGTGGTGCAGAGCTACGCGGCCGAAGACCGCGAGGCGCAGCGCTTCTCGGCCTCGACCGACAGCGCCTTCCTCACCGCCGTGCGGCGCAGCAAAGCCCGCGCCGCGCTGATCGCCTTCATCATCATCAGCACCGCGGCCCTGCTGCTGTGGGGCCTGTACCAGGGCACGCAGGCGGTGATCGCAGGGCAGATCAGCGCCGGCCACCTGGGCCAGACGGTGGTCTACATCATCATCCTGGCGGGCGCGGTGGCGGTGCTGGGTGAGGTCTACGGCGACCTGCTGCGTGCGGCCGGCGCGAGCGAGCGCCTGATGGAGCTGCTGGCGCTGCGCTCGCCGGTCCAGTCGCCGACGCAACCAGTGTCGGTGCCCTGGCCGCAGGGCGGCAGCGCGGTGCGCTTTGACAGCATCACCTTCCACTACCCTTCGCGCCCGGACCAGGCCGCGCTTTCGGACCTGACGCTGGACGTGGCACCGGGCCAGACCGTGGCCCTGGTCGGCCCCAGCGGCGCCGGCAAGACCACGGTGTTTGGCCTGCTGCTGCGCTGGTACGACCCGGCCGCGGGCACGATCTCGCTGGACGGCACGCCGATCCAACACATGGACCTCCAGGCGCTGCGCGAGCGCATCGGCATCGTGCCGCAGGACCCGGTGATCTTCTCCAGCAGCGCGATGGAGAACATCCGCTACGGCAAACCCGGCGCCAGCGACGACGAGGTGCGCGCCGCGTCACGAGCGGCGTTCGCGGATGAGTTCATCGAGCGCCTGCCCGAGGGCTACGACACCTTCCTGGGCGAGCGCGGCGTGCGGCTCTCGGGCGGCCAGCGCCAGCGCATCGCGATCGCGCGCGCGATGCTCAAGAACCCGCCGCTGCTGTTGCTGGACGAGGCGACGAGCGCGCTGGACGCGCAGAGCGAGCGCATGGTGCAGGCGGCGCTGGAGTCGGCGATGAAAGACCGCACGACGCTGGTGATCGCGCACCGTCTGGCCACGGTGCAGCAAGCCGACCGCATCCTGGTACTGGACCACGGCCGGCTGGTCGAACAAGGCACCCACGCCGAGCTGGTGGCGCTCGGCGGGGTGTATGCGCGGCTGGCGGCTCTCCAGTTTTCTTCCTGAGTTCTTGTTGGTTTGATCGCCTGCACCTCGCGCAGGGTGATGGCGGCAGCCCCGTGCTCCGGCCCACGCTCGCCGCCGGAGGAACGGGTTCGCAACCGCAGCTGCGTCAACACCGGTACCGCTCGCACACTCTGTGGCAACGGCGAATGGGGCCTGCGCCCGGGGCTGCCGCCATCACCATGAACCAACGCACGAGCGCACCACGGACAACGCAAGCTCAAACCTCACTCGGGGCAGGTGGTGCGGGTGGACGGGCGCAGTCCCCATTCGCGGTTGCCCGCACGGTAGATCACCACAGAAGCGTTGACGAAGTGAAGCGGACGGACCCGCGCAGACCCCCGCGAGGTGGGACGGAGAACGACCACCCGCACCACCTGCCCTTGCAAGCAAAGCCAGAGCGCCGAAGGAAAAACGTCAGAGCAAGAAGTCAGACGTGGTGACAAGCCACCAGCCGCCCTTCAACTTCGCGCAACAGCGGCAACTCGGAAGAACAACGCGCATCCGCCCGAGGACAGCGCTTGTGAAAAGCACAGCCAGAGGGCGGATTCAGCGGACTCGGCAGCTCGCCCGTGATCGGGATTTTCTTCTGCCGCTGCGCCGGATCGATCGAGGGCGTCGCCGACAGCAACGCCTGCGTGTACGGATGCAGCGCGCGTGAAAACAGCGCCTCCTTCGGCGCCGACTCCACCACCCGCCCCAGGTACATCACCATCACGTGGTCCGCGATGTGTTCCACCACCGCCAGGTTGTGCGAGATGAACACATAGGCCGTCTGCAGCTGTTCCTGCAGGTCCATGAACAGGTTCAGCACCTGCGCCTGGATCGACACGTCCAGCGCCGAGGTCGGCTCGTCCGCCACCAGGATCTTGGGCTGCAGCACCATCGCCCGCGCAATCGCGATGCGCTGGCGCTGGCCGCCCGAGAACATGTGGGCGTAGCGGTCGGCGTGCTCGGGGCGCAGGCCTACGAGCTTCAGGATCGACTGCACCTTCTGCTTTCGCTCGTCCGCCGACATGGTCGTGTTCAGCAGCAGCGGCTCGGCGATCTGGTGACCGATCTTCTGGCGCGGATTCAGCGACGCATAGGGGTTCTGGAACACCATCTGCACCTGGCTGCGCAGCCGCTTGTACTGCGCGCGGTCGCCCGGCACCACCCACTCACCACCCACCTGCAACCGGCCTTCGGTCGGCTCCTCGATCAGCGTGAGCTGGCGCGCCAGCGTGCTCTTGCCGCAGCCCGATTCGCCCACCACCGCCAGCGTCTGGCCGGCGGCGAGCGAGAAGGACACATCGACCAGGGCCTTGACGGTCAGCTTCGGTTTGAACGCGCCCTGCGACACGCCGTAGTGGCGCGTCAGCGACTCGGCCTGCATCACGGGTGCAGCGGACGGACTCATCAGTGATTGGTTTGGATTGTTCATCACACCACCTCCTCGGCCACAAGGGGGAAGAAGCAGCGCACCTGGGTGCCCTCATGGGCGAGCAGTCCGGGGCGTTCGATCTGGCAGCGTTCCTGCACCTTCGGGCAGCGCGGTGACAGCAGGCAGCCGGCCGGCCGGTCGTGCTGCCCGGGCACGATGCCCGGCAGCGTGTGCAGGCGGCGCGCGCCGCGGCTGTGCTCGGGCACGCTCTGCAACAGCGCCGCGGTGTAGGGGTGCGAAGGCGTGGCAAACAGCCGGTCCACCGGGCCTTGCTCGACCACCTGGCCCGCGTACATCACGGCCACGCGCTGCGCCACTTCGGCCACCACCGCCAGGTCGTGCGTGATCAGGATCAGCGCCATGTGGTGCGCCTGCTGCAGCTGCACCAGCAGCTCCATGATCTGCGCCTGGATGGTCACGTCCAGCGCCGTCGTCGGCTCGTCGGCGATCAGCAGCTTGGGGTTGCAGGCGATCGCCATCGCGATCATCACGCGCTGCGCCATGCCGCCGGAGAACTGGTGCGGGTAGCTGTCCAGCCGGCTCTGCGCGCCCGGGATCTCGACCATCTGCAACAGCTCCAGCGCCCGCGCGCGCGCCGCCGCGCCGCGCAGGCCCATGTGCTCGCGCAGCACCTCTTCAAGTTGGTAGCCGACGGTGAAGCACGGGTTCAGCGAGGTCATGGGGTCCTGGAAGATCATGGCCATGTCCTTGCCCAGGATCTTGCGCCGCTGCCGGTCGCTGATGGTGAGCAGGTCCTGGCCGTCGAAGTGCAGGCGCTGCGCGTTCACGCGCCCCTGCCCCGCGAGCAGGCCCATCATCGCCATCATCGAGACCGACTTGCCCGAACCCGACTCGCCGACGATGCCCAGCACCTCGCCCTGGTTCAGCTGCAGGTCGAGGGAATCGACCGCGCGAAAACCGCGGCCCTTGGCGCCGAACTCGACGCTCAGTTGTTGGATGTCCAGAAGGCTCATGTTGGTATTCCTTGCCCGTTCATGAGGCCGACTTGAGTTTGGGGTCGAGCGCGTCGCGCAGACCATCGCCCACCAGGTTGATCGCCAGCACCGACAGCAGGATCGTCAGGCCCGGCAGTGTCACCACCCACCAGGCGCTCTCGATGTAGTCGCGCGCCGAGGCGAGCATGGTGCCCCACTCGGGCAGCGGCGGCTGCACGCCCAGGCCGAGGAAGCCCAGCGCTGCGATTTCGAGGATCGCGGCCGAGAAGCTCATGGTGGCGTGCACGATCAGTGGCGCCGTGCAGTTGGGCAGCACGGTCACGAACATCAGGCGCAGCGTGCGCGCGCCCGACAGCCGTGCGGCCGTGACGTAGTCGCGCTTGAGCTCACTCATCGCCGAGGCGCGCACCAGGCGCACATAGGCCGGCAGCGACACCAGCGCGATCGCAATCATGGCGTTGACCAGACCCGGACCAAGGATGGCCATGATCGCCACCGCCATCAGCAACGAAGGCAGTGCCATGACGATGTCCATCACGCGCATGATGGTCGAGTCGACCCACTTGCCGGCGAAGGCCGCCACCAGACCGAGGATCACCCCCGGCACCAGCGCCATCAGCACCGACACCAGACCCACCAGCAGCGACAGCCGCGCACCGTGGATCAGCCGCGAGAGCAGGTCGCGGCCGAGCTCGTCGGTGCCCAGCAGGAACTGCGAGCTGCCGCCGGCCCAGACGGGGGCCTGCAGGAAGTGGTCGCGGTACTGTTCGATCGGGCTGTGCGGTGCGACCAGCGGCGCGAACAGCGCCAGCAGCACCACCACGGCCATGAACAGCAGACCGGCCACGGCCCCTTTGTTGAGCGAGAAGGCTCGCCAGAATTCTCTGAAATTCATGAGGTCACCCGGATGCGAGGGTTGGCCACACCGTAGAGCAAGTCCACGGTGAAGTTGGTCAGGATCACCAGGGTAGCGACCAGCAGGATGCCGTTCTGCACCACGGGGTAGTCGCGCCGTCCGATCGCTTCGATCAGCCACTTGCCGATGCCCGGCCAGGAGAAGATGGTCTCTGTCAGCACCGCGCCGCCCATCAGCGTGCCGACCTGCAGGCCGACCACGGTGAGCACCGGAATCAGCGCGTTGCGCAGCGTGTGCACGAAAACCACCCGCGAGGGCGACAGACCCTTGGCACGCGCGGTGCGCACATAGTCCTCACGCAGCACCTCCAGCATGGACGAGCGCGTCATGCGCGCGATCACCGCCAGCGGGATGGTGCCCAGCACGACGGCCGGCAGGATCAGGTGACGCACCGCATCCCACCAGGCGCCGGCGTTGAGCTCGGGGTCGGCATGCTCGGCCAGCCAGGCGTCGATGAGCATGAAGCCCGTCTGCGGCGGCACATCGAACATCAGGTCGAGTCGCCCGGACACCGGTGTCCAGCCCAGGCCGACCGAAAAGATCAGGATCAGCAGCAGACCCCACCAGAAGATCGGCATCGAATAGCCGGTGAGCGCACCCGTCATCACTGTGTGGTCCAGCCAGGTGCCGCGCTTGACGGCCGCCAGCACGCCCGCAATCACGCCGAACACCAGCGCGATCAGCAGCGCGCACAGCGCCAGCTCCAGCGTGGCCGGGAACAGCGACTTGAACTCGGCCCAGACGCTGGCCTGCGTCTTGAGCGACTGGCCCAGGTTGCCTTGCGCCAGATCGGCCAGGTAACGGCCGTACTGCACGTACAGCGGCTGGTCCAGCCCGAGCTTCTTGAGCGCGGCGGCGTGCATTTCGGGGTCGAGCGTGCGCTCGCCCATCATGACCTCCACCGGATCACCCGGGATCAGCCGGATGAGCGAGAAGGTCAGCAGCGTGATGCCCAGAAAGGTGGGTATGAGCACCAGCAGTCTTTGGAGAAGGTATCTCAGCATGAGAGAACACTCCTTGTTGTTATGCAAATACAAAAAAAGCAGGCGTCAAACCTGACGCCTGCCATGTGAGCCAAAGCGAAGACTTTACTTCACGCCCACGCCTTCGAAGTTGTAGTCGCCGAAGGGGCTGATGACGAAGCCGGACACGTTCTTGCGCATCGGCTGGTTGACCGTCGAGTGGGCGATGGTCGTCCAGGGCAGGTCTTTCTTGAAGACTTCCTGCGCCTTCATGTACAGCTCGGTGCGTTCCTTCTGGTTGGTGCTGTTGCGGGCCTTGAGGGTGTAGCCATCAAATTCCTTGCTGCAATAGCGCGCGTAGTTGGAACCACCCACGGCCTCGCAGGTCAGCAGCACGCCCAGGAAGTTGTCGGGCGAGGCATAGTCCCCGGTCCAGCCGATCAGGCCGGTGTCGTGCTCGCCGTTCTTCATGCGCTTGAGGTACTCACCCCATTCGTACTGGGTGATCTTGGCCTTGATGCCCACCTTGGCCCAGTCGGCCTGGATCATTTCGGACATCAGCTTGGCGTTGGGGTTGTAAGGGCGCTGCACCGGCATGGCCCAGAGGGTGATCTCGGTGCCTTCGGCCACGCCGGCCTTCTTCAGCAGCTCCTTGGCCTTCTCGGGGTTGTAGGCGGCGTTCTTCAGGTTCTTGTTGTAGGACCACAGCGAAGCCGGGAACGGGTTGGCGGCTTCCTGGCCCTGGCCCTGGTAGACCGCGTCGATGATCGCCTTGCGGTTGATCGCCATGTCCAGCGCCTGGCGCACTTCCAGCTTGTTCATCGGGGCCTTCTCGGTGTTGTACGAGAGGTAGCCGATGTTGAAGCCCGGGGCGGTGTCGACCTTCAGGTTGGGGTCGGTCTTCATCGCGGCAATGTCCTGCGGCTTGGGGAAGGACATGATGTGGCACTCGCCGGCCTTGAGCTTCTGGAAGCGCACCGACGCGTCGGTGGTGATCGCGAAGATCAGGTTGTCCACCAGCACGTTCTTGGCGTTCCAGTAGTCCTTGTGCTTGGCGTAGCGGATCTGCGCGTCTTTCTCGTAGCGGCGCAGCACGAACGGGCCGGTGCCCACGGGCTGCTGGTTGATCATGCTGGCCTTGCCTTCGGCCAGCAGCTTGTCGGCGTACTCCTTGGAGAGCACGGAGGCGAACGGCATGGCCAGTTTGACCAGCAGGTCGGGATCCGGCTTCTTGAGCTTCACGACCACGGTGAGCGGATCGGTCTTGGTGACCGACTCGGTGTTGCTCTCCAGACCCACGTCGGATGCGTAGGGGAACTGCGCCGGGTAGGCCTTGTTGAAGGCGTGCTCCTTGTTGACCATGCGCTCGATGGTGAAGATCACATCGTCGGCGGTCAGGTCACGACCGGGCTTGAAGTAGTCGGTGGTGTGGAACTTGACGCCCTTGCGCAACTTGAAGGTGTAGGTCAGGCCATCGGCGGAAATGGCCCAGGACTCGGCCAGGCTGGGTTCGACGTCGGTGCCGCCCTTCTTGAACTGGGTCAGGCGGTTGAAGAGCGCGTGACCGGCGGCATCGAAGGTGGTGCCGGCCGTGTATTGCGCGGTGTCGAAGCCTTCCGGGCTGCCTTCGGAACAGTAAATCAGCGTACCTGCGGCATGCGACGCAGCGGCAACAGCCGTCAGGCTCAGCGCCAGCGCCAGTTTCTTCACTTCAAACATAGGGTCTTCCTCAAGTTATGCGGGCGCAGCGAAGTGCTCGCCCGTCGGGTGAAAAATGATTATCAAGACAAATGCCTGTGCCGCTGTCACCTGCGTTGGTGCCACTGGTGTTGAACCACAGGTCCACTTGACCCGCATCAAGAACTGCAAAATCGGTGCCATCTCGCGCCGCCTCGCTGAAAGCGCCACAACCACCAAGGACCCCATGATTCGCTGGGAAGCCCACACCTGCCTGCCCCTGCACCCCGACGCCAGCTTTGCACCACTGGAGCACTACCGCACCGCGGGCGTGCACTACGTGAGCATCAATGTGGGCATGGACATGAACCCGCTGTCGCAGATCCTGCCGGTGATCGCGGCGTTTCGCGCCCGGCTGCTTGCAGCACCTGATCGATACCTCCTGCCGGACACGGTAGCCGACATCGAACGCGCGCGTCACGAGGGAAAACTCGCGGTCGGCTTCGACCTCGAAGGCGCACTGCCGCTGCTGGAACGGCCGGAAATGGTGGCGCTGTACCGCGACCTCGGCGTGCGCCAGATCCACTTCGCCTACAACCGCAACAACAGCGTGGCCGGCGGCTGCCACGACGCGCCGCAAGGCCTGACCGCGCTGGGGCGCCGGATGGTCGAAGCGATGAATGCGGCCGGCGTGATCATCGACTGCTCGCACACCGAGCGCCGCACCACGCTGGACATCATGGCCCACTCGACCCGACCGGTCGTGTTCAGCCACGCCAATCCACTGGCCCTGGTCGAACATGGTCGCAACATCACCGACGAACAGATCCGCGCCTGCGCCACCACCGGCGGCGTGGTGTGCATCTCCGGTGTCTCCCGTTTTCTCGGCGTCGAATCGCCCGCCGCGAGCGACATCGTGCGCCACCTGCTGCACGTCGCCGAGCTCGTCGGGACCCGGCACGTCGGCCTGGGACTGGACATCGGCTTCGGAGAACCCGGCCTCGACGACGACCCGCCCCCGCCCTTTGATCCGGAGTACTGGTGGCCCGCTGGCGCGGGCTACGGCCGCGGCATCCGGCAGATGCGGTACGCACCGGTCGACACCTGGAAGCAGCTGCCCGAGGCCCTGCGCGCGGCGGGCATGGACGACAACGACATCGACGGCATCCTCGGTGGAAACATGGCACGGGTGGCCCGGCAGGTCTGGGAACGACCACCCGCCTGACACCCAGGGTTATGCAGCAGGCGCATAACGGAATGGCAACTCGGCCTTGGACAGTGGTGGCACCCGGTCCTTACAGTCCCGGCCATCGGCTCCACCGTGGAACGATGAGACAACCCACAAGGACACCTCGCAAATGTCACAAGCACCGCACCCGGCCGGCGCCGCGGCCAACAGCCCGGCAGCCTTCACCAACGCCCTGCCGTCCTATCTGGACCCCAACAACCTCGGCCCCTGGGGCATCTATCTGCAACAGGTTGACCGCGTCGCGCCCTACCTGGGCAGCCTCGCCCGCTGGGTCGACACCCTCAAGCGCCCCAAGCGCACCCTGATCGTCGACGTGCCAATCCACCTCGACGATGGCACCGTGGCCCACTTCGAGGGCTACCGCGTGCAGCACAACACCAGCCGCGGCCCCGGCAAGGGCGGCGTGCGCTTCCACCAGAACGTGACCCTGTCCGAGGTGATGGCGCTGTCGGCCTGGATGTCCATCAAGAACGCGGCGGTCAACGTGCCCTACGGCGGCGCCAAGGGCGGCATCCGCGTCGACCCACGCCAACTGTCGATCGGTGAACTTGAGCGCGTGACGCGTCGATACACCAGTGAGATCGGCATCATCATCGGCCCGACCAAGGACATCCCCGCCCCCGACGTCAACACCAACGAACAGGTGATGGCCTGGATGATGGACACCTACTCGATGAACGAAGGCGCCACGGCCACCGGCGTCGTCACCGGCAAACCGGTCGACCTCGGCGGTTCGCTGGGCCGCCGCGAAGCCACCGGCCGCGGTGTGTTCACAGTGGGCGTCGAAGCCGCCAAGCACACCGGCATGGACATTTCCAAGGCCCGCGTGGCGGTGCAGGGCTTCGGCAATGTCGGCGGCGTCGCCGGCAAGCTGTTTGCGGAAGCCGGCGCCAAGGTGGTGGCGGTGCAGGACCACGGCGGCACCGTCTACCGCGAGTCCGGCCTGGACGTGCCCGCCCTGCTCGCCCACGTGGCCCGCGTGGGCTCGGTCGCCGGGTTCAGCGGTGGCGAAGTGATCGACAACGACGCCTTCTGGGGCGTGCCTTGCGACATCCTGATCCCGGCTGCGCTGGAACAGCAGATCACCGAAGCCAACGCCGGCCGCATCCAGGCCAAGATGATCATCGAAGGCGCCAACGGTCCGACCACGCCCCAGGCCGACGACATCCTGCACGACCGCGGCATCCTGGTGTTGCCCGACGTGATCGCCAACGCTGGCGGCGTGACGGTGAGCTACTTCGAGTGGGTGCAGGACTTCTCCAGCTTCTTCTGGAGCGAGGACGAGATCAACGAGCGCCTGGTGCGCATCATGAAAGGCGCGTTTGCTGCCGTCTGGCAGGTGGCCGAGGAGAACAAGGTCAGCCTGCGCACTGCGACATTCATCGTGGCCTGCAAGCGCATCCTGCACGCACGCGACCTGCGCGGTTTGTATCCCTGATGGGCCGAGCATGAAGAAGCCCCGCATCGCGGGGCTTTTTTCATTGCAGTGTTTCTTTCAGGGCCGGCAAGGCCGGCAGGGGCATCACGTCGATACCCTCCTCGATCAGCTCCATCGCCACCTCGGGTGTGGTGCGGCCGCGGATGTTGCGCTGTGCCAGCTCGCCGTGGTGCATGGCCCGCGCCTGGTCGGCAAAGCGTTCGCCCACGTCTTCGGTCTGGCTCATCAGCTCGCGCACGGCGCGCAACAGGCGCCCCTGCAGTTCGGACCCCGGCGCAGTCCGGCCCAACTCCACCAGGCCCTCGTCCGTGCCTGCACGCGCCACCGGTTCCTCGCTTGTGCGACCCAGGTTCAACCGCGGCGCCGACAGCATCTTGCGCACCTGCGCGTCGCCACACAGCGGGCAGCTCAGCAGGCCACGCTCCAGTTGCTGATGGAAATCGTCTTCCGACGCGAACCAGCCCTCGAAGTCGTGCTGGTGCGAACACTGCAGGTTGAGAACCTTCATGACTGAATTATCGTGCGACGTCGGCGGGCATGGCGCCGGACCAGTCCAGTGACCACACGCCCGACAGCACGTTCTGCAGCCAGAGGGCACCGACCAGGGTCTTGCAGTCAATGATGCTGCCGTCGCGACACCAGCCATTCACTTCGTCGGGCGTGGCGTTGAACACGTCCAGGAATTCGCCCTCATCCAGCCGGCGTTCGCCCTGCGACAGCCCCCGGGCGAACCAGATGTCGATGATTTCGTCGGAGTAGGCGATGGTCGGTGCCAGCCTGCCCGCAAACGCCCATTCCGTGGCCCTGTATCCCGTCTCTTCTGCCAGCTCGCGCCGGGCGCAGGCCAGGCTGCCCTCACCGGCATCGAGCTTGCCCGCCGGAAACTCCACGATGACGCTGCGCATGGGATGCCGGAACTGGCGCTCCATGACCACACGACCGTCGTCCAGCAGACCGATCACCATCACCGCCCCCGGGTGCAGCACATATTCACGTGTCGCCTCTTGCCCAGAAGGCAGGCGTACGGTGTCCCGCACGACATGAAGGAAGTGACCCTTGAGCAACTCGGTGCGGGCGACGGGCTCTTCAAGCAGGTGGGCATCCTGGCTCATGGCGCGTCCTCAGCCGTGGCGCTTGTACAGGTAGCGGTAGACAAAGCCCGGGAAGGCCAGCGTGAGGAACAGTGCGCCAGTGGTGGCGTAGAACTCCCAGCCCTGGGGGTAGATCTGGCCGTCGGCCTTTTCAAGCGCCAAGCCGAGCGCCCCCACAAGGCCATAGCAGATCACCAGCTCCAGCAGGTGAATGCCCAGGGACTTGGGAGTCGAACGCGGCACCACCCCCAGCCAGCGCTGGTTGATAAACGGCAGGTTGGCGGCCAGTACGGCCGCCAGCAGCACCAGCCAGACAGAAACCGACGCGCTCACGCGAGAAGTGAGGCGATGGCCTGCGCGCACAGGGCCATCAGCCCACCCGGGACCACGCCAAGCACCAAAACCAGCGCACCGTTGACCGACAGCACCGAGCGCACGTCCATGCCGGCGGTGATGCCAGCGGTCTGCGTGGGCGCATCGAAGTACATGACCTTGACCAGGCGCAGGTAGTAGAAGGCGCCGATGAGCGACATCACGACGGCGAACACCGCCAGACCGATGTAGACCGGCTGCGACGAGGCCAGCAGGGCCTGCAGCACCGACAGTTTGGCGTAGAAGCCCACCAGCGGCGGCACACCGGCCAGAGAGAACATGCACACGGCCATCACACCCGCATAGAGCGGGCTGCGCTGGTTCAGGCCGGCCAGATCGGCGATCTCATCGGACTCGAAGCCGTCGCGAGAAAGCAGCAGGATGACGCCGAAGGTGCCCAGGGTGGTCAGCACGTAGGTGATGACATAGAACATCGTGGCGCTGTAGGCATTGACCATGTTGCCCGTGTCCAACCCCTTGTCCCCATGCACCACACCGGCCAGCAGGCCCAGCAGCATGAAGCCCATCTGGGCGATCGTGGAGAACGCCAGCATGCGCTTGAGGTTGGTCTGGGCGATGGCCGCCAGGTTGCCGATAAGCAGAGAAGCCACGGCGAGCACCGCCAGCATCTGCTGCCAGTCCACTGCCAGCGGTGCCAAGCCTTCGACCAGCAGGCGGATCACGATGGCAAAGGCGGCCAGCTTCGGCGCACCACCCACCATCAGCGTGATCGCGGTGGGAGCGCCGTGGTACACGTCCGGCACCCACATGTGGAAGGGCACCACACCCAGCTTGAACGCCAGACCTGCGACCACGAACACCAGGCCCAGCATCAGCACCTGCGGTGAACCTTTGAGGGTTTCAGGGCCACCGGCAATGGCCTTCATCACCTCGGCCACATCCAGCGAGGCGGTGGCGCCGTAGACCAGCGACAAGCCATACAGCAGGAAACCGCTGGCCAGCGCACCCAGCACGAAGTACTTCATGGCCGCCTCGATGGCCTTGCCATCGTCTCGGCGCAGGGCCACCAGGGCATAGCTCGACAGGGTCAACAGCTCCAGGCCCAGATAGATCACCAGGAAGTTGTGGCCGGAGATCATCACGAACATGCCCAGCAGCGCGTACAGCGACAGCGTGAACAGGTCGCCCGCACGCAGCATGTCGCGGCTGGAGGCGTAGTCGCGGCCATAGACCAGCGTCACGAACATGGCGATGGCGGCAAAACACTTGAGCCACAGGCCCATCGGATCGCTCACGATCATGCCGCCGAAACCGCTGATCGAGTGGCCGGCCAAGGCATTCTTGCCCTGCAGGAAGGCCACACAGGCCAGCGTGAGCAGGGTGAGCAGATAGGTGGGGCGACGGGTCGGCGACTTGACGGTCAGGTCGACCAGCGAAATCACGCAGGTCATCACCAGCAAGAAAATCTCGGGGTAGACCGCCACCAAGCTGAGTTGATCAATCATGTGAAGACTCGTTCGTGTGTTTGCTCAGGCAGCGTTCAGGGCAGCTTGGAGATGGCGACATGGCGCAGCAGCTCGGCCACGGACGCATCCATCACGTCGGTGAACGGCTTCGGATGCACGCCCATGTACAGCACAGCGATGGCCAGCAGCGCCATGATCAGGAACTCGCGGCGACCGATGTCGGTGAGTTCCTTGACATGGTGGTTGCCCACCGAACCCAGGTACACGCGCTTGTACATCCAGAGCGAGTAGGCTGCGCCGAAGATCAAGGCCGATGCCGCGGCGGCACCGATCCAGAAGTTGGCCTTCACCGCCGCCAGAATCACCATCCACTCGCCCACGAAGCCCGCAGTGCCCGGAAGACCGCAATTGGCCATGGTGAACAACAGCGCGAACGCGGCGAAGTTGGGCATGGTGTTGACCACACCGCCGTAGTCGGCGATGTTGCGCGAGTGCACGCGGTCGTACAGCACACCGATCGACAAGAACATGGCGGCCGAGACGAAGCCGTGGGCAATCATCTGAACGATGGCGCCGGACACGCCCATGTCGCTGAAGACGAAGAAGCCCAGCGTCACGAAGCCCATGTGGGCCACCGACGAGTAGGCCACCAGCTTCTTCATGTCCTTCTGCACCATGGCCACCAGGCCAACGTAAATCACGGCCACCAGCGACAGGGTGATGATCAGCCAGGCCCACTGGTGGGAGGCATCGGGCAGGATGGGCAGGGAAAAACGCAGGAAGCCATAGGCACCCAGCTTGAGCATGATGGCGGCCAGCACGGCCGAGCCACCGGTGGGCGCCTCGACGTGCACGTCGGGCAGCCAGGTGTGCACCGGCCACATCGGCACCTTTACCGCGAAGGCGGCAAAGAAGGCGAAGAACAGGAGGGTCTGGGCGGTGCTGCCCAGCGGCAGCTTGTGCCAGGCCGCGAGGTCGAAACTGCCACCCGACTGGTTGTACAGGTAGATCAGGGCCACCAGCATCAGCAGCGAACCCATCAGCGTGTACAGGAAGAACTTGAAGGCGGCGTAGATCTTGTTGGGACCGCCCCAGATGCCGATGATCAGGTACATCGGGATGAGTGTGGCCTCGAAGAACACATAGAACAGCATGCCGTCCAGCGCTGAGAACACGCCGATCATCAGACCTGAGAGGATCAGGAACGCGCCCATGTACTGGTTCACGCGCTCGGTGATCACCTCCCAGCCGGCCAACACCACGATCACCGTGATGAACGCGGTCAGCAACACCAGCCAAAGGGAGATGCCGTCCACGCCCAGGTGGTAGTGGATGTTGAAGCGCTCAATCCAGGGCATCTTCTCCACGAACTGCATCGCAGCCGTACCCAGCTCGAAGCCGGTGTAGAGAGGAATCGTCACCGCCAGCGAGACCAGCGCCCCCAGCAGCGCGATCCAGCGGACCACATTGGCCTGGTCATCCCGACCCAGTGCCAGCAACACGACACCAAAAAGGATTGGTGCCCAGATCGCGAGGCTCAGCAAACCCATCTTCTTGTTCTCCTTATTTGGCGAGCCACACAAAATACGTCATGAACAGAAACACGCCCACGATCATCAACAGCGCATAGTGGTAGAGGTAACCGCTCTGAAAACCACGGACCACCGACGAGAAGCCGCCCACAATCTTCCAACTGGCGTTGACCACACCGGTCTCGATCACACCCTGGTCGCCGCCCTTCCAGAGACCCGTGCCCAGTGCACGCGCACCACGGGCCAGCACGTTTTCGTTGAACCAGTCCATGTAGTACTTGTTCTCCAGAATGGAGATGATCGGTTTGAGCGCACGGCCGATGGCGGCAGGAACCGCGGGGTTGACCAGGTACATGTACCAAGCCGTCACGGCTCCTGCGAGCGCCAGCCAGAACGGTGCGGTGGAGAAGGCGTGCAGGGCCATGGCCAGAGGTCCGTGGAACTCTTCGGCGAACTTCGCCACCGCCGGGTGAGCGGCCGAGTTGATCGTGATGGCGTCCTTGAGGAAGTCACCAAACAGCATCGGCTGGATGGTCATGAAACCGATCACCACAGAAGGAATGGCCAGCAGCAACAAAGGCACGGTCACCACCCATGGGGTTTCGTGCGGCTTGCCATCACCGTGGTGACCATGGTCGTCGTGGTGGTCGTCGTGCCCATGGTGGGCGTCCGGATTCTGGTCGTAGCGCTCCTTGCCGTGGAACACCAGGAAGTACAGACGGAACGAGTAGAACGAGGTCACGAACACACCTGCCAGCACGGCAAAGTGTGCGAAACCAGCGGCCGGCAGGTTGCTGAAATGCACCGCCTCGATGATCGCGTCCTTGGAGTAGAAACCGGCGAACAGCGGTGTGCCGATCAGGGCCAGGGTCCCCAGCAGCGAGGTGATCCAGGTGATGGGCATGTACTTGCGCACGCCGCCCATCCAGCGAATGTCCTGGTTGTGGTGCAGCCCCATGATCACCGAACCGGCCGCAAGGAACAGCAGGGCCTTGAAGAAGGCGTGGGTCATCAGGTGGAACACGGCCACCGAGTAAGCCGAGGCACCGAGCGCCACGGTCATGTAACCCAACTGCGAGAGTGTGGAATACGCCACGACACGCTTGATGTCGTTCTGGATGATGCCCAGGAAACCCATGAACAGCGCCGTGATGGCGCCGATCACCATGATGAAGTTCAGCGCGGTGTCCGACAGCTCGAACAGGGGCGACATGCGCGAGACCATGAAGATGCCAGCCGTCACCATGGTGGCGGCGTGGATCAGCGCGGAAATAGGCGTCGGACCCTCCATCGAATCCGGCAGCCAGACGTGCAGCGGGAACTGGGCCGACTTGCCCATGGCACCGATGAACAGGCAGATGCAGATGACGGTGACCAGCATCCAGTCGGTGCCGGGGAAGCCCAGCTTGGCCAGTTCGGGCGCCTTGGCGAACACCTCGCTGTAGTTCAGCGAGCCGCCGTAGGCCACGATCAGGCCGATGCCCAGGATGAAGCCGAAGTCGCCGACGCGGTTGACCAGGAAAGCCTTCATGTTGGCGAAGATGGCCGTCGGCTTGTTGAACCAGAAGCCAATCAGCAGGTACGACACCAGACCCACCGCTTCCCAGCCAAAAAATAGCTGCAGCAGGTTGTTGCTCATCACCAGCATCAGCATGGAGAAGGTGAAGAGCGAGATGTAGGCGAAGAAGCGGTTGTAGCCAGCATCCTCTTCCATGTAGCCGATGGTGTAGAGATGGACCATCAGCGAGACGAAGGTCACCACACACATCATCATGGCGGTCAGGCCGTCGACGAGAAAACCGATCTCCATCTTGAGGCCACCGACCACCATCCATTCGTAGATGGTTGCGTTGAAGCGGGCGCCGTCCAGCGCCACGCTCTTGAGTGTCATGGCCGAAATGATGAATGCCACCAGCACACCCAGAATCGTCAGAGAGTGCGAGGCGCGGCGGCCGATCAGGTTGCCGCCAAACGTGGTGCCCAGAATGCCAGCGAGGGCCGAGCCGACCAGCGGCGCCAGTGGCACGGCCAGTAGGGTCGTTGCGGAAAGGGTGGTGCTCATGTTCTTAACCCTTGAGGGTGTTGAGTTCTTCGGCGCTGACGGTGGACTTGCTGCGGAACAACAGCACCAGAATGGCCAGGCCAATGGCCGACTCGGCGGCGGCCACCGTCAGGATGAAGAACACAAACACCTGCCCGTGGAGATCTCCAAGGTAGTGGGAGAAGGCTACAAAGTTCATGTTGACCGCCAGCAACATCAGCTCAATGGCCATCAACAACACGATGATGTTCTTGCGGTTCAGGAAGATGCCGATGACGGACAACGCGAACAGGATCGCACCCACCGAAAGAAAGTGACCGAGTGACAGACTGGTGAAGCTCATGCTTTGCCCTCCTCCGCGGCAACTGCGCTGGCGGCAGCATGTGTTTTGGTTGCAGCCATGGGCACGACCACCAGACGGTCTGAAGCCCGCACGCGAACCTGCAGTCCCGGATCAATGGCCTTGCTGTCCTTGCGCTTGCGCAGCGTGAGCGCGATGGCCGCGAACATGGCCACCAGCAGTATCACCGCGGCAATCTCGACCGGGTACAGGTACTCGGTGTACATCAGCGTGCCAAGGGCCTTCGTGTTCGACACCTCGGCGGCCTGTACCGCCACCGGTGCCACCATGTTCGGAAAGCCAACCCACAGCACGGCAATCAGCTCGGCGGCCACCAGTGCCCCCAGCGTGGCGGCCAAGGGGAAGTTCTGCCAGAAGCCCCAACGGTCTCCGTCGAGCTTGATGTCCAGCATCATGACGACGAACAGGAACAGCACCATGACCGCGCCCAGGTACACGAGCACCAGTGTCAGCCCGAGGAACTCGGCCTTGAGCAGCAGCCACAGGCCAGAGGCCTGGGAGAACGCCAGCATCAGGAACAGCACGGCGTGCACTGGGTTGCGCGCCGTGATGACACGGTAGGCGGCGAAGAGCATCACCGCCGCGAACAAATAGAAAAAGCCGGTCTGGTAGTCCATGGTCTTGTCTTTCGCCGGCTCAGCGGTACTTGGCGTCCGCGGCCTTGGCTGCGGCGATCTCGGGCTCGTAGCGGTCTCCGACAGCCAGCAGCATTTCTTTGGTGAAGTACAGGTCACCGCGTTTTTCGCCGTGGTACTCAAGAATCTGGGTCTCGACGATGGCATCGACCGGACAGGCCTCTTCGCAGAAACCGCAGAAAATGCACTTGGTCAGATCAATGTCGTACCGGGTGGTGCGGCGGGTCCCGTCTTCGCGTTCACCCGCTTCGATGGTGATGGCCATGGCGGGGCAGACGGCCTCGCACAGCTTGCAGGCGATGCAGCGCTCTTCGCCGTTCTCGTAACGGCGCTGGGCATGGAGACCGCGGAAACGAGGAGACAGCGGAGTTTTCTCTTCGGGGAACTGGACCGTGACCTTGCGACGCAGGGCGTAGCGGCCCGTCAGGGCCATGCCCTTGAAGAGCTCCAGCAACATGAAGCTCTTGAAAAAGTCGCTCAGCGAAAAGGGGGCAACGGCGGAGGTGGACATGATCGATCGCCTTGCTTATTTCCAGAGATTCCACGAGGTCTGCATCAGGCCGCCGACGAGCAGCAGCCAGACCAGCGTGACGGGAATGAAAATCTTCCAGCCCAGACGCATGATCTGGTCGTAGCGGAAACGGGGGAAAGTGGCGCGGATCCAGATGAACAGGGACACCACGAAGAAGGTCTTGGCACCCAGCCAGATCCAGCCTGGAATCCAGTTGAACAGGGCGCTGTCGATCGGGGGCAGCCAGCCGCCGAGGAACATCAGCACCGCCAGGATGGACACCAGCCACATGCTGGCGTACTCGGCCAGGAAGAAGATCGCAAAGCCCATGCCTGAGTACTCGACCATGTGGCCGGCCACGATTTCTGCTTCGCCCTCGACCACGTCAAACGGGTGCCGGTTGGTTTCGGCCACGCCCGAAATCAGGTAGACCATAAAAATGGGCAGCAGCGGGAGCCAGTTCCAAGACAGGAAGTCCAGCCCCATGTTCACACCGTGGCCCTTGGCCTGCGACGCAACGATGTCGCCCAGGCTCAAGCTGCCCGCGGTCATCACGACCACCAGGAAGCAGAAGCCGATGGCGATTTCATAGCTCACCATCTGGGCAGAGGCGCGCAGCGCGCCCAGGAAGGCGTACTTGGAGTTCGAGGCCCAGCCGGCAATGATCACGCCGTACACCTCGATCGAGGTGATGGCCAGGATGACCAGCAGGCCGGCGTTGATGTTGGCGATCACTGCCTCGGGACCGAACGGCACCACCACCCACGCGGCGAGCGCCGGCATGATGGCCATGAGGGGACCCAGGCGAAACAGCCCGTTGCTGGCGGCGGTGGGGCTGATCAACTCCTTGGTGAGCAGCTTGACCGCATCGGCGATCGGCTGAAGCAGCCCGGCAGGGCCGACGCGGTTCGGGCCAAAGCGAACCTGCATGAAACCCAGCAGCTTGCGCTCCCACAGGGTCAGGTAAGCCACGGCCCCCATCAGCGGGGCGACGACAGCAACGATCTTGAGCAGGCTCCAGATGACCGGCCAGGCCGCCGTGGTCCACCAGGAGGCGTTGATGAGGCCAAGGCCTCCGTTGTACATCGCGTCGATCATGCGCGGGCTCCTCGGGCGTCGCTCGTGAGTTGCAGCGAGGTGGCGCGGCGCACCAGCCCGTCGAGCTGGTAGATCGGCGCCACACAGGGAGCGGTATGGGCCGGCGAATGGTCGGCAGCAGCAGGTCCCACACCGGCATCGCTATTGCTGAGACGAGAGGCCGCCATCAGCGATCCACCCGCCACACCTGGCAGGGCAGCGGCCAGCACCGCTTGCGAGGTGTCGGCATCGAACCCGGGCAAACCCATGAGATTGCCCAGCACACGCAGCACCTTCCATGCCGGGCGCGTGTCGCCCAGCGGACGCACCACCGCATGGAAACTCTGCAACCGGCCTTCGGCGTTGACGAAGGACCCGGAGGTCTCCGTGAAAGGCGCAATGGGTAGCAACACGTCGCTGATGTCCATATTGGCTTTGAAAGGGCTGAGCGTGACCACCATGTCGGCGGACTTCAGTCCTTCGGCACCCTTGGCGCTGTCAAAGGCCGGCTCCGTGTTCAGGAGAATGGCGGCCTTCAGCTGGCCACCGAGCATCTGCGTGGCGTTGAGGCCACCCTGCCCTGGCACGGCGCGCACCAGCTGCGCACCGACGGTGTTGGCAGCTTCGGTGAGGTAGCCCACCGAGGCGCCCGTTTGCTGAGCAATCCAGTTGGCGAGTGCCAGCAGGCTGGAGGCCTTTTCGTGGTGGGCAGCGGCGTTGCCCAGAAGGACGGCCTTCTGGTCGCCCCCCAGCAGGGACTTAGCCACCGCGCGGGCCTCGTCGGTGATGCTGCCCGCGACCGGCGGCTGCACGCCGGCTTCCGCAGCAACAGCGGCGGCGACTCCGGCCAGAGCACTGACCCAGACACTGCTGTCGGCGAGCAACACGTTCTTCAGCGACATCGCCCAGTCAGGGGCCTGTGCCGCCAGCACATTGACCTGACATCCCTTGCGGGCCGCCTGGCGGATGCGCTGGGCAAACAGCGGATGGTCCTTGCGCAGGTTGGAGCCCACGACCAGCACGCGCTGCAACTGCGACAACTCAGCAATCGGACGCCCGAGCCAGCGGGCCTGACCGGCCGGCGCAGCGTTGCCGAAATCGGCATGGCGCAGACGGCTGTCGATGTTTTCGCTGCCCAGGCCACGCACCAGGGCACCGGCCAGAGACAGTTCTTCAACCGTGCTGTGCGGACTGGCCAGCAGACCGATCGCTGCAGCGCCATGCTTGTCCTTGACGCACTTGAGACCGTTGGCCACATACTCCAGCGCGGTCTGCCAGTCCACGGTCTGCCATTCGCCACCTTGCTTGAGCATGGGCTGGGTCAGGCGGTCGTCACCATTGAGGGCCTCGTACGAGAAGCGGTCGCGATCGGCGATCCAGCATTCGTTGACGGCGTCGTTCTCCAGCGGGACCACGCGCATCACCTGGTGGTTCTTCACCTGAACGATCAGGTTGGCACCCGTCGAGTCGTGCGGGCTCACGCTCTTGCGCCGCGAGAGTTCCCAGGTGCGTGCGCTGTAGCGGAAGGGCTTGCTGGTGAGCGCACCAACCGGGCAGATGTCGATCATGTTGCCCGAGAGTTCGGAATCCACCGACTGGCCAACAAACGTCTCGATCTCGGCGTGCTCTCCGCGGTTGGACATGCCCAGCTCCATCACGCCGGCGATCTCCTGGCCGAAACGCACGCAGCGGGTGCAGTGGATGCAGCGGCTCATCTCCTCCATGGAGATCAGCGGACCGACATTCTTGTGGAATACCACGCGCTTCTCTTCTTCGTAGCGAGAGGCACCACCACCGTAGCCCACGGCCAGGTCCTGCAACTGGCACTCGCCGCCCTGATCGCAGATCGGGCAATCCAGCGGGTGGTTGATCAGCAGGAACTCCATCACCGACTTCTGGGCCTTGATGGCCTTGTCGGACTTGGTGCGCACGATCATGCCCATGGTCACCGGCGTGGCGCAGGCGGGCATGGGTTTGGGAGCCTTCTCCACTTCTACCAGACACATGCGGCAACTGGCGGCGATGGAGAGCTTCTTGTGGTAGCAGAAGTGCGGGATGTAGGTGCCTGCCTTCTCGGCCGCATGCATGACCATGCTGCCCGGGGGCACTTCGACCTTCTGGCCGTCGAGTTCGATTTCAACCATGTTGTGTTCCGGATCAGGCAGAGGTCGCGGTGTCGGCCTTGATCATGGCCGCGAACTCGTGACGGAAGTGTTTGAGCATGGCGCGCACCGGCATGGCCGCTGCATCACCCAGTGCACAGATCGTGCGGCCCATGATGTTCTCGGCCACGTTGTCCAGCAGGTCCATGTCGGCCGGCTTGGCGTCACCGCGCTGGATCTTGTCGACCAGGCGCCAGAGCCAGCCCGTGCCTTCGCGGCAGGGTGTGCACTGACCGCAGGACTCGTGCATGTAGAAGTAGGACAGGCGCTTGAGCGACTCGACCATGCAGCGGGTGTCGTCCATCACGATCACGGCACCCGACCCCAGCATGGAACCGGCCTTGCTGATGGAGTCGTAGTCCATCGTGCAGTCCATGATGATGTGGGCCGGCAGCACGGGCGAAGACGAACCGCCAGGAATCACCGCCTTGAGCTGGCGGCCAGTGCGCACACCACCGGCCAGCTCCAGCAGCTTCGAGAACGGCGTGCCCATCGGGATTTCGTAGTTACCCGGCAGGTTCACGTCACCGCTGACCGAGAAGATCTTGGTACCGCCGTTGTTCGGCTTGCCGCATTCGAGGTAGGACTGGCCACCATTGCGGATGATCCAGGGCACCGCCGCGAAGGTCTCGGTGTTGTTGATGGTGGTCGGCTTGCCGTAGAGACCAAAGCTGGCCGGGAACGGCGGCTTGAAGCGGGGCTGACCCTTCTTGCCTTCCAGCGATTCGAGCAGCGCGGTTTCTTCACCGCAGATGTAAGCACCGAAACCATGGTGGGCATGGAGCTGGAACGAGTAGTTCGAGCCCATGATGTTGTTGCCCAGGTAACCGGCGGCACGGGCTTCTTCCAGGGCGGCTTCGAAACGCTCATACACCTCGAAGATTTCGCCGTGGATGTAGTTGTAGCCCACGCTGATGCCCATGGCGTACGCCGCGATCGCCATGCCTTCGATGACGATGTGCGGGTTGTACATGAGGATGTCGCGGTCCTTGCAGGTGCCCGGCTCGCCCTCGTCCGAGTTGCACACGAGGTACTTCTGCCCGGGGAACTGGCGGGGCATGAAACTCCACTTCAGGCCCGAGGGGAAACCGGCGCCCCCGCGGCCGCGCAGCGCGGACTCCTTGACGGTCGCGATCACCTGGTCCTGCGTCATGCCCACGGCACCGGTCTCGGGATTCGGCGCGGAACCATCCATGCCCAGCACCTTGCGCAGGGCCTGGTAGCCACCGCGCGCCTCGTAGTCCTTGAGCGACCAGTTGCTGCCGTTCAGGTCCTTGTAGATCTGAGGCTCAATGTGGCGACCATGGAAACAGGTCTGCACGCCCGTGGCAGCGAACTGAGCAAGCACTTGCTGGGCGTTCATTGTTTGCCCTCCGCGGCCCTGAGACCATCGATCAGCTGATCGAGCTTCTCATTGCTCATGAAGCTGCACATGTGGCGGTCGTTCACCAGCATCACCGGCGAATCGGCACAGGCGCCCAAGCATTCACTCTGCTGGAGCGTGAACAGGCCGTCCGCCGTGGTCTCGCCCATGGCGATGCCCAGCTTCTTTTCCAGGTGGTGCAGCGCGGTGTACCCCTCGCGCAGCTGGCACGGCAGGTTGGTGCAAACGTTGAGCTTGTACTTGCCCACCGGCCGCTGGTTGTACATGTTGTAGAAGGTCGTCACCTCGTGGACGGCCATCACCGGCATGCCCAGGTAGTCGGCAATCGCCTGCTCGGCAGCATGGCTGACGTAGCCTTGCTCCTGCTGCACGATCGACAGACACGCCATCACGGCAGATTGGGCCTGCTCCGTGGGGTACTTGGCCACTTCGCGGGCGAAGCGGGCCTTGGTGGCCTCGGACAGTTCCATGGCCGTCACAGGGCCTTGGTTAGCGGGGGTCGAGATCATCGGTCAATCTCTCCAAAAACGATGTCCATCGTGCCGATGATGGCCACCGCATCGGCCAGCATGTGGCCCTTGGCCATTTCGTCCAGCGTGGACAGGTGAGTGAAACCAGGGGCGCGGATCTTCAGCCGGTACGGCTTGTTGGCGCCATCACTCACCAGGTAGATGCCGAACTCACCCTTGGGGTGCTCGACGGCGGCATAGGCCTCACCTTCGGGCACGTGGAAGCCTTCGGTGAAGAGCTTGAAGTGGTGGATCAGCTCTTCCATGCTCGACTTCATCGCTTCGCGCGAGGGAGGCGCCACCTTGTGGTTGTCGGTGATGACCGGGCCCGGATTGGCGCGCAACCAGTCCACGCACTGCTTGATGATGCGGTTGGACTGCTTCATCTCTTCCATTCGGACGAGGTAGCGGTCGTAGGTGTCACCGGTCTTGCCAACCGGGATGTCGAACTCGACCCGGTCGTACACGTCGTACGGTTGCTTCTTGCGCAGATCCCAGGCGATGCCGGAACCGCGGAGCATGGGACCGGTCATGCCCAGGTTGAGAGCACGCTCCGGACTGACAACACCGATGCCAACCGTGCGCTGCTTCCAGATCCGGTTGTCGGTCAGCAGAGTGTGGTACTCCGCCAGGTAGGTCGGAAACCGCTGCGTAAAGTCGTCGATGAAGTCGAGCAACGAGCCTTGGCGGTTCTGGTTCAACTCAGCCATCGCCTTGGCGTTGCGGATCTTGCTGTGCCTGTACTGCGGCATGGTGTCCGGCAGATCGCGATAGACACCACCCGGACGGAAGTAGGCCGCATGCATGCGCGCACCCGACACCGCTTCGTACATGTCGAACAGGTCTTCCCGCTCGCGGAACGCGTAGATCAGGATGGTCGAACTGCCGCAGTCATTGCCGTGCGAACCGAGCCACATCAGGTGGTTCAGCAGACGGGTGATCTCGCTGAACATCACCCGGATGTACTGCGCACGGATCGGCACTTCAATACCCAGCAGCTTCTCGATGGCCAGGCAATAGGCATGTTCGTTGCACATCATGGACACGTAGTCGAGACGGTCCATGTAAGGCAGCGACTGGATGAAGGTCTTGTGCTCGGCCAGTTTCTCAGTGGCGCGGTGCAGCAACCCGATGTGCGGATCGGCACGCTGCACCACCTCACCGTCGAGCTCCAGCACCAGACGCAGCACGCCGTGAGCTGCAGGGTGCTGCGGACCGAAGTTCAGTGTGTAGTTCTTGATTTCAGCCATGATCAGTGCAGCCCGCCGTAGTTGTCTTCACGGATCACGCGGGGTGTGATTTCGCGAGGCTCGATCGTCACCGGCTCGTAGACCACTCGCTGACGTTCGGCGTCGTAGCGCATCTCGACATGACCCGACAGCGGAAAGTCCTTGCGGAAGGGGTGACCGATGAAGCCATAGTCGGTCAGGATGCGGCGCAGGTCGTTGTGGCCTTCGAACACGATGCCGTACAGGTCGAAGGCCTCACGCTCGTACCAGTTGGCCGCCGACCAGAGACCGGACACCGATGCCACCACCGGAAAATCGTCTTCCGAGCAGAACACACGCACGCGCAGCCTCTGGTTGAGACTCACCGACAGGAGATGGACGACCACTGCAAAGCGGGGCCCCTCCCACCGGCCGTCGCCGTAGGTGGAGTAATCGATACCGCACAGATCGATGAGTTGCTCGAAGCGGGCTTGCGGCGCATCGCGCAAGGTCTGCATGACCTGAAGGTACTCGGCAGCCGCCACCACCAGGGTAACTTCGCCGCGGACAACAGTGACCGATCTTGCTCGTTCGCCAAGCAGTTGCTCCACTTGGGCGGCAATGGTCTCAACAGGGGTGGAGTAGGCTGTGTCGCTCATGGGCCGTCTTTCTGACTCAGTCCAGGCACCGGTCAGGCGCGGGCAATCGTGTTGGTGCGACGGATCTTCTGCTGCAGCTGGATGATCCCGTAGATCAGCGCTTCGGCCGTCGGTGGGCAGCCTGGCACATAGACATCCACCGGCACGATGCGGTCACAGCCACGCACCACGGAATAGCTGTAGTGGTAGTAGCCACCACCATTGGCACAAGACCCCATGGACAACACCCAGCGAGGCTCGGCCATCTGGTCGTACACCTTGCGCAGAGCAGGCGCCATCTTGTTGCACAGGGTGCCGGCCACGATCATCAGATCGGACTGACGGGGGCTGGCCCGGAACACCTCTGCACCAAAGCGACCGATGTCATATCGCGCTGCGGCGGCATGCATCATCTCCACGGCGCAGCAGGCCAGACCAAAGGTCATAGGCCAGAGAGATCCAGTCTTGGCCCAGTTCACCACCGAGTCGTAGCTCGTGGTGATGAAGCCTTCTTTCAGGACACCTTCAATCATGTGTGCTCCACAGCGCCCGCAGGCGCATCATTCCCAGTCCAGGGCGCCAATCTTCCAGGCGTAGACAAACCCGACCAGCAGATCGATCAGGAAGATGACGCCCACCCAGAAGCCGGTCGAACCGATGTCCGTCAGCGCCACCGCCCAGGGAATCAGGAACGCGATTTCAAGATCAAAGAGAATGAAGAGGATGGCCACCAGGTAATAGCGGACATCGAACTTCATGCGCGCATCTTCGAAGGCCTCGAAGCCGCATTCGTAGGGGGAATTCTTCTCGGGATCGGGCCGATTCGGCCCCAGGATGTAGCCCAAGGCCTGGGGGATCACGCCGACGGCAAGACCGACCAGGATGAACAAGAGCACGGGGAGATATTGTTCGAGACTCATCGTGGGTCGGTTCCATGCGCAGGGCCTGATGGCCCTGCCTGCCTTTGTCTGGTGCCGACGGCGAGACTCGAACTCGCACAGCTTTCGCCACTACCCCCTCAAGATAGCGTGTCTACCAATTTCACCACGTCGGCTGGGTCTGCATTGTCTGGCTCACGAGGGCTGGTGTGAGCGTTCTCGACAACCCATAGAGTTTACCCTGAAACGATCCGGGTTTTCGATAATTCCCGGGCTTTTTCGGGGCGGCCGCCATGCACTCTCCAGAGCGGCCGCACACACCTGTCAGCAGTTACTTGCCAGGGATCTGCGCTGCGCCGGTGGCCGGTGCAGCCGGGGTCTCTGCCGGCGCGGCGGAAGAACCGGCCGGAGCAGTTGAATCTGCCGGGATCTGCGTCGCGGGAACGACGCTCTCCAACACGCTTCCAGATCGCGCCGTCGTCGGAACAAGGTTGCCGAAGTAGGCCAGGCCCAAGGTGCAGGTCAGGAAGACGCCTGCGAGCACGGCGGTGGTGCGCGAGAGGAAGTTGGCACCTCCGGAGGCCCCAAACAGGCTCGCCGAACCCGCGCCACCGCCGAAGGCGGCACCGGCATCGGCGCCTTTGCCATGCTGCATGAGGATCAGGCCGATCATGCCGATGGCGGCAAGGATCTGGACAGCCTGGAGGATGGTCATCAAAACGTTCATGTCTGCTCCGAAAATGCGTGAGGGGGATGATCGTCAGCCGGCCGCGGCGACGATTTGCAGGAAGTCTGCAGCCTTGAGCGATGCACCACCGATCAGGCCACCATCAATATCGGGCTGAGCCAGCAGGCTGGCCGCGTTGGCCGCATTCATGCTGCCACCGTAGAGAATGTGCACCCGCTTGGGGTTCGTGGTCGCGGCGGCCAGCTGGGCCCGCAAGACGGCGTGCACAGCCTGCGCCATTTCCGGCGTGGCCGTCTTTCCGGTGCCGATGGCCCACACGGGCTCGTAGGCCACCACGATTTCGGTGATGCAATGACCCACGGTGTGGATCACCGCTGCCAGCTGGCGCTTGACCACGGACTCCGTCTCGTTCGCTTCCCGCTCGGCCAAGGTTTCACCGACACACACAATGGGCGTGATGCCAGACGACAGAGCGCGTTGCGCCTTGGCAGCCACGATCTCGTCGGTCTCACCGTGGTATTGGCGGCGCTCGCTGTGGCCGACGATGGCGTAGCGACACCCAAAGTCCTTGAGCATGGCCACGCTGATCTCGCCGGTGTATGCCCCCTGTTCGTGAGCAGACACGTCCTGCGAACCCCAGGCAATCGGGCTGCCCTGCAGCAGCGCCTGCAACTGGGCCAGGTAGGGTGCCGGTGCGCACAGTGCGACCTCGGCCGGCGGCTGACCGATGCCCGCCAGCATGGCCTGAACCAATGCCTCGTTGGCTGCCAGACTGCCGTTCATCTTCCAGTTGCCGGCGATCAGTTTCTTGCTCATCTCAGTCTCCGAAAGGGGATCAGGCCCAGGTCAGCACAATCTTCCCGATGTGCTGGTTGGACTCCATCAATGCGTGGGCCTCAGCGGCGCGAGCCGCTGGGAAGGTGCTGTGGATCACGGGCTGGACCCGGCCCTGCTCCAGCAGCGGCCACACCTTGTCACGCAGCGATGCGGCGATGGCGGCCTTGAACGCCACCGGGCGCGGCCGCAGCGTGGAACCGGTGATCACCAGCCGGCGACGCAGCACCAGACCGGCGTTGAATCCGGCCTTGACGCCGCCCTGCACCGCGATGATGACCAGGCGGCCGTCTTCGGCCAGGCACTCGACTTCACGAGCCACATAGTCGCCTGCGACCATGTCGAGGACCACGTTGACGCCCTGCCCGCCCGTCAGCTCCTTGGCCACGGCCGAGAAGTCCTGCGTGCGGTAGTTGATGGCGTGGTCGGCACCCAGGTTCTGGCAGGCGGCGCACTTCTCGTCGCTGCCGGCCGTGGCGATCACGGTGGCGCCAAAGGCCTTGGCCAGCTGGATCGCGGTCACACCGATGCCGCTGGTCCCACCCTGCACCAGCAGGGTTTCGCCGGCCTGCAGGCGGCCACGGTCGAACACGTTGCTCCAGACGGTGAAGAAGGTCTCGGGCAGCGCCGCGGCCTGCAAGTCGTCGAACCCGGCCGGGACCGGCAAGCACTGGCCGACCGGTGCAACGCAGTACTGGGCATAGCCACCGCCAGCCACCAGCGCGCAGACGCGATCGCCCAGCCTGAATCCCGCTTGCGCCATCGCATCGGCATCACCCGACTCGATGACCCCGGCCACCTCCAGACCTGGCAGGTCGGAAGCGCCCGGCGGCGGCGGATAGGAGCCGCTGCGCTGCAGCACGTCAGGGCGGTTCACGCCCGAGGCGCGCACGCGAATCAGCACCTCGCCCGCGCCCGCAACCGGCGCCGGACGCGCCGTCAGGCGCAGGACCTCGGGCGCACCGAAGCCGCTGATCTCGACCGCTTCCATGCCTTGGCCCCAGCGACTTACTGTTGCTGTTGCTGGGCCTGCTCGCCGCCGCCATTGCGGTCCAGCAGCGCCTTCATGGACAGCTTGACGCGGCCCTTCTCGTCGGTCTCGAGCACCTTGACCTTCACGATCTGGCCTTCCTTGAGGTAGTCCGTGACCTTCTCGACGCGCTCGTGGGCGATCTGGCTGATGTGCAGCAAGCCGTCCTTGCCGGGCAGCAGGTTGACCAGAGCACCGAAGTCCAGGATCTTGGTGATCGGGCCTTCATAGACCTTGCCCACTTCCACTTCGGCCGTGATCTCGGCGATGCGGCGCTTGGCCTCCTCGGCCTTGGCACCGTCGGTGGACGCGATGGTGATCGTGCCGTCTTCGCCGATGTCGATCTGGGTACCGGTCTCTTCGGTCAGCGCACGGATGGTGGCGCCGCCCTTGCCGATCACGTCGCGGATCTTCTCCGGGTTGATCTTCATGGTGTACAGGCGCGGCGCGAAGTTGGAGATTTCCGTCTTCGCTTCGCCCATGGCTTCCTGCATCTTGCCCAGGATGTGCATGCGTGCTTCCTTGGCCTGAGCCAGGGCGACCTGCATGATTTCCTTGGTGATGCCCTGGATCTTGATGTCCATCTGCAGGGCGGTGATGCCGTTGGTCGTGCCGGCCACCTTGAAGTCCATGTCGCCGAGGTGGTCCTCGTCCCCCAGGATGTCGGTCAGCACCGCGAAGCGGTTGCCTTCTTTGATCAGGCCCATGGCGATGCCGGCCACGTGCGCCTTCATCGGCACGCCGGCGTCCATCAGCGCCAAGCAGCCGCCGCAGACGGAGGCCATCGACGAAGAACCGTTGGACTCGGTGATTTCGGACACCACACGGATGGTGTAGGGGAAGTCTTCCTTGGTCGGAAGCGCGGCAATCAGCGCGCGCTTGGCCAGGCGGCCGTGGCCGATTTCGCGGCGCTTGGGGCTGCCCACGCGACCGGTTTCGCCGGTGGCGAACGGAGGCATGTTGTAGTGCAGCATGAAGCGGTCTTCGAAGTCGCCTGACAGTGCGTCGATGCGCTGCGCGTCGCGGTCGGTGCCCAGCGTGGCGATCACCAGAGCCTGGGTTTCACCGCGGGTGAACAGAGCCGAGCCGTGGGTGCGCGGCAGCACGCTGTTGCGGATCTCGATGGCGCGCACGGTGCGCGTGTCGCGGCCGTCGATGCGCGGCTCGCCAGCCAGGATCTGGCCACGCACGATGGCGGCTTCGATGTTGAACAGCAGACCTTCGACGGCCACGCTGTCGAACTCCACGCCCTCGGCCTTCAGGCCGTCCATCACGGCGGCATAGGCCTCGCGGCAGGCCTGGGTGCGGGCCTGCTTGTTGCGGATCTGGTAAGCGGCTTCGAGCTTGGCCTTGCCCAGGGTTTCGACTTTGGCGATCAGCGGCTCGTTCTTGGCCGGCGGCTGCCAGTCCCACTCGGGCTTACCGGCGTCGCGCACCAGCTCGTTGATGGCGGCGATGGCGATGTTGCCCTGCTCGTGGCCGAACACCACGGCGCCCAGCATGATTTCTTCGGACAGTTGCTCGGCTTCGGACTCGACCATCAGCACGGCGGCCTCGGTGCCGGCCACCACCAGATCCATCTGGCTGTTCTGGCGCTCGGTCTGGCCGGGGTTCAGCACGTACTGGCCGTTGATGTAGCCCACGCGCGCAGCACCGATCGGGCCGTTGAACGGGATGCCGGAAATCGACAGGGCCGCCGAGGTGGCGATCATGGCGGCGATGTCGGCGTCCACTTCCGGGTTCAGCGACACGGTGTGGATGACCACCTGGACTTCGTTGAAGAAACCGTCCGGGAACAGCGGGCGGATCGGGCGGTCGATCAGACGGCTGGTCAGGGTTTCAAACTCGGAAGGGCGGCCTTCGCGCTTGAAGAAGCTGCCCGGAATCTTGCCGGCGGCGTAGGACTTTTCGAGGTAGTCGACGGTCAGGGGGAAAAAGTCCTGGCCGGCCTTGGCGTCCTTCTTGGCCACGACGGTGGCCAGCACCACGGTGCCTTCCATGTCGAGCAGCACGGCGCCGCTGGACTGGCGGGCGATTTCGCCGGTTTCCATCCGGACCGTGTGCTGGCCCCACTGGAAGGTCTTGGTGACTTTGTTGAACATGGTCATGTGTCTCTCCTGTTGGATGGGCGTCTGTGGCGCCGCCCGCGGCCCGGAGCCGGAAACCTGCAGAACACGATGCCATTCCAGCGGGCCTGCGCCGTTGCAGGCCCCTTGGAATGACACAGCTTCGCTCTGCTCGTCCCCTTATCCGAAAATTTTCTGAAAAATCAAAGTGAAAAACGCCCGAGCCGGCGAGCCAACTCAGGCGTTTTCGCGTGTCACGGCAAGCTCAAGATTACTTGCGCAGACCCAGCTTGGCGATCAAGGCAATGTAGCGGTCGGCATCCTTGGACTTGAGGTAGTCCAGCAGCTTGCGACGGCGGCTGACCATGCGCAGCAGACCGCGGCGACCGTGGTGGTCCTTGGCGTGCTGCTTGAAGTGGGGGGTCAGTTCGTTGATGCGTGCGGTCAGGATGGCGACCTGCACTTCGGGGCTGCCGGTGTCGTTGGCAGCACGGGCGTTGTCGGCCACCACAGCGGCCTTGACGGTTTTTTCGATCATGGTGATTCCAGTCTGGTTACGTGCGACCCGCCGCAGCCAGCCGACCTTTCCCTGGAGAAACCCGGCCGCCACAACGGGCGTGAAGATGCCACCCGGATCGGGCGACAATCGCGCATTATAGACCAGTGGGTCAGGCTGCAGTGCGCAGCCAGTGGCGCAGGCGCTCGGCGCCCTGGGCCAGGCGCTGCGGGTCGCGGCTGGCAAAACACCAGCGAAGCCAGCCCGCGGCTTCCGGCCCGAAGGCACTGCCCGGGGCCAGCCCCAGCCCCGCCTCCCGCACCAGGCGCTTGGCGGTGGCGAGACAGTCGTCCTGGCCTTCGAGGCGGAAAAAGGCGTACATGCCGCCCTTGGGCTCGGCCAGCTGCACGCCCGGGATCTCGCGCAGCAGGGGCACCAGGGTGTCCCGGCAGCGTTGGAGATGCTTCACCAACCCGGGTGTCACCTCGTCACCGCGCTGCAGCGCCACCGTGGCGGCGCGCTGCACGAACACGGGGGCACAGGAGGTGTTGAATTCGATCAGCTTGCCGACCGGGTGCGTCAGCGCCTTGGGCAGCAGCAGCCAGCCCAGGCGCCAGCCGGTCATCAGGAAGCTCTTGGAAAAGCTGTGGGCGACGATCAGCCGGTCATCGGGCTCGGCCACGTCCAGGAAGCTCGGCGCCGCACCGTTGACCGTGTCGCCGGCGAAGTACAGGCGTTCGTAGACCTCGTCGGCCAGGACCCAGGTGCCGGTGCGGCGGCAATGCGCCAGGATCGCGGCCTGCTCGTCGCGGGTCAGCGTCCAGCCGGTCGGGTTGTTGGGCGCGTTGAGGATCAACAGCTTCGTGGCCGGTGTCACCGACGCCAGGAGGGCGTCCAGATCCATCACCCAGGCGCCATCGGCGGCCACCGTCAGCGGCACGGTGCGCACCCGGGCGCCCATGATCTGCGGCTGCGCCACAAGGTTGGGCCAGGCCGGCGTGACCACCACCACCTCGTCGCCCGCCTCCGCCAGCGCCTGGGACGCGAGCATCAGGCCATTGACGCCGCCCGAGGTGACGGCGATGCGGTCGAACCAGTGGTCGGTGGCCAGTTGCGGGTGCAGGGTGTGGGTGTAACCGGCGATGGCGTGGCGCAGTTCGGGCAGGCCGAGGTTGTGGGCGTAGAAGGTTTCGCCCACGTTCAGCGAGGCAATCGCCGCCTCGCGGATGAAGTCGGGCGTGACCTCGTCGCTCTCGCCAAACCAGAACTTGAGCACGCCATCCAGGCCCATGCCCGCATTGGCCACTTCGCGAATGCGCGACTCTTCCAGACTCTCCACCACCGGCCGCATGAACGCTCCAATCAATCAGGGACGTGCCATGTTACAGCTGTGCGGCATCTCGGCCTGCTGGGGCGTGAGCTGGCGGATGACGCGGAAGCCGTAGCCCGAGCCCTCGACATCGAACTTCACACCCGGCGCGCCTTGGCGGTCCATCACGGCCACGGCCAGCGGCTGCTGGAACTGGTGGTCGGCCGCGCGCATGCGGGCGGTCTGGCCCGCCAGCGTGACCTGGGCCCTCTCCAGCTGGGACGCGATGTCGGCCGCCTTCACCGAGCCGGCCTTCTCGATCGCCTGCGCCAGCGCTTCGATCATCAGCTGCATCCGCATGTGCACGTAGTCGTCGGCCGAGCTGGGAAAGCGCTGGCGGAACGACTGGTAGAACGCTTCGGACTCGCGCGTCGGCACATTGGGGAACCAGTCGGCCACGGCCACCACCTTGCCGATACCGGCGTCGCCCATGGCCGCCGGGGCGCCCAGGGCATTGCCGTAGAAGGTGTAGAAGCTGCCTTCGAAACCGACCTCGCGGGCGGCCTTGACCAGCAGGGTCAGGTCGTTGCCCCAGTTGCCGGTGAGTACGGCCTGCGCGCCGCTGGCCTTGATCTTCGCGGCGTAGGGCGCGAAGTCCTTGATGCGGGCCATGGGGTGCAGCTCGTCGCCGACGATCTTCACGTCCGGCCGCTGGGCCGCCAGTTGCTGGCGCGCCTCGGCGAGCACCGCCTGGCCGAAGGAATAGTCCTGGCCGATCAGGTAGATGCCCTTGAGCGCCTTATCTTCCTTGAGCACGCTCATCAGCGCGCTCATGCGCATGTCGGCGTGGGCGTCGAAGCGGAAGTGCCAGTAGCTGCACTTGGCGTTGGTCAGCAGCGGGTCGACCGCCGAGTAGTTGAGGAACACCACCTGGCGCGCGGGCTCGCGCTCGTTGTGCTTGTTGATGGCGTCGATCAGACCGGCCGCCGCGGCCGACGAATTGCCCTGCGCGACGATGGTGATGCCCTTGTCGACGGCCGAGCGCAGACCCGAGAGCGCCTCTTCGGTCTGGCCCTTGCTGTCGAAGCGAACCACCTCCAGAGGCCGGCTGCCCCCTTGCGAGGCCGGCAGCTTCACGCCGCCGCGCGCGTTGACGCGCTCCGTGGCCCAGACCAGGTTGCGGTACACCGCCTCGCCGGCGTTGCCCACCGGGCCCGAGAGGCCTTCGATCATGCCGATGCGGATGGGCTCGGCCGCAGGCTGCGCCCAGGCGCTGGTGCATGACAGGGACGCCGCGAACAGGGCGGCCAGGGCGCCGCGGCGCGAGAAGTGTTCAGTGAATTGCATATTGGTGGGCTCCGTGGTTCACCGCCGCAAGGAGTCACCTACGCGACAGATTGATCGCAGTCTAATTCATAATTACAGAGGCTACCCCACCCGGGTATGGCGCGGGTTCGGGCGGAAGGATCAGACGGCGGTGTCGGCCGACAACTCGGCCAGTGGCCAGCGTGGGCGCACGTCGAAGTGGTAGCCACCCGGCGCCAGATCCGCCAGACCGGCCTGCACGCGCAGGCCTGCGGCCAGGGCGATCATGGCGCCGTTGTCGGTGCACAGGTGCAGCTCGGGGTAGTGCACGCGGACCTTGCGCCGGGCGCAGGCGGCGTTGAGCTGCTCGCGCAGCCGGCTGTTGGCGCCCACGCCACCAGCGACCACGAGGCGCTGCAGGCCGGTCTGGTCGAGCGCCGCGAGCGACTTCTTCACCAGCACGTCCACGATGGCGGCCTGCGCGCTGGCGGCCACGTCGGCCTTCTGCTGCGCCGTCAGCGGGTCGGCCAGGTGGCTGGTGGCCGGGCCATCCGGGTGCGCCTGGGCCAGGCGCTTGACCTGTGTGAGCACCGCCGTCTTGAGGCCGGCAAAGGAGAAGTCCAGATCGCCGCTGTGCAGCAGCGGCCGTGGCAGCTTGTAGGCCGCCGGGTCGCCCTGCTGGGCCAGCTTCGACAGCGCCGGCCCGCCCGGGTAGCCCAGACCCAGCAGCTTGGCCGACTTGTCAAACGCCTCGCCGGCGGCGTCGTCGATGGTCTCGCCCAGCAGTTCGTAGCGCCCCACCCCGTCCACCCGCATCAGCTGGGTGTGCCCGCCGGAAACCAGCAGCGCGACGAAGGGAAACTGCGGCGGGTCTGCGCTCAGGAAGGGCGACAGCAGGTGGCCTTCAAGGTGGTGCACGCCGATCACCGGTTTGCCCAGCGCCATGCCCAGCGCGCAGGCCACGCCCGAGCCCACCAGCAGCGCTCCAGCCAGGCCGGGGCCGCGGGTGTGGGCGATCGCGTCCACCGCCGACAGCGGCAGGCCGGCCTGGGCCATGACCGCGTCGGTCAGCGGCAGCACGCGGCGGATGTGGTCGCGGCTGGCCAGCTCGGGCACCACGCCGCCGTAGGCCTGGTGCATCTCGATCTGGCTGTGCAGCGCGTGACCCAGCAGGCGCGGCGTGGCGTCGCCACTGGCGTCGACCAGGGCGACACCGGTTTCGTCGCAGGAAGACTCGAATCCGAGAATCAACATAGGGCGGCGAGTGTACGGGCCACCTTCACTGCAAGGGGTAGCGGCTCAAGCGCTGGGTGTCCAGCAACCGGATCTCGCGCTTGTCGACCTCGATCAGGCCCTGGTCTTCCAGTTCGCGCAGAACCTTGGAGAAGTACTCCGGCGTCATCGACAGGCGCGAGGCGATGGAGGCCTTGCTCACCGGCAGCAGCACGCTGGCCGCGGCCTCGCCGCCCTCTTCGGGCAGGTCGCGCATCAGGTAGCCGATCACGCGCTCGACACCGCTGTGCAGCGAATAGGCCTGCACGTCGTTGACCAGGCCGTGCAGGCGGCGCGAGAGGCCTGCGAGCATGCGCATGCAGAACTGCGCGTCGCCCTGGATCTCGTGCATCACCGCCGCGCGCGACACGCTCAGCAGCAGGGTGTCGGTCAGGGCCTGGGCGTTGATGATGTAGGGCCGTTGCATGAACATCAGCGCCTCGGCGAAGCTGTTGCCCGGCCCGACGAGCTCGATGATTTTTTCCTGCCCGGCCGGCGAGATGGCGAACAGCTTGACCTGGCCCGCCACGGTGACGTGGAACTCGTCGCAGGGGTCGCCAATGCGGAAGATGTCGGCGCCACGCGCGAACTCGCGCAACTGGGCGCCCTGGGCCAGGCGCTGCAGCTCGGGCGCCTGCATCTCCTGGAACAGGGGCAGCATCGAGAGGTAGCGCGGCAGGTCGAAGCGGGACAGGTCCATGGAAACAGGCGGTCGGGTCGGTGGAGCCACCGACTGTAGCCGCGAACCGCGACCAGAACCGGACAGCCCTTCAGGCGGCACGGGCCATGAAGCGCTGGTGGACCGCCGAGAGCTTGTTGACCAGTTCCTGCGGACGCCGCACCAGCGCATAGCCCTGGTCGCCGAACAGCGCGGGCAGGTAGTCGTGGGCGGTCTCGTCGATGGTGATGCAGAACGGCAGCAGACCGGCCGTGCGCGCGGCCTGCACCGCGTGGCGCGTGTCCTCCAGACCGTAGCGGCCTTCGTACACGTCCAGGTCGTTGGGCTTGCCGTCGGTCAGCAACAGCAGCAGGCGCTGGCGTTCGGGCCGCTCGGCCAGCCGCGCGGTGGCGTGGCGGATGGCCGCGCCCATGCGGGTGTAGTAGCCGGGCTTGATGGCCCCCACGCGGTCGCGGGGCCGTGACCCCCAGGGCTCGTCGAAGCCCTTGAGCTGGTGGATGCGCACGTTCTGCCGCCGCACCGAGGAAAAGCCCAGCATCTCGAACGGGTCGCCGCTGGCGGAGAGCGCCTCGCCGAACACATAGAGCGCGTCGCGGATCACATCGATCACACGCGCGGTCTGCGTGGCGTAGGCGTCCGTGGACAGGGAGAGGTCGGCCAGCAGCAGCGTGGCCAGGCTGCGCTCGCTGCGCACCCGACGACTGAACACCGCGGGCGACTCGCTGCGCGGTGCGGCCGCCGCTTCCACGGCGTGGCGCACCCAGGCGTCCAGATCGAGCTCGTCGCCTTCGGGCTGGGCGTGCAGACGGCCCATGCCGCCGCGCAGCACCTCCATGCGGCGGCGCACGCGGCGGGCCGTGACCTTCAGGGCCGGCGGTGGCGAAAAAACCGGTGGCTCGGCCGTCACCAGGGTCTGCAGCGCACAGTGGTCTTCGATCAGCTGCCCGCGGCGCCAGTCCCACTCGGGCAGACGGATGCCGGGGCCGAGCGGCCGGTCGTCGGCGGCGGCGCTGGGCAGGTCAAGGTCGAACTTCACGCGCGAGGCCGTGGTCTGTCCGTCGGGCGCGATCGCGAGCACATCCATGTCATTGGCCGCGGCCAGCGCATTGCCGTCGTCGTCATCGTCGCTGGCGCGGTTGACCTTGACGAACTCGCCCCAGGACAGGATGGATTCGGCGCGGAAGAACATCATCAGCGGCGCCTTGTCGCGTTCGTCGGCCACCGTCTGCGCACGGCGGCGGCGCGCGTCCTGGGTGGTGGCTGGGCGCTCGGCGCCCGATGCCTCGGGGTCCTGGTCGCGCGCCACCGGCGCGGCGGCGGCTGCGGCCGTGGTGTCCAGCCAGAGCCAGACCGGCGCCACCTCGTCGGGCCGAACATCGCCGACCGGATGGCCGCCCACGGGTTCATCGTCCTGCCCGGCCAGCGCCTGCTGCACCCGGCGCTCGGCCTCGGCGGCTCGGCCGCGCAGGCGCGAGGGGGCTGGCCGCAGTGCGGTTTCGGCAGCCAGCAGCTGGGTGTGGCGTTCGGCCAGACCGGGGAAGGTGGCCAGCGCACGCTGCGTGGCGCGCCGGTTGTCGGCGATCCAGTCGCCGCTGGGTTCGATGTGGGCGGCCAGCGCGGCCAGCCACAGGTAGAGCGCGCGGTTGAGCGCCGGGTCGGCGTGCACGGCGATCACCGGCGGCAGCGACAGCGCCTCGGGTTCCAGCCGGCCGGTGGCCGCGTGGGTGCCGGTGCCGGCCACGCGCTGCAACCAGTCGCGGGCGCCGCCCACGCGGGTCTCGGCCGCGGGCGCCACCCGCACCGCCGGTGCGCCGCCTGCGGCGCGGAACATCAGGTGCAGCGTGCGCTGCATGTCGCCGAGGGTGACCGCGGCCGCATCGTGCTGGCGGTGGGCCGCGCGGCGGATGAAGCGGTCCCACTGTTTGCCGACCCACTCTTCCATCAGACGTTCCTTTCGAGGACGGCGGCCGCCTCGCGCTCGGCCTTGCGTTGGCGCAATGTTTCGCGCACCGCGTCGGCGCCGACCTTCCATTCCAGCAGCGGCTCGCTCTTTTGAGCGGTCCGCGTTTCTTCACACGAATCCAGGCACTGGCCGCACTGCACGCACGAGAACATCATGCGTTTGATGTTGCGCGGGTGCAGGCGCATGGGACAGCCGTTGTCGCAGGCCGAACCCTGCGGGTAGGTGGCGGTGGTGCAGGTGCGGCAGTCGCGGGCGTTGTCGCGGTCAAACGCCACCACCATGCCCTTGGGGTTGGCCATCCAGACCAGGCTCTGGAACAGGCCCACCGCGCAGCCGAAGCGGCAGAACAGGTGGCGAGCGAAGGCAAATTCCAGCGTGAAGATGAGCGATCCCGCGATGAGAAAGCGCGCCTGGTTGGGCGTGAGCGTGCCGCTGAACAGACCACCCCAGATTTCGGCCGGTGGCAGCAGGTAGGTCAGCAGCGTGATGGCCCAGAGGAAGCCGAACACGGCGCAGAGCGTGAAGAACACCGGCCACCAGCGGGCCGAGGGCTGGACGCCTGCGCGCCGGGTGCGGTGTTTGTCCCAGATGCTGAGCTTGCCGCAGGCGCGGTGCAGCGCGGTGTTGAGCGTTTCCACCAGCGTGAAGTGCGGGCAGAGCCAGCCGCAGTAGAGGCGGCCGTACTTCCAGGCCACGCCCAGGAAGGCGACGATCAGCACGATGGCGGGCAGGAAGGCCCTGACGAAGATCTGGATGGCGGCCTGGTTGGCGCTGATCTCGCCGGCGCGGAAGGCGTCGATGCCCAGACTCCAGCGCTGGCCCAAGACCCAGAGCTGGGCCTCGTGCAGGTCGAAGCGCAGCAGGTTCAGTGCGGGGGCCAGCAGGAACAGGGCGAAGAAGCCGAGCTGGAAGAAGAGGCGGCGGCGCTGCATGTTTGTGTGGCAAACGAGGAGGAAGGCGCAGCGCCGCCGCTGCAAACGGAATTCAGGTGCGGGTTCCGAGGATGGCGACCACCACCTCGTCGAGCGCGGCGGCGGTCTCGAAGTCGTCGGTCAGCGCGTCGACGATGGCCGAACGGCAGGCCACGTGCAGCGGCAGGCCGCTGGCGACCAGGCGCGCCGCCATCACCAGCAGGCGCGTGCTCACGGTTTCTTCGAGGTCGTGGTCGGTCAGGCGGCGCAAGGCCTGCGCCAGCGTCACCAGGCGTTCGGCCAGCGCGGGTTCGACACCCGCCTCGGCCACCACGATGCCGCGCTCCACGTCGGGCGCGGGGTAGCCGAAGGTCAGCGCCACGAAGCGCTGGCGCGTGCTGGGCTTGAGGCTCTTGAGCAGGTTCTGGTAGCCGGGGTTGTAGCTGACCACCAGCATGAAGCCCTGGGGCGCCACCAGCTGTTCGCCGGTGCGTTCGATGGGCAGCACGCGGCGGTCGTCGGCCAGCGGGTGCAGCACCACGGTGGTGTCCTTGCGGGCTTCCACCACCTCGTCGAGGTAGCAGATGGCGCCGCTGCGCACCGCGCGGGCCAGCGGGCCGTCGGCCCAGACCGTGCCCTGCTCGCCGATCAGGTGGCGGCCGACCAGGTCGGCCGCGCTCAGGTCGTCGTGGCAGCTCACGGTGATGAGTGGCCGGCCCAGGCGCGCGGCCATGTGCTCCACGAAGCGGGTCTTGCCGCAGCCGGTGGGGCCCTTGATCAGCACCGGCAGGCGCTGGCGGAAGGCGTGCTCGAAGAGTGCGACCTCGCCGGCCTGTTCGGCGTAGAACGGGGCATTCACCAGATGCTGCTGTTCACTGTGGTCCATGACCGTGTCCTCGTTCCATCAGGCGCGCTGTGCGGGACGGGCACCGAGCACGCCACCACCTGCGCTGGTCTTCACGGTGTCGGCGCGCACCGGCTCGCCACCGATGAAGAAGCTGGCGAAGTACAGCAACTGGCCGAGCAGGAAGATCACGCCACCGGCGACGCGGGTCCAGTAGAAGAAAGCCAGCTGGTCCTGCGTGGCCATGAAGCCCATGGCGCCTTCGGTGGGCATGCGCTGCAGCCAGACCTGGAGGATGCCGGCGCCGGTCAGGGCCAGCACCATCACGGACATGCCGATGGTCATGACCCAGAAGCTCCACATCTCGGCGGACTGGGCCTTCTGGCTGTTGGCGATGCGGCCGCGCAGCGTGGGCATGGCGTAGCTGATCAGCGTGATGACCACCAGCACATAGGCACCGTAGAAGGCCAGGTGACCGTGGGCGGCGGTGATCTGCGAGCCGTGGGTGTAGTAGTTGACCGGGCTGAGCGTGTGGATGAAGCCCCACAGGCCGGCGCCCAGGAAGCCCATGACCGAGGTCCCCACGGCCCACAGCACGGCGGCCTGGTTCGGGTGTTCGCGGCGGCGGCGCTGCACCATGTTGAAGGCGAACACCGTCATCATGAAGAACGGAATGGGTTCCATGGCCGAGAAGATCGAGCCGATCCACTGCCAGTAGCCGGGCAGGCCGATGAAGAAGAAGTGGTGGCCCGTGCCCAGGATGCCGGTCATCAGCGCGAAGGCGATGATCACGTACAGCCACTTGTCGATCACCTCACGGTCCACACCGGTGGTCTTGACCAGCACATAGGCCAGCAGCGCGCCCAGGATCAGCTCCCACACGCCTTCCACCCAGAGGTGGACGACGAACCACCAGTACATCTTGTCGCGCACCAGGTTGTGCGGGTTGACGAAGCTGAACAGGAAGAAGATCGCCAGGCCCCACAGGCCCATCAGCAGCACCACCGTGATGGCGGTCTTGCGGCCCTTGAGCACGGTCATGGTGATGTTGAACAGGAAGGCCAGCGCCACGATCACGATGCCGATCTTGGTCGGCAGCGGCTGTTCCAGGAACTCGCGGCCCATGGTCTCCAGCAACTGGTTGCCGGTGAGTTCGGCCAGCTTGGCGTAGGGCAGCGTGAGGTAGCCGACGATGGTCAGCGCACCGGCCGCCAGGAAGACCCAGAACAGGATCTTCGCCAGCAAGGGCGAATACAGCTCGGTTTCGGACTCCTCCGGCACCATGTAGTAGGCCGCGCCCATGAAGCCGAACAGCAGCCACACGATGAGCAGGTTGGTGTGGACCATGCGGGCCACGTTGAAGGGGATGTAGGGGAAGAACAGATCCCCGATCACGTACTGCAGGCCGAGGGTGATGCCGAAGATCACCTGTCCGGCGAACAGCACCATGGCGGCGATGAAGTAGTTCCTGGAGACCGACTGGCTCTGGTACTTGAGTGTTGCGATGGTCATGGTGCTTCTCCGGTCAGCCTTCGATGTTGGGCGGCCACTTCTCGGTGTTGATCTCGCCGGTCCACTTGAGGAACTCGACCAGATCGTTGAGCTGCTGCTCGTTCAGGTCGAACTGCGGCATCTGGCGGCGGTGCGGCGCCCCCGTGGGCATGGCCTTCATCCAGCCCTTGATGAAGTCGCCACCACGGCGCTTGTAGACGTTGCCCAGCTCGGGGGCGAAGTAGGCGCCCTCGCCCAGCAGCGTGTGGCAGCCGATGCAGTTGCGCGTCTCCCAGATCTTCTTGCCCGCCACGACGGCGGGTGTGATCGCCTGCGCGTTGGAGCGCTCGGGGATGCGTTTCTCGGTGTCGAACACGATCACCGCGAAAAGCAGCGCGAAAAACACGCTGCCACCGTAGAACATGTTGCGGGCGGTCTGTTTGGTAAACCCGCTTTGCGTCTGGCTCATGGAAGCCCTCCATCACTGGTTGATGGCGCGTATCCTCCTGTTTTGCTCGGGTATCGTCCTTGAACTGGTTCAAGGATGGGGTCACAAGGCCCGTTCACAGTGAGGTTCCATGGACACAAAGACCGATACGAACGCACCGGGCGCCGACCTGCACAGCGCCGTCATGGCCGCCCTGGCCACCGTGGACGACCCCGAAATGGGCGAGAACCTGGTGGACCTGGGTGTGGTCGGCGAGGTGCGCATCGACGGCGCCTCGGTCGCCGTCACGCTCATTCCCACCAGCGCCACCTGCCCCATGGCCGATGTGATGGTGGACGACGCCCTGACCGCCGTGCAGCGTGTCTGCCCGCCCGGCACCACGGTGGACGTGCAGATGGACTGGGACACCGAGTGGTCGCCCGAGCGGCTGGCGCCGGCGCTGCGGGCGCGCTTCGGATGGTGAATCCGCCCCCCAGGCCACCCCGCCCTGTGCGCCCGGCCGAGCCTCCGCCCCTGCCCCGCTGGGCCGTCGGTCTGGCCGTGCTCATGGCCATCACCAACCTGCTGGGCGCCGTGGGTGGCGGCCTGGTGCGCCTGGGCAGCCTGCCCGCGCAGGGCTTCGGCCCCACCGGCGCCCACGCCATCACGGCCCACGGCGCGGTGATGATGGCCGGCTTCTTCGGCGCCCTGATCGCGCTCGAACGCGTGGTCGCGCTGCGGCGCGGCCTGTGGGTGCCGGTGCTGGCGGCCCTGGGCGGCTGGCTGGCCTGGGGCGTGGGCCAATGGACCGCTGCGGGCGTGCTGTGGGTGGCCTCGGCCGCCGGGCTGGTGTGGCTCTACGCCTGGGCCGGATCGAACCGCGCCATGTCGCTGCCGCTGGCGGTGGAGGCCTCGGGTGCGCTGGCCCTGCTGGTGGCCAACGCCGCCTTCGCGATGGGCCAGATGGACGCCGCCCGCATCGGCTGGAGCGCCTTCCTGGTGCTGACCATCGCCGGCGAACGGCGCGAACTGACGCGGCTGGTGAAGCTGCCCGGGTGGGCCTCGAAAGCCTTCCTGCTGGTCTGGGCCGGTGCAGTGGCCGCGGTGCTGCTGGCGCTGTGGCAACCCGGTGTGGCCGCGGTGCTGTGGTGGACCACCATGGCCCTGCTGGCCGCCTGGCTGCTGCGCTGGGACGTGGCCACGCGCCAGTGGCGCGCCAAAGGCTGGGCCGGCCACACCGCCATCTGCCTTGTGGTCGGCTACGTCTGGCTGGCGACGGGGTCGGTGCTGGGGCTGATGGGCCAGACCGTCGCCTGGCACGCGCTCTGGCTGGGTTTCGTCATGGCCATGGTCTTCGGCCACGCTCCCATCATGCTGCCGGCCCTGGCCGGCTGGCGGCCCGAGCCCACGCGCTGGGCGCTGCTGCCGCTGGCGGTGCTGGGGGTGAGCCTGGCGCTGCGGGTGGTGGCATCGGTCACGGGCTGGGCGGATGGACTGGCGGCGGCAGGCGCGGGCCACGCGCTGGCGTTTGTGCTGTTTGGCGCGGTGATGGTGCAGGCGGTGCGGCGGGGGCGCTGATCAGACGCGCAGGCCCATGCTGACCACGGCGATCAGCCCCAGCACCACCACCAGCCAGCCCATCACCGCGCGGCGCCACAGCGCGGGGGCCTGGCGCAGTTCCATGTAGTCCAGCGCGATCAGCGCGCCCTTGAGCGCCGAGAGCGCGAGCACGGCGAGTGTCGCCACCGTGCCCAGGTGCTGGCCGCTGACGGCCGCGCCCTCCCCCAGCCACCAGCTGGCCAGGGTGGCGAGCGCGAGCAGCGCGAAGATGGTGTCGGCCTTGTTCAATCGCATGTTCTTCACAGCCTTCAGCGGATGACGTAGACCAGCGGGAACAGCACCATCCACAGCAGGTCGACCATGTGCCAGAACACCGCGCCCGAGGCCGGGCCCATGTGGTTGGCCCGCCCGTAGGCGCCGGCGCGGGCCTTGAACCAGAGCACGGCGAACACGATGGCGCCCACCAGCACGTGCAGGTAGTGAAAGCCGGTGAGCAGGGTGTAGAGCAGCGTGAACGAATCGGTGGCCCAGTCGAAACCTGCCTGCACCTTGCCCGCGAACTCGTGGGTCTTGACGACCAGGAAACCGATCGCGCCGGACAGCGCGGCCAGCAGCCAGTGCGCGCCCGCCCGGCCCTGGTCCGCTTCAAAGCAGCGCACCGCGCGCACGGCGGCCCAGCTGGCCGCCACCAGCAGCAGGGTGTTGAGGGCCCCGGTGTGCAGGCTCAATGCGGCCTGGCCGGGGCCGAACACCTCGGGTTGCAGGTGGCGGGTGACCGCGAACGAGACGAAGAGCAGACCAAAGGTCAGCAGCTCGGCCAGCACCAGCAACCAGACCACACCGTCGCCGGCCAGGCGCGGCTCATGATGAACCGCCGACGTCAATGCGAGGTGCCCTCGGAGCGCGTGATCTTGTTCCATACGTTGTACTTGCCCACCGGCTTGCTCATGGGCAGGCGCTTGACTTCCTTGAAGGTGGCGGCGTCGTAGACGATCAGCGCGCCGTCCATTTCCCAGACGCTGGCCAGTGCGTACTTGCCGTCCTTGGTGAACTCGATGTGGGCCAGGGTCTTGCCGGGTTCCTTCACCGTGGCCACGGGCTGCAGCGTGGTCTTGTCGATGAGGGTCATGGTGTCCTTGGCGGTCGGGCTCATCATCGAGTCGGTCCAGGCATAGCGGCTGTTCTCGTGGCTGCGCATGAAAAAACCCGGACCGGGCGTGGGGATGGTAGCGACCGGCTTCCAGGTCTTCATGTCGATCACGTCGATGGCGCCGCCTTTCAAGTTCGGAGAGGCCAGCACGGTGCTGCCGTTCCAGGCGAAGGTGATGCCCGAGCCCAGGTGCGGCATGCCGGCGATGGGCAGGTCGGCGATCTTGCGGCGCACGTCGAGGTTGACCACCTGCGCGGTGGCCGCGCCGTCGCCGGTTTTCGGCCCGGATGTGGAGACGTCCTTCGGCCGTGTGGCCCCCAGCACATGGCGGTAGCTCTGGTCGAAGAAGAAGTCGTCCAGCGGCTCCTCCAGCGGCGTGCGGCGCACGCCCAGGAAGCCGGGTTTGGCGATCGCCTCGCCCATCTTGTAGTCGTGCACCAGGCCGTCGTAGATCGGCGCGGCCTTCGGGTCGTAGGAGATCTCCCAGAGCTCGGGGATGTCCTTGAGCGCGACAACGAAGCTGTTGCGCGGCGTGGCGTCGTACACGGCCGACACGCGCGAAGTGGCCTTGCCGTCCAGCGTGGCGGCGGCGTAGGTCTGCCGGAGGTTCAGGTCGGCGTCGAACAGCACCACGCTGTGCGGCAGGTAGTTGGCGGCCATGACCCATTGGCCGTCGCCGCTCACCGCCACGTTGCGCATGTTCAGGCCAGCGCGCACCTCGGCCACCACGCGCAGGCGCCAGAGGTCGTACTTGGTGATCCAGCCGTCGCGCGAGCCGAAGAACACGTAGCGCCCATCGGGCGTGAACTTGGGGCCGCCGTGCAGCGCGAAGCGGCTGGCAAAGCGGGTGATGACTTCGAACTTGTCGCCGTCGAGCAGGCTGATGTGGTGATCACCCCCTTCGACGACCACGAACAGGTTCATCGGGTCGGCGGACCACAGCGGCTTCGCCGGCTCGCCCTTGGGCGCTTCATTGAAGGTGCGGGAGGCACGGATGTCGGCCTCGGTCCAGCGCGGGGCGGGCAGCACCGGGGTGCGGATGTGGGTCGCCAGCGCGTTGATCTCTTCGGCGCTGAGCTGCTGGGCAAAGCCCGGCATCTGCGTCGCGGGGCGTCCCTGCTGGATGACCTTCAGCGCCTCGGCCGGGCGCAGGCGCTCCAGACTTTCGGGCAGCAGGGCCGGGCCCATGGCGCCGGTGCGCTGCTCGCCATGGCAGGCGGCGCAGTTCTGCTGGTACAGGGCCTTGGCGTCGATGGTCTGCGCGCCGGCCATGTCCACGCCCATCCAGCACAGGCCCAGCACCAGCGCGGCGCGTGCGGTATTGGCCAGACGTTCGGTCCAGCGGTTCGCGGGTTCAGACATGGTCCACCTCCTTCAGCAGGATGGTCGTGCGGCGGGTGGACGCCGTGGCGTCACCGGCCGGCAGACCGATCTCTTCGTCGCTCAGGTAGCAGCCCGGGTCCTCGGCCCAGGCGTTGCCGGTCAGCTGCTGCGCCCGCGTGCGGGTGTTGCCGCCGCAGATGGCGAAGTGTTGGCATTTCGCGCAGCGCCCTTCCACCGGGCGCGGGCTGGCCTTGAGCCCGGCCATCAGCGGGTCGGACGTGTCCATCCAGATCTGCGAGAACGGCCGCTGGCGCACATTGCCCAGGGCGTGGTGCCACCACATGGTGTCGGGGTGGACCTCGCCGAGGTTGTCGATGTTGGCGACGTTCACGCCGCTGGCGTTGCCGCCCCAGGCCACCAGGCGTTCGCGCAGGGCCTCGGTCCAGCGCGGGAAGCGCTGCGCCACCCACTGCAGCAGGTAGGGGCCGTCGGCGTCGTTGTTGCCGGTCACGTACTCCTCGTCCAGCCCGTCGCGCGCGGCCTGCCAGGCGCGGTCGTACAGCCGGTCCAGCGCGTCGCGGGTGGACTGGAACTGCGCGTCCTTGCCGCGGTGGATGTTGCCGCGGCCGGCGTAGTTCAGGTGCGAGAAATAGAACTTGTTGACCCGCTCGGCGCGCATCAGGTCGAGCAGTGGCGCGAAGTCGTGCGCGTTCATCGCGGTCATGGTGTAGCGCAGGCCGACCTTGACGCCGCGCTCGCGCAGCAGGCGCACCGCCGCCAGGCTGCGGTCGAAGGCCCCTTCGAGCCGGCGGAACTTGTCGTGTGTTTCGCGCAGGCCGTCCAGGCTGATGCCCACGTAGTCGAAACCCTGCGCGGCGATGCGGTCGGCCATGGGCGCGTCGATCAGCGTGCCGTTGGTGGACAGGCCGGTGTAGAAGCCCATGCGTTTGGCGCGCTCGGCGATCTCGAAGAGGTCCGGCCGCATCAGCGGCTCGCCGCCCGAGAGGATGAGCACCGGCACACGGAAGGCCTTGAGGTCGTCCATCACCGTGGCCACCTCGTCGCCACTCAGCTCACCCGTGTAGTCGTGGTCGGCCGAGAGTGCGTAGCAGTGTTTGCAGGTGAGGTTGCAGCGTCTGATGAGGTTCCAGATCACGACGGGTCCGGGCGGCGTGCCCGACCCGCGGCGGCTGGCGGCGGGCCACTGCCCGGTCTGTTCGGCTTGCGCGAGTTCGCGCATGTACTGGCTGATGCGGAACATGGTTCTCAGCTTTCGGAAATCCGCAATCCTGTCTTCTTGAGGATGGCGGTGGAATAGAGGATGTCGTGCGCGCGGCAGGCGTCGCCGAGCAGGGCCGCGACCTGCTGCGCCTGGGCCTCGACCTCGTCGCGCGAGCGGCCGTGCAGCATGGCGAACAGGTTGTACGGCCAGACCGGCGGCTTTCTCGGGCGGCGGTAGCAGTGGCTCACGAAGGGCAGCTGGCCGATGCGTTCGCCGAGTTCGTCGACGCGTTCGTCGGCCACGTCCCACACGCTCATGCCGTTGGCGGTGAAGCCCAGGCGGTAGTGGTTGGGCACGGCGCCAATGCGGCGGACCAGGCCTTCTTCCAGCATGGCCTGCAGGCGCTCGCGCACCTGTTCGCCGCTGATGCCCAGCGCCGCGCCCACGGCCTCGTAGGGGCGGGGCACCAGCGGCAGGCCCGACTGGGTGGCGCGGATGATGCGGCGGTCCAGTTCATCCAGGGACATGGTGGCCTCCGGGCAGCAGGGGCAGGCGCAGTTCGACAAAGAACTCGCGCTCCTTGGGAAAGGCGTAGACCGGCAGGCCGGTCATGGCCTCGATGTCCTGGGTCACGCGGTCCACCTGGTCGGCGTGTTCGACCGCGATCACGAACCACATGTTCAGCGGCGTGGCGCCGGGCTGGTCGGGGTGGGCCGACTCGCGGCGGTAGTTGTGGGCGATCTCGGGCATCGCCCCCAGCTGCGCGGCCACCGCATCGAAGCGCTCCTCAGGCACGGCCATGGCGGCCAGCACGAAGCGGCCACCGGCGCGTTCGATCTGGAACAGCGGGCCGAAGCGCGTGAGGTCGCCATGCGCCAGCAGGCGCTGCAGACGGTCGATCAGCATGTCCTCGGTGCAGCCCAGTGTGGCGGCGACCTCGGCAAAGGGCCGGTCGCAGAGCGGAAAGCCTCCGTGCAGGCGGTCGATCAGGCGCAGGTCATCGGGCGAAGCCATGGGGCACCTCCGGCAAAGGGGCTGCGGCGGGCGCGACGCTCCAGCCGCGGAAGCGGCGTGCGCCGGTCTGCTTGAAGCGGCGGGTGGAGAACAGCACCTCGCGCGGATGGCTCGCCAGACCGGCGGCGTGGGTCACACGCTCGATCACGGCCATGACCGCCTCGCGGTTCGTGCCGTGCACCATCGCGTAGAGGTTGTAGGGCCAGCCCTCGGCGCGCGTGCGGCGGTAGGCCAGGGTCACGCCCGCCTGTTCGGCCAGCGCCTGGCCGCAGGCGTCCACGCGCTCGTCGGGCACGTCGAACACCGTCATGGCGTTGGCTGAAAAGCCCAGTTCGTGGTGGCGTACCACGACACCGAAGCGCTTGAGCCGGCCCTCGGCCAGCCACTGCCCGATGCGCTCGGTCACACCGTCCTCGTCGCCACCGAGTTCGTCGGCCCACTGGGCATAGGGGCGCTCCACCAGCGGCAGGCCGGCCTCGACGCGGCGCGCGAGCGGCCACTGGCTGGAGGGCAACGGCGCGAGTGAGGCCACGGCGGCGGTGGCGCGCATGGGCTGGTGCGCGGTGTCGCCGCCCAGATCGAAGCCCAGGTCGATGCGGTAGGGCCGGACCATGCGCAGCCGCATGGCGGGCAGCCCGGTGGCGTGTTCCAGCCCGCTCACGCCCATCTCGACGGCGTGCCGGTCGGCGCCGGTCATCACGAACCAGAGGTTGTGGTGGTGCTCGCGCAGGTAGTTGTGGTTCACGCCCGGGTGGGCCGAGACGGCGGCGGCCACGGCCTCGATGCGGTGCGGGGGAACGGCCATGGCGGCCAGCACCGCGTCGCCACCGCTGCCGTGGGCGAACACGCCGCCGATGCGGCTGATGCGGCCATCGTCCTGCGCGGCCTGCAACTGCGCCAGCACCTCTTCCCGGTCCAGTCCGGTCTGCGCTGCGAGCACACCGAAGGGATCGCGGCACAGCGGGAAGCCGTGCTGCCAGTCGTTGAGCAGGCGCAGGTCGGCGTTCATCGCGGCGTCCACGGCTTAGAACCCCATGCGCGCGGCGCGCGAGGTAAAGAAGATGCCACTGGGCGCGGGCACGTCAAGCCGCGCGCGGGTGGCGAAGGTCTGCGTGTCGATCACGCTCACGCGGTTCTCGTCGCGGCTGCTGATCCACACGGTGTCGCCACGCGGCGTGAACTCCATGTGCAGCACGGCCTTGCCCGGCTCCAGGGTCTGCACGATCTGCTGGCGCTGGGTGTCGATGACCTGCACGCGGTGGTAGTCGGGCACCGAGAAGTTGACCCAGACCTGGCGGCCGTCGGGCCGCGCCATCACGAACACCGGCTGGCCGGCGACCGGGATGCGGCCGACTTCCTGCCAGCTGTCGGTGTCGACCACCAGCACCTCGTGCCGGCCGATGGCGGGCAGGTAGGCGCGGCGCCCGGCCACGGCCCAGCCGCGCAGGTGCGGCATCTTGTAGACCGGCAGCGGCTCCTGGCCCTTGCCGTAACCGCCGAGGATGCGGCGCACCTGGGGCTGGTCGGCCCAGAGGTCGACCATGGCCAGACCGTCTTCGCCGAACAGGCCGGCGATGTAGTGACGGCCATCGGGCGTGACCAGCGCGTCGTAGGGCTGGCGGCCGATGCCGTCGAATTTCTGTGTGGTGACCTTCTTCGGGTCCGAACAGTCGGTGACCCAGATCGCGTCGGCGTCGAACAGGCTGTAGGCGAAACGCCGGCCCGGCAGGTCGACGAGGCCGACCACGCGGGACAGCTTGCCGGGCGCGTATTCGGCCGGAATGTCGGCGACGAGTTCCAGCGTGCGCGCGTCGAACACCTTCACGCCACCGGGCGTGTAGTTCTGCGCCGCCACCAGGGTGCCGTCGGCGCTGATGGCGCCACCGATGGAGTTGCCGGCCTGCATCACGCGCTTGGCAATCCGCTGAGTGAGCAGATCGACCATGGTGAGCGCGCCGTCGCGCCCGAACACATAGGCAAAGCGCCCGTCGCGCGAGAACACGACCGAGGCGTGCGAGAGGTCGCCCAGGCCGGGCACCTCGCCAATCAGCGCGCGGGTGGAGGTGTCCACCAGGTAGAGCGTGCCGTTGGCGCGGCCGATGACCACGCCCAGGTCGCCGGTGCCGCGCAGCACGGGCGCAGCGCAACCGGTGAGGCCGCCCACGGCGGCGATGGACGAGAGGGTGGCCGCAGCGGACAGCCATTCACGGCGCTTCATGGCGTTTTCACCACTTCTTCAGGAAAGCCCTGCTGCAGGCGCAGCGCGATCCAGCGCGCCTCGGGCTCGCTGAGCATCGCCTTCCAGGGCGGCATGGGGGTGCCCGGCCGGCCGTGGAAGATCACGGCGGCCAGGCTGTCGAGGGGAAACTCGGCCAGGGCCTCACGCGTCAGCGCCGGGCCGAGGCCGCCGGTCAGGCGCATGCCGTGGCACGAACCGCAGTCCTGCCGCACCATGCGCACCAGCTCCCGCGAACGCGAGGCCTCGGGCGAAGGCTCCGACTGCGCGAAGGCCAGCACAGGCCCCAGCAACAGCGCGGACAGGATGAAAGCGGTACGCAGCACGGCAGGCCTCCCGGATCAGGACTTGAGGATCACCGCGATGGCGTCCTTGAGATCGGCATCACCGATCTTGTCGGGACCGTTGGGCGACATGGGGATGGGACCGAACACGCCGGACCCGCCCTTGCGCACCTTGTCGAACAGCTTGGCCGTGACATCCTGGCCCTTGTACTTGGCCGCAATGTCCTTGAACGAAGGCCCGACCAGCTTCTTGTCCTTGGCATGGCAGGCCATGCACCCGGCCTTGTTCATGGCCGCCTCGCCGTCGGCGAAGGCAGCGCCGGAACCCAGCGCAAGCACAGCAGCCGCTACAGCAGAAACAAACACTCTCATGAAGTTCTCCAGAAGAAAAACAACGAAGACGAAATGACTTCACCCAGGGGCCCCGCGGAACCGGCTTTGCCGGGTCGCAGGGGCCGTCCCCCCTCGAAGCGCCGCAGGCGCGCCACGGAGGGGGGAAGCCGCGTCAGCGGCGCAGGGGGGTGCCCTCAATACACATCGTGTTGGGTGTTGTGCACGTTGAAGTGCCCGGTCGGCGTGATCAGGCGCGGGTCCTTGATCACGGCCTTGAGCTTGAGCGTCTTGTCGTCCACGATCACCAGCGCGCTCTCCTTGTTCTTGGCGCTCCACACCGAGAACCAGACCTCGTCGCCGGCCCTGTTGAACTCGGGCTGCACGACGCGCTTGGCGCCGTCGTCCTTGATGCCCGCCCACTCGGCGATCGGCAGCACGGTGTAGCCCTTCTCCAGGTTGTCGATGTCGTACACCGCGACCGATTGCGAGATCTTCGGATCGGGGTTGAGCGGTGTGTCCGAGTACAGGTGCCTGCTCTTCGGGTGGCTCTTGATAAAGAGCGCGCCGCCGCCCTGGCCCTTGAGGGTCTGCACCACCTTCCAGGCATTCTTGGGGTGCTTGACCGGGTCGGTGCCGATCAGGGAGATGGTCTCGTCGCCCAGGTGGCCGGTGGACCACACGGGCCCGTAGGTCGGGTGCACGAAGTTGGCGCCACGGCCCGGGTGCGGGATCTTGCCCACGTCGATCAGCTTGGTCAGCTTGCCCTCTTTCAGGTCCACCGCCGCGATCTTGTTGCTGTTGTTGGCCGCCACCATGAAGTAGCGCTTGGTCGAGTCCAGGCCGCCATCGTGCAGGAAGCGCGCGGTGCCGATGGTGGTGACCTTGAGCGCATCGATGTTGGAGTAATCCACCAGCAGGGTCTGCCCGGTTTCCTTCACGTTCACCACGAACTCGGGCTTGTAGTGGCTGCCCACGATGGAGGCCACGCGCGGCTCGGGGTGGTACTCCTGCGTGTCGACCGTGTTGCCTCGGGTGGCCACGATCTTCAGCGGCTCCAGCGTGTCGCCGTTCATGATCACGAACTGGGGCGGCCAGTACGAACCGGCGATCGCGTACTTATCTTCAAAGCCCTTGAACTTGCTGGTCTCGACCGAGCGCGCTTCCAGGCCGGTGCGGATCTCGGCCACGTTGTCGGGCTTTTCCATCCACAGGTCGATCATGTTGATCTTGGCGTCGCGGCCGATCACGAACAGGTAGCGACCCGAGGCCGACAGGCGCGAGATGTGCACCGCGTAGCCGGTCTTGACGATGTTGATGATCTGCTTGGTGTCGCCATCGATCAGCGCCACCTCACCCGTGTCCCGCAGCGTGGTGCTGAAGATGTTGGTGATGTTGTAGTTGTTCATCTTCTTCGTCGGCCGCTTCTCGGGCGGGACGATCACCTTCCAGGTGGCCTTCATGTCGGCCAGGCTGTATTCGGGCGGCGTGGGCGCGTCGTGCTGGATGTAGCGCGCCATCAGGTCCACTTCCTTCTCGCTCATCTCGCCGCTGGTCTGCCAGTTGGGCATGCCGGCCGGGGAGCCGTAGGCGATGAACACCTTGAGGTAGTCCGTGCCCTTGCCGATGGTGATGTCGGGTGTCAGCGGCTTGCCGGTGGCGCCCTTGCGCAGCACGCCGTGGCAGCCGGCGCAGCGCTCGAAATAGATCTTGCGTGCGGTGTCGAACTCGGCCTGCGTCATCGGCGGCGCCTTGGGATTGGTCGCCTGGTACATCGGCTCGTTGACCAACGGCGATCCGCCGGCCTGGTAGTTGGCTTCCGCCGGGCTGAGCTTCTTGTCTGCAGCCGCCTGCGCGAACGCGCCGGTGCCGATCAGTGCCGCCATCGCCAGCATCGTCAGGCGAATCGTGGTGCGGGATCTCATGATGTTCTCTCTCCGTCGTGGAGCAGCGTTTGAAGTGGCCGTCCCTGGTGGGGCGCTGTGCCCGCTCGCCCGGCTGCTGTCCATGGCCGATGCGAGCAGGCACATGCTCTGCCCGGTCACAGGCGTTGTCCTTGAACTGGTTCAAGGACGGTCCTCCGTCGCGTCCGAACAATGGGCCTCACAACAACGGACGTCCCGGCGATGCAGCCGGGCCGACATCCCACGACGGAGCGAGTCATGAACCTGGTCAACCTGATCACCCCCGCGCGGACCGCCGATGCCGATGGCTGCGCAGCGCCTCCGGGCACGGTGACGCTGGTGGGCGCGGGCCCGGGCGACCCGGATCTGCTGACGGTGAAGGCGGTGAAGGCCCTGCAGGCGGCGCGGCTGGTGCTGTACGACCACCTGGTCAGCCCGGCGGTGCTGGAACACCTGAGCCCCGACGCCGAGCGCATCTATGTCGGCAAGGAAAGCTCGCGCCACACCCTGCCCCAGGCCTCGATCATCGAACTCATGGTGCAACTGGCGCGCAGCGGTCGCTCACTGTTGCGGCTCAAGGGCGGCGACGGCTACATCTTCGGCCGCGGCGGCGAAGAGGCCCAGGCCCTGGCCGCCGAGGGCATTCCGTTCACCGTGGTCCCCGGCCTCACGGCCGCTCAGGGTGCCGCGGCCTCGGTCGGCATTCCGCTGACCCACCGCGACCACGCCTGTTCCCTCGTGCTGGCCACCGGCCACCTGCGCGACGGCCAGGGCCTGGACATGGACTGGGCCATGCTCGCGCGCCCGCGCCAGACCGTGGTGCTCTACATGGGCGTGAACAACCTGCCCGAGATCTGCCGCCAGCTGATCGCCCACGGCCTGTCGCCTCAGACGCCAGCCGCACTGGTCGAGAAGGCCACCCTGCCCGACGAACGCTGCATCACCGGCACGCTGGCCGAGCTGCCCGCGCTGGCGCTGCGCCACCAGGTGCGCCCGCCAGCGCTGATCATGGTCGGCGGGGTGGTGTCGGTGCGCGCGCAGCTGGTGCCCTCAGCGCCTCCGGTCGCAGCGGCGGCCGCGCCGGTCCATGCCGTGGCCTGATAACAGAAAGAACGCGCGGACACGGGTCAGACGAGAGTGGCTTTGATACGCTGGCGGGCTCCGCCCACGAGCCCTTTGCCGCCATGCCGACCACTTCCCTGACCCTGATCTCTTCCATGGCCACCAAGGCCCTGCTGGCCGACCTGGTGGCCGCGTATTCGGCGCAACAGCCGGACACCATGGTCGCCGTCACTTCGGTCGGCGGCGTCGACGCGGCCAAACGCGTCGTGGCCGGCGAGGCCTTCGACATCGTGGCCCTGGCCTCGGACGCGATCGAGAAGCTGGCCGCCAGCGGCCACGTGGCGGCCGATAGCCGCACCGACATGGTCCGCTCGGCCGTGGCCGTGGCCGTGCCGGCCGGCACCCCGCACCCGGACATCGCCACCGAAGCCGCGCTCAAGGCCGCGGTGCTGGCCGCGCCCACGCTCGGCTACTCCACCGGTCCCAGCGGTGTGCAACTGGCGAAGCTGTTCGAGCGCTGGGGCATTGCGCAGCAGATCGCACCGCGCATCGTCACGCCGCCGCCAGGCACCTCGGTGGCCTCGCTGATCGCCAAAGGCGAGGTTGCGCTGGGCTTCCAGCAGCTCAGCGAAATGACGGGGGTTCCGGGCATCGACGTGATCGGCGGTCTGCCCGAGGCCGTGCAGATCGTCACCACCTTCTCGGCGGCCCGCGCCACCGTGAGCACCCAGGCCGGGGCCGTGCAAGGCTTCCTTGACTTCCTGGCCAGCCCGCATACCGCCGACCTCAAGCGCCGGCACGGCATGACGCCGGCCTGACAAGGGCTTCGGCCGCCCCCCGGGCGCGGCGCGGTCAGGGGGTGGCGGCGGCGCGCTGCTGGAGCGCCCAGTAGGCCAGCCCCATCGACGTGTCGGCGGCAACACCGCCGCCCAGGGTTTCCGGCAGCTTGGGATACACGCCGTCGTAGTTCACGATGGCAATCGCGTCCTCTTGCCGCCACAGGCCTTCGGCCGCAATCGCGTTGTAGGTCGCCTGAAAGGCGGCCAGCCAGCCCGGGCTGGTGCTGAACGCATTGCTCGCAAACCAGATGAAGGGCCGGCCGCGCACGTGGGTCTCACGGATCGCCCGGCGGAACGCCTCGCCGAGCTTCCCGCTGGTGCAGGCACCCAGCGGACACTCGATGAAGGTGCCTTTGCTGCTGCGGAAAGCCAGCACCGCGTTGGCATTCGCGTAGATGTACCTGGGGTTGGTGGGGTCGAAGTTCTGCGGCTGCCAGCCGGTGTAGACGGCTCCGTAGCGGCGGCTCGCCGGCGCGGTGGGGTCGGTGTAGATCGCTTCGGCCTGGGCCACGGTGCGACCATTCCAGCGGCTGGTGTCGCTGGTGTAGAAGGCAATGGCCTCCGGGTTGAGGCTCTGGTCCATGTCCGGGTAGAGCACCTGGAGGTTGTTGAACGCGAGAAGCGGCAGCCACGCAGACGTGCCCGGGGGCACCGGGTATTCGGTGATCAGGTTCCGCGTGGTCATCTTGCGGATGAGGTTCGCGCTCTGTTCGTCCGTGATCTTGGCGTTGTTGCCCCAGATGCCATGCGCGTTCTGGCGCACGTAGGTCCACTGTGCGTCCAGCGCGGCGTTGTCGGCCAGCTGGTTGTTGCCATGCAGGGCGATGAAGACCCGGGGCCGGTTGGGGCCGGTCGGGCCGCAAGGCGGGCTGGCGCAGGCCGAGGCCATCACGTGGTAACCCACGCCTTCATACCGGTGCGTCGCGGTCATGGTGGCCTGCAGGCGCAGGCTTTCTTCCTCGCTGGCGGTGTAGAAGTGCACGCCCTGGCGCACCACGAGGAAGCGGTAGAGCGGCGTGAACCCGGCCGCTGGCGTCTGGCTGGCGTAGTAGGCGATGCCCTCGTAAGTGAACTGCGGGAGGTTGGCCTCGACATTGGCCCGCTCGGCCTCGCTGATGGTGTAGAAGTGGACACCGGTCTGCGTGTTGTAGAAGCGGTGCACCGGGCTCAGCCCGGCTCCGGCGGCGCCGGCCGCGTAGAAGGCCTCGCCCTCCGGGCTCATGTGGGCCGCGGTCCGGTACACCGCCTCGCGCTCTTCGATGCTGGTGGTGTAGAAGTGCGCGCCCGTGCCCGTGTTGTAGAAGCGGAACACCGCCACCCGGCCCGAAGCGGCCTTGCGCACATTCGCCACCCCGAGCGAGACAGGCACCGCGTCTGCGCCGCCGGTCGAAGACGCAGCCCTGGCGACCACGCCGGCGTCGGCCGCTTGCTGCCGGGCGCTGGCCTCCTGGTCTGTCTGGCCACCACCACAGGCGGTCAGAAGACCCGCGGACAACACCGCCCACGCCACACCTCGCTTCAACCACACCATGGGCACCCTCTGCTTCCGGAAAACGCGCGAACCCGGAATTGGACCCGAATCCCCCGCCGTCATTCGGCTGCGGCCCGCCGGGCTGACAGGCGGCGCCGTTTCACCCACCAGTCGGTGCGCCTCGCACGCCGCGCGGCGGCACGAATGTTGCTGCCACCCCGGGGCATGAAATCGGCCTTCTGTTTCCTCATTGCCGCCAAGCGCTGTGAAATCGCCGGCCTGCAACAGCTGGCGCTGACCAGCGCCCTGGTCAACGCCACCGGCCGCTTCATCCATGCGCTGCAGCGCGAGCGCGGCCTGTCCAACCTGTACCTCGCCTCGCAAGGCCAGCACTGGGCCGATGAGCGCCTGGCCCAGGTGGCGTGCTGCGACGAGCTGCAGGCCGAGGTGCGCGCCGCCTTCGACACCCTGGACACCGAGACCCCGCGCGCCGGCAACGGCGCCCGCCTGTTCAGCCGCATCGCCTATGTGCTGCAAGGCCTGGACGCCCTGCCCCTGCTGCGCCTGCGTGTGCAGACACAGGTCTGGAGCGCCGCACGCGCCACCGCCGGCTATATCCGCCTGATCAACGGCCTGCTGGCGGTGGTGTTCGAGGCCGCCGACAGCGCCTCCGACCCCGACATCTCGCGCCGCCTGGTGGCCCTGTTCAACTTCATCCAGGGCAAGGAATTCGCCGGCCAGGAGCGCGCCACCGGCTCGGCCCTGTTCGCGGCGGGCTGCGCGCAGGCCGACGGCCAGCAGCGCCTGCTGCACCTGATCGACTCGCAGGAACGCTGTCTGCAGGTGTTCGCCGACTTCGCCAGCGAGCCGCTGCGCGAGGCCTGGGCCGCCGTGCAGCGGCACGACACGCAGGCCTCGCTGGAGCGGCTGCGCCGCATCCTGGCCACCTCGCTGCCCGGCGGCCCGCTGGACACCGGCCTGAGCCAGATCTGGTTCGACGCCTGCACCGCCCGCATGGACACCATGAAAACGGTGGAGGACGCGCTGGCCGCCGAGCTGGAGGCCCTGTGCCACCAGCGCCTGGCGGCCGCCACCCGCGACCTGGCCGACTTCCAGAAGTGGCAGCGCGCCGAGTCGCTGGGCGAGGACCTGCCCGAGCACGGCGACTTCTTCGACGAAGGCCAGGCCGCCCCCGCGCCGCCGGTGAACCTGGGGCACCCGGTGCAGGCCTACGGCCCGCAGGTGGAACGCTCGATCCTCGAACTGGTGCACGAACAGGCGCAGCGCCTGCAGCAGATGGGTGACGAGCTGGACATGGTCCGTGCCAGCCTGAACGAACGCAAGATCGTCGAACGCGCCAAGGGCCTGCTGATGGCACACCGCCAGCTCAGCGAGCACGAGGCGCACAAGACGCTGCGCCAGATGGCGATGAACCAGAACCGGCGCCTGGTGGACGTGGCGCAGGCGGTGCTGGCCATGGCCGAGATCCTGCCGCCGGGCCTGCGCTGAGCCGCCCTGCTGCGGCGCACAAAAGCTGTGCCGCACCACAACAGCGCACCAGTTTGAAGCCACCCCGACGGCGCCCGCCGCCCCACCGCCTCACTGAGCGTTTCAAAAAACACATACAAATCAAAAACTTACCCCAACACGGCGGCACAGAGCAACAAGCTGGCACGGTCCGTGCTGAAGGATGGACAACGGGACGTGCCAATGGCGGCACACCCTCCCGACCGTCTCAGGACACTCAGGACAACGGCGTCCATTTCTCGCCCCCGACAGGGGGGCCTGAAATGGGCGCCGTTTTGTTTTCCGGTTTCAGTTTTTGGTTTTTTTCTTCACAGGAGTTGAGCATGAACGACCACCGCGCCACGACACCCGAGACCGCCGCCGCGCCCACCGCGGACAGCGCCTCGCGCCGCGACTTCATCAAGAAGGGCGCGGCCGCCGCCACCTTCTTCTCCACCCTGGGCCACAGCGGCGTCTGGGCCGCCGGCTCCGACGCGCCGGAAAAGACCGAGGTCAAGATCGGTTTCATCCCGCTGACCGACTGCGCCAGCGTGGTGATGGCCAGCGTGCTGGGCTTCGACAAGAAATACGGCGTGACCATCGTGCCGACCAAGGAGGCGAGCTGGGCCGGCGTGCGCGACAAGCTGGTCAACGGCGAGCTGGACTTCGCCCACGTGCTCTATGGCCTGGTCTACGGTGTGCACATGGGCACGGCCGGCCCCAAGAAGGACATGGCGGTGCTGATGAGCCTGAACAACAACGGCCAGGCGATCACGCTGTCCAAGGCGCTGGCCGACAAGGGCGCGGTGGACGGCCCGTCCCTGGCCAGGTTCATGGCCGCCAACAAACGCGAGTACACCTTCGCGGGCACCTTCCCGACCGGCACCCACGCCATGTGGATGCACTACTGGCTGGCCGCCGCGGGCATCAACCCGCTGTCGGGCGCCAAGCTGATCACCGTGCCGCCGCCGCAGATGGTGGCCAACATGCGCGTGGGCAACATGGACGGCTTCTGCGTGGGCGAGCCCTGGAACCACCGCGCCATCATGGACGGCATCGGCATCACGGCCAACACCACGCAGGACCTCTGGAAGGACCACCCTGAAAAGGTGCTGGGCACCACGGCCGAGTTCACCAAGAAGTACCCCAACACCACGCGCGCCGTGATGATGGCCGTGCTCGAAGCCAGCAAGTGGATCGATGCCGGTCTGCAGAACAAGCTGAAGATGGCCGAGACCGTGGCGCAGAAGGCCTACATCAACACCGGTGTCGACGCGATCAACCAGCGCATCCTGGGCCGTTATCAGAACGGCATGGGCAAGACCTGGGACGACCCCAACCACATGAAGTTCTTCAACGACGGCAAGGTCAACTTCCCCTACCTGTCCGACGGCATGTGGTTCCTCACCCAGCACAAGCGCTGGGGCTTGATCAAGAGCCACCCCGACTACCTCGGCATCGCGAAGCAGATCAACCAGATCGAGCTCTACAAGTCCGTCGCAGGCGCCATGGGCATCAGCGTGCCCAAGGACCCGATGCGCAGCAGCAAGCTGATGGACGGCGTGGTGTGGGACGGCAAGGACCCCGCCAAGTACGCCGACGGCTTCGCCATCAAGGCCTGACCCTTTACAAGGAGCACCACCATGGTCGCCGCCGTTTTTCACATGCCGCTGGAGGCCTCGGCCCCGCCCGCCGCCAGCCCCACCACCTCGCCCATCGCCAAAGCCATGACCGCCTCGCAAGCCAGGCCCGCCGCAGCGCCCCCTGCTCCGAAAAAGCCTGCGATCGATCTGCGCAGCTTCTGGATGGCCGTGCTGCCGCCGGTGCTGGGCCTGGCGGTGCTCGTGCTGGTCTGGCAGGCCATCGCGTCCACCTCCAACAGCGGCATACCCAAACCGGCCGAGACCTGGGCGCAGGCGGTGCAGGTGTTCTCCGACCCGTTCTACAGCAACGGCCCGAACGACCAGGGCGTGGGCTGGAACGTGCTGGCCTCGTTGCAGCGCGTGGCCATCGGCTTCGGCATGGCGGCGCTGGTGGGCATCCCCGCGGGCTTTGCCATCGGCCGCTCGGTCTTCCTCTCGCGCATGTTCAACCCGCTCATCAGCCTCCTGCGCCCGGTCTCGCCGCTGGCCTGGCTGCCCATCGGTCTGCTGGTGTTCAAGGGCGCCAACCCGGCCGCCATCTGGACCATCTTCATCTGCTCGATCTGGCCCATGGTCATCAACACCGCGGTGGGCGTGCAGCGCGTGCCGCAGGACTACATGAACGTGGCCCGCGTGCTCAACCTCAGCGAGTGGAAGATCTTCACCAAGATCCTGTTCCCCGCCGTGCTGCCCTACCTGCTGACCGGCGTGCGCCTGGCGGTGGGCACCGCCTGGCTGGTGATCGTGGCGGCCGAGATGCTGACCGGCGGCGTGGGCATCGGCTTCTGGGTCTGGGACGAGTGGAACAACCTCAACGTCTCGTCCATCATCATCGCCATCTTCGTGATCGGCATCGTCGGCCTGCTGCTGGAGTTCGCGCTCATCAAGCTGGCCTCTCTCTTCACCTATGAGGAAGTGAAAGCATGAACACGAAGTACATCGACATCCAGGGCGCAGAACAGACCTTCAAGACCAAGAAGGGCCTGTTCCCCGCGCTCAAGGACATCAACCTCTCCGTCGCCAAAGGCGAGTTCGTCGCGCTGATCGGCCACTCGGGCTGCGGCAAGTCCACGCTGCTGAACCTGATCGCCGGACTGACCACGCCCACCAGTGGCGTGCTGCTGTGCGCCGACAAGGAAATCGCAGGCCCCGGCCCCGAGCGCGCCGTGGTGTTCCAGAACCATTCGCTGCTGCCCTGGCTGACCTGCTACGAGAACATCTTCCTGGCTGTGGAGCGGGTGTTCGGCCGCACCGAAACCCGCATCCAGCTGAAGGTGCGCACCGATGCGGCGCTGGAACTGGTGGGCCTGAAGGCCGCCGCGCAGAAGCGCCCCGGCGAAATCTCGGGCGGCATGAAGCAGCGCGTGGGCATTGCCCGTGCGCTGTCGATGGAGCCCAAGGTGCTGCTGATGGACGAGCCCTTCGGCGCGCTGGACGCGCTCACCCGCGCCAAGCTGCAGGACGAGCTGCTGGAGATCGTCGGCAAAACCCACGCCACCGTGGTCATGGTCACGCACGACGTGGACGAGGCGGTGCTGCTCTCCGACAAGATCGTGATGATGACCAACGGGCCGGCCGCCACCATCGGCGAAGTGCTCGCGGTCGACCTGCCGCGCCCGCGCCACCGCGTCGCCCTCGCCGACGATCCGCAGTACCAGCAGCACCGCAAGGCCGTGATCGACTTCCTCTACACGCGCCAGGCGCACGTCGAGAAGGCAGCCTGAGCGCACGCACCCCAAGCTGGTGCATCCCGCCCGTGATTCGACGGGCACGAAGCTTGCAAGAAATCGGGCGAAGGCTGACGAAGGCCTTCCCTCTCTGCGCCACACCGCGTTCGCGGTGAACAGGCGCCTCCGCGACCGCAGCGCCCGCCCGGGTGGCCTGCGGCCGTGGTGCATCCACCCCGCCCCACTCCACAGACCACGACCATGGCCGGATTCCGCTCGTTCCTCCAAAGTGGCCACACGCCCACGCTGTTCGCCGCCTTCTTCTACCTGATGTTCTCCTTCGTCATCTGGGTGATGAACGGCGCCATGGCCCCCTTCATCAGCGAGGAGTTCAACCTCACGCCGGCGCAGAAAGGCCTGCTGCTGTCCATCCCCATCGTGGCCGGCGCGATCATGCGCTTCCCCCTGGGTCTGCTGGCGCAGTACGTGGGCCGCAAGACCGCCACCCTGGTCGAGCTGAGCCTGATCACGCTGACCATGGCCTTCGGTTACTTCTTCGTGCACAGCTACGACGACCTGCTCAAGCTCGCCCTGCTGCTGGGCGTGGCGGGCGCCAGCTTCGGCGTCGCGATGTCGCTGGGTTCGGGCTGGTACCCACCCAAGTACAAGGGACTGGCCATGGGCCTGGTGGGCGCGGGCAATGTGGGCACCGCCGTGGCGGCCCTGCTCGCACCGCCGCTGGCGCAGAAGTTCGGCTGGCAGACCGTGTACGGCTTCGCCGCCCTCGCCTCCTTCGTGCCCATGCTGGTGGTGCTGTTCATGGCCAAGGAGCCGCCCGACCGCGACGAACACGCCCACCTCAAGGACCACCTGGCCTGCCTGCTGGAAAAGGACGGCTGGGTGTTCAGCCTGATCTACGTCGTCACCTTCGGCGGCTTCATCGGCATCACCACCTTCCTGCCCACCTACTACCACGACCAGTTCGGCGTGAGCAAGGTGCAGGCCGGCCAGCTCACCATGCTCGCCGCCTTCATGGGCGCCGCAGTGCGCGTCTTCGGCGGCTGGATTTCGGACCACTGGGGCGGCGTCAACACGCTGACCGTGGTGCTGGTGGTGGTGGCCGCGGCGCTGGTCGGCGTGGGCCTGTCCTCGCAGTCCATCGTGCTCACCACGCTGCTGCTCATCGTGTGTTTTGCTGCGCTGGGCGCGGGCAACGGTGCGTTGTTTCAGCTGGTGCCGCTGCGCTGGCCCACCTCCACCGCCGTGGCCGGCTCCATGATCGGAGAGATCGGCGCCCTCGGCGGTGGCCTGGTGCCCATGCTCATGGGCCAGTCCAAACAGAACACCGACAGCTTCCTCACCGGCTTCATCGTGCTGGCCGTGTTCTCGCTGCTGATGCTGGGTGTGATGCGCAAGATGCAGGTGCGCTGGACGCGGACCTGGGCGGAGAAAGGTGGGCGGGCGCGGACCGCGTGACGGGCCTACCCGCAACCGGCTGAGGGGTATGAGCCGCGAAGAGGGCGCCAGCGAAAGAAGTGACTACATTCATCAGCCATGAACGCAAGCACCACGACGCCCCAGACTCCTCCGCCTCGCCCGAAAACCTCGACCGACAAGAGCAAGATCCGCTTCCTGTTGCTGGAAGGCATTCACCCCTCGGCCGTCGAGGTGCTGCGCGCAGCGGGCTACAGCCAGATCGAGAGCGTTCCGGGCGCCCTGCCCGACGATGAACTCAAGGCCAAGATCGCCGACGTGCACTTCCTGGGCATCCGCTCGCGCACCCAGCTCACCGCCGAGGTGCTGAGCCACACCCACCGCCTGGCCGCCGTGGGCTGCTTCTGCATCGGCACCAACCAGGTGGACCTGGCCGCCGCGCGCGAACGCGGCATCGCGGTGTTCAACGCCCCCTTCTCCAACACCCGTTCGGTGGCCGAACTGGTGCTGGCCGAAGCCATCCTGCTGATGCGCGGCGTCCCCGAAAAGAACGCCGTGGCGCACCGCGGCGGCTGGCTGAAATCGGCCAGCAACTCGTTCGAGATTCGCGGCAAGACACTGGGCATCGTGGGCTATGGCGCCATCGGCACGCAACTCTCGGTGCTGGCCGAAGCGCTGGGCATGCAGGTGGTGTTTTTTGACGTCGCGACCAAGCTGCCACTGGGCAACGCCAGACCGCTCACCAGCCTGGACGAGCTGATGGCCACCGCCGACGTGGTGAGCCTGCACGTGCCCGAAACGCCCGCCACGCAATGGATGATCGGCGCCGCCCAGATCGCGCGCATGAAGCCCAGCGCCGTGCTGATCAACGCCTCGCGCGGCACCGTGGTGCAGGTGGACGCGCTGGCCAGCGCGCTGCAAAACCAGTCCTTGCTCGGAGCCGCCATCGACGTCTTCCCCGAAGAGCCGCACAGCAACAAGGACACGTTCGAATCGCCCCTGCGCGGCCTGGACAACGTGATCCTCACGCCGCACATCGGCGGCTCCACGCTGGAGGCGCAGGAGAACATCGGCATCGAGGTGGCGGAAAAGCTGGTCAAGTACAGCGACAACGGCACCACCACCTCGGCCGTCAACTTTCCCGAGGTGGCCCTGCCCGCGCACCCCGGCAAACACCGCCTGCTGCACATCCATCGCAATGTGCCCGGCGTGCTCTCCGGCATCAACCGCATTTTTTCGGACCACCAGATCAACATCTCGGCGCAGTACCTGCAGACGCGCGACGACGTGGGCTACGTGGTGATGGACATCGACGCTGCGCACTCCGAGCTGGCGCTGGCCGAGCTGGCGCGCGTGCCGGGCACCCTGCGCAGCCGCGTGCTGTTCTGAGGGCTGGCGCCGCACCTGCTGGCCGCCAGCCAGTCGCAGGATGCGCAAGAAGCGTCAGCGCACGGGCAGGCTTGTGCGGACACCATAAAACGGCACAATGCCGTGAAATGGCCAGCGACCTCTCCACTCGGCCAGGCTGCACAGCTCACTCACTCACCATCCATTCGGAAGACCAGATGCGCCACCTGGTGGATCACGCGGACCGCCTCCAGTCCGAGCAGGCTGGCTGAGGGAACGGCTCATGCGGGTCTTCAACATCTACCGCTACGACCCGGACAAGGATGTAGCGCCGCGCATGCAGCGCTACCAGATCGACGTGCACCCGGGCGACCGGATGCTGCTGGATGTCCTGATCCGACTCAAGGCCATGGACCCGACACTGAGCTTCCGCCGGTCCTGCCGCGAGGGTGTCTGTGGTTCAGACGCCATGAACATCAATGGCAAGAACGGGCTGGCCTGCCTCACCAACATGACGACCTTGCCGCAGACCGTGACCCTCAAGCCACTGCCTGGGCTGCCGGTGGTGCGCGACCTGTTCGTCGACATGACCGGATTTTTCAAGCAGTACCACTCGGTCAAGCCGTGGCTCATGACCGAGTCGCCGCCACCAGCCCGGGAGCGACTGCAGTCCAGCCAATCCCGTGAAGAACTCAACGGCCTGTACGAATGCATTCTGTGCGCCTGCTGTTCGAGCGCGTGCCCGAGCTTCTGGTGGAACCCGGACAAGTACGTTGGCCCTGCTGGCCTGCTACAGGCCTACCGATTTCTCGTGGACAGTCGCGATGAGGCCACCGGAGCAAGGCTAGACAACCTGCACGACCCCTATCGCCTGTTCCGCTGTCGGACCATCCTGAACTGCACCGATGTGTGCCCCAAGGGTCTGAACCCGGCACTGGCCATCGGCAAGATCAAGGAAATGATGGTGCGGCGCGCTGCCTGACTCAGTCAGTCAGGCGCAACCCCCAGCACCGCAAACGCCGCCTGCAAGCGCGCCTCGTACCGCTGCCTGAACGCGGCCACCTCGTCGGGCGTCCACTCCTCAAACCCTGCGCCACTCTTCATGCCGGTGCGGCCCTGCTTCACCAGATCGGCCACGCAGGCCGGCGGGGTGCTGATGTTCGACAGGCTGGGGTAGACCGACGCGCCGGAGGCGACGTGTGTGTCCCATCCGGACATTTCTTTCTGCGCCATGGGGCCAAGCGCGGCAAAGCGGAAACCGAAGCCGAAGCGCACCGCGTCGTCGATGTCCTGCGGAGTGACCAGCCCACGATCCACCAGCGAGAGGGCTTCGCGCATCAGCGCGTGCTGCAGACGCGTGATGAGCAGGCCGGGGATGTACTGCCTGATCAGCGTGGTCTTCTTGCCGGTGGCCTGGATGAGGCGGCACACGCCTTCGGCCAGCGGCAGGCTCGTCCTGGAACCCATCGCCACCTCCACCATGGGCACGATGTGCGCGGGCATGGAGTAGTGCACGTTGAGCATGCGATCGGTGGTGCCCAGACCCTCGGTCATCTCGTCGATGCCATAACCCGAACTGTTGCTGCCGATGGGAATGTGCGGCGGCACGCGGTGGTCAAGGTCGGCGAACAGGGCGCGCTTGGCGGCCAGGTCCTCGCTGATGGTTTCGATGACGAGTGCCACATCGTCCCAGTTGTTCCAGGTGAGCACATCAGCGGCCACCAATGAGCCAGGCGGCTGGGCCGCTGGCAGCGTGGCGGCCAGTGCGCCGATGACAGGCAAGCGCGTTTGCAATCGGGCCACATCGCGGCCGAGCAGCACGACTGGGTGGCCAGCGGCGCTGAAGATGGCAGCGATGCCAGCGCCCATGTGGCCGGAGCCGATGATCACGATGGTGTGGTTCACGAGCCGTTCCTTGTCAGGTTTTGTCCGGCACAAACACGGCATTCGGCACGAGGACCGCCTTGGTCATTCTCGACGCCTGGCACTCAGATCGACAGCCAGGTCGCACCGGCAAAAGCCAGCAGAAAGAGCATGGCGAACGCACGGCGAATGCCTCCGGACCAACGGTCCACCCGGTTCTTCAGCAGCCTGTAGAGGCGGATGTCGACCTCCCCCACCAACACGGAAACCAGGAACGTCAGTCCGACGGCGGACCAGAAGAGCGTCATCGGCGCTGCGTCCGTCCACACGGCGTAGAGCGTGCGCACGACCGGCACATGGCACAGGTAGATGGCATAGCTGTAACCCCCCAGGCGGTCTCCGACGGCATCCACCACAGGGTGCGTCCAGGTGGGCACATGGTGCGTCAGGCTGTGCACCAGCAGTGCCGCCCCGACACCCATGCACCATCTCACCTGCATGACCCCGAGCGACGACCCGACGTAGAACAAGGTCACTGCGAGCACGGCCGCCAGCACAGGATGAACCGATCGGTCCCGCCACACCAGGGGAATCAGCATCCCCATCGCAAAGCCGACGTTGACCGTCACGAACGGCAGCAGAAAGGGGTGGTAGACGTTGACCTGCGGGTTGTCCGGTCGAAGGATGTTGTTCAGCAGAATCAGCGCCAGCCATCCCACCAGGAAAGACACCGCGCTGCCTGTCTTCCGGAACCAGATCAGCAAGGCGACAAAGACGTAGAAAGCGATCTCGAAAACCAGCGTCCATTCAACCCCCAGCGGATAGGTCGTCCCTCCGTACGGAAACAGGGACAGCGCACGCCAGTCAAAGGGTGGCTTGATCGGAGACGCCAGGGACGCCAGAAACACCAGCGCCACCACGATGTAGTAAATCGGGTAGATGCGCACCACCCGGTGCATCAGGAAGGTGGGCGCGTCGCTGCGCATCATCAGCATGGCCATCAGGTTGCCGGACAGCGCAAAAAAAAGCGTGACCCCCACGCCGCCAAACCACATGGGCACGAAGCCGACATGCGCGCCCTTTTTCATCATTGTCAGGTACACCGCCGCGTGGTAGAGCACCACCATGGACGCAGCAACGAAGCGCAGCCACTGAAGGCTGACGATCTTGCCCACGGGCTGACTGGGGGACGGAGGGAGGGTCATGGAGGGTCCAGGTGCAGGTCGCGGGATTCTAGAGAACACGGCTTGCACACCCTGAGGGAACCCAGAACGCATACAAAAGTATACTTTCGAATCCAAAAAAACCCGATACTGGGCTCGGATAGTCAGTTCTTTTGTTTCTTCAGGGAGTGATTCGACATGATACGAACGAGCATAGTCAGTGCTCTGTGCGTCTGCGCGCTGCTGAGCGCTTGCGGAGGCGGGAGCGAACAAGACCAACCACAGGCGCAGGAACCACGCAGCGACACGGCGTTGGCAGACACCACAACCGCCGGTCGCCCTGCTGAGGCCCCTGGAGCCACAGCAGCAGACAACGAGGCCTGGGCCGGATCGGCGGCCCTGAATCAGGCCGAGGTCCAGCAGGTTCGAGAGGTAGAAAACATCGAACAAGCCGCGTCGAGCGTCGCCCGAAAAGCGGTGACAGCGCCCGCAGCCCCGATCTACCGCTTCTTCAACAACCAGACAGGCGCCCACCTGCTGACCAAGTCCATCGCAGAACGGGACGCTATCCTCAACACCTTGTCCCAGTTCCGCTACGAGGGCCCGGTCTTTGCCGCCTGGCAGACCACCGATACAGGCCTCGCGCCGGTGTACCGGTTCGCCAACACCCGGAATGGCACACATGTCTTCACCATCAGTGAAACCGAGCGGAACCACATCCTGGCCACCATGCCCTGGATGGCACTGGAGGGCGCCGCCTACTACGCGGCCAGAACCGCGCTGCCCGGCACCACTGCGCTCTACCGCTTCTATCACCTGCAACGCGGTTTCCACTTCTACACCGCCAGCGTCGGCGAACGCGACCACCTGATCGCCAATCTGGCCAGCACTTACCGCTATGAGGGTGTCGCGTACTACGTCAATGCAACCGTGGGTAGCTACAGCAAGGCTCTGGCTTCGTTCGCCGGCAAGGTGAATGCGTACGGAAACGTAAACGCCGCCGGAGAGAGTGCAAGGTTCGGTGGGCTGCGTGGCTTGGTCTTTGATCCGGCGGGGACGTTGTACGCCGTCGACAGCAAACAGACCTCAGCTGACTATCTCGGATACCCCGAGATAAGGAAGGTTTCACCCAACGGAACGGTCAGCAGCTTCGTTGGCTCCTGGAACAGCCCGGTCGCCTACCGAGATGGCGTCGGCAGCGGAGCCGCGCTGTTCGGTATGCAGGCCATCACGTTCGACGCAAATGGAATGGGGTACACCGGCGACAACCACACTGTAAGAACCATCAATCCGACTGGGGTCGTCACCACCATCGCGGGAGATCTCAGGAATTCAGGGTATGTCAATGGACAGGCGCAGGCAGCCCGTTTCCTAGGCATCCGGGGCATCGCACGTGATTCCAGCGGCAACATTTTCGTGAGCGAGTGCTATACCGGTGCCGTCTTCCCCAGCTCGCGGATCAGGAAGGTCACACCGGCCGGCGTTGTCAGCACCTTTGCTGGCGCTCCAACCCAGTACAGCAACTTTGGCTATGCCGACGGTCAGGGAACCGATGCGCGCTTCAGGTGCCCTGGACAGATTGCCGTGGATGCGAGCGACAACCTCTACGTCGCTGACGAGGGAAATCACCGCATCCGAAAAATCACACCGTCGGGCTTGGTGACCACACTCGCAGGACAAGGCGCCTATGGCGTTGTGGACGGCGAGGGTACTGCGGCGCGTTTCGACAACCCTTATGCCCTCACGGTGGACATGGCCACGGGCAACGTGTACACGGCTGACTGGGATGGCTACACCGTCAGGAGAATCACGCCATCCGGTACGGTCACAACCATTGTTGGCTCACCGTACGCGCGTGGTGTGTTTTTCGGCGCCCTACCCGCAGGTCTGGCAGAAGTTGGCGGCCTGGCGATCCGCAATGGTCGTCTCTACATCGCCTCTCTGAACGGCATCTACTGGACCAACCTTTGACACCACCAGTGGTCCACTAAAATCGCGGGTTGCCCGGGCGCCGTTCGGCGCCCGTTTCCTTTTCCGGACCTTCCTCATGACCACCTCGCGCATCGACGGCGTTGCCGTCACCACCCAGGCCAATGTCTACTTCGACGGCAAGTGCGTCAGCCATGGCATCACCTTCCCCGACGGCACCAAAAAGTCGGTCGGCGTGGTGCTGCCCGCCACCCTGACCTTCAACACCGGCGCGCCCGAGATCATGGAATGCGTGGCCGGTGGCTGCGAGTACAAGCTGGCCGGCACCGATGCCTGGATCAAGTCCGGCCCGGGCGACAAGTTCAGCGTGCCCGGCAACAGCAGCTTCGACATCCGCGTGACCGAGGCCTACCACTACATCTGCCACTTCGGCTGATCCGCGGCCGATCCCAAAGAGAGCACACACATGGCCACCATTCTTCAGAACCTGCCCGCCCAGCAGAAAGTCGGCATCGCCTTCTCCGGCGGCCTGGACACCTCCGCCGCCCTGCTGTGGATGAAGCAGAAGGGCGCCCTGCCCTACGCCTACACCGCCAACCTCGGCCAGCCCGACGAGAGCGACTACGAAGAGATCCCGCGCAAGGCCATGGCCTACGGCGCTGAAAAAGCCCGCCTGGTGGACTGCCGCCTGCAGCTGGCGCACGAAGGTATTGCCGCCATCCAATGCGGCGCCTTCCACATCAGCACCGGCGGCATCACCTACTTCAACACCACCCCGCTGGGCCGCGCCGTGACCGGCACCATGCTGGTGGCCGCCATGAAGGAGGACGACGTCCACATCTGGGGCGACGGCAGCACCTTCAAGGGCAACGACATCGAGCGCTTCTACCGCTATGGCCTGCTGACCAACCCGAGCCTGAAGATCTACAAGCCCTGGCTGGACCAGCGCTTCATCGACGAGCTGGGCGGCCGCAAGGAAATGAGCGAGTTCCTGATCGCCAACGGCTTCGACTACAAGATGTCGGTCGAGAAGGCCTACAGCACCGACAGCAACATGCTCGGCGCCACGCACGAGGCCAAGGACCTGGAACACCTCAACAGCGGCATCCGCATCGTCAACCCCATCATGGGCGTGGCGTTCTGGAAGCCCGAAGTCGAAGTCAAGGCCGAGGAAGTCACGATCCGCTTCGAGGAAGGCCAGCCGGTCGCCCTCAACGGCCAGACCTTCGCCTCGCCGGTCGAGCTGTTCCTCAAGGCCAACGAGATCGGTGGCCGCCACGGCCTGGGCATGAGCGACCAGATCGAGAACCGCATCATCGAAGCCAAGAGCCGCGGCATCTACGAAGCCCCGGGCATGGCGCTGCTGCACATCGCCTACGAGCGACTGGTCACCGGCATCCACAACGAAGACACGATCGAGCAGTACCGCATCAACGGTCTCAAGCTCGGCCGCCTGCTCTACCAGGGCCGCTGGTTCGACCCGCAGTCCATCATGCTGCGCGAAACCGCCCAGCGCTGGGTGGCCCGCGCCGTGACCGGCGAAGTGACGCTGGAACTGCGCCGCGGCAACGACTATTCGATCCTCAACACCGAGTCGCCCAACCTGACCTATGCGCCCGAGCGCCTGTCGATGGAGAAGGTGGAGGACGCCCCGTTCAGCCCGCTGGACCGCATCGGCCAGCTGACCATGCGCAACCTCGACATCACCGACACGCGCGCCAAGCTGGGCATCTACGCCCACACCGGCCTGCTGTCGATGGGCGACGGCACGTCGGAGATCTTCAAGCTCGAAGGCGGGAAGTGATCTGACTTCGTGGAGCGGGCGGCGCCGGGGTGCGGCGCTGCGCCGCTCATGTCCCCCGGCGGCCTGTGGCCGCCTCCTCCTTTACTTCGCTTTGCAGCACCCCACCCCGGCACCGCCCTGGGCACGCAAAGATCGAAGACGTCAGATGACGACAGGCTCCGGCTCCAGCCGGATGCCAAAGCGCTCGTAGACACTGGTCTGGATCGCCTTGGCCAGGGTCATCACCTCGCCACCGGTGCAAGGGTGCTCGTCATCCCCCCGGTTGACCAGCACCAGCGCCTGCTTGTCGTACACGCCCGCATGGCCCATGGTCTTGCCCTTCCAGCCGCAGGCGTCGATGAGCCAGCCGGCGGCCAGCTTGATGCTGCCGTCGTCCATCGGGTAGTGCACCACCTTCGGATCGCGCGCGATGATGTCGGCGCACTGCTCGGGCGTCACCGTCGGGTTCTTGAAGAAGCTGCCGGCGTTGCCGATGACGGCCGGGTCGGGCAGTTTGGCGCGGCGGATCGCGACCACCCAGTCGAAGATCTGGCGCGCATCGGGCTGGCGGATGCCCGTCTCGTCCATCTTGCGCTCCAGGTCCAGATAGCCCAGCACCGGTTTCCAGGGCTTGGGCAGCCAGAAGCGCACCCGCGTGATGAGTGCACGACCTTTCAGGCCAAAACTGCGCTCGTCCGAGGGTGCGTGCTTGAACACCGAATCGCGGTAACCGAAACCGCACTGGGCCGCATCCAGCGAAAACATCCGCCCGGTCTCCAGGTCCATCGCGTCCAGCGAGTGGAACCGGTCCTGCAGCTCGACGCCATAGGCGCCAATGTTCTGCACCGGCGCCGCCCCCACCGTGCCCGGGATCAGCGCCATGTTCTCCAGCCCCGGCCAGCCCTGCTCCAGCGTCCAGCGCACGAAGTCGTGCCAGCCCTCTCCGCCGCCGGCCTCCACCAGCCAGCCCTTGTCCGTTTCTTCGACCAGCCGCCGCCCGGCGATCTCCACCTTGAGCACCAGGGCCTTGAGGTCTCCCGTCAGCACCAGGTTGCTCCCGCCGCCCAGCACGAACACCGGGTGTTCCGCCGACGGCTGCCGCCAGTCGGGGCTGGCCATCAGGCCGAGCAGATCATCGACGGAGCGCAGACGAACGAGGCGTTGCGCACGCGCGGCGATGCCGAAGGTGTTCATCGGCTGGAGGGCGACATTGTTCTCGACTAACATCCATGGATTGTCTCATTCACGCATCCGGGAGTACCACTCATGCCCTCTTTCGACACCGTTCTTGAAGCCGATTTCGTGGAAGTGAAAAACGCGGTCGACCAGGTGGCCAAGGAGATCGGCACGCGCTTCGATTTCAAGGGCACCAGCGCCAGCATCGAGCTCAAGGAAAAAGACAAGGAAATCACCCTGTTCGGCGACGCCGACTTCCAGCTCCAGCAGGTCGAGGACATCCTGCGCAACAAGATGACCAAGCGCAACGTCGACGTGCGCTTCCTGGACATCGGCAAGGTCGAGAAGATCGGCGGCGACAAGGTCAAGCAGGTGGTCAAGGTGCGCAATGGCATCGCCAGCGAAGACGCCAAGAAGATCCAGCAGACCATCAAGAACAGCAAGATGAAGGTGCAGGCCGCGATCCAGGGCGACGCGGTGCGCGTGACCGGCGCCAAGCGCGACGACCTGCAGGCGGCGATGGCCCTGATCCGCAGCGAACTCAAGGAACTGCCGCTGGGCTTCAACAACTTCCGCGACTGAGCGACACCGGCTCCCTCGCCTCATGCGCAGCCCCTTCTGTCCTGTCCCGGCGCTGGTCCTGGCAATACCGCTGATGCTCGGCGGGCCGGCTCTCGCCGCTGTCTTCAAGTGCAAGGCCCCGGATGGCGCCACCATCTTCCAGGACAGCGAATGTGGTCCCGGAAGCCAGCCGCTGCAGGCGCCGAAAGCTGGCAACAGCCCCCCGGTCGATCTGACCCAGCCTCTGGACAAACGATTCAAGACACCCGAAGAAAGGGACCGGCTGATGGCGGCCCTCAAGATCGCAGGGCTTGATCTGGGCATGCGCAAAGGCATCGAGTTCTGCAAGACCCACGCGGCCGCGCATGTGGCCGGCATCGAGCAGGTCTACAACGAGTGGCGCCAGCAGCACGCGGTGGCGATCGGCACCGCCGACCGGCTGATCGAGAAGTACACCACCACGCGCGAGCGTGCCGATGGTGTCAGCGACATCGTCGCCCTGCTGGAGCAGTCCCTTCAAACGCGGGCCGGCAACGATGCGGCGCGCAACACGGACAACTGCAAGAGCGCGCCGGTCAAGCTGCGCTCCTTCCTGGACAACCGCCACACCGATATCTATTCGGCGGTCGGCAGCGGCCGCTGACACTCACCACGTGGGGATGCATGTCGACGAAGCCCGTCTTTCACGCCGTGTCGACCGCCCTGCTCCTGGCCCTGCTCGCGGGTCAGGCGGCCGCCCAGACCTCACCACAGGTGGCACTGTCCGGCGTGTCTGGGCAGAAGGCCTTGCTCGTGGTCGACGGCGCTGCACCAAAGTTCCTGGTCGCCGGACAGACACACCAGGGAGTGAAGCTCCTGTCGGTGGATGGTGACTCGGCCACCGTGGACATCCAGGGCCAGCGACACGTGTTGCAGGTGGGCGCGGCGCCGGTGAGCGTCGGCAACGGGCGTTCGGACGGGGGAGGACAGCGCATCGTGCTGACCGCCGACCCCAGCGGCCACTTCCTGCCCGATGGCCAGATCAACGGCAAGTCGGTGAAGTTTCTGGTGGACACCGGCGCCACCACCGTCGCCCTCGGGGCGGCCGAAGCCCGGCGCATCAACCTGAAGTACGACCACGGGCGCCGCATCCAGATGAGCACCGCCAATGGCCTGTCCACTGGCTACCTGATCCGTCTGGCGTCGGTGCGGGTGGGCGATGTCGTGGCCTACGACGTGGACGCCGTGGTCTCGCCACAGCCCATGCCCTTCGTGCTGCTGGGCAACAGCTTCCTCAACCGCTTCCAGATGCAGAAGAACAACGACCAGCTGACGCTGGAGAAACGTTTCTAGACCTGCGCCGCGGTCACGACGATCTCGATCTTCCAGGCCGGATCGGCCAGCGCGGCCTGCACCGTCGCCCGCGGCGGCGCGGTGCCCGGCACCACCCAGGCGTCCCAGACCTCGTTCATGGCCCCGATCTCGCGGATGTCGGTCAGGTAGATCTGCGTGCGCAGGATGCGCGACTTGTCGCTGCCCGCGTCCTTCAGCCGTTGCTCGACCTGGGCCAGCACGTCGGCGGTCTGGCTGCGGATGTCGGTGGCCTCGCATTCCGGCACCATACCGGCGAGGTAGACCACGCCGTTGAACACGGCGGCTTCGCTGTAGCGCGCGGCCATGCCGTGGCGCTGAATCTCTCGGGTGGTGTCGTGGCTCATGACTTCTTCGCTCCCAGCTTGCTTTCCTTGCCTGCGAGCAGGCGGTTGATGTTTTCCGCATGCCGCCAGATCAGCAGCAGGGCCATGAGCGCCAGCGCCAGCACCTGGGTCGACGGTGCGGTCCAGGCCACGTGGTTGCCGAACAGGAAGAACGTGGGCGCGAAGATGGCCGTGACCATGGACGCCAGCGACGAATAGCGGAACGCGTAGGCCACGATCACCCAGGTCAGCAGCGAGGCCAGCCCCAGCCAGGGGTTGAAGCCGATGATCACGCCCGCCGCGGTGGCCACGCCCTTGCCGCCCTCGAATCGGAAAAACACCGGCCAGAGGTGACCCAGGAAGGCCGCCAGCCCGACCAGGGCCACCGAGCCATCGCCCAGGCCCCAGGCCTCGCCCCACCATTTCACGGCCACCACCGGCACCCAGCCCTTGAGCGCGTCCAGCAGCAGCGTGAGGATGGCCGCCTTCTTGCTGCCCGAGCGCAGCACGTTGGTGGCGCCCGGGTTCTTGCTGCCGTAGGTGCGGGGGTCCTGCAGCCCCATGAGGCGGCTGACGACCACGGCAAACGACAGCGATCCGATCAGGTAGGCCACGACGGTGGCGATGGCGGGGGTCAGGAATTCCACGTTCGACGTCCTTGTTGACGCCGCACGGCGGCGGCGCGGGCAACTATTCTGCCAGCGCGCACTGCACCGGCTTCGCGCCCAGCGGCCCCACGAGCACGGCGGGATCGATGCCGACCAGAAAGCCGCGGCGCCCGCCGTTGATCCAGATCTTTGGCAATTCGAGCACGGTCGACTCCACGTAGACCGGCATCTCGCGCTTCAGGCCGAACGGCGAGGTGCCGCCCACCAGATAGCCGCTGTGGCGGTTGGCCACCTCGGGCTTGCAGGGCTCGACCGACTTGGCGCCGATCTGCCGGGCGAGGTTCTTGGTGGAGACGGTGCGGTTGCCATGCATCAGGATGGCCAGCGGCTTCGCCGTCTCGTCCTGCATGATCAGCGTCTTGACCACCGCGAACGGGTCGAAGCCCAGCACCGCCGCGCTGTGCTGAGCACCACCGTGCTCCAGGTACTCGTAGGGGTGCTCGGTGTACACCACACCGTGCGCCTTGAGCCAGGCAGTGGCGGGTGTTTCACTGACGTGGGGCTTCTTCGCCATCACTGGGCCGGGTCGCGCAGCTCCCAGCGGATCGTGTCGATGGCCTTGAGCAGTTCGGGCGACAGCGTGGTGCCCCACGCGTCCAGGCACTGCTCCAGTTGTGTCACCGAGGTCACGCCGATGATGGTGCTGGCCACCTTGGGGTGGTGGTAGCAGAAGGCCAGCGCCAGCTGGGCCGGCGTCAGGCCGTGTTCACGCGCCAGCGCGTTGTAGCGTTTCGCGGCGGCCAACGCCTCAGGCCTGCCCCAACGCTGCGCCTTCATGCTGTCGAACAGGGCCATGCGGCCGTGGTTGCCGACCAGCCCGGTTTCGTCGTACTTGCCGGTCAGCAGGCCGAAGCCCAGCGGCGAGTAGGCCAGCAGCGACACCCCCAGGCGGTGGCAGGTTTCGTCCAGGCCGTTTTCGTAGGCGCGGTTGATCAGGCAGTACGGGTTCTGCACCGTGGCCACGCGCGGCAGGCCCATCTGCTCGGCGATGCGCACGAACTCGTGCACGCCGTAGGGCGACTCGTTGGACAGGCCGATGGCGCGCACCTTGCCGGCCTTGACCAGCTCGGCCATGGCTTCGAGCTGCACCTCGATGGACGGCATGGGCCGGTCCTTGGCCGGATCGAAGTAGATCGCGCCAAACGCCGGCACGTTGCGCGCTGGCCAATGGATCTGGTAGAGGTCGATGACGTCCGTCTGCAGGCGCTTGAGGCTGCCTTCGCAGGCTTCGATGATCCCGGCCTTGCTGACTTCGCCGCGAATCCAGGGCATCCCGCGCGCCGGGCCGGCGACCTTGGTCGCCAGCACCACCTTCTGCCGCGCGCCGGGGTTCTTGGCGAACCAGTTCCCGATGATGGTTTCGGTGGAGCCGCAGGTCTCGGCCCTGGCCGGCACCGAGTACATCTCGGCGGCGTCGATGAAGTTGACACCGCGCGCCAGCGAGCGGTCGAGGATGGCGTGGGCGTCGGCCTCGTTCACCTGCTCGCCAAAGGTCATGGTGCCCAGGCAGATGGGGGTGACGGACAGGCCACTCTGGCCGAGGGTGACGTGATTCATGGGTGGTTCTGGAAAGGGTGGAAACGCGAGACAGCCGGCGAGTTTAGAAGCGAATCAAAGCCCACGCTGTCCTGCGCGTTCCCGCGCCCGCTCCTCCTCCTTCAGGCGCAGCACGCGCCGCTGCACCTTGCCGGTGGTGGTCATGGGCAGGGCGTCGACGAACTCGATCTCCTTGGGGTACTCATAGGGCGCGAGCTTGCCCTTGACGTGGGCCTGAAGGCTGGCGACCAGCGCCTCGTCGCCGGTGGTGCCCGGGGTCAGCACCACATAGGCCTTGACCACCGCGCCGCGTTCGGGGTCGGGCTTGGGCACCACCGCGGCGTTGGCCACCGCAGGGTGCTTGACCAGGCAGTTCTCGATCTCGCTGGGCCCGATGCGGTAGCCGGCGGCCTTGAACACGTCGTCGCTGCGGCCTTGGTACCAGAGGTATCCGTCGGCGTCGCGCACCGCGAGGTCGCCGGTGCGGCACCAGCTTTCCGCCATGTCACCGGTGAACTTGGCTTTTGTGGCGGCCTCGTTCTTCCAGTAGCCCAGGAAGAAGATCGGGTCCGGGTCGCCGTGGATGTCGAGCCGGTGCACCGCCACATCGCCCGGCACGCCGACCGGGCACTCGTGGCCTTCCTCGTCGATCACCGCCACGCGGTGACCCGGGTAGCCCTTGCCCATGCTGCCCGGCTTCGCGGGGTACAGCCGCGCGCAGTTGCCGACGATGTAGTTGATCTCGGTCTGACCGAACATCTCGTTGACGGTCACACCCAGCTGCTCGCGGCAGTAGGCGAACACCGCGTCGCCCACCGCCTCGCCCGCACTCATGATGGCTTCGAGCTTCAGCGTGAACTGTTCGCGCGGCGTCGGGAAGGCTTTCATCATGGCCTTGAGCGCGGTGGGGAACAGGAAGGTGTGGGTGACGCCGTGGCGCTGCATCAGCTCGAACGCGGTCTGTGGCGCGAAGCGGCCGTTGAAGCCAACGATGGGGCGGCCGAAATACAGCGTGGGCAGCAGCGCGTCCATCAGGCCACCGGTCCAGGCCCAGTCGGCCGGCGACCAGAACACCGCTTGCGAGGTTGCCGACGCGTCGAACGGGTCAAAACCGAACCAGTTCTGGCTGCAGACGAACCCGGTGAGGTTGCCGATCAGCGCGCGGTGCGGAATCAGCGCGCCCTTGGGATTGCCGGTGGTACCGCTGGTGTAGATCAGCACGGCCGCCTCGTCCGCCAGCGTGTTCACCACCTTGAACTTGGCCGGCTCCTGCGCCAGCACCGCCGACCAGTCCAGCACACCCGGCGCCGCGGCGTCCACCGCGATCATGTGGCCGAGCAGCGGGCACTGCGCCGCCACCGCTTGCAGCGCCGGCAGGGTGCTGGCGTCGCAGATGGCCACCACCGCCTCGCTGTCGTGCAGACGGAACTCCAGTGCCTCGGGCCCGAACAGCTGCGACAGCGGCATGCCGACCGCGCCCATCTGCAGCACCGCCATGTAGGCCACGGCGGTCTCGAAGCGTTGCGGCAGCACGATGGCCACGCGGTCGCCGCGCCGCACGCCCAGCGCTGCGAGCGCGTTCGACAGCCGGTTGGCCTGCGCCTGCAGCTCGGCATAGCCGTGGTAACGGTCCTCACGGTCGGGCGAACAGGCGATGACCGCCGTCTGCGAGGCCGTGGCCGGGTCGGCCGCCCAGCGGCGCGAACAGACCTCGGCCATGTTGAAGTGCCTCGGCACCTTCCAGCCGAAACGCCGGTGCAGATCGGCGTAGCCATCGGCCTGCGGGCGGGGTTTGTGGGTGTCGCTGTGTTGACGCTGGCGCATCGCGTGTCTCCGTCTCGTTCCTTATGATGGATCGAATGTATCAAGCCCTGAACGCCTCCCGCAGCCGCTTCGTGCCCGTGCGCCACCTGTCCTACCACGTGCGCGAATGGGGCACACCGGTGGCCGGTGAACCGCCGCTGGTGCTGGTGCATGGCTGGATGGACGTCGCGGCCTCGTGGCAGTTCATGGTGGACGCGCTGCGCACACCTCGCTGGATCGTGGCGCCCGACTGGCGCGGCTACGGACTCACGAAATCGGGCATCGGCGACGGACCGCCCGCCGACAACTTCTGGTTCCCCGACTACCTGGCCGACCTGGACTTCCTGCTCGACGCGCTCGCGCCCGGCGAGGCGGTCGACCTGGTGGGCCACAGCATGGGCGGCAACGTCGCCATGATGTACGCGGGCGTGCGGCCCGAGCGCATCCGGCGCCTGGTCAACCTCGAAGGCTTCGGCATGCCCGAAACCCGCCCCGCCCAGGCCCCTGGCCGCTACGCCCAGTGGATCGACGAGCTCAAGGCGCTGCACCGCGGCGAGATGGACCTCAAGGCCTACGACAGCGCCGAGGGCGTGGCTCGCCGGTTGATGAAGACCAACCCGCGCCTGACGCAAGACAAGGCGGACTGGCTGGCCCGCCAGTGGGCCGCACCGGACGCCCAGGGCCGCTGGACGATCCTGGGTGACGCGGCGCACAAGGTGGTCAACGCCCACCTCTACCAGGTGCCCGAGGCACTGGCCCTGTACGAGCGCATCAGCGCGCCGGTGCTCTCGGTGACGGCCAGCGACGACAGCCTGGGCCAGTGGTGGAAGGGCCGGTTCACGCTGGAGCAGTACCGCGAACGCCTGCGCCACGTGCCCCAGCTCACCGAGGCGCACATCGACGACGCCGGCCACATGCTGCACCACGACCAGCCGGAAGAACTGGCACAGCTGATCGAAAACTTCCTGGCGTGAGAAAATCGCGGGTTTCGCGGGTCCGCCCCGCGCCACCGACAGCGAGAACACACCATGGAAGCCGAACGCATCAACGCCATCCGCAATCAACTGGCCGACCTCAGCGCACGCGTGGTCGAGCTCCGGAGGTATCTTTGACTACGATGCCAAGGCATTGAAGTTATCGGAGGTCACCAGCGCGCTGGAAGACCCCACCGTCTGGGACAACCCCAAACGCGCCCAGGAGCTGGGCAAGGAAAAAAAATCGCTGGAAGACGTGGTGGTCGTGCTTGACCGCCTCTCCAACGAGCTGGCCGACAACAGCGAACTGTTCGAGATGTCCGAGGCCGAGGGTGACGACACCGGGCTGGAGACCATCGAAGGCGAGGCGAAGAACGTGCAGGCCGAGGTCGAGAAGCTCGAGTTCCGCCGCATGTTCAACAACCCGGCCGACCCGCTGAACTGCTTTGTGGACATCCAGGCCGGCGCGGGCGGCACCGAAGCCTGCGACTGGGCCAGCATGCTGCTGCGCCAGTACCTCAAGTACGCCGAACGCAAGGGCTTCAAGGCCACGGTCGAGGACGAGACCCCGGGCGACACCGCCGGCATCAAGAGCGCCACCATCAAGGTCGAGGGCGAGTACGCCTACGGCCTGCTGCGCACCGAGACCGGCGTGCACCGCCTGGTGCGCAAGAGCCCGTTCGACAGCTCGGGCGGCCGCCACACCTCGTTCGCCTCGCTGTTCGTCTACCCCGAGATCGACGACTCGATCCAGATCGACATCAACCCCGCCGACGTGCGGGTGGACACCTTCCGCGCCTCCGGCGCCGGCGGCCAGCACATCAACAAGACCGACTCGGCCGTGCGCCTGACGCACATTCCGACCGGCATCGTGGTGCAGTGCCAGGACGGCCGCAGCCAGCACAGCAACCGCGACGTCGCCTGGCAGCGCCTGCGCTCGCGCCTGTACGACCACGAGATGCGCAAGCGCCAGGAAGAGCAGCAGAAGCTGGAAGACACCAAGACCGACGTGGGCTGGGGCCACCAGATCCGCAGCTACGTGCTGGACAACAGCCGCATCAAGGACCTGCGCACCAACGTAGAAATCTCGGCCACGCAGAAGGTGCTCGACGGCGACCTGGACCCGTTCATCGAAGCCTCGCTCAAGCAGGGCGTGTGATGGTCGGCGCGCTGATCTTCGACATGGACGGCACGATGATCGATTCGATGCCGTGGCACCAGAAGAGCTGGGTCGCGTTCTGCGAACGCCGCGGCCTGGACATCGACGTGCCCGACCTGATGCGCCGCACCACCGGCCGCACCGGCATCGAATGCATGGTCGAGCTGTTCGGCGGCCTGCCGCCCGAACAGGCGCAGGCCTATGTCGACGAGAAAGAAGGCATCTACCGCGAGCTGTTCGCCCCCGTGTTCGCCGAGATCGCCGGCTTCAAGGCCTTCCTCGGCCAGGCGCAGTCGCGCGGTCTGGCGGTGGGTGTGGGAACGGCCGGCGACCGCCACAACCAGGCCTTCGCCTACCGTCACCTGTCGCTGGGCCAGACCCTGCCCACCGTGGGCGGCGACGAAGGCCTGCCCGGCAAGCCCGAGCCCGCGATCTTCCTGGAGGTGGCGCGCCGGCTCGGCGTGCAGCCCGAACACTGCATCGTCTTTGAAGATGCACCACTGGGCATCGAGGCCGCGCGCCGCGCCGGCATGCGCGCCGTGGGCATCTGCAGCTCGCACGCCGCCGAAGAACTCGTCGGGCCCCATGTGCTGGCCCGTGTTCCCGACTACCAGACCCTGATCCACAACCGTTTTCTGGAGACCGTCCATGCAACTGCGTGAGGCCACCGGCCCTGCGATGGTGATCCGTCGCGAAGACTACACCCCGCCCCCGTTCTGGATCGACCGCATCGAGCTCAGCTTCGACCTCGACCCGGTCAAGACCCGTGTGCTCAACAAGATGGTCCTGCGCCGCAACACCGAGGTGCCGGCGCAACCCCTGCGCCTGGATGGCGAGGACCTGAACCTCGCCCGTGTGGTGCTCAATGGCGGCGGCTGCTCGTTCAAGATGGACGGCGACGCCCTGGTGCTGGGCAGCCTGCCCGAAGGGCCGGAGCCCTTTGAGCTGGAGATTTTCACCACCTGCTCGCCCGAGAAGAACACCCAGCTCTCGGGCCTGTACTTGAGCCAGGGCGACTTCTTCACCCAGTGTGAGGCCGAGGGCTTCCGCCGCATCACCTATTTCCTGGACCGTCCCGACGTGATGGCCAGCTACACCGTGACGCTGCGCGCCGACAAGGACAAGTACCCGGTGCTGCTGTCCAACGGCAACCTGGTCGAGCAGGGCGAGCTGCCCGACAACCGCCATTTTGCGAAGTGGGTCGACCCGCACCGCAAGCCGTCCTACCTGTTCGCCCTGGTGGCCGGCCGCCTGATCTCGCGCGAGCAGCGCATCGTCACCCGCGCCGGCAAGGAACACCTGCTGCAGGTCTACGTGCGCCCCGGCGACATGGACAAGACCGAGCACGCCATGAACTCGCTGATCTCCAGCGTGATCTGGGACGAGGCCCGCTTCGGCCTGCCGCTGGACCTGGAGCGCTTCATGATCGTCGCCACCAGCGACTTCAACATGGGCGCGATGGAGAACAAGGGCCTGAACATCTTCAACACGAAGTACGTCCTGGCCAACAGCGCCACCGCCACCGACACCGACTTCGCCAACATCGAGTCGGTGGTCGGCCACGAGTACTTCCACAACTGGACCGGCAACCGCATCACCTGCCGCGACTGGTTCCAGCTCTCGCTCAAGGAAGGCCTGACCGTCTTCCGCGACCAGGAGTTCAGCATGGATCTGTGCGCCGAGCCTTCGGCGCGCGCGGTCAAGCGCATCGAGGACGTGCGCGTGCTGCGCACCATGCAGTTCCCCGAGGACGCCGGTCCGATGGCCCACCCGGTGCGGCCCGACCAGTACGTGGAGATCAACAACTTCTACACCGTCACGGTCTATGAAAAAGGCGCCGAGGTCGTGCGCATGATGCAGACCCTGGTGGGGCGCGACGGCTTCCGCAAGGGCATGGACCTGTACTTCCAGCGCCACGACGGCCAGGCCGTCACCTGCGACGACTTCGCGCAGGCCATCGCCGACGCCAACCCCGACAGCGAACTGGCGCGCCAGCTCGTGCCGTTCAAGCGCTGGTACAGCCAGTCGGGCACGCCGCGGCTGCAGGCCAGCGGCCACTACGACGCAGCCGAGCGCCGCTACACCCTCACGCTCAGCCAGAGCTGCCCGGCCACGCCGGGCCAGAGCGAGAAGCAACCCTTCGTGATCCCGGTCGCGCTCGGCCTGATCGACGCCCAGGGCCAGGATCTGGCGCTGCGGCTGCAAGGCGAATCGCAGGCCAGCCGCGGCACCCGCCTGCTGGTGCTGACGCAGGCCAGCGAAAGCTTTGTCTTCGAGGACATCGACGCCGAGCCGGTGCCGTCCCTGCTGCGCGGCTTCTCGGCCCCGGTGATCGTTGACAACGGCCTGACCGACGACCAGCTGCTGCACCTGCTGGCCCACGACAGCGACGCCTTCAACCGTTGGGAAGCGGGCCAGCAACTGGCCCTGCGCCGCGCGGTGCAGGCCGTGCGCGCCGAGGGTCCGGTGGGCGCTGCGCCGCTGGACGAAGCCTTCATCGGCGCGATGCGCGCCGTGCTGCGCCACCCGGTGCTGGACGCCGCGCTCAAGGAGCTCGTGCTGACCCTGCCGGCAGAAACCTACATCGCCGAGCAGCTCGACGTGGTCGATCCGCAGCGCATCCACGCGGTGCGCGAAACCATGCGCGAACAGCTGGCCCAAGCGCTGCAGGCCGACTGGGCCTGGGCCTATGAACAACACAAGGACAACGGCGCCTACCGGCCCGACCCACTCAGCAGCGGCCGCCGCGCCTTGGCAGGCATGGCGCTGACCATGCTCTGCATCGCAGCGCGCGAGACCAGCGACACCGTCTGGCCCGGCAAGGCTTACCAGCGCTTCAAGGACGCGGGCAACATGACCGACCGCTTCAACGCGCTGTCGGCCCTGGTGGTCAGCGGTCAGCCGCTGGCGCAGGAGGCGCTGGCGCGCTTCCACACGAAGTTCAAGGACGAGGCCCTGGTGATCGACAAATGGTTCGCGCTGCAGGCCGGTGCGCCCGACCGCGGCGGCAACGTGCTGCCCGCTGTGCGCCAGCTGATGAACCACCCCGATTTCAACCTGAAGAACCCCAACCGCGCGCGCAGCGTGATCTTCAGCTTCTGCTCCGCCAACCCGGCCGGCTTCCACCGCAGCGACGCGGCGGGCTACGTGTTCTGGAGCGAGCGCGTGCTCGAACTCGACGCCATCAACCCGCAGGTCGCCGCCCGCCTGGCGCGCGCGCTGGACCGCTGGAAGAAGCTGGCCGAGCCCTACCGCAGCGCCGCCCGCGAGGCCATCGCCCGCGTCGCGGCCAAGAGTGACCTGAGCGCCGACGTGCGCGAAGTCGTCACCCGCGCCCTGGCCGAATAAAAGACATCTGGAGCCTCCATGAAACGCATTTCCCTCACCCGCTACCTCGTCGAACAGCAGCGCGTCGACGGTCACATCCCCGGCGACCTGCGCCTGCTGCTGGAAGTGGTCGCGCGCGCCTGCAAGCGCATCAGCCAGGCCGTCAACAAGGGCGACCTGGGCGAGGTCATGGGCTCGGCCGACACGGAGAACGTGCAGGGCGAGGTCCAGAAGAAGCTGGACATCATCGCCAACGAGGTGCTGATCGAGGCCAACGAATGGGGCGGCCACCTGGCGGCCATGGCCAGCGAGGAAATGGACAGCATCTACCTGGTGCCCAACCGCTACCCGCAGGGCGAGTACCTGCTGATGTTCGACCCGCTGGACGGCTCGTCCAACATTGACGTCAACGTCTCCATCGGCACCATCTTCAGCGTGATGAAGAAGCCCGAAGGCAGCCCCGGCGTGAGCGAGGCCGATTTCATGCAGCCCGGCAGCCAGCAGGTGGCCGCCGGCTACTGCGTCTATGGCCCGCAGACCACCCTGGTGCTGACCGTGGGTGACGGCGTGGCCATGTTCACGCTGGACCGCGAACAGGGCTCGTTCGTGCTGACCAAGGAAAACGTGACGATCCCGGCCGACACCAAGGAGTTCGCGATCAACATGAGCAACATGCGGCACTGGGCGCCACCGGTGAAGCGCTACGTGGACGAGTGCCTGGCCGGCAAGGAGGGTCCGCGCGGCAAGGACTTCAACATGCGCTGGGTGGCCTCGATGGTGGCCGACGTGCACCGTATCCTCACCCGCGGCGGCGTCTTCATGTACCCATGGGACAAGCGCGACCCGGACAAGCCAGGCAAGCTGCGCCTGCTGTACGAGGCCAATCCCATGGGCTGGCTGGTGGAACAGGCCGGCGGCGCGGCCACCAACGGTCACGGCCGCATCCTGGACATCACCCCGACCAAGCTGCACGAACGCGTGAGCGTGATCCTGGGCTCCAGGAACGAGGTCGAGCGCATCACCGCCTACCACCTTGAGGCCGAAGCAGCGAAATGAGTTTTTGCTAGAATTGCGGGCTTCGCCGGTGTAGCTCAGTTGGTAGAGCAGCTCATTCGTAATGAGAAGGTCGGGGGTTCGACTCCTCTCTCCGGCACCAATCCCAAAGCCCTGACTCGAAAGACTCAGGGCTTTTTCATTTCATTCATGCCATGGACGCCGTCGCTTCTTCCATTGCCGCCCTGTTTCCCTTGGGCTGGGTCCACTACTTGGCCGGCGGGCTGCTGATCGGCGCGGGCGTGGCCCTGCTGTTCGTCTGCACCGGCCTGGTGGGCGGCATGAGCACCGTGTTTTCGTCCACCTGGTCGTTTGTCGTTCGGCGGCCGTTCTTCCAGCAGGCGCGGTTCACCGATTCGCGGGTCTGGCGCCTGGTCTACGCCGCGGGCCTGGTCCTGGGGGCGCTGGTCTGGTGGCTCGGCTTCTCGGATGGCACGCCGGGCTCCACCGACATCCCGGCCTGGCAGCTGTTGCTGGGTGGCGTGCTGGTTGGCTACGGCGCGCGGCTTGGCAACGGCTGCACCTCGGGCCACGGCATCTGCGGCCTGGGTTCGCTGCAACTGCCGTCGCTGGGCGCGGTGCTGACCTTCATGGCCACCGCCTTTGTGGTGGCCAACCTGGTGGGGCGTTGGGTATGAGCGGCTTCAACATGACGCCGCTCAAGGGCCTGGCCGTGCTCGCCAGCGGCGCGCTGTTCGGCTTCGGGCTCTCACTGGCCACCATGATCCGGCCCGAGGTGGTGCTGAGCTTCCTGCGCTTCCAGGACATGGGACTGATGCTGGTGATGGGCGGCGCGGTGCTGGTCACCCTGCTGGCCTACCGCTTCGGCCCGGCGCTGCTGCGCCAGCCGCTGCTGGGCGGTTACTTTCACCAGCACGTGAGTGTCTGGAACCGCGACACCCTGGTGGGCGCCGCCCTGTTCGGCGCCGGCTGGGGCCTGTGTGGCGTCTGCCCCGGTCCGGCCATCGCCGGACTGGGCACCGGCAACTGGGACCTGCTGTGGGCGTTGGGCGGCATCGCCCTGGGCGCCCTGCTGCAGGGCCTGCGCGCCCGCACCTGACGAACTTCCTCTCTACCGGCCGATCCCAACCGCTTTTCACGGAGAACACCATGATCACCCGCCGCCTCTCGCTCGCCCTGCTGGCCAGCTCCGCCCTCGGGCTGATGGCCTGCTCCAGGGAAGATGCCGCCAGCGGACAGCCTGCGACCGCTGCCCCGATCGATCCCGCACAGGCCTACGACACCGTGGCCCGTGAAGCCAAGGGATTCACCGCCGGCGCGATGATGAGCGCCCACACCGTCTATGTGCTGTTCGACCCGCAGTGCCCGCACTGCAGCCACCTCTGGGAGTCGTCGCTGCCGCTGCAGACCAAGGTGAAGTTCGTCTGGGCGCCGGTGGCCATCCTCGGCCCCAAGAGCCTTCCGCAGGGCGCAGCGCTGATGCAGGCCGCCAACCCGGTCGAGACCATGACGGCTCACGAAAAATCGCTGCTGGCGGGACAGGGCGGCATGTCCGCCTCGGCCAGCATTCCGGCCGAGGTCGAGGCCACCATCAAGACCAACACCGCCCTGCTCGACCGGCTGGGCGCCGACTCGGTGCCGTTCATCGTGGCGCGCCACGCGGGCAGTGGCCAGGTGATCACCCGCGCGGGGTCCATGGACACCGCGGGCCTCTCCAGCTGGCTGGGCATGCAGCCCTGACGCACCGGCCCGCTGCATGGACGTCCTCACCCTCGCCCTGCTGTTTGCGGTAGGCAGTTTCCTGCTCAAGACCCGCGAACAGCGCCAGCGCATCACCCTGCTGGGCACCCACCTGGCACAGTTCCAGATCGAGAAGCTGATGGAGCGGCTCAACGACGGCTACCTGAGAGCGCTGGACGAGCCGGACGAGCAGCGGCAGCAGCAGATCTGGTCGCTGCACACCGCCACCGAAGATGCACTGGCCCAGCAGTTCGAGCGTTTTGCGCAGGCGTTCTCGCAGGCCGAGACCTCCTCCACCTGGGTCAATCGCAACCCCCTGCCCCACGCGCACCGCTGGCTGCCCGCCTGGCTGGCCCCGGGCTTCGACGCGCGGGCTCTGATGCAGCTGCACGCTCAGGGCATCGCGCGCGTGGTGGCGAACCCGCAGCAGTGGCCGGTGCGCGAGCGCGCCCGCACCCTGCTGGCCGAGCTGTACCTGATGCAGCACAGCTGCCACTGGTTCTGTCGCTCTCACAGCCTCGCCTCGGCGCGGCTGCTGGCCCGCCACAAAACATCCTACGCACAGGTGCTGCAGGCGGTATCCCCTGCCACGCGGGAGGGCTATCAGGCCCTCACTGGCGTGCGCGCCCCTCTTCCCTGACCATCACGACCATGCGAATCCTCCACACCATGCTGCGCGTCGGCAACCTGCAACGCTCCATCGACTTCTATACCCAGGTGCTGGGCATGCAGTTGCTGCGCACGTCCGAGAACCCGGAATACAAGTACTCCCTCGCCTTCCTCGGCTTCGATGGCGGCAACCCCGGTCAGGCCGAGATCGAGCTGACCTACAACTGGGGCGTCGAGCAGTACGAGCTGGGCACGGCCTACGGCCACATCGCGCTGGGCGTGCCCGACGCCTATGCGGCCTGCGACAAGATCCGCGCCGCCGGCGGCACCATCACGCGCGAGGCCGGCCCGGTCAAGGGCGGCACCACGGTGATTGCCTTCGTCACCGACCCCGACGGCTACAAGATCGAACTCATCCAGCGCGCCGACACCGGCGCCGGACAGGGCCTGCGCTGAAACGGCCCACCCACAAAAAAGCCCGCGGTCCGCGGGCTTTTTTGTGGGGAACGGACCGACCGCTTACTGGGCGATCACCACTTCCACGCGGCGGGCCTCGGCGTTGTTGCCGGAACCGGTGGCGGTCTCGGGTTTCTTGAGCTCGATGCCCGAGTCGGCCACACCGGCGGTCTTGAGCGCGTCGCGCACGGCCAGGGCGCGCTGCTTGGCCAGCTCGGCGTTCTTGGCGGGATCGCCGGTCGAGTCGTGGAAACCGGAGATCACCAGCTTCTGACCCGCCTTGCCGGCGGCAATGGCATCGGCCAGCGCTTCCACGGCACCAGGCGCCAGGTCGGACCTGCCCGACGCGAAGTAGAACTTCACCACGCCGTTTTCCACCACCACGCTGGCATCGTCGCTGCCCGCCGCCGGAGCTGCAGCCTCGGGTGCAGCGGCGGCCGGTGCGCCGGCCGCAGCACCGCTCGCCGCCCCTGCGGAGGCGTCGCCCGCCGTCGCTGCAGCCACCGCGGCCGGAGCCGCCTTCGCGCCCGAGCCACGCACCTTCTGGATCGCCACACCGACGGCCAGACCGACCGCCATCAGCACCACTGCGATCAGCACCACCGCCGCGACGCGGTATTCCTGTTGTTCGTCCTGGGAAGACATGGGCAACACTCCGTGAAGAATAATGAGGGATTGAACTTCAGCCCCCTGCAACTCCTCCCTGAAGGAGTCCGACAGGCGCAAAAACCCGAAGATTGTAAATGGCTGCCCCTCGCGCCCAACCGCTGCCCTTCATGCCCCGCAACCTCCCCCAGAGCACCTGGGAACCCTCGCAACGCGATGGGCGGCAGATGATGGCGGACACCCTGGCGCAGTGGCGCTCGCTCGGCCCGGGTGCCGACCTCTGGGTGTTCGGCTACGCCTCGCTGGTCTGGCGCCCCGAGTTCGAGGCCGCCGAGCAGCGCCTGGCCCAGGTGCACGGCTACCACCGCTGCCTGAACATGTACAGCCGCGTCAACCGCGGCACGCCCGAGCGCCCCGGCCTGGTGTTCGCGCTCATGCCCGGCGGCAGCTGCACCGGCATGGCGCTGCGCCTGCCGCACGACCAGGTCGAGGCGGCCATGCCCGCACTGTGGGCGCGCGAGATGCCGAACCCGGTCTACGACCCCAAGTGGCTGCTCTGCCGGACCGCGCAGGGGCCGGTCTGCGCCCTGGCCTTCACCCTCTCGCCCCGCAGCCCCAACCACACCGGACCGCTGAGCGACGCTCAGTACCGCGACATCTTCGAACACGCACGCGGCCGCTACGGCACCACGCTGGACTACGCACGCCAGACCCTGCAGGGCCTGCGCGCGCACGGTATTGAAGACCGTGCGTTGGCGCGGCTGCTCAGCATCGCAAACGATCTGCCCTGAACACGACACCACCAGGACCCACCATGAACATCGCCGACCTGCGCAAGAGCTATGAAAAAGCCGAACTCAGCGAATCCGCCTCGCACGCCGACCCACTGCAGCAATTCGACCAATGGCTGAACGAGGCCATCCGTGGTGAAGTGCCCGAGCCGAACGCCATGACGCTGGCCACCGTGGGCGCCAACCTGCGGCCCACCACGCGCGTGGTGCTCATCAAGGGGTACGACGAACGCGGCATCGTCTGGTACACCAACTACAACAGCCAGAAGGGCCGGCAGCTGGCTGGCAACCCGTACGCCGCGCTGCAGTTCCACTGGGTCGAACTCGAGCGCGTGGTGCGCATCGAAGGCCTCGTCGAGAAGGTCAGCGACGAAGAGAGCGACGAGTACTTCCACAGCCGCCCGCTGGACAGCCGCATCGGCGCTTGGGCCAGCCCGCAGAGCGAGGTGATCGAGAACCGCGCGGTGCTGGTCACCAACGCCGCGAAGTACGGCGCCCAGTTCATGCTGCGCCCGCCCCGCCCGCCGCACTGGGGCGGCTACCGCCTCAAACCCGACACCTGGCAGTTCTGGCAGGGTCGCAAGAGCCGCCTGCACGACCGGCTGCGCTATTCGCTGCAGGCCGACGGTCAGTGGTTGCGGGAGCGGCTGGCGCCGTGAGCCCCTTTTCAGAGACGTTCGATCGCCTGGTCGGCAACGGCTGAGAGGCGTTGCCCGGTCACCAGACCGGGCGCAATCTCGTGCAACGGCACCAGCACAAACGCCCGTTCCCACATGCGCGGGTGCGGCACGGTCAGTGCGGGTGAGTCGATGCGGGCGCCGCCGTACAACAACAGGTCCAGGTCCAGCGTGCGCGGGGCGTTGCGGTAGGGGCGCTCGCGGCCGGCGGCGTTTTCGATCGCCTGCAAGGCGTGCAGCAGCGCGGGCGCAGTGAGCGTGCTGGCCACTTCGGCCACGGCATTGAGGTAGTCGGGACCGCTGGACTCGATGGGCGCGGTGCGGTAGAGGCTGGAGGCCTTGACGAGCCGTAGGCCGTGCGTGCTGCCCAGCGCCTGCAGCGCATCACGCAGCGTGCGGGCGGCATCTCCGAGGTTGGCACCGAGGGCCACGTAGGCCGTGACCTCGGGGCGCCCGGTGTCGCTCATGGATACAAGAGGTCTTTGTCAGTCGGCCGACGGCGCAGGAGGGGCGCCTTCACCACCACCAGACGGCTTGCGGCGGCGACGGCGGCGCTTGCGGGCCGGCGCCTCGCCCTCGCCGGGCGCGGCGGCGTCGTCGACATGGTCGCTGTCGGGTGCAAAAGCGCTGCCATAGAACACGGTGCGCGCAGGGCTCTCGTCCTGCTCGTCACCGCCCTCCGCGGGGCGGAAACGCGGATCGTCCCGCACCGGCTCGGCGACGCCCGACGCCGGATGGTCGGCGTCGGTCTTCTTTACGCGGCGCGCCTTGCCGCCACCGCCAACCCCCTTGGGCTGACCGGCCTTGCGCTGCGCGTCGACCATGTCCTGGCGGTGGTCGTCGTCGGCGGTGCTGAAGGTTTCCCACCAGTGCGCCAGCTCTTCGTCGACTTCACCGGTTTGCGCGCGCAGGCGCAAAAAGTCGAAGCCGGCGCGGAAGCGCGGCTGTTCAACCAGGCTGAACGGACCGGTGCCCACGCGCTTGTCGAAGCGCGGCTGCATCATCCAGATCTCGCGCATGTCGGTGCCCAGCTTGCCGCGGCCCGACACGTCGCCGATGCGCGCGTCAAAGGCTTCGTCCACCGCGTCCTGCAGCGCCGCGAACGGGGTGGGCGGGCGCTGGTTGCCGCGCGGTTGCAGCCGCCGCTCCCAGCCCTTGCGCACGTCGGCCCAGAGCACGCAGGCCAGCAGGAAGCTGGGCGCCACCGGCTTGCCCTCGCCGACGCGGCGGTCGGTGTCCTGCAGCGCCAGCTTGACGAAGTCGTCCTCGGCCCGCTCGACCACCAGGTCGAGCAGCGGGTAGATGCCGCGAGCCAGGCCGTGGGTCTTGAGCGCCTCGACGCTGGCCAGCGCGTGGCCGGTCTGCAGCAGCTTGAGCATCTCGTCGAACAGGCGGCTCTGCGGGACTTCTTTCAGCAGATCCACCGAGGACACCAGGGGTTCGCGCGTCTTGGCGTCGAACTTGAAACCCAGGGCATTGAGCTTGGCGGCGAAACGCACGGCGCGGATGATGCGCACCGGGTCTTCGCGATAGCGCGTGGCGGCGTCGCCGATCATGCGCAGCGTCTTCTTCTGCGCGTCGCGGATGCCGTGGTGGAAGTCGACCACGATCTGCGCCTCGGGGTCGTAGTACATGGCGTTGATCGAGAAGTCGCGCCGCGCGGCGTCCTGCTCGATCGGACCCCAGACGTTGTCGCGCAGCACCCGGCCGCTGGCGTCCACCGCGTGCTTCATGCCCGAGAGCTCGCCCTTGCTGGTACGCTCGTTGCCGCTGACCTGCTCGGCGTCGGCGCTGTCAAGGTAGGCGCGGAAGGTCGAGACCTCGATCACCTCGTGTTCACGGCCGCGGCCATAGATCACGTGCACGATGCGGAAGCGCCGGCCGATGATGAAGGCGCGGCGGAACAGGTTCTTGACCTGCTCGGGCGTGGCGCTGGTGGCGACGTCGAAGTCCTTGGGCCGCAGGCCCAGCAGCAGGTCGCGCACCGCGCCGCCGACGATGTAGGCCTCGAAGCCGGCCTGTTTGAGGGTGCGCACCACGTCCAGGGCGCGCTGGTCGACCAGCTTCGGGTCGATGCCGTGGACGGAAACCGGCACGTCTTCGCGCTTGCCGAACTTGCTGGCCTTGGCGCTTTTGCCGGAGGCCTTGCCCAGCAGCTTGTCGATGAATTTCTTGATCATTCGAATAGGTTCAGGATGCGCCAGCCTCGCTCGGTGGCGATGGCGCTGAGGCGGGGGTCCGGGTTGGTCGCCACCGGCTCGGTCACTTTCTCCAGCAGCGGGAGATCGTTGAGGGAGTCGCTGTAGAAGCTGCTGTGCTCCACGTCGGCCCAGGACAGGCCGCGGGAAGCCAGCCATTGTTCCACACGCGCGACCTTGCCCTCTCGGAACGAGGGGGTGCCCCAGATGGCACCGGTCGGGTTGCCCTGCGGGTCGCGCTCCAGGTCGATGGCGATCAGCTCGGAAACACCGAAGGCCGCGGCGATGGGGCGGGTGACGAATTCGTTGGTGGCGGTGACGATCAGCACCTGGTCGCCCGCCGCCTGGTGGCGGCGCACCAGCTCGACAGCCACCGGCCGGATGGCGGGGCGGATCACCTGGTCCATGAAGCGGCGGTGCGCAGCGTTGGACTTGTCCACCCCGTGCTCGGCCAGCGGGGCGACCGAGAAGCGGATGTACTCGTGGATGTCCAGCGTGCCGGCCTTGTACTGCTCGTAGAAGGCGTCATTGGCGCGGGTGTGGGTTTCGGCGTCGCGCCAGCCCAGCGCCACGGTGAACTGGCCCCAGGCGTGGTCGGAGTCCAGGGGCAGCAGGGTGTGGTCCAGGTCAAACAGCGCGAGTCTCATTCGGGGAAGTCTTCATTCGTTGTCCAGCATGGACTTGATCAGCGGAATCGTGATGGCGCGCTGCGTGCGCAGGGCGTAGGCGTCGAGTTGGTCCAGCAGCATCATCAGGCTGGAGAGGTCGCGCGAGAAGCGGTTGAGCATGAAGTCCATGACCTCGTCGCCCAGAAACACGCCGCGCTCGTCGGCGGCGCGCCGCAGCACGGATCGGCGCTCGGTCTCGCCCAGGGCCTTGAGCTGGAACACATGGCCCCAGCCCAGGCGCGTGCGCAGGTCTTCGCGCAGGCGCAGGTCGGCCGGCGGCCGGTCGGCCGCGGCCAGCACCCAGCGCGCCGGGCCGTGGGCCGGGGTCTGGGCGTTGACGAACCAGTTGAAAGCCGCGGCCTGCTGCTCGGCGGTGTAGAGGTGGCAGTCGTCGAGGATCACCGCGTCCCAGCTCTCGTCGAACTCGATCGGGTGCAGGATGCCCGCCCCGATCCAGCCGGTGCGGGCGCCCAGGTCGCGCAGGGTTTCGCGCACCGCCCGCAGCAAATGGGTCTTGCCGCTGCCGGGCTCGCCCCAGAGATAGGTGGGCACCGGCGACCGCAAGGGGTTGTAGGTCCACAGCCGCAGGTGCTCCAGCACGGCCTCGTTGCCCGCCGCCACGAAGTTGTCCAGCGTGGGCACGGGCGCCAGCCCGATGTCCAGCGCCATCTGTTTCATGGGCGGCTGAACCGGTTTCATTCCGCGCCGTCCTTCGGCTGGGCCGGCGCGGCCGGGGCGGTGGCTGCGCCGGGCAGGTACAGGTCGCTGGCCAGGTAACCGGCCCTGGCGCGGCGGATCGCCACCAGCAGCACGGCGCTGGCCGGCAGCGCGATCAGCACCCCCACGAAGCCGAACAGATGACCAAAGGCCATCAGGGCGAAGATGACCGCGATGGGGTGCAGGCCGATGCGCTCGCCCAGCAGGCGCGGCGTCACGTACATGCTTTCGGCCACCTGGCCCACCGTGTAGACCACACCGACAAGCACCACGCCGGTCAGGCTCTGGAACTGCAGCACCGCCGCCAGCAGGCCCATCACCAGGCCCAGGCCGAAGCCCAGGTAGGGCACGAACACGGCCAGACCGGTGAACACGCCGATCGGCAGCGCCAGCTTCAGGCCCACCAGGGCCAGCGCCACGGTGTAGAACACCGCCAGCACCCCCATCACCAGCAGCTGGCCGCGCAGGTACTGGCCCAGCACCTCGTCCGTTTCGTCCAGGAAGCTCTGCACCGAAGGCAGCCAGCGGGGAGGAATCAGCCGCTTGCTGCGTTCCACCAGCCCCGCCCAGTCCAGCAGCAGGTAGTAGGCCACGATGGGCGTGAGCACCAGGTTGCCGAACACCGCCGCCAGCGCGCTGCCGCCGATGCGCAGCGAGGACAGCAGGCCGTTGATCAGTTCCTGTTCGTGCCCGGTGACAAGATCCTTGAGCCACTCGCGCACCTGGGCCACGTCGATCTGCAGGTCGATGCCAAAGCGCCCCGCCAGCGGCACCAGGCTGTCGTTGACCCGGTCCAGCAGCGCCGGCACCTGCTCCTTGAGCAGCGGCACCTGCTTGGTGATCACCGGCACGATCAGCAGCACCACAGCCAGCAGCACCAGCATGAGCAGGGCGATGGCCACACCCGCCCCGAGCCAGCGGGGAATCCGCCGGTCGTTGAGCTTTTCCACCAGGGGATGCAGCGCGTAGGCCATCACTGCGGCCAGCACGAAGGGCATCAGCACCGGCGCCAGCACCGTCAGCAGCGCCCAGATCGCCACGGCGATGGCGACCCAGGTCAGGGAACGGATCTGCGCGGGGGAAAGGGTCATGGGGTGCAAGCTCGGGTGAACGGGGGCCGGAGGGCGAACCCTTAAAATCAGCCGCAAATTCTAGTCCCCGGCCCGCGCGGGCCCTCTCCCCGCCCTCCCCCCTATGACCTCCAGCACCACCCCCCTTTCCTACAAAGACGCCGGCGTCGACATCGACGCGGGCGACGCGCTGGTCGAGCGCATCAAGCCGCTGGCCAAGAAGACCATGCGCGAAGGCGTGCTGGCCGGCATCGGCGGCTTCGGCGCGCTGTTCGAAGTGCCCAAGCGCTACCAGGAACCGGTGCTGGTGAGCGGCACCGACGGCGTGGGCACCAAGCTCAAGCTGGCCTTTGAATGGAACCTGCACGACACCGTGGGCATCGACCTGGTGGGCATGAGCGTCAACGACGTGCTGGTGCAGGGCGCCGAGCCGCTGTTCTTCCTCGACTACTTTGCCTGCGGCAAGCTGGACGTGGAAACCGCTGCGGCCGTGGTCGGCGGCATCGCCAAGGGTTGTGAACTCTCCGGCTGCGCCCTGATCGGCGGCGAAACCGCCGAAATGCCCGGCATGTACCCAGCCGGCGAGTACGACCTGGCCGGCTTCTGCGTCGGCGCGGTCGAAAAGTCCAAGATCCTGACCGGCAAGGACGTGAAACCCGGCGACGTGGTGCTGGGCCTGGCCTCGCACGGCGTGCACTCCAACGGCTTCTCGCTGGTGCGCAAGTGCATCGAGCGCGCCGGCAGCGACCTGCCCGCCACGCTGGACGGCCAGCCCTTCCGCCAGGCCATCATGGCCCCGACCCGCCTGTACGTGAAGAACGTGCTCGCCACCCTGGCCAAGCACCCTGTGAAGGCGCTGGCCCACATCACCGGCGGCGGCCTGCTGGAGAACATCCCGCGCGTGCTGCCCGAAGGCACGGCCGCTCACCTGAAAAAGGGCAGCTGGCCGCAGACCGAGCTGTTCGCCTGGCTGCAGAAGGTCGCTGGCATCGACGACATCGAGATGAACCGCACCTTCAACAACGGCATCGGCATGGTGGTGGTCATCGACGCCGCCGAGGCCGCCGCCTGCGCCGCCACGCTGCGCGAACTGGGCGAGACGGTCTATGAAATCGGCGCCATCGCGCCCAGGGACGACGGTGCCGCGGTGGTCGTGGCCTGATGTCCTGATCTGATCGAAACCTGTCCGCGGTGGTGGCGGACAGGCGGCGTCCCGGCGGGAACAATGCGGCCATCTTTTCAACGGAGCTGCCCCATGAACACCGCCCTGCTGGTCATCGACGTCCAGGAATCCTTCCGCCACCGCCCCTACTTCGACGCCTCGGCACTGCCGGCCTACATGGCCGAGCAGAACGCGCTGATCGACGGCTGCGTCGCGCAGGGCATCCCGGTGGTGCGCATCCTGCACAGCGACGGACCGGGGACTCCGGACAACCCCTTCTCGCACGCCAGCGGCCATGTCCGTCCGCTGGCCGAGTTGTCCGTTTTTGATCCGGCCGCCAGCTTCGTCAAGCACCGGCACAGTGCCCTGGTCGGCACCGGGCTGGACGTCTGGCTGACCGAAAACGGCATCCGCCGCCTGATCGTCAGCGGCATCCGCACCGAGCAGTGCTGCGAAACCACCACCCGCCACGCCTCCGACCTCGGCTGGGAGGTCGACTATGTGCTGGACGCCACGCTGACCTTCGACATGACCCAGCCCGACGGCTCGCCCCTGACCGCGGCCGAGATCAAGGCGCGCACCGCCACCGTGCTGCAGGGGCGCTTCTGCACCCTCACCTCGGTGGACGAGGCGCTGGCACGCGCCGGGGCCGTGGCGTGACCCGCCCGTTCGGCATCGCCATCCTGGCCTTCGACGATGTCGAGGCGCTGGACCTGGCCGGGCCCTACGAAGTGTTCACCACGGCCGCCCGCATGGCGGCCCGCCCCGAGGCCGCGGACTGGCCCGGCCAACCGGTCGCGGCGGGCTGGCAGGTGGCCTGCGTGGCGCGCACCCGGGCGCCGGTGCGCGCCAGGGCCGGGTTGCAGGTGCTGCCGACCCGGCACTTCAGCGACGAGACGCCGGTGGACCTGCTGATCGTGCCCGGTGGTGTGGTCGACGCCGCCGCCCGCTGCCCGGACACGCTGGCCTGGGTGCGGCGCGCCGGCGCTCAGGCGACGCTCACGGCCTCGGTCTGCACGGGCGTGTTCGTGCTGGCCGCCGCCGGGGTGGTGACCAACCACCGGGTGACGACGCACTGGGAGGACCTGGCCGACCTGCGTCGCCAGTGGCCGTTGCTGGACGTGGTCGATGGCGTGCGCTGGGTCGAGGACGGCCGCGTGTTCAGTTCGGCGGGCATCAGCGCCGGTATCGACCTGTCGCTGCACCTCGTGGCCCGCCTGACCTGCCCCGAACTGGCCGAACGCACCGCACGACAGATGGACTACCGATGGATGAACCGACCCGACTGACATCCGCCACTGTGGTGGACGTGCATTTCGTGCTGCTGGACGACAGCCTGATCCTCGACTGGGCGGGTCCGGCCGAGGCGCTGCGCATGGCCAACCAGTCGCTGCTGGCTAAGGGCCGGCCTGCGGCCTTTGCGCTGCACTTCACAGGCCCCCGCGCCGAAACGGTCAGCTCGGTGGGCGCCCGGGTGTCGAATCTGGCCCCGCTGCCCGACCTGTCCCGGCCCCAGCGCCCGCAGTGGGTGGTGCTGGTGGGCCAGCCGGGTGACCAGGTCGCGCTGGACAGCCCCGCCGCGCGCGAGCTGCTGCACTGGCTGCGCGGCCTGCGCCTGGCCGAAGGCCAGGTGGAGCTGATGTGCATCTGCGCTGGCGCCGTGGTGGCCGCCCGCGCCGGCCTGCTGGCGCGCCGCAAAGCCACGACGCACCACCACCATCTGGACGAACTGCGCCAGTCCGCGCCCGACTGCGAGGTGCTGGCCAACCGGGTGTTCGTACTGGACGCTCCGGTGTTCAGCAGCGCCGGCGTGACCACCGGCATCGATCTCACGCTGCACCGCATCGCCGCCCGTCTGGGGCCGGCACTCGCAGCCGAAGTGGCACAGACCATGGTGGTGGCGCTGCGCCGAGGCCCGCAGGACCCCGAACTCTCGCCCTTCCTGCACCACCGCGACCACCTGCACCCCGTCCTTCACCGGGTGCAGGACGCGGTGAGCCAGGCGCCGCAGGAGGCCTGGACCGTGCCGCGCATGGCCGACCGGGGCCACACCTCGGCGCGCCACCTGACCCGCCTGTTCGAGGAGCACGCGGGTGTGTCACCGCTGACCTACCTGCAGCGCATCCGGCTCGCGGTGGCCCAGGCGGCGCTGCAGAGCGGTCACAACGTCACGCAGGCCGCGCAGATCTCGGGGTTCGGGTCGGACACCCAGTTGCGCCGCGCCTGGCACCGGCACGGACAGCCGGGCACGCCCGGCACCACGCACAGAGCGGCGGCCCGCTGAGCGCTCAGCCCCGGGCGCGGCGCAGCTCGTTCAGCCGCGACTGAATGGCGTCGCGGTCCAGCGCATCGTCGGTATGGGCGATGTAGACCTCCAGGTCCTGCGCGGCCAGGGCCGCATCGCCCATTTCGGCCCAGGCCAGGCCCCGGTCGCGGTACTCGATCCAGGCGTCGGGCAGCAGGATCAGCAGCCGGTCCTGCACCGCGATCAGGCGCAGCCAGTCTTCCTGCGTGCGGTGGATTTCCTTCAGGTTGCGCAGCATGCGGGCGATGATGTCGCGCGAGGGCGCCGCCTGCAGGTACAGGCCCACCGGCACGTCGAAGTCGTCGACCAGCCCGTTGCGCCGCTTGTAGGGTTCCAGCCGCTCGGACAGCTCCTCGCGGCTGAGCGACTGGCCGGTGAAGGGGTCAATCACCACCTGCCCCTCGGGCAGATTGATCTTGACCAGGAAGTGCCCGGGGAAGTTGATGCCGCGCGCCTTCAGGCCCAGGCCTTGCGCCAGCTCCAGCCACAGCACCGCCAGCGAGATCGGGATGCCGCGGCGCGTCCTGAGCAACACGTTGAGGTGGCTGTTGTCCGGGTCGTGGTAGTCGTTGACGTTGCCGCCGAAGCCCAGATCCCGGAAGAAAAACTGGTTGAGCGCGCGCAGGCGCTGCAGGGGCTCGGCGTCCGAGGGGCTGCGCCGGCGCAGGCGGGAGAGCAGCACATCCACCTCACCCAGCACCTCCTGCACATCCAGGTCCGGGTATTCGTCCTGGGCGATGGAAGCGGCCGCTTCCAGCAGGGGCAGGCTGTCGTCGTCCTTCACCAGCGAGGCGAAATACGCCAGCGGCGTCGACGAGGGGAGTTCAAAGGCAGAAGGCATGATGGGTTCATTTTCGGACGAATTGCCGAAGTTTTAAACCCGAGAGCATCAGCGCGACAAAGTACAGCAGCGCCGCCCCCACCACGATCGCGGCCATCAGGACGACCCGCAGCAGCGCGCCGCCCTCGAACGCCACCCAGTTCACCGACCCGGCGCTCCACATCAGGAACACCGCCAGCAAGGCGCTGGCGGCCAGCACCTGCATCGAAAACCGTGCCCAGCCCGGGGCCGGACGGTAGGCGCCGCGCCGCACCAGGCCGATCAGCAGCCACAGCGCGTTGACCATCGCGCCCAGGCCGATGGCCAGCGCCAGACCGGCGTGGGCCAGGCGGGGCACGAACACCAGGTTCATGGCCTGGGTCAGCAGCAGCACCACGATGGCGATCTTCACCGGCGTGCGGATGTCCTGGCGCGCATAGAAGCCCGGCGCCAGCACCTTGATCGCCACCAGGCCCAGCAGGCCGGCGCCGTAGCCCATGAGGGCGGTCGTGGTCTGGGCCACGTCGCGCTCGGAGAACGCGCCGTAGTGGTAGAGCACCGCCACCAGGGGCTTGGCAAAGGTCAACAGGGCCACCGCGCAGGGCACCGCCAGCAGCACCACCAGCCGCAGACCCCAGTCCAGCAGCGCGCTGTAGCGCTCGCCGTCGTCGGCAGCCCGGGCGGCCGCCAGCTGAGGCAGCAGCACCACGCCCAGCGCCACACCCAGCATCGCGGTCGGGAACTCCATCAGCCGGTCGGCGTAGCTGAGCCAGCTCACGCTGCCGGTGGCCAGGTGGGATGCGATCTGCGTGTTGATCAGCAGCGAGACCTGCGCCACGCTCACGCCCAGCAGGGCCGGCAGCATCAGCGTGGTCACGCGCCGCGTGCCCGGGTGCGCCCAGGCCGCCTTGAGCGACGACCAGCGCAGGCCCACGCGCGGCAGCATGCCGATGCGCAGCAGCGCCGGGATCTGGACCCCCAGCTGCAGGGCGCCGCCGAGCATCACGCCGGCCGCCATCGCGTAGATCGGCTCGATGCCCAAGGACTCGAACCAGGGTGCGCCCAGCCAGGCGGCCCCGATCATGGCCACGTTCAGCAGTACCGGCGTCGCAGCTGGCACGGCGAATTTTTTCCAGGTGTTCAGCACACCCGCCGACAGCGCCACCAGCGACATGAAGCCGATGTAGGGAAACATCCAGCGCGTCATCAGCACCGCCGACTCGAAGCCCTGGGGGCTCTGCTTGAGGCCGCTGGCCATGGCCCAGACCAGCACGGGCGAGATCGCCACACCGACGACGCAGGTGGCCACCAGCGCCCAGACGAGCACAGTGGCGATCTGGTTCACCAGCTCGCGGGTGGCATCGTCACCGTCCTTGGCGCGCACGCCGGCGAGCACCGGCACGAAGGCCTGGCTGAATGCGCCCTCGGCGAACAGCCGGCGCAGCAGGTTCGGAATGCGGAAGGCGACGTTGAAGGCGTCGGTCAGGGCGCTGGCGCCGAACGTGGATGCCATCAGCAGCTCGCGCACCAGACCGGTGATGCGCGAGGCCAGCGTCAGCAGGGAAACCAGGGAGGCGGACTTGAAGAGCGACACCGCGGCAGTGTAACCACCCGGCCACCGCCCGGCGGGCAGAACTGGCTCTGCTTGGGGGTGCGTGGTAGAATCGCGGGCTTTGCTGGCAACATCCCCAAACACTCAAAGGATATACACATGGCAACCAAGCCGAAGAAAAAGAACCCCCGTCTGGCGTCTGGCCGCAAGCGCGTCCGCCAGGACGTCAAACTGAACGCCGCCAACACCTCGCTGCGTTCCAAGTACCGCACCGCCGTCAAGAACGTCGAGAAGGCTGTTCTGGCCGGTGACAAGACCAAGGCCGCCGAGCTGTTCGGCAAGATGCAGGCCGTGGTCGACAGCGTTGCCGACAAGGGCATCTTCCACAAGAACAAGGCCGCTCGCGACAAGAGCCGCCTGTCCGCCAAGGTCAAGGCCCTGGCCACTGCCGCCGCCTGATCGGGCGACGTGCACCAGCCCGGACCGGTTCTCCGGTCCGCCGTTTGAAACGGTGCGCTGCCAGCAAAAAAAGAAAACCGCCCTCCGGGGCGGTTTTTCTTTGGGCGCTCGACAACCGACAGGAGAGGTTTCCGGCGCGCGTGACCGTCCCCCAGGGCACCCGTGGAACTGGCTTTGCCAGGCCACAGGGTGCGTCCCCCCGCGCAGCAGGGGGGAAACCGCGTCAGCGGCGCAGGGGGGACTTCATTCAGTCATCCCCGCCGATGAGCCCGCCCAGCAGGCCACCGCCCAGGATGCCCGCCGCCAGGCCGCCCTGCTCCCCGCCCGAGCCACCACCGCCCTGCGTGCGCGGCGCCGCCGCGAAGATGCGCGAGGCCAGGCGCGCAAACGGCAGCGACTGGATCCAGACCGTACCGGGGCCTCGCAGGGTGGCGAAGAACAGGCCCTCGCCGCCGAACAGCGCGGTTTTCACGCCCCCCACGAACTGGATGTCGAAATCGATGCCCGTGGTGTAGGCCACCACGCAGCCGGTGTCCACCCGCAGCACCTCGCCCGGCGCCAGATCGCGCTTGAGCACCGTGCCGCCCGAGTGCACGAAGGCCAGGCCGTCGCCTTCGAGCTTCTGCATGATGAACCCTTCACCGCCGAAGAAGCCGGTGCCCAGCTTGCGCTGGAAGGCGATGCCCAGCGACACGCCCTTGGCGGCACACAGGAAGGCGTCGCGCTGGCAGATCAGGGTGCCGCCGATCTGGGACAGATCGAAGGGAATGATCTTGCCGGTGTAGGGCGCCGCGAAGCCGACCTTGCGCTTGCCACTGCCCTGGTTGGTGTAGACCGTCGTGAACAGCGACTCGCCTGTGATCAGGCGCTTGCCCGCACCCAGCAGCTTGCCGAACAGGCCGCCGGCTCCCGACCCGGCGGAGCCGTCACCGAAGACGGTGGTCATGCCGATGCCGTCCTCCATGTACATCATGCTGCCGGCCTCGCCGATCGCGGCCTCGCCCGGGTCAAGCTCGATCTCGACGAACTGCATGTCGTCGCCGTGCAGGTAATAGTCAACAACGTCCATCGCCATGGAAATCACTCCAGAAACAGGGCACATGCCCGAGCGGCGGAGGATAGCGGAAGCGAACAGAGCCCAGTGCCAGAACGCGGCGAAACTGGCTCTGCCAGGCCGCATCGCGTTGCCCCTCGAGGGGGTCGCGCGCAGCGCGGCGGGGGTGGACTACTTGACTTCGGGCAGCAGGCAGCCTTCGACGACCTGCAGGTCGTTGTCCTTGGCGAAGTTCATGACGAAGTCCCAGGCCATGGGCTCGGCCTCGCGCAGGTCGGTGTGCACGATCACCACCTTGGTGCCGTTCATCACCGTCGGCACGCACCAGGGCGAGTACGCAATGTGGCTGCCGATGCGGCCGGACGCACCACCCGGGCCGAACGGGCTCATCACGCCCGCCAGACGCTCCGCCCAGTCGCTGGGGCGAAACGTGCGCCCATCCCGGGTGATTCCCTGGATGAACACTTGTTTGGTGGTGGGGCGGTCGGCCATGGAATGGAATGCCGTTGCGGATGGCGGTATTCTATCTTATATAAGACTTGAGATCAGGGTTAACCCGGCCGACGGCGGCTGACGGTACTGTGCCGCATCTCTGTGATGCAGAACAAGCAAAGAAGATGCCGGTGCCTGCCCCTAAAATCGCCTTTCAACGGCTCAACCTGCGTTGAGCCGCTTCTTTTTCTGGCCCCTGCTTCCGGAGTTCCCTCATGAAAGCCGCCCCCATCGTTCCGTCTTCGCCCCATGTGATGAACACCTACGGCCGCCTGCCGATCGCCCTGACGCACGGCAAGGGCTGCCGTGTCTGGGACGTCAACGGCAAGGAGTACCTGGACGCGCTGGCCGGCATCGCGGTGAACACCCTCGGGCATGGCCACCCCAAACTGGTGAAGGCGCTGCAGCAGCAGGTGGCGGACATGATCCACTGCTGCAACTACTACCACGTGCCCGGCCAGGAAGAACTGGCGAAGCTGCTGGTGGAACGTTCGGGCCTGACCAATGCCTTCTTCTGCTCCACCGGGCTGGAGGCCAACGAGGCCGCGCTCAAGCTGGCGCGCAAGTTCGGCCACGACAAAGGCATCGAGAAGCCGCAGATCGTGGTCTACGAGAAGGCCTTCCACGGCCGCTCCATCGCCACCCTGTCGGCCACGGGCAACCCCAAGGTGCAGGCCGGCTTCGGCCCGCTGGTCGAAGGCTTCATCCGCGTGCCGGCCAACGACCTGGAGGCACTGAAGAAAGCGACCCAGGGCAACCCGAACGTGGTCGCCGTGTTCTTCGAGACCATCCAGGGCGAAGGCGGCATCAACCCCATGCGTGCCGAGTACCTGCAGGGCGTGCGTGCGCTGTGCGACGCCAACGACTGGCTGATGATGATCGACGAGGTGCAGTGCGGCATGGGCCGCACCGGCAAGTGGTTTGCCCACCAGTGGGCCGGCATCAAGCCGGACGTGATGCCGCTGGCCAAGGGCCTGGGTTCGGGCGTGCCGATCGGCGCCGTCGTCGCCGGCCCCAAGGCCGCGAACATCTTCGGTCCGGGCAACCATGGCACCACCTTCGGTGGCAACCCGCTGTCCATGCGCGCGGGCATAGAGACCATCCGCATCATGGAAGAAGACGGCCTGCTGCAGAACGCCGCCAGGATGGGCACGCTGATCCAGACCAAACTGGTCACCGCCCTGATGGGCAAGAAGGGCGTGAAAGAGGTGCGCGGCCAAGGCCTGATGATCGGCATCGAGCTGGAGCAGCCCTGCGGCGTGATCACGCAGCGCGCGGCCGACGCCGGCCTGCTGCTGTCGGTCACGGCCGACAACGTGATCCGACTGGTGCCGCCGCTGATCATCAGCGGCGCCGAGGCCGACGAAATTGTCGCCCGCCTGCTGCCGATCATCGAGACCTTCCTGAAAGAACAGGGCTGACCGCCCGGAGCGCACCGCATGAGCATCCGCCACTACCTGCAGTTCAAGGATTTCAGCGCCGAGGAATACGGCTACCTGCTGCGCCGCGCCGCCTTCATCAAGGCCAAGTTCAAGGCGGTCGAGAAGTACCAGCCCTTCGCCGACCCGGACCGCACCCTGGCCATGATCTTCGAGAAGGCCAGCACGCGCACCCGCGTGAGCTTCGAGGCCGGCATGTACCAGATGGGCGGCTCGGTGGTGCACCTGACCACCGGCGACAGCCAGCTCGGCCGCGCCGAGCCGATTGAAGACAGCGCGCGCGTGATCAGCCGCATGGTCGACATCGTGATGATCCGCACCTTCGGCCAGGACAAGATCGAGAAGTTCGCGCAGTTCTCGCGCGTGCCGGTCATCAACGGACTGACCAACGAGTTCCACCCCTGCCAGATCCTGGCCGACCTGTTCACGCTGACCGAGTACCGCCCGGCCCCCAGCGGCGACCCGCTGGACGCCGTCCGCGGCAAGGTGGTGGCCTGGGTGGGCGACGGCAACAACATGGCCAACACCTGGCTGCAGGCGGCCGAGCTGCTGGGCTTCACGGTGCACGTGAGCACGCCCAGCGGCTACGAGGTGGACGCGAAGCTGGCCGGCATCAGCAACCCGGCCTGCTACAAGGTATTCAAGGACCCAAAGGAAGCCTGCCAGGGCGCCGACCTGGTGACCACCGACGTGTGGACCAGCATGGGCTACGAGGCCGAGAACGAGGTGCGCCGTGCCGCCTTCAAGCAGTGGTGCGTGGACGAGGCCATGATGGCCGTGGCCCAGCCCGACGCGCTGTTCATGCACTGCCTGCCCGCCCACCGCGGCGAGGAAGTGACCGCCGAGGTCATCGACGGCCCGCAGAGCGTGGTCTGGGACGAGGCCGAGAACCGCATGCACGTGCAGAAGGCGCTGATGGAATACCTGCTGCTGGGCCATCTGGCCTGAGCGGAATCGATGCGGATTCGCCCTATCGAACAGGCAGACTACGCCGGCTGGCGCCCGCTCTGGGACGGTTACAACGCGTTCTACGGACGTGCGGGCGACACGGCCTTGGATGAAGCGATCACCTGCCAGACATGGGAGCGCTTCTTCGTGGCATCCGATCCCGTCAAAGCATTTGTCGCAGAGTTGGACGGGCAAATCGTAGGCCTGGTTCATCTGGTCTACCACCCCAGCACCACCCGCCAATGCGACGTCTGCTACCTGCAAGACCTGTTCACCTCGCCAATGGCCAGAGGCCGTGGCGTTGGGCGCAGGCTGATCGAGCGGGTGTACGCAGAAGCGCAATCCAAAGGCTGCTCCAGGGTGTACTGGACGACCTTTGAAGACAACAGAACGGCCCGCGCGCTCTACGACCAGGTTGCGCAGTACAACGGCGCGATCATGTACGTGCAAGAGATCGCCTCATGAGCGCCTGCACCAGCTGCGGCGCCTGCTGCGCCAGCTTCCGCGTGGACTTCTCGGTGTACGAGACCCAGTCCGAAGGCGGCAGCGTGCCCGAAGGCCTGTGGGTGCCTGTGACCGACCACATCAGCCGCATGCGCGGCACCGACCACGGCCGTCCGCGCTGCGCGGCGCTGTACGGCCCCGTGGGCCAGAAGGCCACCTGCGGCATCTACGAATGGCGACCCAGCCCCTGCCGCGAGTTTGAAGAGGGCAGCGACGCCTGCGACACCGCGCGGCGCCGCCACGGGCTGGCACCGCTGGCCGGCCACTGATAGCCCCATGCAAGCCCTGCTCGACGCCATTGCTGGCGCCACACCCGGCACCGACGCCTGCCGCCTCTTCCATGGCCGCGGTGGCCTGCACCCCGGCAGCGAGGACTGGGCACTCGACTGGTACCCGCCCGTGTGGGTGCTCACCAAGTTCGGAGAGGCCACCGACGACGAGACCCGTGCCGTGGGTGAGGCGCTGGCCGCCCGGCAGGCCCAAGTCGCGCCCGGCCAGCCGCTGAACTGGGTGTTCCAGCGCCGCCAGCCCGACGGCCCGGTCAGCCGTCCCGTCACCGACGTGATGGCCGGCGGCGTGCCCGATCCGCATGTGGTGACCGAAGACGGTGCGCGCTACCGCGTGCAGGTGCAGCGCGGCCAGAACCACGGCCTGTTCCTCGACATGGCCGAAGGCCGGCGCTGGGTGCGCGCGCATGCGCAAGGCGCCAAGGTGCTCAACCTGTTCGCCTACACCTGTGCCTTTTCGGTGGCCGCGCTGCAGGGCGGCGCGAAAGAGGTCATCAACCTCGACATGGCGCAGGGCGCGCTGACCACCGGCCAGCAGAACCACCAGCTCAACGGCATCCACGGTCGCGCCAAATTCCTCGCGCACGACCTGTTCAGCTCCTGGGGCAAGGTCACGCGCATGGGGCCGTACGACCTGGTGGTTGCCGACCCGCCGAGCTACCAGAAGGGCAGCTTCGTGGCGACCAAGGACTGGCCGCGCCTGCTGCGCCGCCTGCCCGACCTGCTCAAGCCCGGCGGCCGTGCCCTGCTCTGCCTGAATGCTCCGGAGATCCCCGAACAGTTCCTGCGCGACCAGCTGGCCGCCGAGGCGCCGGCACTGGTGATCGAGCAGCGCCTGCCCAACCCCGCCGCCTTCGCCGACGTGTCGCCCGACCGCGCGCTCAAGGTGCTGGTGGTGCGGCTGCCGGCGCTGGCCTGACCGGCTTCAGTGGCAGCCACCCGAGCGGCCGCTGCAGCCCTTGCAAGCCCCGCAGGCCGACGGTGGTGGGGTCTCGGCCTCCGCCGGGTTGCGCAGCGGCGACCCGGACCGCACGCGGCGCCACCACGGCCGCAGCAGGTAGACCAGCGCGCCGCCCACGCACAGCAGCACGATCAGAAACTGGATGTTCATGAACCGCTCCAGGCCAGCACCAGCCGGTAGGTGAACCACGAGGCCACCCAGGCCAGGGCGAACAGGTAGACCGTGACGATGGCCGCGTGGCGCCAACCCCCCGCCTCGCGCCGGATCGCCGCCAGCGTGGCCACGCACTGCGGCGCGTAGACGAACCACACCAGCAGCGACAGCGCCGTGGCCAGTGACCACTGGCTGCCGATCAGGCCACCGAGTGCGTCGGCCACCTGGTCGCCGCTGGCGCTCAGCGCGTACACCGTGCCCAGCGCCGCAACCACGACCTCGCGCGCGGCCATGGCCGGGATCAGCGCCACCACGATGCGCCAGTCGAAACCCAGCGGCGCGAACAGCGGCGCCAGCAACAGGCCCAGGCGGCCGGCGAAGCTGGCCTCAACCGGCGCGCCGGTGAATCCCTCCGGCGGCGCCGGGTAGCTGGAGAGGAACCACAGCAGCACCATCAGCGCCAGGATGATCCCGCCCACGCGCCGGATGAAGATCAGCGCGCGCTCCCACAGGCCGCGCGCGATGTTGCGCACGCTGGGCCAGCGGTAGGCCGGCAGCTCCATCAGCAGCGGCGTCGACCGGCGGCCGGCGCCGCGGCGCGAGACGATGAAAGCCACCGCCATCGCGCTGGCGATGCCCAGCGCGTACAGCCCAAACAGCACCAGACCCTGCAGGTTGAACAGGCCCGCCACGCTGCGCTGAGGCACGAAGGCGCCGATCAGCAGCGCGTACACCGGCAGCCGCGCCGAGCAGGTCATCAGCGGCGCCACCAGGATGGTGAGCCAGCGGTCGCGCCAGTGGCTGATGGTGCGCGTGGCCATGATGCCGGGCACCGCGCAGGCGAAGCTGGACAGCAGTGGAATGAACGAGCGGCCCGAGAGCCCCACGCTGCCCATCAGCCGGTCCATGAGGAAAGCCGCGCGCGGCAGATAACCCGAGTCTTCGAGCAGGAAAATGAACAGGAACAGCACCAGGATCTGCGGCAGGAACACCAGCACGCCACCCACGCCCGCGATCACGCCGTCCACCAGCAGGCTGCGCAGCGGCCCCTCGGCCATGTGCGCAGCCACCTGCTCGCCCAGCCAGCCCATGCCCGCTTCGATCAGGTCCATGGGCCAGGCGGCCCAGGCGAACACCGCCTGGAACATCAGCAGCAACAGGCCCGCCAGCAGCACGTAGCCCCAGACCGGGTGCAGGGCCCAGCGGTCGATGCGGTCGTCGGCGGTCCAGCGGCGCGGCGGCTCGTCCAGCACCGCGGCCAGCAGGCTGCGCACGCGCAGGTTCAGCTGCCCGGGGTCGGTCGCCACGCCCAGGTCGCCGGGTGCTTGCGCTGGCGGCAGACCGGCCGCCATCAGTTCGTCGAGCTGGCGCAGCAGGGCCTGGGCACCGTCGCGCTGCACGCCCACGGCCGTGACCACCGGCAGGCCCAGTTCTTCGGCCAGGCGGGCGGTGTCGATGCGCAGCCCCCGCGCCTGCGCCACATCGGCCATGTTCAGCACCAGCACCATCGGCAGGCCCAGCGCCTGGGCTTCCAGCACCAGGCGCAGGTTCAGGCGCAGGTGGGTGGCGTCGACCACGCAGACCAGCAGGTCGGGCCGCGCCTCGCCGGGCAGGCGGCCGGTGACCACGTCGCGCGTGACCGACTCGTCCTGGCTCAGCGGCTCCAGGCTGTAGGTGCCCGGCAGGTCCAGCACCTGGGCCCGCCGGCCCTGCGGGGTTTCGAGCCAGCCCTGCTTGCGCTCGACCGTCACGCCGGCGTAGTTGGCGACCTTCTGGCGCGCACCGGTGAGCAGGTTGAACAGCGCGGTCTTGCCGCAGTTCGGGTTGCCCAGCAGCGCCAGGCGGGGCAGTGCCACAGCGCCGTTCATGCCGCCTCCCGAACGCGCAGCAGCGCCGCCTCGTGGGCCCGCAGCGCGAAGGTCGAGCCACCCACGCGCACGGCGATCGGCCCACCACGGCCGCCGGCGCGCGCCACGATTTCGACCACCTCGCCGGGCAGGAAGCCGATCTCGGCCAGGCGGTGCAGGGTCCGGCGAACCTCGGGGTCGTGCACCGTCGCAAAACCCTGCAGCAGCGCCGGGGTGCGCAGGGGCCAAGCGTCGAGCGTGCGCGGCGCGGTGTCGCGGGCGTCCGGGCAGGCGCCGGTGCAGGAAGGGGACGGGGCAGTGGACATGGTGGAACCCGACATTGGAAGAAGAGATGTTTTCAATGTAATCAAACGAGAGTGGTTCTCATTTGCTTTTAATCAAAGTCTGGCCGGATTTCTTTGCCCTGCATCCGATTTGCTTTAGGTTTAAATTATTGTCTGATCGTTGGGAATAACCGACACCACGGTTTTTTCGTGGGTGCTACCTTCCGCTAACCATGAAAAAGCTCTGGGACATTTCCCCTCCTGTGCACGCCGGATCGCCCGTGTTTCCGGGCGACACGGCCTATTCGCAACTGTGGGTGGCCCGCATCGGCCCCGGCTGCCCGGTCAATGTGAGCGCCCTCACGCTGAGCCCGCACGTGGGCGCCCACGCCGACGCGCCGCTGCACTACGACCCCGAGGGCGCGGCCATCGGCGCTGTGGACCTGCAGGCCTTCATCGGCCCGTGCCGGGTGGTCCACGCCATCGGCTGCGGGCCGCTGGTGCGGCCGGAGCACATCGCGCACGCGATGGACGGCCTCCCGCCACGGGTGCTGGTCAGGGTCTACGAGCGCATGCCGCAGGACCGCTTCGATACCGCCCTGCCCGCCTTCGCACCCGAGACCGTGGCCCTGCTGGCCGACCGCGGCGTGGTGCTGATCGGCATCGACAGCGCCAGCATTGACCCGGCCGAGAGCAAGACCCTGGACAGCCACCAGACCATCCGCCGGCGCGGCCTGCGGGTGCTGGAGAACCTGCTGCTGGACGACGTGCCCGAGGGCGACTACGAGCTAATCGCCCTGCCCCTGAAACTGACCACCGCCGACGCCAGCCCGGTGCGCGCGGTACTCAGAGAACTGTGAACCCGAAGGAAACGCACCGATGACCACCAAAGAAGACTGCCTGCAGAGGGACATCCAGGACCCGCTGCGCGACCTGCGCGACGAGTTCAACCTGCCCGTCGACACCATCTACCTCGACGGCAACTCGCTGGGCGTGATGCCGCGGGCCGCCCCCGGCCGCGTGGCCCAGGTGGTGACGCAGGAATGGGGCACCGACCTGATTCAAAGCTGGAACAAGCACGGCTGGTTCCAGATGCCCGGAAAGGTGGGCGACAAGATTGCCCGACTGATCGGCGCCGGCCCTGGCGAGGTGGTGGCCACCGACAGCACCTCGGTCAACCTGTTCAAGGTGCTGAGCGCGGCCATGAACATCGCCGCCGCCGACGCACCCCAGCGCAAACGCATCGTCAGCGAGCGCAGCAACTTCCCGACCGACCTCTACATCGCCGAGGCGCTGTGCAAGCAGCACGGCATGGAACTGGTGCTGGTCGAGCCCGAGGAGATCGCCGCCTCGCTGACCGCCGAGGTCGCCATCCTCATGCTCACGCACGTGAACTACCGCACCGGCGCGATGCACGACATGGCGGCCGTGACCGCGGCCGCGCACGCCGAGGGCATCCTGACCGTGTGGGACCTGGCGCACAGCGCGGGCGCGGTGCCGGTGGACCTGAAGAAGGCCAAGGCCGACTTCTCGGTCGGCTGCGGCTACAAGTACCTCAACGGCGGCCCCGGCGCGCCGGCCTTCGTGTGGGTCAACCCGCTGCATGCCGACCGCTTCTGGCAACCGCTGGCCGGCTGGTGGGGCCACGCCGCGCCCTTCGCCTTCACGCCCGACTACCAGCCCGCACCGGGCATCACGCGTTACCAGTGCGGCACGCAACCCATGATCAGCCTGGCCGCGCTGGAATGTGGTGTGGACACCGTGCTGGGCGCCGAGCCCTTCGGCGGCATGGCCGCGCTGCGCGCCAAGTCGCTGGCGCTGACCGACCTCTTCATTCAACTCGTCGAAGAGCGCTGCGCGGGCCACGGCCTGGGTCTGGCGACGCCACGGGAACACGCGCTGCGCGGTTCCCAGGTCTGTCTGACCCGAGACGAAGGGGCGTACGCCATCGTGCAGGCCCTGATCGCGCGCGGCGTGATCGGCGACTACCGCGCCGGCGACGGCGGGCGCCACAAGGACATCCTGCGATTCGGCTTCACGCCGCTGTACATCGGCTTTGTCGACGTGTGGAACGCGGTCGAGTACCTGAAGCAGGTGCTCGAATCGGGCGAGTGGAAGCGCCCCGAGTTCAACCAGAAACATGCGGTGACCTGAGAGGAGACGCCATGACCTGCCCCTACCACGACACCGGCGGCAGCACGCCCGCCTCGGCCACCGAATCCATCGTGCGCGACGAGAAGGCGCAGCTGGATTTCAGCCACGACATGAGCTACGGCGACTACCTGCAGCTCGACGCCATCCTGACGGCGCAGAAGCCGCTCTCACCCGCGCACGACGAGATGCTGTTCATCGTGCAGCACCAGACCAGCGAACTCTGGATGAAGCTGATGCTGCACGAGCTGACCGCCGCCATCCGCAACATCGCGGCCGACGAGCTGAACCCCGCCTTCAAGCAGATGGCGCGCGTCTCGAAAATCATGGAACAGCTGGTGCACGCCTGGGACGTGCTGGCCACCATGACACCGCCCGAGTACAGCGCCATCCGGCCCTACCTCGGTCACTCCAGCGGCTTCCAGAGCTTCCAGTACCGCTGCATCGAGTTCGCGATGGGCAACAAGAACGCGGCCATGCTCAAGCCCCACGCCCACCACCCGGAGCGCGCGGCCATGGTGCAGGCGGCCTACGAAGCGCCTTCGCTGTACGACGAGAGCCTGCGACTGCTGGCGCGCCGCGGCATCGCCGTGCCGGCCTCGCATCTGCAGCGCGACTGGACCCAGCCCTACGAGGCCAGCGAGGCGGTGGAGCAGGCCTGGCTGCAGGTCTACCGCAACCCGAAGCAGCACTGGGACCTGTACCAGCTCGGCGAAGAACTCACCGATCTGGAGGACGCCTTCCGCCTCTGGCGCTTCCGCCACGTCACCACGGTCGAGCGTGTGATTGGTTTCAAGCGCGGCACCGGCGGCACCGGCGGCGTGAGCTACCTGCGCAAGATGCTCGATGTCGTTCTTTTCCCCGAGATCTGGACCCTGCGCACCGCGCTCTGATCTCCCACGCTCCGGCATGATGGCGCATGGCCGCCATCACCCTTGCCCACCTGCGCCGCCACGCCGTGGCGCGCAGCCTGTTCACACCCACCACCCTGCCCCGGGCCATCGCGCGCCTGGGGTTTGTGCAGGCCGACCCGATCCGTTCGCCCGCCCGCGCACAGGACCTGACGCTGCGCCACCGCGTCCAGGGCTACCGGGTGGGTGACCTGGAACGGCGTTACCCGAAGCTTGCGATCGAAGAGGACTTCTTCGTCAACTACGGCTTCGTCACACCCGAACTGCACGCGCTGATGCACCCGCGCTCGGACCTGCGCGAATGGCCCGCCGAACGCTGGGCGCAGGCCGAGGCGGTCTGGCACTTCGTGCAGGCGCGTGGCGAGGCGCACCCGCGCGCGGTGGACGAGCACTTCGCCCACGGCCACACCACCAACGGCTTCGGCGGCCGGTCCAAGGCCAGCACCCAACTGCTGGACGCGATGCACTACCGCGGCCTGCTGCGCGTGGCGCGGCGCGACAACGGCATCCGCCTCTACGCCGCCCACCAGCCGCAGACCGCGCCCGACGATGTGCCCGCCACGCTGGACCGGCTGGTGGACGTGCTGGTGAACAAGTACGCGCCCCTGCCCCAGCCCGGCCTGCGCCAGCTGGTGGCCATGCTCCAGCACGCGGTGCCGCAGTGGAAGGGCCTGTTGCGCGCGGCGCTGCAACGCGCCACCCAGCGCCTGCCGAGCGCCGAGCTGGACGGCGTGCGCTGGTTCTGGCCGGATGGCGAAGACCCGGCCGCGCGCCGCTGGAAAGTGGAAGAGCGCGTACGCCTGCTCGCCCCCTTCGACCCCGTGGTCTGGGACCGCGACCGCTTCGAGCGGCTGTGGGGCTGGGCCTACCGCTTCGAGGCCTACACCCCGCCCGCGAAGCGCGTGCGCGGCTACTACGCGCTGCCGCTGCTGTGGCGCGACGAAGTGATCGGCTGGGGCAACCTGTCGGTGGTGGGTGGGCGCCTGCAGGCCGACATCGGCCATGTCAACGGACAGGCGCCGAAAGACCAGGAGTTCCGGCAGGCGCTGGATGCCGAGCTGGCGGACATGGCCGCCAGCCTCGGGGTCAGTTCGGCTTGATGTTGTTCTTCTGGATCACTTCGGCCATCGCTGCCGTGTCCGCGGCGATGCGCTTGGCCAGGCCCTCGGGCGAGGTGCCCGCCACCTGCCAGCCCTGGTTCAGGATCTTCTGGCGGATCTCGGGGCGGCGCACGATCTCGGCCAGAAGCGTGGCCAGCTTCTGCACATGGGCCTTGGGCATGCCCACCGGTGCGGCCACCGCGTTCCAGATCTCCAGCTGCAGGCCCTGCACACCCGCGTCGGCCAGGCTCGCCACCTCGGGCACCACGCTGCTGCGGCCCGTGGATGTGACGCCGACCGCCTGCAGCTTGCCGCCCTTGACCTGGGCCATCGCCAGCCCCGGCGGCAGCAGCGCCATCTGGACCTGGCCGCCGATCAACCCGGTGATCACCTGCGGGTTGCCCGGGTAGGGCACATGCACCGGCGCGATGCCGGCCTTGGCCTTGAGCAGTTCCATGCCCAGGTGGGCCACCGTGCCCACGCCGGGGGTGCCGTAGTTGAGCTTGTCGCCCTGCGCCTTGGCCTGGTCGAAGAAGGCCTTGCCGACCGGTGCGCCTGCGGGCGCCGCCAGCACCAGCGGCGAGACCGCGATCAGCGAGACCGGCTGCAGGTCCTTGAGCGGGTCGTAGGTGGTGGCGGGGTTGAGGATCTTGGCGATGGTGAGGTTGCCGTTGATCATCAGCCCGATGGTGTGGTCGTCGGTGGCGCGGGCCACGGCGTCGGCACCGATGTTGCCGCCCGCGCCGGCCTTGTTCTCGACGATCACCGGCTGGCCGAGCGCCTGCGACAGCGGCTCGGCCAGCAGGCGCGCGGTCAGGTCGGGCGAGGATCCGGCCGGGAAACCGACCACCATCTTCAGCGGCTTGCTGGGCCAGGCGGTCTGGGCGAAGGTGGACGACGCACCGAGTGCAAAAAACATCCCTGCGGCGATGGTGGCGGCAATGGCTTGGCGGCGTGGCTGGCTGGGCATGGGTCGGCTCCTTGGAAAGTGGTCAGGCCGCGAGGGGATCGGGCGGCCCACTGTACAGCCAGGGATTGTCCATCAGCGATTCGCCCAGCACCGCCATGGCCGCATTGCGCGCCAGGCGCAAGGCTCCGCTGGCGTGGAAGATGGTGCCGTTGCGCTGCGAGCGGGCCTGCACGCGCGCGTTGCGCTGCCAGCGGGTCTGCGCGTAGCGCGCAAACAGCGTGGCCCAGTCGATGGGGCCCTGGGCCGCGCCGGCCAGGCGACCGAGCGTCCAGGCGTCTTCTATGGCCATGGCCGCTCCTTGCGCCAGGTAGGGCCGCAGCGGGTGGGCCGCATCACCCAGCAGGGCCACGCGGCCGCGGGCGTGTTCGCCGGGTCCGGCCACCGGCGAGCGGTCGTTCAGCGCCCAGAGCTTCCACTCCCCCACCCGGTCGAGCATGGCCCTGAGGTCCGGGCAGACCGGCCCCAGCGCGCGCAACAGGTCGGCCTGCCGCGCCTCGTGGCTCCAGCTCTGGGGGTCGCTGCCGGGCGGGCCGCCGTGGCCGCGACCGAGCAGCCCCTCGACCACCGCGACCACGTTGAACCACTCACCGCGCCGCACCGGGTAATGCACCACGTGCAGGCGGGGCCCAAGCCAGGCGGTGACCACCGGTTCGCGCATCACGTCCGGCAACTCGTTGGCCGCCACCATGCCGCGGTAGGCCAGGTGGCCGCTCACCCGCGCCGGCCGGTTGCCCAGCAGGCCGATGCGCACCCGGCTCCAGAGCCCGTCGGCCCCGACCAGGGCATCGGCCTCGTAGACGGCGTCGCGCTCGCAGGTCACGCGCAGGCCGTCGGCCGCCTCCTCGTACCCGGCCAGCCGGGTGTCCAGATGCAGCCGGATGCGGGACTCGCGCTGCACCGCTTCGAGCAGCAGGCCGTGCAGGTCGGCGCGGTGGATGGTGGCGTAGGGCGCGCCATAGCGGGCCCGGCTGGCGGCCCCCAGGCGGAGTCTGCCCAGAGAGGCCGCGTTGTGCGCGTCGCGCACCTGCAGCGACTCGGGAAACGCCGCACAGGCGCGCAGCGCACCGGACAGGCCCCAGGCCTCGAGCACCCGGACGGCGTTGGGGCCGAGCTGCAGGCCCGCCCCCACCTCACCGAACGCGGCGGCCTGCTCCAGCAGGTCCACCCCCACGCCAGCGCGCGACAGGGCCAGCGCACACGCCAGCCCACCGATGCCGCCACCGGCGACGACGACCTTTTGATTCATGGCGGCGATTGTGCCGGTGCGCCACCCGCCGGCGTTGACGAATGTCAGGGTTGTTTGCGACGGTCCGGCGCCGGGCCGCCCCAAGCCGGACCAGCCCCCGGACCCGGCAAGGACCGGGGCCCTCCCCGGTCCTGGGGCAGCGACCCGCGCAGCGACGGATCGTGGGGGCTACAGCACCCTGTTGAACCAGAACAGCGACAAGCCCGCAGACAACAGCACCAGCACCGCCGCCGCCAGCGCCAGCAGGCCCGAGACCTCGGTCTCCTTCTTCTCCACCGTCAGCCGCGTGCTCAGCGACTCGTACACCTGCTGGAGGTTCTCGGCCGTGCCGGCGTAGAAGTACTCGCCCTTGGTGTCGCGCGCCACCGCCTTGAGCGTGTCCTCGTCCAGCCGCACCCGCATCGACCAGCCCTCGAAACCGATCACCTCGCCGTCCACCGTGCCCACACCCACGGTGTAGACGCGCACGCCGCGGTCGGCCGCCATCTTGGCCGCCTCGTCCGTGTCGACACCGGTGGTGCGCTGGCCGTCGGTCAGCAGGATGATCGCGGCCGAACCGTAGGAGCCCGGCGGCACCGGCTCGAACGGCTTCTTCTCGGTCTGCGGCTGGTCGATGGCCCGGCCCTGCGGCGCGAACGGGTCGTTGCTGGCACGGCCGTAGGTCACACTGGCCAGATCGACTTCGCCCGGAAACAGCTCGGAGAGGGCCACCACGATGGCGCTGCCGATGGCCGTGGCGCGCTGCAGCTGGAACTTGTCGATGGCGACGTTCAGGTCTTCGCGGCTGAGCGTGACCGGCTGCACCACCTGGGCCGAGCCGGCAAAGGCCACGATGCCCACCTTCACATGCCGCGGCAGCTCCTTGAGGAAGGCCTTGGCCGCGTTCTGCGAGGCCACCAGGCGGTTGGGCTGCACGTCGGTGGCGCGCATGCTGCCCGAGACGTCCATGGCCAGGATGATGGTCTGCTGGGTCGAGGGCAGCGTGACGGTGGCCACCGGTCGCGCCGCGGCCAGCAGCATGGCGGCAAACGCCAGCAGCAGCAGCAGGGGCGGGATGTGGCGCCGCCATCCGGTTGTGCGGCCCATGGCTTCGCGCACGATGGACAGGCTGGCGTAGCGCAGCGCCACCTTCTTGCGACGGCGCAGGATCCACCAGTACAGCAGCACCAGCAGGGGCAGCACGGCCAGCAGCCAGAGGAACTGCGGCCAGAGGAAGTTGACGGGCAGGTCCTTCATGCGGCGGCTCCGGAAAGCGTGGGCGTGAGGTGGGCGGGCCGGCCCTGCCGCAGGCTGCTGCGGCGCTTGCGCAGGTCCACGAAACGCAGGATGGCGTCGGCCAGGTCGTCGCCGGTGGACAGCTCCAGCGTGTCCACGCCAGCGCGGCCCAGGCTCTCGCGCAGCGTGGCCTCGCGCTGCGCGGCCAGGCGGGCAAAGCGCTGGCGGAAGCCCTTGTCGGCGGTGTCCACCATCAGCTGCTCGCCGGTCTCGGCGTCGCGGATGGGGATCAGGCCCAGGTCGGGCAGTTCCAGCTCCAGCGGGTCCAGCAGGCGCACCGCCACCACGTCGTGGCGCCGCGCCAGCTCACCCAGCGGCTTCTCCCAGCCGGGCTCGCTGATGAAGTCGGACACCACGAACACCGTGGAGCGCTGGCGCACGCTGAGCGTCGCGGCGTGCAGCAGGTCGGCCAGGCGGGTGGCACCCGCTTCCTTCGTGCCACGCGGGGGCGGCGCCGAGGCATCGGCGCCGATGAGCTGCAAGAGCCGCAAGACCTGCAGGCGCCCGCCGCGCGCGGGCAGCACCGTGTCGACCGCGGCACCACCGCGCGCGCCATAGAGCATCGCGCCGACGCGGTTGCCGTGGCGGCTGATCATGCGCGCCAGCACGCCGACAAAGCCCTGCAGCAGCTCACGCTTGCGCTGCTCGCCCGAGCCGAAATCGACCGAGGGGCTGAGGTCCAGCAGGAACCAGGCGGCCATCTCGCGGTCCTCGGTGAACACGCGCACGTGCGGCGTCTGCAGCCGCGCGGTGACGTTCCAGTCGATGTGGCGCACGTCGTCGTGGTGCTGGTACTCGCGCAGGTCCGCCAGGTCCAGCCCAGTGCCGCGCATCAGCGTGCGGTGGTCGCCCTGCAGCAGGCCGTCGAGCCGTTTCAGGACCGTCCATTCCAGACGCCGCAGCAAGGCCTCCGTGCGCCCGCCGTCGCCCACCGGCAAATCGGCCGGTGGCGGTGGCGCCTTTCGCTTGAACAGGCTCAGCAGCATGGCGGTGCTCCGGTCAGGCCACCTTGCGCTCGTGCTCCAGCGGCTTGGCCGGGGCCGGCACCGCCTTCATGATGCGCTCGATCAGGGCGTCGCTGGTCAGCCCTTCGGACAGGCCTTCGTAGGACAGCACCACGCGGTGGCGCAGTACGTCGGGCACCAAGGCCACCATGTCCTCGGGCAGCGCGTAGCTGCGGCCGCGCAGCAGGGCCAGCGCCCGCGCGCCCTCGACCAGGCCGATGGTGGCACGCGGGCTGGCGCCGTAGGTGATCAGTCGGCCCACGTCCTTGAGCCCGTGCCTCTCGGGCGTGCGTGTGGCCGACACCAGCTTCACCGCGTACTGCACCAGTGAAGGATCGACATACACCTCGCGGCACTGGGCCTGCAGCGCCGCCAGCTGGTCGGTGGTGGCCACGGCGTTGACCTGCACCGCCGGGCCGGTGACGCGCTCGACGATGACGTATTCCTCCTCGTCGGTCGGGTAGTCCACCAGCACCTTCATCATGAAGCGGTCCACCTGCGCCTCGGGCAGCGGGTAGGTGCCTTCGGTCTCGATCGGGTTCTGCGTCGCCATCACCAGGAAAGGCTCGGGCACACGGTGCGTCTCGCCGGCGATGGTCACCTGCCGCTCCTGCATCACCTCCAGCAGCGCGCTCTGCACCTTGGCCGGCGCGCGGTTGATCTCGTCGGCCAGCAGCAGGTTGGCGAACACCGGGCCGAGCGCGGTGGAGAAGTCGCCCGTCTTCTGGTTGTAGATGCGCGTGCCCACCAGGTCGGCGGGCACCAGATCGGGCGTGAACTGGATGCGCTTGAAGCGGCCCTGCACAACGTTCGCCAGGGTCTTGACCGTCAGTGTCTTGGCCAGGCCGGGCACGCCCTCGACCAGCAGGTGCCCCTGCGCCAGCAACGCAACCATGACGCGCTCCAGGAACCGGTCCTGCCCGACCACCACGCGCTTGACCTCGTAGAGGATCTGCTCCATGAGCTGGGCGGTGTCGGGGCTGGTGTGGTCGCTCATGAAACGCTCCTTGGTGTCAGAAGGGAGGAAGACCGGCGGCGGAGGCCGCGCTCTCGATGGGCACAGCAAAACCGATGCCCAGGAAGGTCCGGGCGCGGGTCGGGTTGAGGATGCCGGTGACCACACCCACCACCTCGCCATCCATGGTGACCAGCGGGCCGCCGGAGTTGCCGGGGTTGGCGGCGGCGTCGAACTGGATCAGGTTGTCGATCTCCTGCGTGCCCTCGGGCGACTTGAAGGATCGGCCCAGGCCGGAGATCACGCCGGCCGAGGTCGAGGGGCCGATGCCGAAGGGGAAGCCCACCGCCACCACCTCATCGCCTGGCACCAGATCGGCGGTGGTGCGCAATGTGGCTGCGTGCAGGTCGTCTGGAAGGGTGTGGGCCTGCAGCACGGCCAGGTCGTGCTGGGCCTGCACGCCCGCCACGCTGGCCCGGGACTCGCTGCCGTCGGCGAAGGTCAGCTTGATGCCCTGGGCGGACTGCACCACATGCAGATTGGTCAGGATGATGCCCTCGTCCTGGATCACCACCCCGGTGCCCACGCCCTGCTCCACTTCCTCGCCCTTCTTGTCCTTGTCGTAGGCCACCACGCGCACCACGGCGGGGCGGATTTTCTCGGCGGCGCGCGCAGCGCGCGAGGGCAGGTTCTGGGTGCTGAGGGTGCGCAGGACGGCGGCGTCGATGTCCTTCTGTGTCAGGGCCCTGGGCGCCTTCGCGGACTGCTGCCACCAGAGACCGCCCAGCAGGGCCAGCACCAGCAGCCAGGCACTCCAGATCACGCGGTGGTCCCGGCCGGCGCCGGCCAGCCGCTGGCGCCAGTGCGGCCGGGGCGCTGCGGGTGCCGGTGCCGGTGGCGCCTCGCCCTGGACCACATCGCTCTTCACCCGCGCCGCCTCCGGCGCTGGGCCGGGGCGGGCCGATCGGCTGTAGAGCGGGGTCTGGCGCATGGCGGACTCCTGATGCGCCCGGCGCGGGCGCGTTGAACGGATGATGCCGGTTTGCGGCGCCGGGCTCAAGCGCCCAGCAACTGCCTCAACACGTAGGGGAGGATTCCGCCGGCCCGGAATTGGTTCACTTCCACCGGCGTGTCGATGCGCAGCACCAGCGGACGGGTCAGGCGCGTGCCATCGGCGCGGGTCACCACCAGGGTGGCTTCGCTCAGCGGCCGCAGGTCGGGCCGGGGCAGCACGTCGATCTGCTCGTCACCGCGCAGGCCCAGCGACTCCCAGGAATCGCCCGGCGCAAACTGCAGCGGCAGCACGCCCATGCCCACCAGGTTGCTGCGGTGGATGCGCTCGAAGCTGCGCGCCACCACCGCCCGGATGCCCAGCAGCTGCGTGCCCTTGGCGGCCCAGTCGCGGCTCGACCCGGTGCCGTACTCCTCGCCCGCGAACACCACCGTCGGCACGCCGGCCGCGCGGTAGCGCATGGCCGCGTCGTAGATGCTCATCTTCTGGCCCTGGCCCGTGCCCTCGTGCTGGTAGAGCGTCCAGCCGCCCTCCTCGCGCGAGCCGTCGGGGCCAGCGGGCAGCATCAGGTTCTTGATGCGCACGTTGGCAAAGGTGCCGCGGATCATCACCTCGTGGTGGCCGCGCCGCGCGCCGTAGCTGTTGAAGTCGGCCTTCTGCACACCGTGGGCCAGCAGCCACTGGCCGGCCGGCGAAGCTTCGGCAATCGAGCCCGCGGGCGAGATGTGGTCGGTGGTGATCGAGTCGCCGAACAGCGCCATGACGCGCGCGGCGCGCACGCCGGGGTCGGTCTGTTCCGGCGCCTGCAGCGCGAAGCCGTCGAAGAACGGCGGCTCGGCGATGTAGGTGCTTTGGGGCCAGGTGTAGGCCAGCCCGTCCACGCCACGGATGCGCTCCCACAGCGGGCCCGGCTCGGTGGCAATGCGCTCGTAGTTCTCCCGGTAGGCCTTGCCGTGCATCGCGGCCTTCATCAGCGCATGCACCTCGTCGCTGGAGGGCCAGATGTCGCCCAGGTACACCGCCTGCCCCCGGGTGCCGAAGCCGACCGGTTCGGTCATCAGGTCTCGCAGCACGGTGCCGGCGATGGCATAGGCCACCACCAGCGGCGGGCTGGCCAGGAAGTTGGCCTTGAGCCGGGGATGGATGCGCGCCTCGAAATTGCGGTTGCCCGAGAGCACAGCCGCGCAGACCAGGTCGTTCCGGGCGATGGCCTCGCCGATGTCCGGCCGGAGGTCCCCTGCATTGCCGATGCAGGTGGTGCAGCCATAGCCGGCCAGGGCGAAACCCAGTTTTTCCAGGTACGGCAACAGGCCGGTTCTGGTCAGGTACTCGGTGACGACCCGCGAACCGGGCGCGAGCGAGGTCTTGATGTGCGGCTGCACCTTCAGCCCAGCCTCGACGGCCTTCTTCGCCAGCAGCCCGGCGGCCAGCATCACGCTGGGGTTGCTGGTGTTGGTGCAGCTGGTGATGGCGGCGATCAGCACGTCGCCATTGCCGATGGTCAGCTGCTTCTGCGCCGCAGGCAGGGGCGGATCGGCCGGGGCGTGGGCGGTGGCGCGCGCGGGTTTGTTGGCCTCCATCTCGGCCACGAAGCGTGGTGCGCCAGGCGGGGTGGGCGTGGCGTTCTCGGGCGCCAGGGTGTCGGCCGGCTCACCCGGATCGGGCTGGTGGCGCGTGTGCAGCAGCGCCGCCGGCTGATTGAAGCCGTTTTCGGCGGCGGGCCGGCTGAACAGTTCGGCGAACTGCCGGGCCACATGGCCGAGTTCGATGCGGTCCTGCGGGCGCTTGGGACCGGCCAGGCTGGGCGTCACCTGCCCCAGATCCAGCCGCACCACCTGCGAGTAGTGGATGTCGCCCGCCGCCTGAGAGGCCCCCGCGGCCCCCGGCACACCGAACAGGCCCTGGGCACGGAAGTAGGCCTCGAAGGCCTCGATCTCGACGCTGCCGCGGCCGGTGCCGCGGAAGTAGTCGATGGTCTTGCCGTCGACCGGGAAGAAGCCCATGGTCGCGCCGTACTCGGGCGCCATGTTGGCGATGGTCGCGCGGTCGGGCAGGGAGAGTGAGGCCGTGCCCTCGCCGAAGAATTCGACGAACTTGCCCACCACCTTGTGCTTGCGCAGGATCTCGGTGACGGTGAGCACCAGGTCGGTGGCGGTGCAGCCCTCGCGCAGGCGGCCGGTCAGCTCGAAGCCCACCACATCGGGCGTGAGGAAGGCCACTGGCTGCCCCAGCATGGCGGCCTCGGCCTCGATGCCGCCCACACCCCAGCCCACCACGCCGATGCCGTTGATCATCGTCGTGTGGCTGTCGGTGCCCACCAGGGTGTCGGGGTAGTAGAGCCCGCCCTTGAGGTGCACGCCGCGCGCCAGGTGTTCGAGATTGACCTGGTGCACGATGCCGAAGCCCGGCGGCACCACGCCGAAGGTCTCGAAGGCCTGCATGCCCCACTTGAGGAACTGGTAGCGCTCCTTGTTGCGCTGGAATTCCAGCTTCATGTTCAGGTCCAGGGCGTTCTTCGTGCCGTAGTGGTCCACCATCACCGAATGGTCCACCACCAGGTCCACCGGCACCAGGGGTTCGATGCGCTTCGGATCGTGGCCCAGGCGCTGCGCGGTGCTGCGCATGGCGGCCAGGTCGGCCAGCAGCGGCACGCCGGTGAAGTCCTGCAGCACCACGCGCGCCACCATGAACGGGATCTCGTCGGTGCGGGGTGCGTCGGGCTGCCAGTTGGCCAGTTGCGCCACCTGCTCGGGCAGCACCTTCTCGCCGTCGCAGTGACGCAGCACGCTCTCCAGCACGATGCGCAGCGACACCGGCAGCCGGCTCACATTGGGGAACTGCTGCGCCAGGGCGGGCAGCGAATAGAAGCGCCCCGACTTGCCGGACGCAGTTCGAAAGGTTTTGACAGTGCTGGAAAACGGATGCTGGAAGCGGGTGTTCGGCACGGGGGCGTCTCCTTGGAATACGCGGCCCATTGTGGTCAGGGCGAATGCCTGTGCGGGGCGCGCGGGTATCCGGCAAGCACACAACCGGTCGATGCGGGACAATCCACACCCTGATGAAAGCCCCCGAACTGCTCCTGCCCGCCGGCTCGCTGCACCGCATGCGCGCCGCCTACAACTTCGGTGCCGACGCCGTCTACGCCGGCCAGCCGCGCTACAGCCTGCGCGCGCGCAACAACGAATTCCGCCTCGAACAGATCGCCGAAGGCATTGGCGAAGCGCACCAGCGCGGCAAGAAGTTCTTCGTCACCAGCAACCTCATCGCCCACAACGACAAGCTGCGCACCTACATCCGCGACCTGCAGCCGGTGGTCGAACTCAAACCCGACGCGCTCATCATGGCCGACGCCGGCCTGATCATGCTGGTGCGCGAGCAGATGGAAAAAGGCCTCTGGCCCGAGGTGCCGATCCACCTCTCGGTGCAGGCCAACACCACCAACAGCGCGGCGGTGAAGTTCTGGCAGAAGCAGGGCGTGACCCGCATCATCCTCAGCCGCGAGCTGAGCCTGGACGAGGTGCAGGCGATCCGCAACGACTGCCCGGACATCGAGCTGGAAGTGTTTGTGCATGGCGCGCTGTGCATCGCCTACTCGGGCCGCTGCCTGCTGAGTGGCTACTTCAACCGCCGCGACCCCAACCAGGGCACCTGCACCAACGCCTGCCGCTGGGAATACAAGACACAGGCCGCCACCACCGACACCGACACCGGCGACGCCGCCCCGGTGGCCACACTCGACGGCTTCAACTTCGCACAGGAAGACGAGGAGGCCGCCAGCGCCTTTTCGACGACGGGCTCAGGCCAGCGCCACCCCGAGGCCAACAAGGTCTGGCTGATCGAGGAAGCCGGCCGCCCCGGCGAGCTGATGCCCATCATGGAAGACGAGCACGGCACCTACATCATGAACAGCAAGGACCTGCGCGCCGTCGAGCACGTGGGCAAGCTGGCCGCCATGGGCATCGACTCGCTCAAGATCGAGGGCCGCACCAAGAGCCACTACTACGTGGCGCGCACCGCGCAGGTCTACCGCCGCGCCATCGACGACGCCATGGCCGGCAAGCCCTTCAACCCCGAGCTGCTGCTCGAACTCGAAGGCCTGTCCAACCGCGGCTACACCGGCGGCCTGATGGAACGCCGCCCGGCGCAGGACTACCAGAACTACATCACCGGCCACAGCGAAAGCCACCGCAGCCAGTTCGTGGGCGAGGTGCTGCAGGTGCGCGAAGACGGCTGGGCCGAGGTGGAGACCAAGAACCGCTTTGCGGTGGGTGACCGGCTGGAGGTGATCCACCCCAGCGGCAACCGCGTGGTGCAGCTGGACGCCATGCGCAACCAGGACGGCGAGGCCATCGACGTGGCCCAGGGCAGCCCCATCAAGGTCTGGGTGCCGCTGGCGGCGCCCAGCGAAGGCGCGCTGATCGCCCGGTTGATCGCCTGATTGGCTTTCAGCGCGCCGCGTCGCGGAAGAAGGCGGTGCGGTCCTCGTCTGCCGGGTGCGAGGCGAAGCCCAGTCCCCAGAAGCCGTCCGTCTCCTCGTCCTCTTTGACTTCGTTGCCTTTGGTCTGGCACACCGGCGCGCTGCCGGCCGGCACAGGCTTGAGGATGTCGTCGCCGCAGCGCTTGAACAGTGCGAAGCGCTCGAACAGCCGGGTCATCACCGCGGGCGACAGGCCCGCGTCGCGCAGCACGGTCACGCTGTAGGCGTCGGCCTCGCGCTCGGCCTCGCGCGAGTAGTGGGCCTGCCCCAGCCAGAGCGGCACCGTGGCCAGCACACCGCTGTAGTCGCCCCACAGGGTCGAGGTGACAAAACCCAGCACGCCCACCTGCACCAGCATGCGCACGCCATGCCGATGCTGCACATGCCCCAGCTCGTGCGCCAGCACGCCCGCGATCACGTCGGTGTCGTGCTGCAGCAGCCGTGCCATGTCGTCGGTCAGCAGCATGGTGCCGCCCGGCAGTGCCAGCGCGTTGGGACCGATGTCTTCGCTGCCGCGGATCAGCAGGCGCGAGGGCCGCACCGCCACGCCGCGCGCTGCCTGGGCCGCCGTGTGCGCGCGCAGCACCCGCTGCCAGGCCTGCTCGATGGCCTGTTGCTCCTGGGCGCTCAGCTGGCTGGGCTTCACGAAATCGTCGACCTGATCCAGCACCGTCTCGCCGATCTGCTGCTCGACACCTTCCGGGAAGCGGTCGGCCACCGCACGCGCCGCCCAGGGCAGGCCCCAGACGTAGCCAGCCACGCTCACTGCCACCAGCAGAAGCAGGCTGGCCAGCACGCCGCGCCAGCTCTGCTGCAGCCGCACCACCACCGATTCCACGTGACCCGCATCGCGGACCCAGGCGTCCCAGGCCGCCGCGTCGTCGGACTGGATGCTGCCGCCGTCGGGCAGCTGGGCGATGCGGGGCCCGCGCCGCGTGCGCTCGGGCCATTGCACCCGCCGGGCCTCGATCGTGCGGTCCACGTCCGGCCCCTTCAGGTGCAGCCGGCCCGCTGCGAGCGTGGCCTGCACCCCACGTGGCCGGCTGCTGCGGCCGTCGAAATAGCGGACCGCGAGGCCCTGGCTCGCGGACGGGGCCGAGGTGTCCATGCGTGCCGTGCTCAGAGGCCCACGTCCAGACCGAAGAAATCGCCGGCCGCGTCGCCCGCCGCCTCGGCGGGCCGATCGTGTTCCGCCGCCAGCAGGGCCTGCATGTCGGTGACGGTGCGCACGTGCACCGCCTCCAGCCGCAGGCGCGCCATGGCCACCTTGGCGAAGGGCCAGTACAGCCCCAGGGTGATGCCGATCAGCAGCCCGTTCTTTATGCTCATCCAGAGCATGTCGCGAAAACGCAGCTGGCTGATGAAGCGCATCTGGCCATTGCCGGTCTTGGTCCAGACCAGGTTCTGCAGGCGGGTGGTGATCCAGGGACCGATGCCCAGGAACATGAGCACCCAGAAGCCGACCACCAGGACAGGCAGCACCCACATCATCTCGCCCAGCAAGCCGCCCAGCGCGTCGGCGCTGCCGAAGCTGGTGACGACGTACAGCGCGATCAGCCCCATCACCCCGGCGAACAGCAGGAAGGGCTTGATCGCCAGCAGGTAGAACGAACCCACGCTGGCGCGGAAATCGGTCTGCAAGGGGCCGAGCGCGTAGTGCCGGTGCTGGTAGGCCTTCATGCGCCACAGCAGCCACGGCAGCGTCAGCACCAGCAGCACAAACGCCCCACCGAAGGACGCCATCACCCATTCGGGCGGGGCCTGCTCCGGGTCTTCGGGGATGGCAAAGGTCAGCAGCACCATCGGCAGCACCACCAGAAACGGCGGCAGGTGCGCGAGGTAGGCGTCGCGCAGCGAGCCCACGAAGCGGAACCGCAGGCCCCGCCAGCTGGTGTTGCCCATGCGGAAGGCCATGGACGAACGCCACAGGGCCGGCCACAGCGCGGCCAGCGCCACGAAGGCCACCAGGCTCGCCACGGCGGAGAAGCTGTTGGCCCAGTTGTAGAGCACGAACAGCACCCCGACCAGCACCCAGCCCTTGAACATCTGTTTGGGGTCGCCGTGAAAACCCAGCGGATCGCCGTCCACCAGGGTGTTGCCCCAGAAGTAGCGCTGGCGCCGCACCTTGGCCCAGGGCCAGTACAGGCCCAGCGTGACCAGGAGGAGGAGCAGGTTGACGATCCAGATGCGGAAGTACTCGCTGCCGGAGCCGGTGAATTCGATGGGCAGGCGGCGGACGGTGGCGACGGAGGAAGGCTCGATGTGGTTGTCGTTGAAAGGCATGTGACAGCGGGACAGTGGTGACAGACGCGGCATTGTGCCTCCCTGCCACCGGCGTCCCGCCGCGGCTGTCGCCTCCCGGAACCCGCCCGGCGGACCGAAGGCTCAGGCCATTGCCAGGCCCTGCGCCCGTCGTGCGCCGGCCCACTCCAGCTCGGCCAGGACCAGCACCATCAGCGCCTGCGCCAGCACCCAGCCCAGGCCCAGCGCGGTCAGCGACAGGCCGGCACCGAAGGCCAGCCAGAGGCTCGCCGCGACCCAGGCGAAGTTGCCCACCGCCAGCAGCTTGACGCCGCCCGCCGGGGGTTCGGCCCGGCTCGCGAGCCAGGCGGCCAGTGAGGCCGCGCCGAACACGACCAGCGCCGCCACCTGCAGCCAGGTGGCCGGAATGCCGGTCCAGCCGGACAGCGGTTCCGACAGCGCCAGATGGGACAGGCCCATGCCCAGGCCGCTGGCGGCATCGAGCCAGAGCACGCGGCGCAGGGTGGAAGCAGAGACAGTGAACATGGTGGACTCCTTGAAGTGAAACGATGGGAGCCCGATGCTCGCGGCGCCAGGGCATGGCGTCCATGACCTCGCGGGTCATGGTTCGCGCGGCGTCCGGGCCTACCATGTGCCCATGTCGAACGCCGCCTTTCCCCACGCCAGCCGCCGCCTCTCGGTCGGCGACCACCTGCGCCACTGGCGTCAGCTGCGCCACCTCAGCCAGCAGGACCTCGCCCTCGACGCCGAGCTCTCGACCCGCCACCTCAGTTGCGTGGAGACCGGCAAAGCCAGCCCCAGCCGCGAGCTGGTGCTGCGCCTGTGCGAACGGCTGGCGGTGCCGCTGCGCGAGCGCAATACGTGGCTGGTGGCGGCCGGCTACGCGCCCATGTACCGCGAACAGCGGCTGGACGAGCCGGCGATGGACGCGGCGCGGCGCGCGGTGCAGCACATCCTCGACAGCCACGAACCCTGGCCCGCCGTGGCCTTCGACCGCCACTGGCACATGGTGCTGTCCAACCGCATGGTCGCGCCGCTGCTGACCGACGTCGACCCGGCCCTGCTGCAGCCGCCGGTGAGCCTGCTGCGCGTGAGCCTGCACCCGGGCGGCCTGGCGCCGCGCATTGCCAACCTCGACCAGTGGCGCGAGCACCTGTTCGCGCGGCTGCAGCAGCAGATCCGCGCCACCGGCGACGAGGCCCTGGCGGACCTGCTCGCCGAGCTGCGCGCCTACCCGGGGCAGGCGCCCGGGTCGGCGGCGCGCCTGGCCGGCGAGCACCCGGGGGTGCTGATGCCCTTCCTGGTCCATACCCCGGCCGGCGTGCTGCACCTGATCAGCACCACCACCGTGTTCGGCTCGCCCGCCGACATCACCCTGCAGGAGCTGGCGCTGGAGACCTTCTTTCCCGGCGACGAAGCCACGGCACAGGCGCTGCGCGCGCTCGCCGCTACCATGGCTGCATGAACCAGCGCCAGAACCGGACTCCGATCTCCACCGCCCTGCTCCAGCAGCTCGCCGCCATCGCCACCCGATGGCCGAGTCCGAAGGTCCGGCGCCTGCACCTCCCGCAGCGCCCCGGCGAACCGGGCGAACACGACGCCGAGTTCTGCGCCATCGAGCTGGAAGACGGCGCCTTCGGCCTGTCCTACATCCTGCTCGGGGGCACGCTCGACCACCTGCTCGCCCGGCACGGCAGCGACCGGCACGACGCGCTGGCGGGCGCCGACCCGATGGCACTGGCGCAGCGGCTGGCCGGTGGCGACGAGGTGGAGCGCGCGGTCGCGCTGGCCGCGGTCAACGCGCTGACCGACTCGGTCTGGCGACGCATCGGCTACACGCCACCGCCGGCCGGCAACTCGCTGGGCGATGTGGTGCTCGGTCCGCAGGACCACCTGGGCATGATCGGTTTCTTCCCGCCGCTGGTGCGGCGTGTCGACGAAGCCGGCGGACGCCTCACCGTGGTGGAGATGAACGCGGAGATGGTGGCGCGGCAGCGGGAGCGTTTTCCGAAGGTCCACATCACGCTGGACCGCTCGGCGCTGGCCGCCTGCAACACCGTGGTCGGCACCTCGACCATGCTGCTCAACGATTCTCTGGACGAGATGCTGGCGGCGGCACCGAACGCCACACGCTTTGCCGTCATCGGCCCCTCGGCCGGGCTCTGGCCCGACGCGCTGTTTGATCGTGGCGTGACGCTGTTGGGCGGCACGCAGGTGGTCGATGGCGCCGCCTTCGCCGAGGCCATGGCCACCGGTGCGTCGTGGAGTTCTGCCAGTCGCAAGTTTGCGATTGCGCGCGACGGCTGGCCGGGCTGGGCGGCCCTCACGGGCGGCCCGGCCTGAAACGGACACCCGATCAGAAGGTGCGCGTTTCGTTGCGGCTGCCCGCCGCGATGGACAGTCCCCATTGCGCAAAGGTGATGGTGGAACCGTCGGAGGAGCCGTTGAAGCGCACGCCCAGCGCCTCCTCACCATCGATCCAGAGCACCTGGCTGGTGGTGGCCCCCTGCGACACGGCCACGGGCACCCGCTGGATCACTTCCCCCCGGGTCATGCCAGGGCGCAAGGCCAGGAAAGCCTGGTAGAGGGTGCCGGTGCCGCCACCGCCATTGCCCGCAAAGCGGAAGGTGCGCAGATAGGAGCGCCCGGTGGTGCGGTCGGTCCAGCGGGCCGTCGCGATCCGGTCGCCGGAGAAAGTCACCTCCAGGATTTCTGTATCGGTCTCCCAGCGCAGCACCGAGGCCGAGGTACCGGACACCGGCGCCCGGTTGACCAGGCGCTGCACATCGTCCCGGGTCATGCCGGCGCGCAGGTCGTTGAAGGCGGCGTAGAGCGGCTGGTCGTCGCCGTCATCGCCACCACCACAACCGGCCAGCGCCAGCCCGAGGCCGGACAGAAGACCCAGACCCAGCTGGCGACGGCTCAGCGCGGGATAGCGGAATGGCTTGTTCATTGTGAGTTCCTCCTGATGTATTGAAAGGCGTGGCAGGACGACCCGCCACGTCCGGGCCGGATGTTAGCGGCGGCCACCCTGTGCCAAACCGTCACCGGCAATGAAAAACGGCCCCGAAGGGCCGTTTTTCATTCATCGAAGGGATGCCGTTCAGGCCACCGTCTTCGCGGTCTCCACGTACTCCTCGATCTGGTCGAAGTTCATGTACTTGTAGATCTGGTCGGCCTTGGCGGTGATCACGCCGGTGGCGGCCAGGTACTCTTCCTTGGTCGGCAGCTTGCCCAGCTTGGACGCCACGGCGGCCAGCTCGGCCGAGCCCAGGAACACGTTGGTGTTCTTGCCCAGGCGGTTCGGGAAGTTGCGGGTCGAGGTGGAGATCACCGTCGCGCCTTCGCGCACCTGGGCCTGGTTGCCCATGCACAGCGAGCAGCCGGGCATTTCGGTGCGGGCACCGGCGGCGCCGAAGTTGGCGTAGTGGCCTTCCTTGGTCAGTTCGGCCGCATCCATCTTGGTCGGCGGCGCCACCCACAGCTTGACCGGGATGTCGCGCGCGCCGCCCAGCACGGTGGCGGCCGCGCGGAAGTGGCCAATGTTGGTCATGCACGAACCGATGAAGGCCTCGTCGATCTTGGTGCCGGCGACTTCGGACAGGAACTTGGCGTCGTCCGGATCGTTCGGGCAGCAGACGATCGGCTCGGTGATATCGGCCAGGTCGATCTCGATCACGGCGGCGTATTCGGCGTCCTTGTCGGCTTCGAGCAGCTCGGGCTTGGCCAGCCAGGCCTCGACCTTCTCGATGCGGCGCGCCAGGGTCTTCGCGTCCTGGTAACCGTCGGCGATCATGTTCTTCATCAGAACGATGTTCGACTTCAGGTACTCCTGCACCGGCTCCTTGTTGAGCTTGATGGTGCAGCCGGCGGCCGAGCGCTCGGCCGAGGCGTCGGACAACTCGAAGGCCTGTTCCACCTTCAGGTCGGGCAGACCTTCGATTTCCAGGATGCGGCCCGAGAAGATATTCTTCTTGCCGGCCTTGGCCACGGTCAGCAAGCCGGCCTTGATCGCGTACAGCGGAATCGCATGCACCAGGTCACGCAGGGTGACGCCGGGCTGCATCTGGCCCTTGAAGCGCACCAGCACCGACTCGGGCATGTCCAGCGGCATCACACCGGTGGCGGCGCCGAAGGCCACCAGACCGGAACCGGCCGGGAAGGAAATGCCGATCGGGAAGCGGGTGTGCGAGTCACCGCCGGTGCCCACGGTGTCGGGCAGCAGCAGGCGGTTGAGCCAGCTGTGGATCACGCCGTCGCCCGGGCGCAGGGACACGCCGCCGCGGCTGCTGATGAAGGCCGGCAGTTCGCGATGGGTCTTCACGTCCACCGGCTTCGGGTAGGCGGCCGTGTGGCAGAAGGACTGCATCACGAGGTCGGCCGAGAAGCCCAGGCAGGCCAGGTCCTTCAGCTCGTCGCGGGTCATCGGGCCAGTGGTGTCCTGCGAACCGACGGTCGTCATCTTGGGCTCGCAGTAGGTGCCGGGGCGCACGCCCTGGCCTTCCGGCAGGCCGACGGCGCGACCGACCATCTTCTGTGCCAGGGTGAAGCCGGCCTTGCTCTCGGCGGGCGCCTGCGGCAGGCGGAACTGGGTCGAGGCGGGCAGGCCCAGGAACTCGCGCGCCTTGGCGGTCAGCGAGCGGCCGATGATCAGGTTGATGCGGCCGCCGGCGCGCACTTCGTCGAACAGCACGTCGCTGCGCAGCTTGAACTCGGTGACGGTCTCGCCGTTCTTGACGATCTTGCCGTCGTAGGGCATGACTTCGATGACGTCGCCCATCTCCAGCTTGGAGACGTCCACTTCGATCGGCAGCGCGCCGGAGTCTTCCTGCGTGTTGAAGAAGATCGGGGCGATCTTGCCTCCCAGCGTGACGCCGCCGAAGCGCTTGTTCGGCACGAAGGGGATGTCCTGGCCCGTGGCCCAGATCACGCTGTTGGTGGCCGACTTGCGCGAAGAACCGGTACCGACCACGTCGCCCACGTAGGCCACGAGGTTGCCCTTCTTCTTCAGATCCTCGATGAACTGCATCGGGCCACGCTTGCCGTCTTCTTCGGGCTTGAAGGCCGCGTCGGGGCGCGTGTTCTTCAGCATCGCCAGGTAGTGCATCGGGATGTCCGGGCGGCTCCAGGCGTCCGGGGCGGGCGACAGGTCGTCGGTGTTGGTCTCGCCGGGCACCTTGAACACGGTGACGGTGATGCTCTTGGGCACTTCGGGGCGGGTGGTGAACCACTCGGCGTCGGCCCACGACTGCATAACTTCCTTGGCCTTGGCGTTGCCGGCCTTGGCCTTCTCTGCGACGTCGTTGAAGAAGTCGAACATCAGCAGGGTCTTCTTCAGACCTTCGGCGGCGACGCCTGCCACTTCGGCGTCGTCCAGCAGCTCGATCAGCGGGTGCACGTTGTAGCCACCCACCATGGTGCCCAGCAGCTCGGTGGCCTTGGCCTTGGAGATCAGGGCGACCTTTTCGTCACCATGGGCCACGGCGGCCAGGAACGAGGCCTTGACCTTGGCGGCGTCGTCCACGCCCGGCGGCACGCGGTGCGTCAGCAGGTCCAGCAGGAAGGCGTCTTCACCGGCGGGCGGGTTCTTGATCAGTTCGATCAGGGCGGCGACCTGCTTGGCGTCGAGCGGCAGCGGGGGAATGCCCAGGGCGGCGCGTTCAGCGACGTGGGCGCGGTAGTCGGTCAGGAAGGTCGACATGGCGTTCTCCGGTGGGGTGGGTGATGGTTGGTGTTCGAAAGTCATGCAAGAAACCAGCCGCGCACGGTCTCGGGCAGGGCATGCCCGGTCTGGTGCGCGCGCTCGATCACTTGCCAGTAATAGCGGTAGCTGGCGCGGTCGTGCAGCCGGCCTTCGTGCTGCACCGGCGCCCAATCAGCGGCCGCGGCGCGTTCGACGATGGCCAGCGCGGTCTCGATTTCAGCCTCGGCGGGTGAAAACGCGGCGACGATGGCGCGGATCTGGTCCGGGTGGATGCTCCACATGCGGGTGTAGCCGAGTTCGGTGGCCGCCTTGCGCACGGCGTTCTGCAGCGCGGGCAGGTCCTTGAACTCGGTCACCACGTTGTGTGAAGGCACCTTGCCGTGCGCGTGGCATGCCGCCGCCATCTCGATCTTGGCCCGCAGCACGTGCGGGTGGCTGAACTGCCCCGCCAGCGTCATCGCCGAGGCGGGAATCGCCCCGCCGTGGGCCGAGACGAAGTCCATCAGACCGAAGCTCAGGGATGCGACGCGCGGGTGGGCCGCGATGTCGAAGGCGCGGTGCACCGCGGCCGGCGACTCGATCAGCACATGCAGCGGCAAGGCGGCGGCGCCAGCGGCGTCCATGGCCGCCACGGCGCGTTCGACGTCGGCCACCGACTCCACCTTGGGCACCATGAGGTGGCACAGCCGCGCGCCGGCCTGACCGGCAATCGTGGCCACATCGGCCTCGAAGTGGGGATGGTTCACCGGGTGGACCCGGGCGGCGACGCGGGCGGCTGCTGGGGCGCCCAACGCCAGTTCCGTGACCAGGGCCGCGTGCTCGGCCTCACCACCGACGGGCGCCCCGTCTTCGCAGTCGAGCGTGACATCGAAGACGCAGGCGCCGAACTCGGCACTCAGTTCGGCCTGCAGCTGCAGGCTCTTCCTCATCCGCGCTTCGACACCGCTGTAGTGATCGCAGACCGGCAATGCAAATGCACCGGCCTGGGCTCCAACAAGGATGTCGCGCGGGTGAGGTTTCACGGAGTTACCAAGCGGTTACCAGCTCAGAGCAGGTGCTTGACGCCGTCCTTCTCGCCTTCGAGCTCGGCCAGGGTCTTGTTGATGCACTCTTGCGAGAAGGCGTCGATGGGCAGGCCTTCGACGATCTTGTACTCGCCACCTTCGCAGGTGACGGGGTAGCCGAACATGACTTCCTTGGGGATGCCGTATTCGCCATTGGACGGGATGCCCATGGTGACCCATTTGCCGTTGGTGCCCAGGGCCCAGTCGCGCATGTGGTCGATGGCGGCGTTGGCGGCGGAAGCAGCCGACGACAGGCCACGGGCGGCGATGATGGCGGCGCCGCGCTTGCCCACGGTGGGCAGGAACACGTTGGCGTTCCAGTCGTGGTCATTGATGGTGTCCTTGACAGACTTGCCGTTCACCGTGGCGAAGCGGTAGTCGGCGTACATGGTGGGCGAGTGGTTGCCCCACACAGCCAGCTTCTCGATGTCGCCCACGGCGCAGCCGATCTTGGCGGCGATCTGGCTGGCGGCACGGTTGTGGTCCAGGCGCAGCATGGCGGTGAAGTTCTTGGCCGGCAGGTCTGGGGCCGACTTCATGGCGATGTAGGCGTTGGTGTTGGCGGGGTTGCCGACCACCAGCACGCGCACATTGCGCGAGGCCACGGCGTTCAGGGCCTTGCCCTGGGCGGTGAAGATCTGGGCGTTGGCGGCCAGCAGGTCGGCGCGCTCCATGCCGGGACCACGGGGACGGGCGCCGACCAGCAGGGCGTAGTCGGTGTCCTTGAAGGCGGTCATCGGGTCGCTGTGAGCTTCGATGCCGGCCAGCAGCGGGAAGGCGCAGTCTTCCAGTTCCATGATCACGCCCTTGAGCGCGTTCTGGGCCTTCTCGTCCGGGATTTCCAGCAGCTGCAGGATCACGGGCTGGTCCTTGCCCAGCATTTCGCCGGAGGCGATACGGAACAGCAGGGCGTAACCGATCTGACCTGCGGCGCCAGTGACGGCAACACGGACGGGCTTCTTGCTCATGGTGAAAACTCCAGAAGGGACGTTGGGAAATTGAAATATCGATGGGGCTTGACCCCTTGGACAGCCCGCGAGTGTACCCGCGTAAACCCGTAGGCGTCAATTTGTCTTATGTCTTATATAAGATATGATTGCACATCAAAAATAGCGGGCCACGGCGTTGGGTCATTTGCCCGCTCACCCACCGACAACATGGCCTCCGCACATCCTTCGCAGCCCGACCTGTCCCAGGAGGAATCGCGCGCACCTGCCGACTCGGCGGGCACCGGACCGGCCGCGCCTCTTCCGCCAACACCGGCTTTCAGCCCCCTGTACCAGCAGATCAAGTCGCTGATCCTGCGCAGCCTGCAGGCAGGCGAATGGAAACCGGGCGACATGATCCCCAGCGAGTTCGACCTGGCCGCCCGCTTCCGCGTGAGCCAGGGCACGGTGCGCAAGGCGATCGACGAACTGGCCACCGACAACCTGCTGGTGCGCCGCCAGGGCAAGGGCACCTTCGTGGCCACCCACGCCGAACAGCACATCCAGTACCGCTTCCTGCGTGTGCTGCCCGACGCGAGCGCGCCGGAAGCCCAGGGCCCGGCCGAGCGGCGCATCATCGAATGCCGCCGCCTGCGTGGGCCGGCCGAGGTGGCCCGGCAACTCGACCTCAAGGGCGGCGACTCGCTGGTACAGGTCCGGCGCGTGCTCTCGTTCTCCGGCACGCCTGCCATCCTGGAAGACATCTGGCTGCCCGGCGCGCCATTCAAGGGCCTGAGCATCGAAACCCTGTCCAGCGACAAGGGTCCCATGTACGCCCTGTTCGAAGCACAGTTCGGCGTGCGCATGGTGCGCGCGACCGAGAAGATCAAGGCCGTGGCCGCCGATGCCGATGCCGCAGCACTGCTGGGGGTCGAAGTGGGCCACCCGCTGCTGAGCGTGGAACGTCTGGCCTACACCTACAACGACGTGCCGATGGAACTGCGGCGCGGCCTCTACCGCACGGAAACCCGGCACTATCACAACGAACTGAACTGAGTCGCCAACGCGCCGGAGCCCGACACGTCAAGGCCAGATGTCAGGCCTGGGTATGCTGCGTTGCAATAGAATTTCAAGGTTTGTAATTCGGGTTACCACCGAGTTACAAGCTCCCTTCCAACCCCGAACCCCACGGAAGAAAGCCCCACCATGACCGAGTTGACCAAGAAGCGGCCTGAGTTCCGCAACATCAACGCCTTCAAGGATCTGACCACCTACCGCCTGCCTCTGGCCGGCTGGGTGTCGATCCTGCACCGCGCCAGCGGTGGCCTGATGTTCATCCTGCTGCCCCTGATCGTCTGGCTGTTCGACACCTCGGTGTCGTCCGAGATCTCTTACGAACGTTTCAGCGCAGCCTTCTCGGGCGGCATCGGACTGGTTCCCGGCTGGCTGTTCAAGCTGGTGGTGCTGGCCATCATCTGGGCCTACCTGCACCACCTGATTGCCGGCCTGCGCCACCTGTACATGGACATGACGCACTCGGTGACCAAGGAGTTCGGCAAGTCCTCCGCCATCGTGACGCTGGCCCTGTCCATCGGACTGACGCTGATCCTCGGCGCCAAGCTGTTCGGCCTGTACTGATCCCGCGAAAGAAGGAGACCAACATGTCCGTCAATTACGGTTCCAAACGCGTCGTCACCGGCGCCCACTACGGGCTGCGCGACTGGCTCGCCCAACGCATCACCGGCGCGCTCTTCGCCCTGCTGACCCTCATCGTGCTGGCCAAGGTGCTGCTCACCAGCGGCCCTCTGGGTTACGAGGGCTGGGCCGGCATCTTCGCCCCCCAGTGGATGAAGGCACTGACCTTCGCGGCCTTCATCGCCATCGCCTATCACATCTGGATCGGCATGCGCGACATCTGGATGGACTACGTCAAGCCCACCGGCATCCGCCTGGCCCTGCACATCTTCACCATCGTCTGGCTCGTGGCCTGCCTGGGCTGGGCTGTTCAAGTTCTCTGGAGACTCTGATCCATGACCACCACCGCATCCCTTTCCAAGCGCAAGTTCGACGTGGTCATCGTCGGAGCCGGCGGCTCCGGCATGCGTGCCTCTCTGCAACTGGCCCGCGCCGGCCTCAAGGTGGCCGTGCTCTCGAAGGTCTTCCCGACCCGCTCGCACACCGTTGCAGCGCAAGGTGGCGTGTCCGCCTCGCTGGGCAACATGAGCGAAGACAGCTGGGAATACCACTTCTACGACACCGTCAAGGGTTCCGACTGGCTCGGTGACCAGGACGCCATCGAGTTCATGTGCCGCGAAGCGCCCAAGGTCGTGTATGAGCTCGAACACTTCGGCATGCCGTTCGACCGCAACCCCGACGGCACGATCTACCAGCGTCCGTTCGGCGGCCACACCGCCAACTACGGCGAAAAGCCAGTGCAGCGCGCCTGCGCCGCGGCCGACCGCACCGGCCACGCCATGCTGCACACGCTGTACCAGGCCAACGTGTCGGCCAAGACCACCTTCTTCGTGGAGTGGATGGCGCTGGACCTGATCCGCGACGCCAGCGGCGACGTGGTGGGCGTGACCGCCCTCGAAATGGAAACCGGCGACACCTACGTGCTCGAAGCCAAGACCGTGCTGCTGGCCACCGGTGGTGCCGGCCGCATCTTCCAGTCCTCGACCAACGCCTTCATCAACACCGGCGACGGCCTGGGCATGGCCGCCCGTGCCGGCATCGCGCTGCAGGACATGGAGTTCTGGCAGTTCCACCCCACCGGCGTGGCCGGCGCGGGCGTGCTGCTGACCGAAGGCTGCCGCGGCGAAGGCGCCATCCTGCTCAACAGCAATGGCGAGCGTTTCATGGAGCGCTACGCGCCCACGCTGAAGGACCTGGCACCGCGCGACTTCGTGTCCCGCTGCATGGGTCAGGAAATCCTGGAAGGCCGTGGCTGTGGTCCCAACAAGGACTACATCCATATGAAGCTGGACCACCTGGGTGCCGACACCATCCACAAGCGCCTGCCCTCGGTGTATGAGATCGGCGTGAACTTCGCCAACGTCGACGTGACGCGCGAGCCGATCCCGGTCGTGCCCACCATCCACTACCAGATGGGTGGCATCCCGACCAACATCCACGGCCAGGTGGTCGAGCGCTTCAACGGTGAAGACCGTCCGGTCAACGGCCTCTACGCGGTGGGCGAATGCTCCTGCGTGTCGGTGCACGGCGCCAACCGCCTGGGCACCAACTCGCTGCTGGACCTGCTCGTCTTCGGCAAGGCCGCCGGCAACCACATCATCGCCAACGTCAACCCCAAGCAGGAGCACAAGGACCTGCCCAAGGACGCCGCCGACAAGACCCTGGCCCGCCTGGCCCGCCTGGACAGCGCCAAGAACGGCGAGTACGCCCAGGACGTTGCCAACGACATGCGCGCCATCATGCAGACGCACGCGGGCGTGTTCCGCAGCCAGGAGTCCATGGACGCCGGTGTGCAGAAGATCAACGCCCTGCGCGAGCGCGTGGGCGCCATCGGCCTGAAGGACAACTCCAAGGTGTTCAACACCGCGCGCATCGAAGCGCTGGAAGTCGAGAACCTGATGGAGGCCGCCCAGGCCACCATGACCAGCGCGGCCGCCCGCAAGGAATGCCGCGGCGCCCACCTGGTGCGCGACTACGAACACGACGTCAACCACCCGACCTGCCCGCTGGGCCGCAACGACGCCGAGTGGATGAAGCACACCCTCTGGTACCAGGACGGCAACAAGCTGGACTACAAGCCGGTGCGCATGAAGCCCCTGACCGCCGAAACGGTGCCCCCGAAGCCCCGCACCTTCTGACCGGAATCAGCGAACACAAGGACACTGAAAAATGGCACAACGCACTTTCAAGATCTACCGCTACGACCCGGACAAGGACGCCAAGCCGTACATGCAGACCATCCAGGTCGAACTGGACGGCACCGAGCGCATGCTGCTGGACGCCCTGATCAAGCTCAAGGCCGTGGACCCCACGCTGTCGTTCCGCCGCTCCTGCCGCGAAGGCGTGTGCGGTTCGGACGCCATGAACATCAACGGCAAGAACGGCCTGGCCTGCCTGACCAACCTGAACACGCTCAAGGGCGACATCGTGCTCAAGCCGCTGCCCGGCCTGCCGGTCGTTCGCGACCTGATCGTGGACATGACGCTGTTCTTCAAGCAGTACCACAGCATCAAGCCCTACCTGATCAACGAGACCCCCGCCCCCGAGCGCGAGCGCCTGCAGAGCCCCGAAGAGCGCGAAGAGCTCAACGGCCTGTACGAGTGCATCCTGTGCGCCAGCTGCTCCACGAGCTGCCCCAGCTTCTGGTGGAACCCCGACAAGTTCGTCGGCCCCGCCGGTCTGCTGCAGGCGTATCGCTTCATCGCCGACAGCCGCGACCAGGCCACCGCCGAGCGTCTGGACAACCTGGAAGACCCGTACCGTCTGTTCCGCTGCCACACCATCATGAACTGTGTGGACGTCTGCCCCAAGAGCCTGAACCCCACCAAGGCCATTGGCAAGATCAAGGAACTGATGGTGCGCCGCGCCGTCTGATCCCGCGTTTTATGACCATGAATGCCAGCCCCGGTGACGCCGTGCTCGATGCCCCGGCATTGAGCAAGCTGCGCTGGCGCTGCCGCCGTGGGCTGCTCGAGAACGACCTGTTCATCGAGCAGTTCTTTGCCAGACATGAGTCTGGCTTGACTGTCAGGCAGGCCGAAGCTCTGGGGGTTCTAATGGACCTTTCCGACAACGATCTGCTTGATCTGTTGCTCGGCCGCAAGAAGCCCGAGGGCCTACAGGCCAGTGACGACGTCACTCAGGTGCTGGGCATGCTGCGCGCTGCCCGACGACCCGATTAACCTCTACCAGGAAACCGCATGAAACTCGTAGACAACAAAGCCACCCTGTCGTTCTCCAACGGCAGCCCCAGCGTCGAGATGCCGGTGTACGGCGGCAGCATCGGTCCGGACGTGATCGACATCCGCAAGCTGTATGCACAGACCGGCATGTTCACCTACGACCCCGGCTTCCTGTCCACGGCGTCCTGCCAGTCGGCCATCACCTACATCGACGGCGACAAGGGCGAACTGCTGTACCGCGGCTACCCGATCGAGCAGCTGGCCACCCAGGCCGACTACCTCGACACCTGCTTCCTGCTGCTCAATGGCGAACTACCCAATGAGACGGAGCGAGGCGACTTCCACAAGCTCGTGACCAACCACACGATGGTCAACGAGCAGATGCAGTTCTTCCTGCGTGGCTTCCGGCGCGACGCCCACCCCATGGCCGTGCTGACCGGTCTGGTAGGCGCCCTGTCGGCCTTCTATCACGACAGCACCGACATCAACAACCCCGAGCACCGCCGCATCGCCGCGATCCGCCTGATCGCCAAGATGCCCACGCTGGTGGCCATGTCCTACAAATACGGTGTGGGCCAGCCCTACATGTACCCGCGCAACGACCTGAGCTACTCGGGCAACTTCCTGCGCATGATGTTCGGCACGCCCTGCGAGGACTACAAGGTCAACCCGGTGCTGGAAAAAGCGCTGGACCGCATCTTCATCCTGCACGCCGACCACGAGCAGAACGCCTCCACCTCCACCGTGCGCCTGTGCGGCTCGTCGGGCACCAATCCGTTCGCCGCCATCGCAGCCGGTGTGGCCTGCCTCTGGGGCCCCGCTCACGGTGGCGCCAACGAGGCCTGCCTGAACATGCTGGAAGACATCCAGCGCAACGGCGGCGTGGCCAAGGTCGGCGAGTTCATGAACCAGGTCAAGGACAAGAACAGCGGCGTCAAGCTGATGGGCTTCGGTCACCGCGTGTACAAGAACTACGACCCGCGCGCCAAGCTGATGCAGGAAACCTGCAACGAGGTGCTGGCCGAGCTGGGTCTGGAAAACGACCCGCTGTTCAAGCTGGCCAAGGAACTGGAAAAGATCGCCCTGGAGGACGACTACTTCGTGCAGCGCAAGCTCTACCCGAACGTCGACTTCTACTCCGGCATCGTGCAGCGCGCCATCGGCATTCCGGTCAGCCTGTTCACCGGCATCTTCGCGCTGGCCCGCACCGTCGGCTGGATCGCCCAGCTCAACGAAATGCTGGCCGACCCCGAGTACAAGATCGGCCGCCCGCGCCAACTGTTCACGGGCGCCGCTCGCCGCGACGTCCCCGCCAGTTTCAAGCGCTGATCCCGCCTTGCCCCACAAAACCCGCCTCTGGCGGGTTTTGTTTTTTGCGGGGCCTGACATCGCCAATGACGATGCCAAAGTCACCTCAAAATCAAGAGAATCCATGAAGTCATCTTGAAACACGATGACTTCCTCATGAACGCCCCCGACCGCGCCTTCACCCGCCGACTTGACCTGACCACGCTGCAGCTGTTCGTGGCGGTGTGCGAGCGCGGCAGCATCGGCAAGGCGGCCGAGACCGAGTTCATGGCACCGTCGGCGGTCAGCAAGCGGCTGTCGGATCTGGAGACCACGGTCGGCACGCCGCTGCTCATGCGCCACGCACGCGGCGTCACGCCCACCCCGGCTGGCCAGAGCCTGCTGCACCACGCCCGCTCGGTGCTGTTCAGCCTCGACAAGATGCAGGGCGAGCTCTCGGAGTACGCCGACGGCGTGCGCGGCCATGTGCGGGTGCACGCCAACATCTCGGCCACGGTGCAGTTCCTGCCCGAAGACCTGGGCGGTTTCATCCGCGCGCACGACGCGATCAAGATCGACCTTGAAGAACACCTGTCCACCGAGGTGCTGCGGGCGGTACAGGAAGGCGCGGCCGACCTGGGCATCTGCCATGTCGGCGGCGACGACCCGATCCAGGGCCTGCAGACCCTGCCCTACCGGCAGGACCGCCTGGTGCTGATCGTGCCGGCCCGCCATCCGCTGACCGGACACACGGCCATGGCCTTCGCCGACAGCCTCGAATGGGACCACGTCGGCCTGCACGCCAACAGTTCCATCTACCGTGCCATGCACGCCGCCGCCACCGCCAGCGGCCGCAACATCCGGCTGCGCATCCGCGTCTCGGGCCTGGACGCCATGTGCCGCATGATCCACAACGGACTGGGCGTCGGCCTGATGCCGCGCCGCGCCTTCGAACTGATGCAGGGCGCCGGCGACCTGCAGGCGGTCGATCTCACCGACGACTGGGCCACGCGCCACATCGACCTGGTGGCGCGCGACTTTTCCAGCCTGCCCGTCAGTGCCCGGCTGCTGGTGGACCACCTGTCCACACCGCCCGCCGGGTCCGCCACCCCGACCTAGAATTTCAAGCCCCACAGGAGAACCCCACCCCATGGCACGCACGCTCTACGACAAGATCTGGGACGAACACGTCGTCCACACGGAGGAAGACGGCACGTCCGTCCTCTACATCGACCGCCACCTCGTGCACGAGGTCACCAGCCCGCAGGCCTTCGAAGGCCTGCGCCAGGCCGGCCGCAAGGTCTGGCGCGTGAGCTCGGTGGTCGCCACCGCCGACCACAACACGCCCACCACCGGCTGGGAACTGGGCTACGACGGCATCACCGATCCGATCAGCAAGGAACAGATCACCACGCTGGACAGCAACATCAAGGAATTCGGCGCTGCGGCGTTCTTCCCCTTCATGTCCAAGCGCCAGGGCATCGTGCACGTGATCGGCCCCGAGAACGGCGCCACCCTGCCCGGCATGACCGTGGTCTGCGGCGACTCGCACACCTCCACCCATGGCGCCTTCGGCGCGCTGGCGCACGGCATCGGCACCTCGGAAGTCGAGCACGTGATGGCCACGCAGACCCTGCTGGCCAAGAAGGCCAAGAACATGCTGGTCAAGGTCGAGGGCCAGCTCGCCAAGGGCGTGACCGCCAAGGACATCGTGCTGGCCATCATCGGCAAGATCGGCACCGCCGGCGGCACGGGCTACACCATCGAGTTCGCCGGCAGCGCGATCCGCTCGCTGTCCATGGAAGGCCGCATGACGGTCTGCAACATGGCCATCGAAGGCGGTGCGCGCGCCGGTCTGGTGGCCGTGGACGAGAAGACCATCGAATACGTCAAGGGTCGCCCGCTGGCCCCGACCGGCGTGGAATGGGACCAGGCCGTCGCCTACTGGAAGACGCTGCACTCCGACGCCGATGCGGTGTTCGACGCCGTGGTCGAACTCGACGCGACGCAGATCCTGCCGCAGGTCACCTGGGGCACCTCGCCCGAGATGGTGCTGGGCGTGGACGCCCGCGTGCCCGATCCCGAGAAGGAGAAGGACGCCAGCAAGCGCGGCGCCATGGAGCGGGCGCTGACCTACATGGCGCTCGAACCGGGCAAGCCGCTGGCCGACATCTTCGTCGACAAGGTCTTCATCGGTTCCTGCACCAACAGCCGCATCGAGGACATGCGCGAAGCCGCCGCGGTCGTCAAGAAGCTGGGCCAGAAGGTCGCGAAGAACATCAAGCTGGCCATGGTCGTGCCGGGCTCCGGGCTGGTGAAGGAACAGGCCGAGCGCGAAGGCCTGCACGAGATCTTCAAGGCCGCCGGCTTTGAATGGCGCGAGCCCGGCTGCTCGATGTGCCTGGCCATGAACGCCGACCGGCTGGAGCCGGGCGAGCGCTGCGCCAGCACCAGCAACCGCAACTTCGAAGGCCGCCAGGGCGCCGGTGGCCGCACCCACCTGGTCTCGCCCGCGATGGCCGCCGCCGCCGCGATCCACGGTCATTTCGTCGACATCCGCACCATCGCCTGAACGTCTTTCCCGAGCACTTTCCCAAGGAGCCCACCATGTCCTCGTTCAAGACCCTGCTCGCCACCGCCACCCTGATGTCCCTGGCCGCCTGCAGCACCAACACCGTGCAAGGCGTCAAACAGGACGCCCACGTCGTCAAGGACAAAGCCATCGAGGTCAAGGACGTGGTGGTCGACAAGGCCATCGAGATCAAGGACAAGGCCGTCGAAGGCGGCAAGTCCGCCGGCCAGGCGGTCGGCTCCGGGCTGGAGAAAGCCGGCGAAGCCGTCAAGGGCGCGACCAACTGAACACCCACACCATGCAGACATTCACCATTCACCAGGGCCTCGTGGCCCCCATGGACCGCGAGAACGTCGACACCGACGCCATCATTCCCAAGCAGTTCCTCAAGTCGATCCGCAAGACGGGCTTTGGCCCCAACCTGTTCGACGAGTGGCGCTACCTGGACCAGCCGGGCGAACCCGGCGTGCCCGAGAGCGCACGCAAGCCCAACCCCGACTTCGTGCTGAACCAGCCGCGGTACAAGGGCGCCTCGGTGCTGCTCACGCGCCGCAACTTCGGCTGCGGCTCCAGCCGGGAGCACGCGCCCTGGGCCATCGACCAGTACGGCTTCCGCGCCATCATCGCGCCCAGCTACGCCGACATCTTCTTCAACAACTGCTTCAAGAACGGCCTGCTGCCCATCGTGCTGAGCGAAGCGCAAGTGGACCAGCTCTTCAACGAAGTGTTCGCCTTCCCGGGCTACCAGCTGACCATCGACCTGGAGCGCCAGGTCATCGTCAAGCCGCAGGGCGAAGAGATTCCCTTCGAGGTCAATGCCTTCCGCAAATACTGCCTGATCAACGGGCTGGACGACATCGGCCTGACGCTGCGCCACAAGGACAAGATCGAGGCGTTCGAGAAAGAGCGCCTGGCGACCAAGCCCTGGCTCGCCCACACCATGTGATTCACCCCAACTTCAAACCCACCCTATGAAAATCGCAGTTCTCCCCGGTGATGGCATCGGCACCGAAATCGTCGCCGAAGCGGTCAAGGTCCTCGACGCGCTCGACCTGAAGTTCGAGATGGAATCGGCCCTGGTCGGTGGCGCCGCCTACGACGCGCACGGTCACCCGCTGCCCGAGTCCACGCTCAAGCTCGCCAAGGAAGCGGACGCCATCCTGTTCGGCGCCGTCGGCGACTGGAAGTACGACAAGCTCGACCGCCCGCTGCGCCCCGAGCAGGCCATCCTGGGCCTGCGCAAGAACCTGGGCCTGTTCGCCAACTTCCGCCCCGCCATCTGCTACGAGCAGCTGGTCGGCGCCTCCAGCCTCAAGCCCGAGCTGATCGCGGGCCTGGACATCCTGATCATTCGCGAGCTGACCGGCGACATCTATTTCGGCCAGCCGCGGGGCCGCCGCGAGGCCCCGGATGGCGAGTTCAAGGGCGCACCCGAGGCCTTCGACACCATGCGCTATTCCAAGCCCGAGATCGAGCGCATCGCCCACGTCGCCTTCCAGGCGGCGCGCAAGCGCAACAAGAAGGTGACCTCGGTCGACAAGGCCAACGTGCTGGAGACCTTCCAGTTCTGGAAGGACACCATGATCGAGGTGCACGCCCAGTACCCCGATGTCGAGCTGCAGCACATGTACGTGGACAACGCCGCGATGCAGCTGGTCAAGGCGCCCAAGGCCTTCGACGTGGTGGTCACCGGCAACATGTTTGGCGACATCCTGTCCGACGAGGCCTCGATGCTGACCGGCTCGATCGGCATGCTGCCCTCGGCCTCGCTCAACAGCAGGAACCAGGGCCTGTACGAGCCGAGCCATGGCAGCGCGCCCGACATCGCCGGCAAGGGCATCGCCAACCCGCTGGCGACCATCCTGTCGGCTGCCATGATGCTGCGCTTCTCGCTCAACCAGGAAGAAGCCGCCCAGCGCATCGAAGCCGCGGTGCAGAAGGTGCTGGCCCAGGGCCTGCGCACCGGCGACATCTGGAGCGAAGGCACGACCAAGGTCGGCACCGTGGAGATGGGCGACGCGGTGGTGAAAGCGCTGTAACGCCCCCCTGCGCCGCTGCGCGGCTTCCCCCCTCTCTGGCGCGCCTGCGGCGCTGGGAGGGGGGGGACGCACCCTGTGGCCCGGCGGAGCCGGTTCCACGGGTGCCCTGGAGGCAGACACGCGTTCCTCAAGGTTTTTGGGGTCTGGTCACAATGAGTGTTTTCCTGCTCTTGGCCTGCCCGTGTCCTCCCCCCTCTTCTCCTTCGACAACTCCTACGCGCTGATGGAGGGCATGTCCGTGCCCTGGCAGCCGGCGGCGGTGCCGGCGCCGCGCTGGTTGCATCTGAACCGGACGCTGGCCGACGAGCTCGGGCTCGATGCCGATGCCCTGGCGTCCGACGAGGGCCTGGCGGTGTTCGCGGGCAACCGCGTGCCCGAGGGTGCCACGCCAATTGCGCAGGCCTACGCCGGCCACCAGTTCGGCGGCTTCTCGCCACAGCTGGGTGACGGTCGCGCGCTGCTGCTGGGTGAGGTGCTGGACGCGCGAGGACAGCGCCGCGACATCGCGTTCAAGGGCTCGGGGCGCACACCGTTCTCGCGCGGCGGCGACGGCAAGGCGGCCGTCGGGCCGGTGCTGCGCGAGGTGCTGATCAGCGAGGCCATGCACGCGCTGGGCATCCCCACCACGCGCGCACTGGCGGCCGTGGCCACCGGTGAAACCATCCGCCGCGAGCGCCCGCTGCCCGGTGCCATCCTCACGCGCGTGGCGGCCAGCCACATCCGCGTCGGTAGCTTCCAGTTCTTCGCCGCGCGCAACGACACCGAACGCGTCCAGCAGCTCGCCGAACACGCCATCGCCCGCCACGACCCGGCGCTGGTCGGCCGCGAGGACCGGCTCCTCGCTTTCTACGAGGCCGTGGTGCAGCGCCAGTCGAAACTGGTCGCGTTGTGGATGTCGGTCGGCTTCATCCACGGCGTGATGAACACCGACAACATGACGGTCTCGGGCGAAACCATCGACTACGGCCCCTGTGCGTTCCTGGAGGCCTACGACCCGCAGACGGTCTTCAGCTCCATCGACACCCACGGCCGCTACGCCTTCGGCAACCAGCCGGGCATCGCGCAGTGGAACCTCGCGCGGCTGGCCGAAACCCTGCTGCCACTGTTCCACACCGGCGACGAGCAGGCCGTGGCCGCCGCCACCCGGGTGCTGGACGGCTTCGGCGCGCTTTTCGACCGGCACTGGCTCAACCTGCACCGCCTCAAGCTAGGCCTGCGCAGCGACAGCGCCGACGACGAGGCCGACCGCGCCCTGGTCAATGAGCTGCTGCAACTCATGCACGGGCACCGTGTCGACTTCACGCTGGGCTTCCGCCGTCTCTCGGCCGTGCTGCGCGGGTCGCCGCAGGACTGGCTCGTGCTCTGGGGCGATCAGCCCGCCGTCGCCGGCGAGTGGCTGGCGCGCTGGCAGCGGCGCCTGACCGCGCAGGGTGAGCCGGCGCACGAAGTGGCCGCCCGCATGGACGCCACCAACCCGCTGTTCATCCCGCGCAACCACCTGGTCGAGAACGCACTGGACGCCGCCAGCGAGTCCGGCGACCTGCGGCCTTTCGAGCGCCTGCAGGCCATCGTGACCGACCCGTACACCGAGCGCACTGAAGACGCCAGCGCCGCCCTGCCCGGCACGCCCGAACAGACCCAGGGCTACCGCACCTTCTGCGGCACCTGAGGCCGCGGATGTCGAAAACGGCGGCCCTGTTTCGTCGTCGTTCCAAGGCCTTGGGCCTTGCCGTTCACCGACACCCCGACCAAGGAGCAACCCCATGAGCACCGGCACCGTCCGCTTCCACCGCATCCTCAAGGCGCCGCCCGAGCGCGTCTACCGCGCTTTCCTCGACCCCGACGCGATGGCCAAATTCCTGCCGCCGCACGGCTTCACCGGCCGCGTGCTGGAGATGGACGCGCGCGTCGGCGGCGTCTACCGCATGCAGTTCACCAACTTCTCCAGCGGCCACACGCACGCCTTTGGCGGCAAGTACCTGGAACTGGTGCCGAACGAGAAGATCGTCAACACCGACCTCTTCGACGACCCCAACCTGCCCGGCCAGATGATCACCACCATCAGCCTCAAGGCCGTCTCCTGCGGCACCGAGCTGACGGCCGTGCAGGAGGGCATCCCCGCGGCGATTCCGGTCGAGATGTGTTACCTCGGCTGGCAGGAGACGCTGGCGCTGCTGGCCCAGCTGGTGGAGCCCGAGATCCCTGGCTGAACAGGCCCCCACGCTCCGCCGCTGCGCGGGTCGCTGCCCCCCGAGGGGGCTGTTTCGGCTTGGGGCGGCCCGGCGCCGAAACTCACTTCGTGGGCAGCGCGCGCACTCGCTGCGTCGCCTCGCTGTCCACCGACAGCGGCTGGTGGCCCCGCGCGCTCAGGTAGCGCTCGCTGAACAGGCCGAACCAGGCGTCCAGCGCGTCGGCGGCGGCGGCGTCACCGGCCAGGTCCAGGCACATCGCCGCGACCTCGGCGGTGCAGAAGTGGTGGTCCTGCGCCGAGCGTCGCAGCTTGTAGCGCGAGGCGTGCGCCGGTTGCAGCCCCAGCACCGGCGCGCTGTCCAGCCAGGGGCTCTTGCGGAACATCTTGCGCGCCTCGGACCAGGTGCCGTCCAGCAGCACGAACAGCGGCCGGCGCCCGTCGTCCACCACCGGCGCCGTCACGGCGCGCGACGGTGCGGCGTACTCGGTCGGGAACACCACATGGGGTCGCCATTGCGGATCGGCCAGCAGCGCCAGCAGGGCGGGGTCGACCTCGGTGCGCGACCAGCCGAAGGCCCAGGTGTCGGGCACCACGTCGGCGATCAGCCAGCCGGTGTTGGTGGGCTTGAGGGCCTCGATGTCACCCAGCAGCAGGCAGAAGCCCGCGTTCGACGGCACCACCGGCCGCAGCGCGCAGATGCAATGGGTGGCGGGCAGGCGGCAGCCGCTGCAGCGCACCAGACCGGCGCCGCGGGCGACATAGGGCTTGCTGGACGCCGCCAGGCGCAGCGTGCGCTGGCGCGCGACCGCGTGGGGAAAGGAGGGAGCGACGGCTTCCGGGGTGGCAGGAGACATCCGTCAAATGTATGCTCCCCGCGATGAACATCCTGACCTCCCTCGACGCCCTGCGCGCGCTCTACGACCCGGTGCGCGAGCGCTCGTCCAAGAAAGAGATTCCGCAGCTCGACGCTCACGCGCGCCGCTTCATCGGGCTTTCGCCCTTCGTGGTGATCGGCAGCGGCGATGCCGCGCACGGCATGGACACCTCACCGCGCGGTGGTGCGCCCGGCTTCGTGCACGCGCCGGACGTCCACACCCTGCTGATCCCCGACGCGCCGGGCAACAACCGGCTGGACACGCTGGAGAACATCGTGCGCGGCGGCGAGGAAGGCGCGCCGGTCGGGCTGCTGTTCCTGATCCCGGGCGTGGACGAAACCCTGCGCGTGAACGGCCGCGCCCTGCTCAGCACCGACCCGGACGATCTGCAGCGCTGCGCCGAACCGCACCGCCTGCCCAAGCTCGCGATCCGGGTCACCGTGCAAGCCTGCTACCTGCACTGCGCCAAGGCGCTGATGCGCTCGCACCTCTGGGACGCACAACACCAGGTCGAGCGTTCAGCGCTGCCCAGCATGACCGAGATGATGCGCGACCAGATCCGCGAATTCCGCGGCGAGGAGGTCGCCGCGGAAACGCAGGAGCAGATGCTTGAGCGCTACCGCCAGACGCTCTGACGGCGCTCCAGCCCAGCCTCAGGGCAGGAAGTTCAGCCCCTCGGGCAGCGGCGGCACCAGCGGCACCTCGAACAGCGGCCCGGGGCCGTCGGGGTCGATCACGAGGCTGCCGCCACTGCGGAAGAACTCCGCGATCTGCGTCTGCGCCAGCACCGCGATCGTCGGTCCCGCCGGACTCGCCAGCCCGGTCAGGAAGGTGTGCGGGTTCTTCGGCACCGCCGGGTTCGCGGCGAAGGCCAGGTCGTTGCGGAAGTAGGTGGTCTGCGCCTGCAGGCCACCGGCGCGCACGATGGCGGTGGTGGTCGGGTTGGGCACCGTCTGGTCGCCCTTGGCCATCTGCAGGATCACCGGCTTGGCCGCGCTGCCCGGCAGCGGCTGCTGGCGGATCAGGTGGGCGTAGGACACCGGGTTGCCCGCCTGCTGCACCCACTCCCAGCGGTCGATCACCTGCGCGATCTCCATTGCGCCCGGCACGTTGTTGACCACCGGCGGCAGGTCGCGCAGCGGCATGTTCTCGAAGAAGTTGAACGGCACCGGCAGGCTGGCCGACGGCGGCAGGTTCAGCAGCTGCGGCACCCGGGTGGCCAGCGCAAAGCCGGTCAGGCCGCGGAACGCGCCCAGCCGCGCCACCTCGGTGATCGAACCGCCCGGCACATTGGGCACACCCGCCTGGATGGACGGCTCGACGCCCAGCAGGATGGTGCCGTAGATGCCGCCAAAGGACTGGCCGGCGTAGTAGATGCGCTGGGCGTCCAGGTCGGCGCTGCCATCGCCTTCGACATCGATGCCCGCCTCCACCTGGCGCACCAGCTGCATCAGGTCGATGGCGGTCTGGCGCAAGCCGTCGCGGCTGGAGACCGCGGTGCGCGGCGGCGCGGCGCTCGATCCCTCGGTGCTGTCGATGGCGCCGTTGCCGTCCTGGTCGAAGCCGCGGCCGCCGGAAGGCACCGACACCACACCGCCGGCGGTGGTCAGGTTGAGCACGCCGGCCGCGCCGCCGCCGTGGCCCACCACGTTGATCGACAGCGTCGCAATGCCGCGCGAGGCCAGCACGGAGGCCACCGTCCACGGCGCGCCGAACATGCTGTCGGTGAAACCGTGGCCGAAGATGGCCACCGGCCAGCCCGCCGCGGGTTTGGCGCCGGCCGGCAGGAAGAGCTGGAACACCAGCTCGTTCGTGCCCTGCGGTTGCGGCCGGCCCACCAGCGTCGGGGTCGCGGGGATGTACTGGCCGGCGGCGAGGTAGTTGGGCGACTGGTAGCGGCCGTAGGCGATCAGGCCGACGGCGCCGGGCACCACATAGAGCGCACCCAGCGGCACGGCCTGCGGCGCCAGCGCGCCCGGGGCGGCCCCGACCTGGCGCTGCAGGTCGACCGCCGCCACACCGTTCAGCGGAAACACCGCGCGCACCGGTGCGCCGGCCGCGCTGCCGATCATGAAGTCCACCGGCGCCGGGTTCGTTGCCTTGATGCGGCGCATCACCTTCACCAGGTCCCCGGTGGCGCTCTGCGTGGTGAACACCGAGGCCGCCGCCACCGCCAGCCCGCGCCCCAGGCGCACCGCCGACGCCCCTTCGTGCATCTCGCGGTGGTGTTCGGCGCGGTGGCGCCCGCCGCCCAGCGCGGCACCGGGCACGATGCGCCGGCCCCTGGTGTCGCGCACGCCGTTGGTCACCACCAGCACGTAGCGCGAGCGCTCGGCCAGCAGCTCGTCGGGCTCGAACACCAGCGTGCGCGTGGCCGGGTCCCACAGCACCTGGTTGATGCCCACCTTCTGGCCGAAACCGCGCAGGGTCTGCGTGTCGCCCAGGTTGTAGAGGAACACGGTCTCGCTGCTGACCGAGGCCACATCGATGTCGCCGGTGAACGGCACCGTGATGCGCGGCTGGGTCGAGAAGCCGTCCAGCGTGTTGATCACGTCGATGTCCTGGCAGTCGCTCACCCGCACCGCGCAGTCGGGCCGGGGCAGGTTGACGCGGCGGAAGGTCGCGTTGCCGAAGTCGACCACCGTGTGGCGGTTGCTCGGGAACGGACCGGCCGTGTCGTCGTCGCGCACCGACACGTTCTGCGTGAACGCGGCGGCGGGCAACGACACCAGGGGCAGCACCAGGGACAGCGACAGCAGCAGGCGACGGGAAGCAACGGCCATGGCAGGACTCCTCTGTGTTGGAATGGACCCCGCTTGTACGCCGAAAGACTTCGTCCGGCCAGAGGGGATCACCGGTGGCAGGCCCGCCGGCTGTCACCTTGGTTGCGTATGCTGGAGGTCGTTTCTTGTTCTTTCCTCTCTAGATCCTGCCGTGAACGACCTCAACCCCGTCATCGCCCTGCTCGGGCGCCGCATTCGCCTCGCTGTCATCGGCGGCGGCCCGGGCTCCTTCATCGGGCCCATCCACCGCATGGCAGCCCGCCTGGACGACCGCTACGACATCGTCGCCGGCGTGCTCTCGTCCGACCCGCAGCGCTCGGTGGCCGCCGGCCTGGCGATGGGCCTGGCCCCGGACCGCTGCCACCCCGATCTGTCCACCCTGCTGGCGGTCGAATCGCAGCGCCCCGACGGCATCGACGCGGTCGCGATCATGACGCCCAACGACGGCCACTTTCCCGCTGCGATGGCGGCGCTGGAGCACGGCTTCGACGTCATCTGCGACAAGCCCATGACCAACACCCTGGCGGAGGCGCAGACGCTGCTCGAGAAGGTCCAGGCCAGCGGCCGGGTGTTCTGCCTGACCCACAACTACAGCGGTTACCCCATGGTGCGCCAGGCGCGCGCCATGGTGGCCGACGGCCAGCTCGGCGAGATCCGTCTGGTGCAGGTGGAGTACGTGCAGGGCGGGCGTGCCAAGCCCGGCCCCGGCCGCGTGGCCTGGAAGGCCGACCCGGCGCGCGGCGGCCCTTCGCTGGTGATGGGCGACATCGGCACCCACGCCCACCAGCTGCTGCGCTTCATCAGCGGGCTGGAGGTCGGGGAGGTCGCGGCCGAGCTCGGCTGCGTGGTGCCCGAGCGCAGCGCGCACGACTTCGCCGGTGTGCTGCTGCGCATGGCGGGCGGTGCGCGCGGCAGCTTCTGGGTCACCCAGGCCGCCGCAGGGGTGGAGAACGGCCTGCGCATCCGCGTCAGCGGCTCGCGCGGCTCGCTCGAATGGCAGCAGGAACATCCGCAGGTGCTGGACTTCAAGCCGCTGGACGCCCCCGCCCAGCGCCTGACGCCGCGCGGCCCGGGCGCCCTGCCGCTGGCGCTGCGCGGCACCCGCGTGGCCGCCGGCCACCCCGAGGGCTTCCCCGAGGCCTTCGCCAACCTCTATTCGGACGCGGCCGAGGCCATCGCGGCGCGGCGCACCGGCCAGAACCCCGACCCCTTGGCCCTGCACTTCCCCAACGCGCACGACGGCTGGATGGGCATGCGCTTCGTCGACGCGGTGATCCGCTCGGCGCAGGCCGGTGGCGCCTGGACGGCCGCATGACGCGGCCCACGCGCTCCCGCCGCCAGGTGCTCGGCACCCTGGCCGCCATGGGTCTGGGTGCGCTCAGCGTGGCCCGGGCCGACACCACAGGTCTGCCGACCACCGACTGGCCACAGGCATCGGCCGTGCCCGGCGGCGTGGCCCGGCTGGCCCTCGGCCCAGCCACGGACCGGCCCAGGGCCTGGGCCGGCGAGGCGCCCCTGCTGGTGGTGGGCGATCCGGCGGGCTGGACCGCGCTGGTCGGTATACCGCTGTCGGCCACCCCCGGGGACGCACAGATCGAGGTTGAGACCGGTGGGGGTCGGCGCGCCCTGCCCTACCGGATCGGCCCCAAGGCCTACGCCGAGCAGCGCCTGACGGTGGCCCCACGCACGGTCGAACTCTCGTCCAAGGACCTGGCGCGGCACGAGCGCGAACGGCTCCACCAGCAGGCCGTCATCGCCCGCTTCACCGAACCGGTGCCGCGCGACCTGCGCATGCAGGCGCCGGTGGACGGGCGCCGCTCCAGCTCCTTCGGGCTGCGGCGCGTGTTCAACGGGCAGGCGCGCCAGCCCCACAGCGGCATGGACATCGCGGCCGCGACCGGCACGCCGGTGGTGGCCCCGCTGGCGGCCCGGGTGGCCGACACGGGCGACTACTTCTTCAACGGCCAGACCGTCTGGCTGGACCATGGCGGTGGCCTGCTGTCCATGCTGTGCCACCTCAGCCGCACCGATGTGCGGGCGGGCGATTCGCTGGCGGCCGGCCAGCCGCTGGGCGCGGTGGGCGCCACCGGCCGCGTCACCGGCCCGCACCTGCACTGGAGTGTGCTGCTCAACCGGACCTCGGTGGACCCGGCGTTGTTTATTCACGCTTGATCCCGTTTTTTGGGGCGGGGAATGGCGGCCGGCCGGAGCGCCGCGGGCACAATGCGCGCTCCCCTTGTTGCCCGAATGTCCGCCCCGGAGGCCCCGTGTACCGTTTGCCGCTCGCCATCGCCGTCCTCATCGCCCTGGCGGCGTGCTCATCGACCAAGCGGCAATGGCAGAAGGAAGGTGTGAGCGCCTTCGACACCGCCAACGTGGAGTCGGAGTGCAAGTTCCAGACCGGACTTGCCAAGATCAAGGGCGACCAGGCCGAAGAACTGGTTCGCCACTGCATGCAGGCGAAGGGGTTCCGGCTGAATTGATGGCCCGGCTCAGCCGCCGATGCGCTCCAGGCCACCCATGTAGGGCCGCAGCACCACGGGCACGGTCACGCTGCCGTCGGCGTTCTGGAAGTTTTCCAGCACCGCCACCAGCGCACGCCCCACGGCGAGGCCGGAGCCGTTGAGGGTGTGCACCAGCTCGTTCTTGCCCTGGGCGTTCTTGAAGCGCGCCTGCAGGCGACGCGCCTGGAAGGCCTCGCAGTTGGACACCGAGCTGATCTCGCGGTAGGTGCCCTGCGCCGGCACCCAGACCTCCAGGTCGTAGGTCTTGCTGGCGCCAAAGCCCATGTCACCCGTGCACAGGCTCATCACCCGGTAGGGCAGGCCCAGCGCCCGCAGGATGGCCTCGGCGTGGCCGGTCATCTCTTCCAGCGCCTCGTAGCTCTTCTCGGGGTGCACGATCTGCACCATTTCCACCTTGTCGAACTGGTGCTGGCGGATCATGCCGCGCGTGTCGCGTCCGGCGCTGCCCGCCTCGGAGCGGAAACACGGCGTGTGCGCCGTCATCTTGATCGGCAGGTCGGCCTCGGCCAGCACGGTGTCGCGCACCACGTTGGTCAGCGTCACCTCGCTGGTCGGAATCAGGTACAGCGCCTGGTTCTCCTCAGCGCCCTCCTGCCCGCCCTTGTTCGCCGCGAACAGGTCGGCCTCGAACTTGGGCAGCTGGCCGGTGCCACGCAGGGTGTCGGCGTTGACGATGTAGGGCGTGTAGCACTCGGTGTAGCCGTGCTGCTGGGTCTGCGTGTCCAGCATGAACTGGGCGAGCGCGCGGTGCAGGCGGGCAATTGGGCCGCGCATGAAGGTGAAGCGCGAGCCGGCCAGCTTGGTGCCGGTGTCGAAGTCCAGGCCGAGCTTCTCGCCGATGTCCACGTGGTCGCGGACCGGGAAGTCGAAGGTCTTCGGTGTGCCCCACTGGCGCACCACCACATTGCCCTCTTCGCCCGCGCCCACCGGCACGCTCTCGTGCGGCAGGTTGGGCACGGCCAGCAGCAGGGTCTGCAGCTCGCCCTGGATCACGTCCAGCCGCGCGGCCGAGGCTTCCAGCTCGGCCTTCATCTCGCCCACCTGGGCCATCACCGCGTCGGCCTCGGCGTGTTGTCCCTTGCCCTTGAGCATGCCGATCTGCTTGGAAAGGCTGTTGCGCTGGGCCTGCAGGCTTTCGGTGCGGGTCTGCAGCGCCTTGCGCTCGTGTTCCAGCGCCTGGTAGGCGGACACGTCGAGGTAGGGCTGGGGGTTCTTGCGGGTTTCCAGGCGCGCGACGACGGCGTCCAGGTCTTTGCGGAGTTGGAGGATGTCTAGCATGGGGGAATTGTAGGGACCGGGTTCAGTGCAGATGGTCGATGGCGCCCTCGCCGTCGATCTTCAGCCCCTTGGGCAGCGGGAACTTGATGGTCTCGGTGATACCGTCGAGCTTGCGCACCGAAATCGCGCCGAGTTCGCGCAGGCGGTCGATCACCTGCTGCACCAGGATGTCGGGCGCCGAGGCACCAGCCGTCAGGCCCACACGTTGCTTGCCATTGAACCATTCGGCCTTCAGCTCGCTGGCGTTGTCGACCATGTAGGCCTCGGTGCCCAGGCGGTGGGCCACTTCGCGCAGGCGGTTGCTGTTGCTGCTGGTCGGGCTGCCGACCACGATGACGATGTCCACCTGCGGGCTCAGCAGCTTGACGGCGTCCTGCCGGTTCTGCGTGGCGTAGCAGATGTCCTGCTGCTTGGGCTCGCGCACCTTCGGGAACCGCGCCTTCACCGCGGCCAGGATGCCCGCCGTGTCGTCCACGCTCAGCGTGGTCTGCGTCACCACCGCAAGCAGCTCGGTCTGCTTCGGCTGCACCTTGGCCACGTCGTCGATGTCTTCGACCAGGTGGATGCCTTCGCTGAGCTGGCCCATGGTGCCCTCCACCTCGGGGTGGCCCTTGTGGCCGATCATCAGGAACTCGTAGCCCTCCTTGAACAGCTTGGCCACCTCGACGTGCACCTTGGTCACCAGCGGACAGGTGGCGTCGAAGATGCGGAAGCCCCGCCGCTCGGCCTCCTTCTGCACGGCCTGGCTCACGCCGTGGGCCGAGAACACCAGCGTGGCACCGGGCGGCACCTCGTCCAGCTCCTCGATGAAGATCGCGCCCTTCTCCTTCAGGTCATTGACCACGTAGGTGTTGTGCACGATCTCGTGGCGCACGTAGATGGGCCGGCCGAACTTGGCCAGCGCGCGCTCGACGATCTCGATGGCGCGGTCCACACCGGCACAGAACCCGCGCGGCTCCGCCAGAAGGATCTCGCTCATCAGAGCACTCCGATCAGCTGGACTTCAAATTTCACCGGCTGACCCGCCAGCGGGTGGTTGAAGTCGAACAGCACCGCACCGTCCTCGCGCACCTCGACCACGGAACCGGCGTACTGGCCCAGACCGTCGGGTGTGGGGAACTGCACCACGTCGCCCGCGGTGTACTTCTCGTGCGGGTCGCCCAGTTCGTTGAGCAACTTGCGCGCGACCCACTGGACCATCTCGGGCTGCCGTTCGCCGAAGGCCTCGCCAGCGGCCAGGTCGATCACCGTGGTCGTGCCCTCTTCCAGGCCGATCAGGCGCTGCTCGATGGCGGGCGAGAGCTCGCCGGCGCCCAGGCTCAGGGTGGCGGGCTGGCCCTGCTCGAAGGTGTCGATCACCACCTTGCCCTGGGGGCCGGACAGGCGGTAGTGCAGGGTGAGAAAGGAGCCTTCTTGGACGTGTGTCATGGACAAATGGGGGATGAAACAGGGGGTGCGGCGGACGCAGCGCGCACAGGACGACCCGGACGACGGCGCCGGGCGAGGGCCTCTATTGTAAAAACCGGCGACCGCCCCGGCGGCAACAGGGAGTACACACAGATGAATGGTTTGGCCGCCACCGGGCTCAAGAGCCTGCCTGCCGACGCGCGCCCGCGCGAAAAACTGCTCAGCCGGGGCCCCGGCGCACTGGGCGACGCCGAGCTGCTGGCGCTGCTGCTGCGCACTGGCATCAGCGGCAAACACGTGATCCAGCTCGCACAGGAACTGCTCGACCGCTTCGGCGGTGTCGGCGGGCTGCTGCACACCAGCGCGGAGGCACTCAAAACCGTCAAGGGTCTGGGGCCGGCGAAACGGGCCGAGGTGGTGGCGGTGCTGGAACTGGCCCGCCGGGCGCTGGCGCAGGAGCTGCAGCAGCGCCCGCTGTTCGACAGCCCGAAAGCAGTGCGCGAGTACCTGCAACTGCAGTTGGGCGCCCGCGCGCACGAGGTGTTCTGCGTGCTGTTCCTCGACAGCCAGAACCGGCTGCTGGCGCTGGAGGAGCTGTTCCGCGGCACCCTGTCGCAGACCTCGGTCTATCCGCGCGAAGTGGTGCTGCGCGCCCTGCACCACCATGCAGCCGCCGTGGTACTGGCCCACAACCACCCGAGTGGCGAAGCCCGCCCGTCGCGCGCCGACGAATCGCTGACGCAGTCGCTCAAGGCCTCACTGGCGCTGGTGGACGTGCGGGTGCTGGACCACTTCATCGTCACCCGCGACCAGGCCGCCTCGATGGCCGAAATGGGCCTGGTCTGACAGGTCATGCCCCCTGGGCGAGAATTGCGCCACCATGAAAGTGCGCGCCCTCGCCGACCTCAAGACGCTGCAGAAGGTGATCGCCCAGCGGGCGGCGGCCGAAGCCGCGGCGCGCGAGGCCGAGCGCCTGCACGCGCTGCGCATGGACCGCGAAAAGCGCCTGTTTGAACTGGCGGTCGGTCCGGTGCGGCCCCTGCCCCACCAGCGTCGGGTGGTCCATCCGCCCGCGCCGGTGTCGACCGAGCCGCGACAGCGGCAGCTCGACGAGCACGCGGTGATGCGCGAGGCGCTGTCGGACGAGTTCGACGTGGAGACCCTGCTGCACACCGACGAGGCGCTGAGCTACCGCCGACCGGGCCTGGGTCCGGATGTGACGCGCAAACTGCGCGAGGGCCACTGGAGCATCCAGAAACACATCGACCTGCACGGCCTGCGCACCGACGAGGCGCGCGAGGTGCTGGGTCGCTTCATTCGCGAGGCACACCAGCTGGGTCTGCGCTGTGTGCGCGTGGTGCACGGCAAGGGGCTGGGCTCGCCAGGGCGCACGCCGGTGCTCAAGGGCCGGGTGCAGCGCTGGCTGGTGCAAAAGAAGGAAGTGCTGGCCTTCGTGCAGGCGCGGCCGGCCGAAGGTGGCGCCGGGGCCTTGGTGGTGCTGCTCAAGCCAGTGGGGCGTTGAGGTCCCGCCGACTCACTGCGGCGTGTTCCGCATCCAGTCGGCGGTCTTGAAGAAACTGTCCCTCAGACGTGTCCGCAGGACTTCGGGCACGCCGGTTTCGCCCATCGCCTGGTCCATGCAGGCCAGCCACTGGTCGCGCTCGACGATGCCGATCTTGAAGGGCATGTGCCGCATGCGCAGGCGCGGGTGGCCGAAGCGGTCTTCGTAGTGCGAGGGGCCGCCGAGCCAGCCGCAGAGAAACCAGAACAGCTTCTGGCGCGCATCGTCCAGCGTGCTGCCGTGCGCCACCCGCAGCTCGTGGTAACCCGGTTCGATGTCCATCAGGTCGTAGAAGCGGTCGACCAGGGCGCGCACACGGGCTTCGCCGCCGATCCACTCGAACGGTGTGGCGGGGGATACGGGGACGGACGTTTCTTGTTCGTTCATGTTGTTTGAAGTTCAGACTGCAGCTCGACGCAGCGTTTCGACCACCGGCGTGCGCAACACGCTGCGCAGGCCCCACCAGCCCGCCGCCAGCGCCAGCACGCCGCCCGCCAGGCCGCCGGCCAGCGGCACCCAGGGGGACGGCTGCCAGCTGAACTCGAAGGCGTATTTCGCCAGCGCCCAGCCGACGGCGATGGCCACCACCGACGCGAGCACGCCCGCCAGCAGGCCCACGCCGAGCAGCTCGACCCGCTGCACGTCGCGCAGCAGCTTCGAACCCGCGCCCACCGCGCGCAGCACCGCGAACTCGCGCTCGCGCTCGCCGCGTGTGGCCGTGATCGTGGCCAGCAGCACCACCAGACCAGCCGCCAGCGCAAATCCGAACAGGAACTCCACCGCGCTGATCACCTGACCCAGCACGCGCTGCACCTGCGCAATGGTCTGGCTCATGTCGACGTTGGTGATGTTCGGAAACTGGCGCACCAGCGCGTTGTCAAAGGTTTTGTTGGCATCGGGCACGCGGTAGGCGCTGATGTAGGTGGTGGGCAGATCGGGCAGCTGCGACACCGGGAACAGCACGAAGAAGTTCACCCGCATCGAACCCCAGTCGACCTTGCGCAGGCTGGTGATGCGGCCCTCGACCGGAATGCCGGCCATCTCGAAGCCGAGCCGGTCGCCGAGTTTGAGACCCAGTTCTTTGGCCAGCCCTTCCTCCACGCTGAGCCCGTCCTGTTCCTCCGGCGTCCAGCGGCCGGCGACGATGTCGTTGTGGACCGGCGGCTGGGCGCTGTGCGAGAGGTTGAACTCGCGCTCGACCAGGCGCTGGGCGCGGTCGGTCTCGAAGTTCTCCGGCTGCACCGCGGCGCCGTTCACGCTCACCAGGCGGCCGCGGATCATCGGATACCAGTCGTACTGGCCGATGCCGCCGTCGGTCAGTGCCTGCCGGAACGGATCGGCCTGCTCGGGCTGGATGTTGATGACGAAACGGTTGGGCGCATCGGGCGGCGTGGCGTTGCGCCAGCTGGCGATCAGGTCGGTGCGCAGCAGCACCAGCAGCACCAGGGCCAGCAGCCCCACCGCGAGCGCGCTGATCTGCACCACGGCGTAGGCCGGCCGGGCGGAGAGCTGGCGCGTGGCCAGCACCAGCGCGCGCGGCGCGGTGCTCTCGTTGACGCTGCGGCGCAGCAGCCAGACCGCCGCCCAGCTCACCAGCGCAAACACCGCCACCGCGGCGGCAAAACCACCGACCGCGATGCCGCCGAGCTTGAGGTCGCGGCTGGCGGCCAGCAGCAGCACCGCAAAGCCTGCCACACCCAGGCCCAGCACCGCCAGCGTGGCGGGCTTGAGCTGGCCGACGTCGCGCCGGATCACCCGCAGCGGCGGCACCTGCGCCAGCTGCAGCACCGGCGGCAGGCCGAAGGCCATCATCAGCGTCAGGCCCATGCCCAGGCCCAGCAGCACCGGCCAGAACGTCGCGGCCGGCAGCGCCGACTCGACCAGCCCGGAGAGCAGCAGCACGAACACGTAATGCAACCCGAAGCCCGCCAGCACCCCCAGGCCGCTGGCCACCAGGCCGACCACGGTGAATTCGAAGGCGTAGGCGCGCGCCATGGTGCCCTGCGACAGGCCAAGCACGCGCATCATGGCGCAGTCGTCCAGGTGGCGCTGGGCAAAGCCGCGCGCCGCGATGGCCACCGCCACCGCCGACAGCAGGGCCGCCAGCAGCGCCACCAGGTTGAGGAATTTTTCGGCGCGTTCCAGCGTTTGCTGCATCTCGGGCCGGCCGCCTTCGAGCGACTCCAGCCGCAACCCGCGAATCTCCGGTTTCTTCAGTTCGGCCTCTGCCCAGGCCACGTACTGCTTCACTGCGGGGTCGGCGCCCGCCACCGCCAGCCGGTAGCCGACGCGGCTGGCCGGCTGCACCAGGCCGGAAGCGGGCAGGTCGGCGGCATTGATCATGACGCGCGGCGCGAAGCTCATGAAGCCGGCGCCGCGGTCGGTCTCGACCACGATCACCTTGGCCAGCGTGAGGCTCGCGTCGCCCAGCAGCAGCGGCTGGCCGATCTGGAGCTGCAGCGCCGACAGCAGGGCCGCGTCGACCCAGGCCGTGCCGGGGGCGGGAATGTCGCGGGTGGGCGCGTCGGCCGCCTCGGGGCCGTCGGCCACGCGCAGGCTGCCGCGCAGCGGATACCCGGGTGCCACCACCTTGAGCGCCACGAGGCGCGCCGCGCCGCCCTCTTCGTCCCGCGCCCTGCCCATGGTCGGGAAACTCAGGGTCTGCACCGTCTGCAAGCCCAGCTCGGCGGCCTTGGCGGCAAACGCCGGGGGTGCCGGCTGGTCGCTCTGGATCACCGCGTCGCCACCGATCAGCGCCCGCGCGTCGCGCTGCAGGCCACCCTGCAGCCGGTCGGCAAAAAAAGCCACCGCCGTCAGCGCCGCCACCGCCAGCGTCACCGCCAGCAGCAACAGCCGCAACTCGCCCGCGCGCCAGTCGCGCCAGAGTGAACGCCAGCCCAGGGACCAGAACGACACCGGAAGGGAATCAGGAGCAGCAGCCATCTGGCGACCTTACCCCAAGCGCATCAACCGCGCGCGACCGTATGGATATGCACGAAACACAGCCGGAGCGCGTGTCCGGTTCGAGAACGCGGCGGAACTGGCTCCGCCAGGCCGCTCGCGTTGCCCCTTGAGGGGCGGAGCCGGCTACACGCAGTGAGCCGGCGATGGGGGTGGGCCTTATTTCGTGCCGAAGATCCGGTCGCCCGCGTCGCCCAGACCCGGCACGATGTAACCATGCTCGTTGAGCTCACGGTCCACCGCCGGGGTGTAGATCGGCACGTCGGGGTGCGCGTCGTGGAAGGTCTTGATGCCCTGGGGGCAGGTGACCAGGCACACGAAACGGATCGAGCGCGGGTTCGTGGCCTTGAGCCGGTCCACCGCGGCAACAGCCGAGTTGCCGGTGGCCAGCATGGGGTCGAGCACGATCACGTCGCGCTCCTCCATGCCGCTGGGCATCTTGAAGTAGTACTCCACCGCCTTGAGCGTGGCCGGGTCGCGGTACAGGCCGATGTGGCCCACGCGCGCGCCGGGCAGCACCTGCAGCATGCCGTCCAGAAAGCCATTGCCGGCGCGCAGGATGGAGGCCAGCACGATCTTCTTGCCATCGATCACCGGCGACATCATCTTCTCCAGCGGCGTCTCGATCTCGATCTGCTGCATGGGCATGTCGCGCGTGAGCTCGTAGGCCAGCAGCGCCGACAGCTCGTGCACCAGCTCGCGGAAGCTCTTGGTGCTGGTGTCCTTCTTGCGCATCAGCGTGAGTTTGTGCTGGACCAGGGGGTGATCGATGATGTGGACGTCGCGGCTCATGAACGGGGACTCGAAAAAATGAATGGCCAGCCACCCTGGGCTGGCGCTGCCGCAAGTTTATGCCGCGGGGGGCGGCATGTCGTCGAAGACGATGCGCTGGGGGTGCGAGAAGCACAGGAAGCGCCTGTGCGTGGCCCGGCCGACGGCGCACAGGCCCACGCGCTGGGCCACGTGCAGTCCCATTTCGGTGATGCCGCTGCGCGAAACCACCACCGGCACCCCCATCTGGGCCGACTTGATGACCATCTCGCTGGTCAGGCGGCCGGTGGTGTAGAACACCTTTTCGCCTGCGGGCAGCGGCTGCTGCAGGGCCATCCAGCCCGCGATGGTGTCGACCGCGTTGTGGCGGCCCACATCTTCCACGAACAGCTGCAGGTCTTCGTTGACGAACAGCGCACAGGCGTGCACCGAGCCGGCGGTCTTGTAGGTGCTGTCGTGCAGGCGGATGGTGTTGACGATGCCGTACAGCTGCGACTGACGCAGCGTGGCTTGCGGCGGCAGCACGATGCGGTCCACATCGTCCATCAGGCCACCGAACACACTGCCCTGGCCACAGCCGGTGGTGACCACGCGGCGTGCGGTGCGCTCCTCGATGCGGTCGATGCCCGCGCGCGTCACCACGGCGGCGGCTCCCACGTCCCAGTCGACGGTGATGGACTCGATGTCGTGCACGCCGCCCACCAGCCGCTGGTTGAGCAGGTAACCCAGCACCAGCCATTCGGGGTGGGCCCCCAGGGTCATGAGGGTGACCAGCTCGCGCTTGTCCACGTAGACCGTGAGGTCGCGCTCGGCCGGGATGCGGATGGCGCGCGGCTGGCCGGACTCGTCCACCACCGTCACCTCGCGGGTGAGGTCGGCATGGGCCTGCGTCAGGCGCGGCCGCAGCGCAGCAGCTTGGTCGGGAGCGACGGCGTGGGGCAGATCGGCCAGGTTCATGCGGTCGAGGATACGCCGCCGCGCGGGCGGCGAAAGCCGTCAGGACTTCTTGGCAGGGGCTGCCGCGGCAGGTGCGGGCGCCGCCGGGGCTGCAGGAGCCGCCGCCGAAGCCGGCGCCGGCCAGACAAAGGGGCCCGGATCGGCGCAGGGCGGCGTGGCCGTGGCCGGCTTGGCCGCCTTGCCCGCGGCGGCCAGGGTCTTCTGGTGGTTGGCCGCCGCCTTGTCCATCGACAGGCAGAGCTTGTAGGCGTCCACCTTGCCGGCGTGTGCGGTCTTGGCCTTGGCCTCCTCGGCCTTGGCCTTGGCGGCGTCGTCCAGCACGGGGGCGGGCAACTTGGCCAGCGTGGCCGTGGACACGGCGGCCAGCGCCATCAGCAGGAATGTCTTCTTCATGGTGTCGTCCTCAGGGTCAGGCCTTGGCGGGCGCCTGCAGCGGTGCGGCCGGACCGGACTTGCTGCGCTGGGCGGGGATCTTGCCGGCCTTGACGTCGTCGTACCACAGCTCGTGGTGTTCCTTGGCCCAGGCCTCGTCCACATAGCCCGTCTTCATGGCGCCATAGGCGCCCTTGACGCCGACTGTGCCCATGTAGATGTGGCCCATGATGAGCGTCATCATCAACAGCGCGCACACCAGATGCAGCATGTGGGCGATCTGCATGTCGCCACGCAGGTACAGCATGCCCGGCAGCAGCTTGTCCAGGAACAGGCCCGAGCCCACCACCACGATGCCGGGAATGGTCACGCCCCACCAGAACAGCCCCTTCTCACCGGCGTTGAAGCGGTGAGAAGGCACTTCCTTGTCACTCAGCATGCCGCCGGCCTTGCTGAGCCAGACGAAGTCGGCGGCGTTGGCGATGTTGTCCTTGATGAAGGTGATCACGATGATCAGCAGCGACACCGCGAACAGCGGGCCCACGAAGTTGTGGACATTCTTCAGCGCGAAGGTCAGCCAGCCAAACAGCGTGCTGCCGATCACCGGCAGCAGGAAGAACTTGCCGAAGGCCATGACGATGCCCGAAACCGCCAGCGCGATGAAGGCGCCGGCGTTGGACCAGTGGGCGGCGCGCTCGAACGGGGTGAAGCGCTCGATCTTGCGGCCGGTGTCGGGCAGGTGGCCACCCAGCGGGCCCTTGGTCTTGTAGAAGATAGCCAGCGTCAGCAGCACGATGAAGAGCAGCGCACCGCCGTAGGGGATCAGCCAGTTGTTGCGCACCTGGCGCCAGGCCTCGCCCGCAGTCGTCAGGCGCGAACCCGGGTACTGCACGAAGGGCTGGATCAGGTTGCCGGCCTCGGGCGCCTGCGTCACCGGCAGGCTGCTGTAGCCGGTCACGCCCTTGCCCACATCGCGCCACATGGGCGCGTTGTTGCCGGGCTGCACCAGCTTGCGCTGGGCATTGGTCTGGCTGGCGTAGTTCGGGTCGGAGCTGGCGTCGGGCGCGATCTCGAAGATGTTCGCGCTCTTGACGCCGCCCACGGCCGGGGCCGCCTGCTGGGTGGCGGGCGGTGCGGGATCGTCGGGCGGGGTGCTGGCGGCCTGTGCGTGGACCAGGCCCAGCGTCCCGGCCAGCGACAGCGCCACGCCCCAGCCGCGCAGTCGGGCAAAGGTAGGTTGGCTCATGCGCGGTTCCTCACTGAGAGCTGACGCGGGTGTAGTCGTTCATGCCGTACTGGGCCCGCGCCTTGAGCTGCTGCTCCCAGCTGGCCTTGTCGCCGACCGTCCATCCCGGCTGCTGGTACTGGCTCTTGCCGACGCCGGCATAAGGCGCGGTGTCCTGGCGCACACCGGTGGTTTCCTGGGGCTTCTCGCCGCAGGCGGAGAGGACCGCGGCGCACGCCAGCAGCCCGAAGATGGTCAGGGTCTTGCGCATCACGACTTGGTCCCTCCCTGTGCGGTGCCGTAGGCCGTGCCCCAGCCCCAGACTTCGGCGCCCTTGCCACGGCGCAGCACGCGGCTGCGGAAGATGTCGGCCACCACGTCGCCGTCACCCGCGAGCAGGGCCTTGGTCGAGCACTGCTCGGCGCAGGCCGGCAGCTTGCCTTCGGCCAGGCGGTTGCGACCGTACTTCTCGAACTCGGCTTCGCTGCCGTGCTCCTCCGGGCCACCGGCGCAGAAGGTGCACTTGTCCATCTTGCCGCGCACACCGAAGGTGCCCTGGCTGGGGAACTGGGGGGCGCCGAAGGGGCAGGCGTAGCTGCAGTAGCCGCAGCCGATGCAGACGTCCTTGTCGTGCAGCACCACACCTTCGTCGGTGCGGTAGAAGCAGTTGACCGGGCAGACCGCCATGCAAGGCGCGTCGCTGCAGTGCATGCAGGCCACCGAGATCGACTTCTCGCCCGGCACGCCGTCGTTGAGCGTGACCACGCGGCGGCGGTTCACGCCCCAGGGCACCTCGTGCTCGTTCTTGCAGGCGGTGACGCAGCCGTTGCACTCGATGCAGCGCTCGGCGTCACAGATGAATTTCATTCGTGCCATCGCGCGTCTCCTTATGCTTTTTCGACGTTGCAGACCGTCGTCTTGGTTTCTTGCATCATGGTCACGATGTCGTAACCGTAGGTCGTGGCGGTGTTGATGGCTTCGCCGCGCACCACCGGCATGGCGCCGGCCGGGTAGTAAGCCTTCATGTCCTCACCCTGCCAGCGGCCGGAGAAGTGGAAGGGCATGAACACCGTGTGCTCGTCCACCCGCTCGGTCACCAGGGCCTGCACGTTCAGGCGCGCACCGGTGGGGGTGCTGACCCAGACGCGCTCGCCGTTGCGGATGCCGCGCGCCGCCGCGGCGGCCGGGTTGAGCTCGATGAACATCTCCTGCTGAAGCTCGGCCAGCCAGGGATTGGAACGCGTCTCTTCACCGCCACCTTCGTACTCGACCAGCCGGCCCGAGGTCATGATGAACGGGAATTTCTCGTGGACCTTGTCCTCGACGTTTTTCTGCTGCAGCGACTTGTAGAGGATGGGCAGGCGCCAGCGGTTCTTCTGGTCGTCGTGGCTCGGGTACTTGGCCACCAGGTCGGGACGGATGCCGTAGATCGGCTCGCGGTGCTGAGGGATGCCGTCGGGGAAGTTCCAGACAATCGCGCGCGCCTTGGCGTTGCCGAACGGGTGGCAGCCGTGGGCCATGGCCACGCGGATGATGGCGCCCGTCGGGTCGGTCTTCCAGTTCTTGCCTTCGGCCTTGGCCTTCTCGGCATCGCTCAGGTCGTCCCACCAGCCCAGCTTCTTGAGCAGCAGGTGGTCGAACTCGGGATAGCCGGTGGTGATCTCGGCACCCAGCGAATGCGAGCCGTCCTCGGCCAGCAGGCTCACGCCTTCACGCTCGACGCCGAAGTTGGCGCGGAAGTTGCCGCCACCGTCCATCACGTGCCTGGAGGTGTCGTACAGGTTGGCCGAGCCCGGGTGCTTGATCTCGGGCGTGCCGTAGCAGGGCCAAGGCAGGCCGAAGTAGTCGCCGGACATGTCGTAGCCGGTTTCCTTGTCCACCACCTTGCCCTTGCACTTGAGCGTCTTGATGTCGAAGGCGCCCATGTTGCGCATGTGGGCCTTCAGGCGCTCGGGGCTCTGGCCGGTGTAGCCAATGGTCCAGACGCTGCGGTTGATCTCGCGCAGGATGTCCTCGGGCACGGGCTCGTCCAGACCCTTGACCTGCTGCATCTTGTAGTTCTTGCACAGCTCCTTGTCGAAGCCCAGCTTCTGCGCGAACTGGTACATGATCATGTGGTCGCTGCGGCTCTCCCACAGCGGGTCGATCACCTTCTCGCGCCACTGGAGGGAGCGGTTGGATGCGGTGCAGGAACCGCTGGTCTCGAACTGCGTGGCCGCCGGCAGCAGGTAGACCGCGCGGTCGGGGTTCAGGTCTTCAGGCTTGCCGGGCATGGCGGCCATCGCCGCGGTGGCCGAGGGGTAGGGATCGACCACGACCAGCAGGTCCAGCTTGTCCATCGCGCGCTTCATCTCCAGACCGCGGGTCTGCGAGTTGGGCGCGTGGCCCCAGAAGAACACGCCGCGCAGGTTGTTCTCCTGGTCGATCAGCTCGTTCTTCTCCAGCACACCATCGATCCAGCGCGAGACGGTGATGCCGGGCTTTTCCATCATGCCCTCGGCGTACTGGGCCTTGATCCAGTCGTACTCCACACCCCAGGCGGCCGCGAAGTGCTTCCAGGAGCCGGCGGCCAGGCCGTAGTAACCCGGCAGCGAATCGGGGTTGGGGCCGACGTCGGTGGCGCCCTGCACGTTGTCGTGGCCGCGGAAGATGTTGGTGCCGCCACCACTCTTGCCCACGTTGCCCAGCGCCAGCTGCAGGATGCAGGATGCACGCACCATGGCGTTGCCGATCGAGTGCTGGGTCTGGCCCATGCACCAGACGATGGTGGCGGGTTTGGCTTCGGCCATCATCTTGGCCACCTTGGCCATCTGCTCTTCCTTGACACCGCAGGCCTCTTCGACGGCCGCCGGCGTCCACTTGGCCAGCACCTCTTCACGCACCTTGTCCATGCCATAGACGCGGTCGTTGATGTACTGCTTGTCTTCCCAGCCGTTCTTGAAGATGTGGTGCAGCAGCCCGAACAGGAAGGGAATGTCGGTGCCTGAGCGGATGCGCACGTATTCGTCGGCCTTGGCGGCTGTGCGGGTGAAACGCGGGTCCACCACGATCATCTTGCAGCCGTTCTCCTTGGCATGCAGCATGTGCAGCATGGACACCGGGTGCGCCTCGGCCGCATTGGAGCCGATGTACAACGCGCACTTGCTGTTCTGCATGTCGTTGTACGAGTTGGTCATCGCGCCGTAACCCCAGGTGTTCGCGACGCCGGCCACCGTGGTGGAGTGGCAGATGCGCGCCTGGTGGTCGCAGTTGTTGCTGCCCCAGAAGCTCACGAACTTGCGCAGCAGGTAGGCCTGTTCGTTGTTGTGCTTGGACGAGCCGATGAAGTAGACCGAATCCGGGCCACTGGCTTCCTTCAGCGCCTTCATCTTGGCGGTGATTTCGTCCAGCGCCTGGTCCCAGCTGATCTTCTGGTATTTGCCGTCGACCAGTTTCATCGGATAGCGCAGGCGGTATTCACCGTGGCCGTGCTCGCGCAGGGCCGCGCCCTTGGCGCAGTGCGATCCCAGGTTGATCGGCGAGTCGAACACCGGCTCCTGGCGCACCCAGACGCCGTTCTCCACGATGGCGTCGGTCGCACAGCCCACCGAGCAGTGGGTGCAGACGGTGCGGCGGACCTCGATTTTTCCAGTGCCGTCGATCGAGCCACCCGCAGCGGCCTTGGCCTTCTTGACCAGGGTCAGCTGCGAGGCGGCGATGCCGACGCCGACACCCAGACCCGAGCGGCGCAGGAAGGACCGGCGGTCCATGGTGGGCAGCGCCGACGCCAGGCCGCGCTGCAGGCTGTGAACAAAGGCGTGGCTGCGGCCAGTGGCGGCCGCGCCCGCGGTTTTTTTGGTGAGCAACATCGTGGGGCTCCTCGGGTTCAGATCCGGGTGGTCTTGTAGTACTGCTTGACGTGATCGGTCAGGCTGTAGCCACCGCCCCGCTCGGGAGCCGGGCGGGCGGCAGCCTCGGGTTCGGGCGTGCCCTGCACTGAGGGCAACAGGCTGGTCGCAGCGGCCAGCGCACCGACGGTGCCAGCGCCCGCAAACAGCGTGCGGCGGCTCAGGCGGCCGCGGGATTCGGGTTGGGGCTTGCTCATGCGTGTCTCCTGTGGAACGACGTCCGGCTGGCGTGCACGGCACATCATGTGGACTTTTTGCATATGTGGAATCTAACCAAGGCCCAGTGCCGGCGCAAGCCGACGCCATGTGCCGACCCTCAGCGCCGGAGCGGGTTGACAGCCCGGCCGACGCGCCCCATTTGCGCCGGCATGAAAGCGACGACAACCCAGCGAGAACCATGCCAACCCGACACCAGCACCTGTGACGGTATCCGGGGCGCTTGATCGCCCTTGAAACATCCGAATTCAAGGGAATACCCGCACCTCAGGCACCGCAGTCGCCCATCACGCCGACAAGCTGTCGAGGCCAGTCGCGACAATTTGTCGCGACCCACATCCCACCATCACCGCTGCTCCGGCGGGCCACGTTGTCGGATCGGCGCCAATATCCGAGTGAATTGCTCCACCTCCTCCGTAGAATGCCGCCGGGTGGACACCTCACCTGCGCCTATCTCCTCCCCCGACAAAGGCCTTGAAGGCTGGCCCGACTGGTCCATCCTGGTCGTGGACGACGAGCAGGGCATGCTCAATTTCCTCGTCAAGACGCTGGCGCCACGCTGCCACTTCGTGATGAGCGCCACCAGCGCCGAGGAAGGCGCCGACTGGCTGCACGGCCACCACGCCGACCTGGTCATCCTCGACATCTCGCTGCCCGGCAAGAGCGGTGTGACCTGGCTCAAGGAGTTGCGCGAGCAGGGCTTCAGCGGCGAGGTCATCCTGATCACGGCCTTTGCCGACCTGGACACCGCCATCGAGGCGCTGCGCGCCGGTGCGTCGGACTTCATCCTCAAGCCCTTCCGCGTACCCCAGATCCTCAACGCCGTGAAGCACTGCTTCGAGCGCTCGCGGCTGCGGCGCGAGAACTTCGTGCTGCGCCGCGCGGTGGCCAGCTCCAACGGCCGCAACCAGGCGCTGGTGGGCGCGTCCGAAGCGATGCAGCGGCTGCGCGCCTCGGTGGCTCGCGTGGCACCGGTGGACAGCACCGTGCTGCTGCAGGGCGAGTCCGGCACCGGCAAGGAGCTGGTGGCCCGCACCCTGCACGCCAACGGCCCGCGGGCCAACGGCCCCTTCGTGCCGCTCAACTGCGCCGCCGTCTCGCCCGAGCTGATGGAGAGCGAACTCTTCGGCCACGCCCGCGGCGCGTTCACCGGCGCTGCGCGGGCGCGCGAGGGCCTGTTCCACTACGCACAGGGGGGCACGCTGTTCCTCGACGAAGTGGCCGAACTGCCCCTGCCGATCCAGGCCACGCTGCTGCGGGCCATCGAAGACCTGAAGATCCGCCCGGTGGGCAGCGAACAGCTGGTGCCGCTGAACCTGCGCATCATGGCCGCGAGCAACCGCCGCCTGGCGGACGAGGTGGCCGCGGGCCGCTTCCGCAAGGACCTGTATTTCCGGCTGCAGGTGGTGGAGCTGAGCCTGCCACCACTGCGCGAGCACAAGGCCGACATCCCGGCCCTGGTGCAGCACTTCATGGAGCAGCTCGCGCCCGCGCTCGGCGTGGCGCCGCTGGCGATCAGTGCGCAGGAGCTCGACTACCTCGCGCAGTACGACTGGCCGGGCAATGTGCGCGAGCTGCGCAACCTGATCGAGCGCTCGCTCATCCTCGGTTCGCTCAACATCTCGGCCCTCTACCCCGGGGACCCTGTGCGCAGCGCCGGCACCGAGGCAGGGGCCCCCATGGATCTGGCGACGCTCGAGAAGCAGCACATCCTCAGCGTGCTCGACTCGGTGCAGGGCGACAAGACCCGCGCGGCCGAACTGCTGGGCGTGTCGCGCCGCACGCTGGAGCGGCGCGTGGCCGAGTGGGGTCATGGCTCACAGGCGTTCGGCCGCTGATGAAGCTGCCCACACCGCGCTGGCTCGCCACCTCGGTGCGCAACAAGCTGCTGGCCATGGCGCTGCTGCCGCTGCTGGTGGTGTTCCCCCTCCTGGTGCTGGCCATCGCGGTGTGGAGCAGCGTCACCTACGACCGTCTGCTGATCACCAAGGTGCGCAGCGATCTGGCCGTGGCGCGCGGCTACTTCGACCAGACCCTGGCCGAGGTGGGCAGCGGCACGCGCGGCGTGGCGCGTTCGCAGCGCCTGCTGCAGGCCATGGCCGGTGGTGACCTGGCCGCACGCCTGGCGGCCGACCGGCAGGAGCTGGGGCTGGACTTCCTGCTGCTCATGCGCCAGGACGACCCGAGCGCCACCCTGCCCGCCGGTGTGGCGTCGCTGCTGCAAACGGCCGCGACGACGCCCGCAAGGTCCGCGCAGATCGTGCGCCTCTCGCGCGACGAACTCGCGGCCCTCGCCCCGCGGTTGCTGCCTCGCCTGCACATCCCGCTGGTGAGCACGCGCAACGCCGCGCCCGATGCCCGCGCCACGGAAGACCGCGCCCTGGTGCTGCTGGCGCTGCAGCCGGTGCGGGACGCCGCGGGCCAGCCCCAGGCCCTGCTGGTGGGCGGTCTGCTGCTCAACCAGAACCTGGATTTCATCGACCACATCAACCGCATCGTCTATCCCGAAGGCGCCCTGCCCTTCGGCAGCGAGGGCACCGCCACCCTGTTCCTCGACGACGTGCGCATCACCACCAACGTGCGCCTGTTCCAGGACCAGCGCGCCATCGGCACCCGCGTGTCGCAGACCGTGCGCGACCGGGTGCTCGGCCAGGGTGAGACCTGGCTGGACCGCGCCTTCGTGGTCAACGACTGGTACGTCTCGGCCTACGAACCGCTGCTGGACGCCGCGGGACAGCGTGTGGGCATGCTCTACGTGGGTTTCCTGGAGTCGCCCTTCCGCTGGGTGCGCCACGCCATGCTGGCCGTCATGGGCCTGATCTTCCTGGCGGTGATGGCGGTGTCGGCCTGGTTCTCGGTGCGCTGGGCGCGCAGCATCTTCAAGCCGGTGGAGCAGATGAACCGCACCATGCAGCGCGTGGAGGACGGCGAGGCCGCGGCCCGTGTGGGCACCTTGCCGGCGCGCGACGAGCTCGGCGCCCTGGCCGGCCACCTGGACCAGCTGCTGGACGTGATCGACGAGAACACCGCCGCGCTGCGCCGCTGGGGCGAAGAGCTGGACCAGAAGGTGGCCGAGCGCACGCGCGAGCTGGAGGAGAGCAACGCCTCGCTGCGGCTGGCGCAGCAGCAACTGGTCAAGAGCGAAAAGCTCGCCGCCATCGGCCAGCTCACGGCCAGCATCGCACACGAGATCAACAACCCGATCGCGGTGATGCAGGGCAACCTCGACCTGATCCGCGACACCCTGGGCCCGCAGGCCCGGCCGGTGACGGCAGAGTTCAGGCTGCTGGACGAACAGGTCGAGCGCATGCGCCTGATCGTCACCCAGCTGCTGCAGTACGCGCGGCCCACCGAGTACGCCGGCTACGTGGAGACGCTGGACCTCAACCAGACCGTGCACGACAGCCTGGTGCTGGTGGCGCACCTGCTGGCGCAGACCCGCATCGAAGTGGTGCGCGACCTTCAAGCCACGCAGCGCGTAGGCCTGAACCGGCAGGAGCTGCAGCAAGTCATCATCAACCTGCTCATCAACGCCATCCAGGCCATGCCCAAGGGCGGCACGCTGCGACTGGTCACGCGGGACTGGACCGACGAGCACGGCGCGCGTGGTGCGCTGCTGCAGGTGCAGGACTCGGGGCCGGGGCTGGCACCGGGCGTGGCCGAGCGCCTGTTCCGGCCCTTCTTCACCACCAAGAACGACGGCAACGGTCTGGGCCTGTGGATCAGCCTGGGGCTGGTGGAGCGCTACGGCGGCGGCATCTTCGCGGGGAACCGGGAGGATGGCCACAGCGGTGCCGTGTTCGGCGTGCGGCTATTGACCGAGCCACAGGCGCCGGCGGCGGTGAACACACGGGACGGAAGACCCGGCGGATGAACCGGTGGCGTGTGCCGCTTGCGGTCACTGCAGGGCGGGGACGCCAAGTCTCGTGAGCAGGTCGACCACCAGTTGCGAGCCCCCCCACCACAGCAGCACCACCGACGCGGCGGCCACCAGCGTCGCCACGTGCCCGGCCAGCAGCATCAGGCCATCGCGCAGGCGCAGGCCCCAGGCCGTCAGCACCATGGCCAGGGCGGGCAGCACGTTGTCAAAACTGATGACGGGCACCGGCACCACCATGGAGACCCCCGCCACCGACAGCATCAGGCCGTTGGCCCAGCGCGCGGAGTGGTGGCTCAGGCCCAGTAGCCGGGGCCGCCCCAGACGCGCAATGAGATGGATGACGCGGGCGAGCATGCGGGTGAGCAGTTCCCGGACACGGTCGTTCAGCGTCCGCTCACCGAGCCAAGCGGGCAGGGGCACCGACCGGCCGGCGCAGAGACCGAAGGCGATCACCAGACAGAAGACCCCGACAGCCGAGCCCATGCCCGGCAGCGCCACCGGAAACAGCAGGGGCATGGCCAGCAGCGCCAGCCAGACCAGGCGCTGCCGGCTGTCGTGACCGATGGTGTCGGCCAGGGTGCCACCCATGGCGGACAAATGAGCGTCCGCAATCCGCGCCACGGTGGCGCGGCGCCGGTCCTTGCGGAGCTCGGAGGGTGTCGGGGTTGGGGATGGCTGGCCTGGCATGCGGGATCCAGGAGACGCATGGTCTCGCTGAAGGAAAAAACACCCGCACTGTGCCCGCTGGCGGTGCGCGGTGCAAGGAGCCTGGGCCGAACGCGTCGATCGAAAAAAACTGAACGCCGCGCAGCCGTGCCGACTCACACTCTGTCCTTTCGCCCTCTCGCAACCATGCCGGCACCCCCCTTCGACCCCGACTCACCGCTGCTGTTCGTCATCAATGCCGGGGCCGGCGCCCAGGACGTCGACGCCAAACGGGCCGTGATCGAGTCGGCCCTGGCGGCGCGCGGTCGCCGGGGCGAACTGCGGGTCTGCGAGCCGGCCGAACTGCCGCGCGTGGCGGCCCGGGCCGCGGCGGAGGCGGTGCAGCGGCGTTCGGCAGTGGTCGCCGTGGGCGGCGACGGCAGCCTCAACGCCGTTGCCCAGGCGGCGCACGCGGCCGGCTGCACCATGGGGGTGATGCCCTATGGCACCTTCAACTACTTCGCCCGGACCCACGGCATTCCCACCGACCCGGCCGCAGCGGCACAGCTGCTGATGGATGCGCGACCGCAGCCGGTGCAGGTGGGCGCCATCAACGACCGGGTGTTCCTGGTCAATGCCAGCCTGGGCATCTACCCCGAGCTGCTGCAGGACCGCGAGGCCTTCAAGGCGCGCTTCGGCCGCAGCCGCTGGGTGGCCTTCGTGGCGGCCTGCGCCACCCTGCTGCGTGCGCAGCGCCGGCTGCGCCTGCACATCGAGCTGGGCGACCAGGTGCGCGATGTGAACACGCTGACGCTCTTCGTGGGCAACAACCGGCTGCAGCTGGAGCAGTTCGGCGCCCACCCGGAGGACACCATCGCCGGCACGCCCGGACACGGCAGCATGGCCGCGCTGATGCTGCGCCCCATCGGCACCCTGTCCATGCTCGGGCTGCTGCTGCACGGCGCCATGGGCCGCCTGGGCGAAGCCGCTGGTGTCGAGAGCTTCGAGTTCCACCACCTGGTGGCCCGGCCGCGGCTGCTGCCGGGCCGCCGGGAGGTGATGGTGGCCTTCGACGGTGAGGTGGCGCGCATGCGTGCACCGATCGACTTCCGCGTGCTCGAACAGCCGCTCTATCTGCTCCAGGCCGATTCATGAGCGTACTGCTGCACATTTCAGACACCCACTTCGGTACCGAGCAGGCGCCCGTGATGGCCGCGCTACTGGACCTGGCCGCGCAGCAGCAACCAGACCTGGTGGTGCTCTCGGGCGACATCACCCAGCGCGCCCGGCCGGCCCAATTCCAGGCGGCCAGGGCCTTCGTCGACCGGCTGGGCGCGCCGGTGCTGGCCATCCCCGGCAACCACGACATTCCGCTGCTGGACCTGCGGGAGCGCCTGGCCCGGCCCTACGCGCGCTATGCCGCGGCCTTCGGCACCGACCTCGAACCGGTGATCGCAGCCCCCGAATGGCTGGTCATCGGCGCGAACACCACCCGGGCCTGGCGTCACCGCAACGGCGACCTGTCCATTGCGCAGATCGACCGCGTGGCCAGACTGCTGAGCTCTGCAGACCCCGGCCAGTTGCGCGTGGTGGTGGTGCACCAGCCGCTGGCCGTGACCGAGCCGCGCGACCGCCACCACCTGCTGCGCGGCCACGACGAGGCCCTGCGGGTCTGGGCCGAGGCCGGGGCCGATCTGCTGCTGGGAGGTCACATCCACCTGCCCTACACACTGGCTCTGCACGGGCAGGCGCGCCGGCTGTGGGTGGTGCAGGCGGGCACCGCCGTGTCCTCGCGCCTGCGGCCCGGGGTGCCCAACTCGGTGAACATCGTGCGCTGGGCGCCGGCCCAGGAGCGCTGCCGCGTCGAACGCTGGGACTTCCTGGTTCGCGAGCAAACCTTTGCGCGCACGCTTGCCACCACCTTGCAGCCCGACCGCGAACCCGTCGGCGCCTGAGCACCGGCTATGCGCCGGCGGCGCGCCTCAGATCAGCAGCGCCGCGACAAACAGACCCACCATCACGAAGGCCAGCACCACCTTGGCCAGCAGGCCGAGCATGATGCCCAGCCAGGTGGCCACACCCACGCGGACCGCGCGGGTCTGGTCTTTCTGCGCCAGGTACTCGCCCAGCGCCGCGCCCACCAGGGGCATGAACAGCACACCCACCACGCCCATGAACAGGCCCGCCACGGTGCCGATGGCCGCGCCCAGCAGGGCCTGCCGGCTGGCGCCGGCCTTGCGGGCGCCGAGCAGCCCGGCCACGTAGTCCAGCACCCAGGCCAGCGCGGCCAACACCGTCACCACCACCAGGGTGGTCGTGCCCACGCGCTGGAAGTCGTCGATCCAGGCGCCCAGCACGATGCCCGCCCACACCAGCACCGTGCCCGGCAACACCGGCAGCACGGTGCCGGCGAGGCCCGCCACGATCAGGGCGGCACACAGAATCCAGAGCAGGGTGATTTCCAAGGCGGGCTTTCAGTAGGTGGTCACGCTCACACCATCAGATCAAAACCCTGCGACTCCACGCTGACAAAGGCCGCCGTGAAACCGGCCAGCGCGGCGTAGAACCGGGCCTTGGGGTGGGCGCTGATGGCCTCGCACATGGCGGGCACCCAGGGCTGCACGTGGGCGCTGAAGAACTTCTGCTGCTGGGTGAGGTTGGCCACTTCCACGTCGTCACCGGCGATGAGGTAGCGCATGACTTCGCAGACACAGGCGAAGTGGTCTTCGGTTTCGGGCATGGCCTCGTCGCGCGCCAGACCCAGGGCGGCCAGGTCGCTGCGCAGCGCGGCGAGCGGCTTTTCGTTCAGGAAGCCGCTGAGGTAGAACGAGCCGAACAGGTAGACCTCGGGCTTGCCGACGCCGCCGAACAGGGCGTCGTACTCGTTCGCCACCTGTTCGTCGCTGAGGTCGCGCACGGTGCCGACGAACTGGCGCCACGGTTCTTCGAGGAAGCCGCCGGCCGCGGGCGCTTCGGTCACGGCCACGCGCAGCTGAGCCAGCAGTTCGGGGCCGGGTGGCGCGTAGTACAGCGCGGCCAGCAGGCCATAGACCTCGGCGCGGGCGGTTTCTTCGTCGAGGGCGGAGGACACGGGGATCGGTTCGTTCATATCGTTCACAGATCGGAGATGCGGGACTCGCCCGGGTTCGAATAGATGTCCACCACACGGCAGTCGCCGCACATTTTCAGCCGCTCCAGCGCCTCGCCCTGGAACATGGCGTGGCCGCTGAGTTTGGCCAGCATGACCTCGATGCCCTTGAGCGTGCCGAAGGGCTTGCCGCAGCGCACGCACTGGTAAGGCTGTGCTTCATTCAGCACTCGCGGCTGACGGCGTTCATCGGAGAGCAGCAGGCGCGGCTGCAGGGTGATGGCGTTTTCGGGACAGGTGGTGGCGCACAGGCCGCACTGCACGCAGTTCTTCTCGATGAAGCGCAGCTGCGGGCGTTCGGCGTTGTCCTGCAGTGCACTGGCCGGGCAGGCGCTGACGCAGCTCAGGCAGAGCGTGCAGGCGTCGCGGCCCACGTTCAGGCTGCCAAAAGGCGATGCGGCGGGCAGCGCGATGGCCGCATCCTTCGTGCGGCTGATGCGGTTCGCGCTGTCCTGCAGCAGGTGGTCCAGCGCGAGGTCGAGCGTGGCGCGTTTTTCGGGCTGCACCGCGAAGCTGGCCGCCTTGGTGACGCCTTGCGCGGGCGCTTCGCCCAGCTCGGCGTCGAGCAGCGGCAGGTCGCGCGCGTCGCGCACCTCGATGAGCTTGAAGTGGCGGCCGCTGTAGCCCAGCGCCTGCACGATGGATTCGGCCACCGCCATCTGCTCGCGCAGGGCCTCGTGGTACTGCGGCGCTTCTTCGCCGGTCATCAGCACCCAGACCTGGCGGGCGCCGTAGGCGAACGCGGTGAGCCAGAGGTCGATGCCGGTGGAGGACGTGTGCCACAGCGGCAGCGGGATCACGCGGGCGGGCACGCCGCGCACCGTCTTGTCGAGCTGCGCCAGACGGCCCAGGTCGTTGACCAGCGCTGCGCCCGCTTCCTGGCTGTGCAGCAACAGGGCGGCGTCCTGGCCGCCGGCCTTGGCGTAGGTGGCCAGCAGGGTGCGCAGCTTGACGCCCTGCTCGGTGGCGCGCGGGTATGCGTAGCTGATCGCACCGGTGGGGCAGACGGTGGTGCAGGTGCCGCAGCCGACGCAGAGGTGGGGGTTGACGACGATCTGGTTGCGCTTGAGGTCGCTGGAAATCGCCGAGGCCGAGCACACGTCCACGCAGGCGCTGCAGCCCACGCTCTGGTTGCGGCCGTGGGCGCAGATCTTCTGCTTGTAGGTGAAGAACCTGGGCTTCTCGAACTCACCCACCAGGTCGCGCAGCTGGGTAACGGCGCGCACCTGGGCCAGGGCATCGGCCGTGGCCGGCAGGTGCACATAGCCTTGCGGCAGCGCGTGCTGGGTGAAGCCGGGGGCGTCGCGCAGGTCGAGCACGAGGTCGAAGGTCTCTTCGCGTTCCTGCGCTTCGCGCTGGAAGTTGATCGCGCCCACGGCCTCGCAGGCCTTGACGCAGGCACGGTGCGATTTGCAGAGCGACAGGTCCACCTGGTAATCGAGGCCGATGGCACCTTCGGGGCAGGCGGCCACGCAGGCGTTGCAGCGGGTGCAGAGGTCCAGGTCGATCGGGTTGCTGGCGCTCACCGTCACGGCGAACGCACCGAGCCAGCCCTGCAGGCGGTGCAGCTGGCCGGGGAGCACCGGGTACAGGCGCGCCTGCTGGCCGCTGCCGCCCGTGGGCAGCAGGGTCACGTCCAGCGCGTCGCTGACCAGCGCAGCCAGGGCTTCGGCGCGCTCCAGCGGGCCGATGATCAGCAGGCGGCCTTCGCTGTTGTAGGTGACGGTAGGCACCGGCTCCGGATCGGGCAGGCGGGCCGCCGCCAGCAGGGCCGCCATCTTGGGCGTGGCCTGCGGGGCCTCGCGGCCCCAGCCGCCGGTTTCGCGGATGTTGACGAAGCGGATCGGCCGAACGTCCAGGTCCACCGCGCCTTCGGTCTGGGCCGAGAGTTCACCGAACAGCCGGCTTTCCTGCGTGCAGGCCACCACCAGGTCGTCGCGGCTGCGGCAGGCCTTCTGGAAGGAGGGGGCGTCGCGCCGGCACAGCGTGGTGTGCAGGCTCAGGTCTTCATCCAGCGCCCGGCCCAGGGCCTTGGGGTCCAGGGGCATGGTCTGGTTGCAGTTGCAGATCAGCGTGGTCATCGTGGGGGGTCTCTTCGGGTGCGGCCGCGTCTGGTGCGCGGGTGTCTTCTGTGGCCGGTGGAGGCTCTGCTCTGGCGTCCGTGGCAATGGCTTCGGAGGCCAAGTTCACGGGCTTCTTTGTGTCGTTGTCTTCGGGGTCGTCCACCAGTTTCAAAAACTGGGCGCTGACCATCCGGGCCATGTCGGCGGCCAACAGCGGACTGGGTTTGGAGTAGTCGTCGATGTAGATGTCCAGACCGTCCATCACGTTGAAGTGCGGGTCGGCGAACAGCTTCTTGACGGCGGCATTGCGCACTTCGGGCGGTACGTCCCTAGCCACAAAGCGGCGGAAATCGGAGGCCGGCGTGAGGTGCTGCGTGTCTTCCAGCGTGGGCGGCGGTGGGGCTTCCGCAGCCTCGGGCGCGGGCGCAGCGGCCACATCTTCGGGAGGAACAGGAAACGCTGCTGCGGGGGCCGCAGCAGCGGGCTGCGGGGGAAGAGCCAGGGGCGCGGCCGCTTCTGGCAGTGGCTCGCCCGCGCGGGCCTGCGCCTTGCGGCGCGACCAGCGCGAGAAGAATCCGTCGTCGCCAGCGGCACTCATGCGGGTTTGCGGTGGCGGTCCGCCCGTTCGCGTGTGGCCTGCAGAAAGGCTTCCATCAGCGGACCGCTGTCGATCAGGCCCTGGCGGGCCTCGGCGGGCAGCAGGTGGAACTCGGGGTGCCATTGCAGGCCGAGCACGAAGCCCGGCCCGGTGGCGCGGATGGCCTCGATCACATCGTCCTGCGGGCAACGGGCCTCGACGATCAGCCCTTCGCCCAGACGGTCCACGCACTGATGGTGGATGCTGGTGACGCTGTGCACCGAGGAGCCGTACAGCCGGTCGAGCAGCAGGCCCGGTTCAAAACGGACCTCGTGATGCAGCCGGTCGTAGTGGGCCAGGTCCTGGTGCAGCACCGGGCTGCGGCGCTGCGAAGGGATGTCCTGCAGCAGCGTGCCACCGTAGTACACGTTGATCAGCTGGGCTCCGCGGCAGATGCCGAGCACCGGCTTGCGCGCCTCGATGAAGCCGCGCAGCAGGGCCAGTTCGTAGCGGTCGCGCACCGGATCGCCCGCCCATTCGGGCCGCAGCAGCGTGCCACCATAGGTTTCGGGGCAGACATCAATGCCGCCCTGCAGCACCAGGCCGTCGAGCAGGTCCACCACCTCGCTTGCGGGCACGCGGTTGACCAGGTGGGGGCTGTTTTCGTCGACGAATGGCACCATGAGCGCGATCGCGCCATGGGCCATCACCCAGTGCGCCATGGAGCTTTCAAGGAACTGCAGGCGTTTCTGCGGCAGACCCAGCCCTGGCGGGGGCTCGTGCAGCAAGCGTGCACTGATGCCGATGCGAAGCATCATCTGGATTCTCCTCCGCTGTGGCGCGGGCCCACCTTGCCGGTGCTCACGCGGGCCGGCTGGCCGAACCGGTCGGTCAGTGGCTTGAAGCTGTCGGGCCGCTTGCGGCGCTTGGGCTCGATATGGTGGTGCTCGGCCACGAAGGTCTGCAGCCATTCAACCACCTCGGGCGAGGCGGGCACCTGGTCCACCTTTTCCTGGGCATCAAGCCAGCGACCAGCGTCGTGGTAGCTGAGCGTGGCGATCTGCGGCACGGCCATGGGCTCGCCATCGATCAGCTGCGCATCGTCGGTGCGCCAGAACACCCAGAAGCACGGCGACGGGCTGTTGAGGTTCAGAAAATAGCCTTCTGCGTCGTCCCGGTACAGCGTGGCGCGCAGGCCGTTGAACAGCCAGTACCGTGCGCCCTCCACCACCACCGCACCCGGCAGCGGCTGGACCTCGCGCGGTGCGCCGGCCACAGCCTCGGGGGCGCCCACGGGCACCTCGCCAGGGGCCCCGGCCGCCATCACGTCGGCCAGCACCCAGCGCCAGCGCTGCCACCGAGCCATCGGCCCCGTGACGGGCTCGCGCCGCATCACCACATCGACCGGCAGAGAGGGACGACCGGATGGCGTCGGAGAAACTTGTGCATCGGCATTCATAGGACAACGGACTGTACGCCAAGGCGATGGACGGCTGTATCTGCGGGGTGAATGACCAGTTCGTCCTGTACGGAGGGCGTGCCTCGGTGTAATCTGCGTGAGTTTTCGCACAACAACACCCCACATTCCCCCGCCTTGCCATGTCTTCAGCCCCGTCGTTGCTCGATCAATGCTTTGACCGGGTGCTCAGGGAAGCCCCAGCCTTGCTGGGCCGCAGCCTGAACGCGACGGTGGCGGCGCTTCAGGACGCGGAAAACCAGAGCCGCGAGGTGGCGCAGCGGTCCCTGCTGGCACGCGCCTGGTTCAGCCTGGAACGCCAGCGCAACCCATTGACCGCCCAGTTCCCGCTGCGCCTGCAGCAGGCCTTCCAGCGTGGTGACCACGACGGGCCCACCTCGTCGATGGGGCGCATGTCCGACTCGTCCCTGCTGGCGCTGGTGGACGACGACTCGGTCAACGAGTCGCTGGAGGCGGCCCGCATGCTGCAGGCGCTGCTGCCGGTGGTCGAACAGTCGCTGTCGATGGTGGACGCCCGCATGAGCTCGCTCATCGGCCTGGACACCGTGCACGCCGAGAAAAACCCGCTGCGGCCCTCGGTGTTCGTGCGCACACTGCGCGACCTGATGGCCGAGCGCGAGTCCGACCCGCAGTTGCGCAGCCTGTGGATGCAGAAGATCGTCGCCCCGCTGGCGAAGGAGTTGAGCCAGCTCTACGGACAGGTGGCCCTGATGCTGCAGCAGGCGCGGGTGCAGGAGGCGGGTTACCGCATCCGCCTGGTGGCCGACGGTTCGCCCCAGAGCGCGACGCACCTGTCCACGCGGGGCTGGCTGGAGGAAGGCTCGCCCTCCGAGCGGGCCGGGCTGGCCCCTTCCCGGGAGGGACTGGACACCCCCGCACCGCCGATGTCGCTGCGCATGAAGGACCTGGCGCGCACCCAGACGCCGCTGCAGCACGAGGTGCTGCAGGCCTTCATGGCCGGCGAACAGGCGGTGTTCGATCACCCGCTGGACAACGCGTATTTCGAGCAGGTGCGCCAGGAACTGCACCACGTCGACCTGCTGGCCCGGCTGCCCCAGCCCGCGCCCGAAGAACTGGAGCAGGAGCGCACACGCTACCGCGACCTGCCCGCGGTGGAACGCCCGGCGCGACCGGTCGACGTGGCCTCGCCGCTGGATGCGGACCAGTGGGGCGACTACGCCGCGCCGCACGAACGCACCCGCGTCCTGCTGGAGCTCAAGCACCAGGCCGACAAGGTGTCGCAGGCCGTCGGTCTGGACGTGGTGCGCAAGCTGGTCAACCAGGTCTCGGGCGATCCGCTGCTGCTGGCACCGGTGCGCGAGGCGGTGGTGGCGCTGGAGCCGGCGCTGCTGCGTCTGGCCATGGCCGAGCCGCGCTACTTCAGCCGCGGCGACCACCCCGCGCGCCTGTGGATCGAGGCGGTGGCCCAGCGCAGCTTCCGCTACAACGACGAGTTCTCTCCCGGCTTCGAAGCCTTTTTCGAACCGGTGCGCGCCCAGGTCCGTTCGCTCAACGACAGCGGGTCGGTGGAGGCCGGCCCTTTCGCCTCCGCCCTGGACGAGCTCAAGGCGCAGTGGGCGAGCGACGACGAGGCGCAGGAGCAGCGCCGCCAGCGGCAGCTGCAGGCACTGAACTTCGCCGAGCGGCGCCAGGAGCTGGCGGACCAGATCGCCTGGGAAATCAGCCACCGGCCCGACCTCTACGACGCACCCGCCATCGTGCTCGACTTCCTGTACGGCTCGTGGTCGCTGGTGATCGCCTCGGCCGAGCTGCAGCACCCCGGCAAGGGGCCGGACCCGTTTGGCTACCGCAAGGTCATCGGCCACCTGCTGTGGAGCACACGCAGCCAGGTGACCCTGCGCCAGCCCAGCCAGCTGTTCCAGATCGTGCCCGGCATGCTGATGACCCTGCGCCAGGGGCTGGAGAGCCTGGGCCAGTCACCCGACGAAACCCGGACCTTTTTCGACGCCCTGCTCAAGCTGCACGAACCCGTGCTGCGGCTGCGGCGCGCCCGCGCCCGGGTGGACGGCCATGCCACGGCGCTCACACCCGAGGTCAGCGAGTCGGAGCAGCAGGCGCTGGCCACCCTGCTGGCACCCGCATCGCCCGAGCAGCAGAAACCCACCCCGCGCGAACAGCCCTGGATCGGCGCGCGCGAACTCGCCAGCGCCGGGTTCAGTGAAACCATGCCGCTCACCAGCAGCGAGGCCTCGGAAGCGGCGGAGGTGGTGGAGGCGTTCGCGGAGATCGCAGTCACAACCGATGCGGATGTGAACACGGACGCGGTCGAACCGGCGATGCTGCTCGCGCGCATGACGACCGGCACCTGGGTGGACCTGTACTCCGGCGGCGAGTGGCTGCGGGCGCAGCTGGTCTGGAGCAGCCAGAAGGCCAGCCTGTTCATGTTCAACAGCCTGGGCGGCCGCACCCACACCATGACACGCCGCAGCTGCGAGAAGCTGATGACCAAGCGCTGGCTGCGCCTGGTCGAAACCCGGCCGGTGATGGCGCGGGCGCTGAACCAGGTCGTGACCGCCGAGGCGGTCGCCGAGGCTCAGTAGGTTTCCAGGTGCAGGCGGCCTTCGCGCTTGAGCGCGGCGCCGACCTCGTCCCAGTTCAGTCCGGCGCCGGTGGCGATGTCGCGCAGCGCCAGCACCACGCCCTCCTCCATGGCCTTGAGGCCGCACACGTAGAAGCAGGCGTTCGGATCCTGCAGCAGCTGCGCCAGATCGGCCGCGCGCTCGCGCATCGCGTCCTGCACATAGCGCTTGGGCTGGCCCGGCGTGCGGCTGAACGCGAAGTTGCTGTCGATGAAATCCTTGGGCAGGCTCTGCAGCGGGCCGAAGTACGGCAGCTCTTCCTGCGTGCGGGCACCGAAGAACAGCATCAGCTTGCCGCCCTCGAACTTGCCGCTGGCGCGCAGCCGGCGGCGCCACTCGGTCATGGCGCGCATGGGGGCCGAACCGGTGCCGGTGCAGATCATGACGATGCTGGACCTGGGGTGGTTGGGCATCAGGAAGCTGGTGCCGAAGGGCCCGATCACCTGCACCTGGTCACCCACCTGGAGGTCGCACATGTAGTTGCTGGCGACACCGCGCACCGGCTGGCCCGAGTGGTCTTCCAGCACGCGCTTGATGGTCAGCGAGAGGTTGTTGTGGCCGGGCCGCTCGCCGTTGCGCGGACTGGCGATGCTGTACTGGCGCGCATGGTGCGGCTTGCCGCTGGCGTCCACCCCGGGCGGCACGATGCCGATGCTCTGGCCTTCGAGCACCGGGAAGGGCATGGCGCCGAAGTCCAGCACGATGTGGTGGGTGTCGTAGTCCTTGCCGACGGCGGTCACGCGCAGGTTGCCTGTCACCGTGGCGGTGACGGTCTTCTGCGCGGCCTTGGGGCCGTAGAGGTTGGTGTAGGCGTGGGCCGCGCTCCAGGGCGGGATGGTGGCGCCGTACTGGGCGGAGTTGAAGGCGGTCTGGCCGCTCGGGTCGGCCGCGGGGGCCGGCTCGGGTTCGGCCACCGCGGCGGGCGCAGTTTCACCGGCATCGGCCGCCGCGGCGGCGAGGTCCGCGGCCGGGATCTCGGCGGGCAGCACGTCCCAGCCGAGCTGTTCCTCGATGGAGTAGGCCCTGGCGCGCACCACGCGGCGGTAGTTGTCGATGGAGCCGGTGGGGCACGGCGAGATGCAGTCGTTGCACCAGTTGCACTTGCTGACGTCGACGACGTAGTTGCGCGAGTCGTGGGTGATGGCACCGACCGGGCAGATCGATTCGCAGGTGTTGCAGCGGATGCAGATCTCGGGGTCGATCAGGTGCTGCTTGATGACGGCGGCTTCGGCGGGGGCGTTCATCTTCGGTCTCCGGCTTCTTGTCTCGTGGGGTTCAATTGTCTGGGTTGTTGACTACTTCGTTGCACCGCGTGAACCCGGGTGGCTGACTCCGTTCGTGTCCCCCGCCGGCCTGCGGCCGGCTCCTCCTCTTACCTCACTGCGCCAGCCACCCGGGCTCACGCTCGCGGGCTCGCGCGCGTGGATGCCCGGGCAGACTTCTGGCGGTTCAGTTGAAGCGGACGTATTCGAAGTCCACCGGCTGGCGGTTGATGCCCATGACGGGCGGCGCGATCCAGTTGGCGAACTTGCCCGGCTCAACCACGCGGCCCATCAGCGAACCGACGTAGGCGCGGTCGGTGTCCGACGGCAGCCACTCTTCCACGCGCTGGTTCCACTCGTGGTCGCTCACCACGCGGCCGTCCGGGCTGACCTTGACGCCGGCCAGGCTGCCGATGTTGCGGTGGAAAGCCTTGTGCGGCACCTTCAGGCGGAAGTCGATGCCGGCCTTTTCGATGATGCGGTTCCAGCGCTCGACGCCACCGACGCTGTCCTTGATGTAGTCGTCGCGCAGCACCTCGTTGAGTGCGTTGAGCATCGGCACTTCCTTCTCGACCAGCTTGCCCTCTTCGACGGCCAGGATCTTGTAGGTGTTGCCCTTGAGCACGTGGTCGTCGGTGCGCTTGCCTTCTTCGTAGCGGCCCTTGAGGCCCGAGCTGTAGAAGGTGGCGGCGTTGGACGACTGGTCGGCGCCGAACAGGTCGATGGTGACCGAGAAGTGGAAGTTGATGTAGCGCTGGATGGTCGGCAGGTCGATCACGCCGGCCGCACGCAGCTTGCCCACGTCGTCGGTCTTGAGCTCGTTCATCGCCGCGCAGGTGCGGCTGATGACGCGACCCACGCCGGACTCGCCCACGAACATGTGGTGCGCCTCTTCGGTCAGCATGAACTTGGTGGTGCGGGCCAGCGGGTCGAAGCTCGACTCGGCCAGCGCGCACAGCTGGAACTTGCCGTCGCGGTCGGTGAAGTAGGTGAACATGAAGAAGCTCAGCCAGTCGGGCGTCTTCTCGTTGAAGGCCTGCAGGATGCGCGGGTTGTCGGCGTTGCCGCTGTTGCGCTCCAGCAGGGCTTCGGCTTCTTCGCGGCCGTCCTTGCCGAAGTACTTGTGCAGCAGGTAGACCATGGCCCACAGGTGGCGGCCTTCTTCGACGTTGACCTGGAACAGGTTGCGCAGGTCGTACTGGCTGGGGCAGGTCAGGCCCAGGTGGCGCTGCTGCTCGACCGAAGCCGGCTCGGTGTCGCCCTGGGTGACGATGATGCGGCGCAGGTTGGCGCGGTGCTCGCCGGGCACGTCCTGCCAGGCGGCTTCGCCCATGTGGTCACCGAAGTGGATCTTGCGGTCCTGCTCGGCGGGGTTCAGGAAGATGCCCCAGCGGTAGTCGGGCATCTTCACGTGGCCGAACTGCGCCCAGCCCTGCGGGTCCACGCTCACGGCCGTGCGCAGGTAGACGTCGAAGTTCTGCGAGCCTTCCGGACCCATGTCCTGCCACCACTGCAGGTAGTTGGGCTGCCAGTGCTCCAGCGCGCGCTGCAGCGTGCGGTCTTCGCTGAGGTTGACGTTGTTGGGGATCTTCTCGCTGTAGTTGATACCGGACATGCTGGTCTCCTGAAGTGGTGGTGGAGTGAAGATGCTTCAAATCGAGGGGTGCGGTGGTACCGGCTTTGCCGGGCCACTCGCGCCGCCCCCTGGGGGGTGACGCGCGCAGCGCGGCGCGGGGGGCGTCAAACTCTGTTGAAATCGAACTGGGCCTTGTCGCCCTTGCCGTAGACCTTGAGCGCACCCTTTTCGCCGACGGCGTTGGGGCGCTGGAAGATCCAGTTCTGCCAGGCGGTGAGGCGGCCGAAGATGCGGGTGGCCATGTTTTCCTTCTGGGCGAAACGCAGGTTGGCTTCCAGGCCGGTCAGTGCGTCGGGCGACATGGCGGCGCGCTCTTCCAGCGCGAGGCGGATCTCGTCGGCCCAGTCGATGTCGTCGGGCGCGGCGGTCACCAGGCCCAGCTTCAAGGCGGCGTCGCCGTCGAGTGCCTGGCCGATGGCGCCGCGCGCGGCTTCCATCGGGCCGGCCTCTTCATAGAAGCGGCGCTGCAGTCGGCTCTGGCCGTTGACCATCGGCAGGTAGCCGAAGTTCATTTCGCCCAAGGTCAGCACCGGCTGCCGCTGCGGCTCGTCGGGCAGCACCAGCATGTAGGCGCGGTCGGCGCAGAAGGCCAGCTCGGCCAGCGTGCCGGCGAAGCACGAGCCCGGCTCCAGCAGGGCGAACAGGCTGCGCGAGGACACGTCCAGGCGGGCGAAGGTCCGGCGCAGGTGACCGATGGTTTCGTTGACGAACCAGTGGTCCTTGTTCGCCAGCATCAGCGCGTCGTTGGCCAGCACCGCGGCGCTGTCGCCTTCTGTCTTGAGCAGCCAGGTGCCGATGTCCAGCTCGTTGGTGCGCATGTGCAGGATGGCGTCGTCCAGTTCGCGCACCATCTGCAGGGCGTACCAGTTCGCGCCCAGGGCCTCGATGCCGGCGATGTCGGTCGGCTGGGCGCCCTGCGGTGCCTTGACGGTGAAGGTGGCGACGCGCTTGCTGCGGTCGATCTCGACCGTCACGTTCGTGTAGGCCAGGCGGTCGGCGTCGATGGTCCGGTTCAGCGGGGTCAGCGCGACGGGCTTGGCGCCGGCCGCACCGCGGTGGCTGCCGGCGGCCAGCTTCTCGGCGCGTTCGCGCACCGCCTGCTGAAACACCGCGGGTTTGGCGATGGCATCAACCAGGCGCCAGTCCACGGCCTTCTGTCCGCGCACGCCTTCGACGCTGGTGCAGAAGATGTCGGCCAGATCGTGGCGCACGTGGCGCTTGTCGGTGACGCGGGTCAGACCGCCGGTGCCAGGCAGCACGCCCAGCAGGGGCACCTCGGGCAGGCTCACGGCGCTGCTGCGGTCGTCCACCAGCACGATCTCGTCGCAGGCCAGGGCCAGCTCGTAGCCGCCGCCGGCGCAGGCGCCGTTGAGCGCCGCCACGAATTTCAGGCCGCTGTGCTGGCTGCTGTCTTCGATGCCGTTGCGGGTTTCGTTGGTGAACTTGCAGAAGTTGACCTTCCAGCCGTGGCTGGACAAGCCCAGCATGAAGATGTTGGCGCCGGAGCAGAACACGCGGTCCTTCAGGCTGGTGACCACCACCGACTTCACTTCAGGGTGCTCGAAGCGGATGCGCTGCAGCGCGTCGTGCAGCTCGATATCCACGCCCAGGTCGTAGCTGTTGAGCTTGAGCTTGTAGCCGGGGCGCAGACCGGCGTCTTCGTTGATGGCCAGCGACAGCGTGGCGATGGCGCCGTCGAATGACAGGCGGATGTGCTGGTAACGGGACGGGTCGGTCTGGTAGTCGACGCGGGGGGCGCTGGCGGTGGCGGTCATGGTGGTCTCCTGGGTTCTGGGCGGTGGCCGGTCGGGGTGCACTGGAAATCCGATGGATGTGAATAATAGTGCATGTATCTTGGCGCAGTCAAATGCAATTTAATGCATGTGACCCCGTATTTACCCGAATGCCCGGGTCAGGCTGGCAGCTTGAGCAGCTGGCGCACCTCGCGCCGCAGCTTCGCAAAGCTTTCTTCCAGCGGCTGGGCGCTGGTGTTGAAGGCCAGGTCGGCCTTGGAATAGAACGCGGCGCGCCCTTCCAGGATGCGCTTGAGGTCTTCCATGGCCTCGCGGCTGGCGGCCATGGGCCGCATGTCGCCCTGCGCCGCCACCCGGCCCATGTGGTCGGACGGGTCCGCCTGCAGCCAGACCGTGGTGCAGTGCTGCAGCAGCAGGTTGAAGTTGGCCGAGTCGGCCACCAGACCACCGGGCGTGGCGATCACCACCTCGGGGTAGATCTGGATCGCTTCTTCGAGCGCGCGGCGCTCGTAGCGGCGGTAGGCGTTGGCGCCGTAGAGGTTGTGGATCTCGCTGATGCTGCAGCCGGCGAACTGCTCGATCTCGCGGCTCAGTTCGATGAACGGGAAACCCAGGTCGTCGGCCAGGCGCTGGCCCAGCGTGGACTTGCCGGCGCCGCGCAGGCCGATCAGCGCCACGCGCGCCAGCCGCCCCTGCGTGTCGACCCCGCCGCTGGCGCCCAGCAGCTCCACCAGCTGCAGCCGCGCGCGGCGCAGGTCGGCCTCGTTGCGGCCCTGCAGCAGCTCGCGGATCAGCAGCCATTCCGGTGAGGAGGTGCTCACATCACCGATCAGCTCGGCCAGCGAGCAGTGCAGCGCCTGCGCCACCTGCAGCAGCACCAGGATGGAGGCGTTGCCCGTGCCGTATTCCAGGTTGGCCAGGTGCCGCTCGGACACATCGGCCGCAATCGCCACCGCCTTGCGCGTCATGCCCTTGCGCGAGCGGAGGTTGCGCACCCGCTCGCCCAGCGCCACCAGAAAGGGGTGGCGCTCTTCCTCGTCGGAGGGCGCGGCGGCGGGTGGGGCAAGGGTCTCGGTGCTGCTCATGGCGCGGGCGCCTTTCGTCTGTTGGCGGGGGCGGCTGCGGGTAAACCCCAGCCAGCGGCGCCCCCACAAACATGCACTTTACTGCATACTGCACCGGACGCAAGATAGTGCAGTTATACCGTCAAACCCCCGCCACGACCACGGCAAAAACGCAAAGCGCTGCAGCTTCCGACCATGACCACACCCGACACCCCCCTGCTTCCGAACTACTTTGCCGGCCGCTGGCAGACCGGCCACGGCCACGGCACCACCCTGCGGGACGCGGTGACCGGCGAGTCCCTGGTGCGCGTCGACAACACCGGCCTGAACCTGCACGAAGGTTTTGTCTTCGCCCGCGAGCACGGCGGCGCCGCGCTGCGCGCCCTGAGCTACGGCCAGCGCGCCGCGATGCTGGGCGAGGTGGTCAAGGTGCTGCAGGCGAACCGCGACGCCTACTACGACATCGCCACCCGCAACTCCGGCACCACCACCAAGGACTCGGCGGTCGACATCGACGGCGGCATCTTCACCCTGGGCTACTACGCCAAGCAGGGCGAGGCCCTGGGCGACGCCAAGTGCCTGCTCGACGGCGAGCGCATCCGCATGGGCAAGGACCCGGTGTTCCAGACCCAGCACGTGCTCAACCCCACGCGCGGCGTGGCGCTGTTCATCAACGCCTTCAACTTCCCGAGCTGGGGCCTGTGGGAAAAGGCCGCGCCCGCCCTGCTCTCGGGCGTGCCGGTGATCGTCAAGCCCGCCACCGCCACCGCCTGGCTGACCCAGCGCATGGTGGAAGACGTGGTCAAGGCCGGCGTGCTGCCCGAAGGCGCGCTGTCGGTGATCTGTGGCTCGTCGGCCCACCTGATGGACCAGCTCCAGCCCTTCGACGTGGTCAGCTTCACCGGCTCGGCCGAAACGGCGCGCATCATCCGCAGCCACCCCGCGGTGGCGCAGCGCTCGGTGCGCTGCAACATCGAGGCCGACAGCCTCAACAGCGCCCTGCTCGACCCGTCGGCGACGGTGGACAGCGAGGCCTTCAAGCTCATGGTCAGCGAGGTGGTGCGCGAGATGACGGTCAAGAGCGGCCAGAAGTGCACCGCGATCCGGCGCATCTTCGTGCCGCTCGAACTCTTCGACGACGCGGCCGAAGCCATTTCCGCCAAGCTGGTCAAGGTCACCGTCGGCAACCCGCGCAACGAAGGCGTGCGCATGGGCGCGCTGGTGAGCCAGGAACAGAAGCGCAGCGTGCTGCACGGCATCGAGGCGCTCTGCCACGAGGCCCTGGTGCTGTTCGATGGCAGCGAAGTGCCCCTGGTCGATGCCGACCCCGAGGCCTCGGCCTGCGTCGCGCCCACCCTGCTGGGCCACCGCGACCCGGGCCAGGCCAAGGTGCTGCACGAGGTCGAGGTGTTCGGCCCGGTCGCCACCCTGATGGCCTACGAGGACGAAGACGAGGCCTGGGATCTGGTGCGCCGCGGCGAGGGCTCGCTGGTCGCCTCCATCTACAGCGAGGACCCGGCCTTCATCGCCCGCGCCGCCGCCGAACTGGCCGACAGCCACGGCCGCGTGCACGCCATCAGCCCCGACGTCGCCGCCAGCCAGACCGGCCACGGCAACGTGATGCCCATGAGCCTGCACGGCGGCCCAGGCCGCGCGGGCGGTGGCGAGGAACTCGGCGGCCTGCGCGCGCTGGGCTTCTACCACCGCCGCACGGCCGTGCAGGCCAGCAGCGCAGCGCTCGACGCCCTGGCCGCCACAGCGACCACCCTCAAATACTGAAGTCCGCCAGAGACGCACGACAGGAGACAAGCCATGAGCCAGAAAGACACCGCGCCGCCACCGGACCGCTTCAACTTCGCCCGCCACCTGATCGAGACCAACGCCGGCCGCGCGGCCAAGACCGCGCTGATCGACGACGCCGGCCAGCTGAGCTACGGCCAGCTGGCCGACCAGGTGCAGCGCTGCTCGGCCGCGCTGACCGCCCTGGGCCTGCGCCGCGAGGACCGCGTGCTGCTGCTGATGCACGACTGCAGCGACTGGGTGGTGAGCTTTCTGGGTGCGCTGCACGCGGGCGTGGTGCCGGTCTGCGTGAACACCCTGCTCACAGCCAAGGACTACGCCTACATGCTGGCCGACAGCCGCGCCCAGGCGGCCCTGGTGTCCGCGGCCCTGCTGCCGACGCTGCAGACCGCGATGTCCGATGGCAAACACGAGCTGAAACAGCTGATCGTCTCGCGCAGCAAGGAGCCGCTGCCCGAGGGTGCCCACGATTGGGCAGCACTGGTCTCGGCTGCCACACCTGGCACCGGCGCCGACACCCACGGCGACGAGCCCGCGTTCTGGCTCTACTCCAGCGGCTCCACCGGCGCGCCCAAGGGCACGGTGCACACCCAGGTCAACCTCTACTGGACCGCCGAGCTCTACGGCAAGGGCGTGCTGCGCCTGCAAGACAGCGATGTGGTGTTCTCGGCCGCCAAGCTGTTCTTCGCCTACGGACTGGGCAACGCGCTGTCGTTCCCGCTGTCGGTCGGCGCCAGCGTGGTGCTGATGGCCGAGCGTCCGACGCCGCAAGCCTGCTTCAAGCGCATGACCGAGCACCGGCCCACGGTGTTCTGCGGCGCCCCCACCGGCTACGGCGGCATGCTGGCCGCGCCCGACCTGCCGCCCAGAAGCGCGGTGTCGCTGCGCCTGTGCTCTTCAGCCGGCGAGGCCCTGCCGCGCGACATCGGCGAGCGCTGGACCGCCCATTTCGGCTGCGAAATCATCGACGGCATCGGCAGCACCGAGATGCTGCACATCTTCCTCTCCAACCGCCCTGGCGACGTGCGCTACGGCACCACCGGCAAGGCCGTGCCCGGCTACGAGGTGCAGCTGCGCGACGAAGACGGCAGCGTCATCACCAGCCACAACCAGATCGGCGACCTCTATATACAGGGGCCCAGCGCCGCGCTGATGTACTGGAACAACCGCGCCAAATCGCGCGACACCTTCCAGGGCCCCTGGACCAAGAGCGGCGACAAGTACGTGCGCGATCCGGACGGCTACTACACCTACGCCGGCCGCAACGACGACATGCTCAAGGTCAGCGGCATCTACGTCAGCCCGTTCGAGGTCGAGGCCACGCTGGTGCAGCACAACGCCGTGCTGGAAGCCGCCGTGATCGGCAAGAACGACGACGAGGGCCTGACCAAGACCAAGGCGTTCGTGGTGCTCAAGCCCGGCCACCACGCCACCGAGGCCGAACTGCAGGCCTTCGTGAAGGAGAAGCTCGCGCCCTACAAGTACCCGCGTTTCATCGAGTTCGTGAGCGAGCTGCCCAAGACCGCCACCGGCAAGATCCAGCGCTTCAAGCTGCGCGAACTGGAGAACCAGCGCCTGTTTGTTCACCGCTGATTCGCTGACAGACACCGCCCATCCGGCCAGAGACACCTGCCCCGGGTAAACCCGGGCGCCACGCGCTTGATCTGGTTTCAATTCATAACGAAACTCGTTCGTTTCCGGAGACAGACACAGGGGTCGAGATGGTTCGAAAATGGCTGGGGATGTGTGCGTGGATGATGGCGGCGGTGGCGGCGCACGCAGGAGACGAGGGTGTCACACCGACCGAAATACGGCTGGGCGCCTCGCAGGTGCTCTCCGGCCCGCTGGGGCCGCAGACCCTGCAATACGGCGAGGGCGCCCGCCTGATGTTCGACGCAGTCAACGCCGCGGGCGGCGTGCACGGCCGCAAGATCAGCTTCACCACCCTGGACGACGGTTTCGATCCAAAGCGGGCGGTGGAGAACACACGCAAGCTGATCGGGGAACAGAAGGTGTTCATGCTGTTCAACAGCTCCGGCACCGCGCAGACCGCCGCCGTGCTGCCCCTGCTCAAGGAGTCCGGCACCATCCTGTTCGGGCCGGTGACCGGTGCGTCGTCGATGCGCGAGGGCGTCAACCCCCACCTGTTCCATGTGCGCGCGAGCTACGCCAACGAAACCGAGCGCATCTTTTCCCAGCTCAAGCAGATCGGCGTGACCCGCGTGGCCTTCTTCTACCAGGACGACGGCCTGGGCAAGACGCTGCTGGGCGAGGTCAAGAAGGCGTCCGCTGCACTGAACCTGCCGCTGGCAGCCGAGATCAAGGTCGACCCGGCCGCACCGGACTTTGCCGCCGCTGCCGCGGCCACCGCGCAGGTCAACCCGCAGGCGGTGATTGTGGGTACCGCCGGCCTGACCTTCCCCCAGTACGTCAAGGCGGTCGGCACCACGGCGGCGCGCCCCACCTTCTATGGCTATTCGGTCGCCAGCCTGGACGTGATCAACCGGGAGCTCAAGGACAAGGCCCGCGGCATCATCCTGGCGCAGATCATGCCGTCGCTGCGCAACGCCACCATTCCGGTGGTGGCGGAGTACCTGAAGCTGCTCAAGGACAAGAGCCCCGATGCCGCGCCATCGGCGTCGCAGTTCGAAGGCTTCGTGCACGCGCGGCTGCTGGTGGAAGGCCTGCGGCGCACCGGCCGGGACCTGAGCACCGCGTCGTTCACGCGCACCCTGGAAAGCGCCGGTGAAATTGCGTTCGGCCGCTTCACCGCCAAGTACTCGCCCAAGTCCCACAATGGTTCGGACTATGTGGAACTGGCCATCATCGATGGCCAGGGGCAGCTGCGGTACTGAGCCCGGCGCCTGTCGGACTCAGGTGTCCTTGGAGATCTTGATGGTCGGGAACTTGCTGGAGAAGTCCTTGGCCTTGGCCGCAATCTTGATCGCCACCTGGCGCGCCACCGTCTTGTAGATGCCGGCGATCTCGCCCTCGGGATCGGCCACCACCGTGGGCCGGCCGCTGTCGGCCTGAACGCGGATGCTCATGTTCAGCGGCAGCTCGCCCAGGAAGTCCATGCCGTATTCGGCCGCCATCTTCTTGCCGCCTTCGGCGCCGAAGATGTGTTCGGTGTGGCCGCAGTTGGGGCAGCAGTAGACCGCCATGTTCTCGACGATGCCCAGGATGGGCACGCCCACCTTCTCGAACATCTTGATGCCCTTGCGCGCGTCCAGCAGGGCAATGTCCTGCGGCGTGGTCACGATCACCGCGCCGGTCATCGGCACGCGCTGCGACAGCGTGAGCTGGATGTCGCCGGTGCCCGGCGGCATGTCGACGATCAGGTAGTCCAGGTCTTTCCAGTTGGTCTGGCGCAGCAGCTGCTCCAGCGCCTGCGTGGCCATGGGGCCGCGCCAGATCATGGCCTCGTCCTTGTCCACCAGGAAACCGATGGAGATGACCTGCACGCCGAAGTTTTCCAGCGGCTCCATGGTCTGGCCGTCGGTGCTCTCGGGACGGCCTTCGATGCCCATCATCATGGGCTGGCTGGGACCGTAGATGTCGGCGTCCAGGATGCCGACCTTGGCGCCCTCGGCGGCCAGCGCCAGCGCCAGGTTGACGGTGGTGGTGCTCTTGCCCACGCCGCCCTTGCCCGAGGCCACGGCGATGATGTTCTTCACGTTGGGCAGCAGCTGCACGCCGCGCTGCACCGCGTGCGGGATGATCTTGACTGTGAGGTTCACCGACACGTTTTCCACGCCCGGCACGCTCTTGGCGGCCTCGATCAGCCCGCGGCGAAGCGCCGGAATCTGGCTCTTGGCCGGGTAACCGAGCTCCACGTCGAAGGACACATCGCCGGCGTCGGCCTGCAGGTTCTTCAGGGCCTTGGTGGACACGAAGTCCTTGCCGGTGTTGGGATCGGTCACCGCCTGCAGGGCGGCAAGGAGCGCTTGGGTGTCGACGGCCATGAAACGGGCTCTCCGGGTACTGGGGTGAGGTTATGAAGAATCGCACCGAAGTCTAACGGCCCCGGCATGCCCCGCCTAAAATTGCGGGTTCCCCCGAATGAAAGCCTTCCGACATGAGCCAGCGCCGCCTGTTCGTCACCACCGCCCTGCCCTACGCCAACGGCCACTTCCACATCGGCCACATCATGGAATACATCCAGGCCGACATCTGGGTGCGGTTCCAGCGCATGCAGAGCCACGAGGTGCACTTCGTCTGCGCCGACGACGCGCACGGCGCGCCGATCATGATCGCGGCCGAGAAGGCCGGCAAGACGCCGCAGCAGTTCGTGGCCGACATCGCCGCCGGACGGCCGCAGTACCTCAACGGCTTCCATATCGGTTTCGACAACTGGCACAGCACCGATGGCCCTGAGAACCACGAACTGGCGCAGGACGTGTACCGCGCCCTCAAGGCCAACGACCTGATCGAGACCCGCACCATCGAGCAGTTCTTCGACCCCGAGAAGAACATGTTCCTGCCCGACCGCTTCATCAAGGGCGAATGTCCCAAGTGCGGTGCGAAAGACCAGTACGGCGACAACTGCGAGGTCTGCGGTGCGGTCTACGCCCCCACCGAACTGAAGAACCCCTACTCCGCCCTGTCGGGCGCGACGCCGGTGCTCAAGCACTCGGACCACTTCTTCTTCAGGCTGTCCGACCCGCGCTGCCTGGACTTCCTCAAGGGCTGGACCACCAGCGGCGCCGTGCAGCCCGAGGTGCTCAACAAGATCACCGAGTGGATCGCGCCCGGCGAGGACGGCAAGCCCAAGATGGGCGACTGGGACATCAGCCGCGATGCGCCCTACTTCGGCATCGAGATCCCGGATGCCCCGGGCAAGTATTTCTATGTGTGGCTGGACGCGCCCATCGGCTACCTGGCTTCGCTCAAGAACTACTTCGGCAAGACAGGTCGCGACTACGAGGCCTTCATGGCCGACCCGTCCACCGAGCAGTACCACTTCATCGGCAAGGACATCATCACCTTCCACACCCTGTTCTGGCCCGCGATGCTCAAGTTCAGCGGCCGCAAGGTGCCCAACGCGGTCTTCGTGCACGGCTTCCTGACCATCAACAACGGCGAGAAGATGAGCAAGAGCCGGGGCACCGGCCTGTCGCCGCTGAAGTACCTGGAACTGGGCATGAACCCCGAGTGGCTGCGCTACTACCTGGCGGCCAAGCTGTCGGGCAAGAACGAGGACGTGGACTTCAACGCCGAAGACTTCATGCTGCGCGTCAACAGCGACCTGGTGGGCAAGTTCGTCAACATCGTCTCGCGCTCGGCCGGCTTCATCACCAAGCGCTTCGGCGGCCAGCTGACACAGAGCTTCGACGAACAGGGCACAGCCCTGCTGGCCGACATCCGCGGCGCGGCGGGCGGCATCGCCACGCACTACAACGAGCGCGAGTACGGCAAGGCCATGCGCGAGATCATGGCGCTGGCCGACCGCGTCAACGCCTACGTGGACCAGCACAAGCCTTGGGACCTGGCCAAGGACGCCGCCAACGACGCGCGCCTGCAGCAGGTCTGCTCGGTGCTGGTCAATGCCTTCACCGCCCTGGCCCGCTACCTCGCGCCCGTGCTGCCCGAACTCGCCGGCAAGGTGCAGGCGCTCACCGGTGCCGACCTGAAGGACTGGCACAACGCCGCCGACGTCGCGGCCATCCAGCCCTATCAGCACCTCATGCAGCGCGTGGACGTCAAGCAGCTGGACGCCCTGTTCGAGCCGCCGCCGGCGCCCGAAGAACCCAAGACCGTGCCCGGTGGCGAAGAGATCGCGCCCACCATCTCCATCGACGACTTCGCCAAGGTCGACCTGCGCATCGCGCAGATCGTCAAGTGCGAGGCGGTGGAAGGCTCGACCAAGCTGCTGCGCCTGACGCTGGACGTGGGTGAAGGCCGGACGCGCAACGTCTTCAGCGGCATCGCCAGCATGTACAAGCCCGAAGACCTCGAAGGCAAGCTGACGGTGATGGTGGCCAACCTGGCGCCGCGCAAGATGAAGTTCGGTGTCAGCGAGGGCATGGTGTTGGCCGCCAGCCACGCCGACGAGAAAGCACAGCCCGGCATCCACGTGCTGCAGCCCTGGCCAGGCGCCCAGCCGGGCATGCGCATCCACTGACCGGCGACCGCCCGTGTTCGCCCCCATCCGCGGCTTCACCGCCCTGCAGCGCACGCCGCAGGCGGACCTGAAGCTGGGCACGGTGCTGGCCTTCGTGGCCGGCGCCGCCAACGCGGGCGGCTTCCTGGCCGTGGGCCAGTACACCTCGCACATGACGGGCATGCTCTCCGCGCTGGCCGACAACCTGGTGCTCGGCCAGTTCGTGCTGGTGGGCGCCGGACTCGTCTCGGTGCTCGCCTTCGTGCTGGGCGCCATGAGCACCGCCTGGATCGTCAACTGGGGCATGCGCCGGCAGCTGCGCAGCGCCTACGGCCTGCCGCTGCTGCTGGAGGCCGTGCTGTTGCTGGTCTTTGGCCTCTTTGGCGCCGTCATGAGCCTGTGGCACACCGTGTTCCTGCCGGTCACGGTGGTGCTGCTCTGCTACATCATGGGCCTGCAGAACGCGGTCATCACCAAGATCTCGCAGGCCCGCATCCGCACCACCCACGTGACGGGTCTGGTCACCGACCTGGGCATCGAACTGGGCAAGCTGCTCTACGTGAACCGGCACCCGGACATGCAACCGGTGCGTGCCGACCGCGAGCGCCTGCGGGTGCACGCCCAGCTGGTCCTCAGCTTCCTGGTCGGCGGCATCGCTGGCGCCCTGGGCTTCAAGCACCTGGGCTATGTGAGCACCCTGCCGCTGGCACTCGCGCTGCTGCTGCTGGTGCTGCGCCCGCTGCTGGAAGATTGGCAGCGCCTGCGCGCCAGCTGAACCGCCGGGACCGTCTCAGCGGGCCCGGTCCAGCGCCGGGTCGCGCGCCGACCCGGTCGAGATCACCCGCAGGTCCGGGCTGAAGATGACCGTGAACACCTGGCTGTCGCTTTCGTTCGGGCCATCGCGCCACCGCCAGTCGTAGTGGACCTCCTTTTTGAGGGTGTACTCGGTCACCTTCATCGGTTTGCCCAGCAACTTGCGCACATCCTCCATGGCCATGCCGGGCTTGATCTCGGCGAAGGTCCTCGGGTTGAGCACCTGCCGCAGGGCCGCCATCTTGCCGTCCGGGCCGATGGTGATCTGGTAGTTCTGGTAGCCCTCGGGCTGGCGGTTGTACTCGTAGATCTGGGCGCCATCCGACCCGTCCCACACGGCTTCGGGCGGCCCGAACTTCTCGCGCACATCCACCTCGGTCGAGACACCCTCTTCGAGTTCGCTGATGGCGCGCTGGTCGCAGGCCGTCAGCAACACAGCCCCCAGCAGGAGGCATCCCAAGCGGTTGAACATCTGTGAAGTCATGGGTCGCACCGGGAAGGCAAAGACTCAGTGTAAACCCTGAGATCGTCGGCCACCGCAGCGCGGCACGGGGTGTGCAAACGGTAACATCTGGCGATGCTGAACAACCTGCCCCCGCTGGCGCCGTTCCGGCCCCGCCTGTTCCAGGACATCCGTGGCTACAACAGCGAGAAGCTGGTGCGCGACATGGGAGCTGGCGCGACGGTCGGCATCGTGGCGCTGCCACTGGCCATGGCCTTTGCCATCGCCAGCGGACTCAAGCCGGAGGCGGGACTGTGGACGGCCATCGTTGCCGGCTTCCTCATTTCCGCCCTGGGCGGCACCTCGGTGCAGATCGGCGGCCCGGCCGGCGCCTTCATCGTCATCGTCTACGGCATCGTCGAGCGCTACGGCGTGGCCAACCTGCTGATCGCCACCGCCAGCGCCGGCGTGCTGCTGTTCCTGCTGGGCCTCTTCCGCCTGGGCACCCTGGTGCGTTACGTGCCGGTCAGCGTGGTGATCGGCTTCACCAACGGCATCGCGGTGCTGATCGCGCTGTCGCAAGTGCGCGACTGGCTCGGGCTGGACATCGCCAAGATGCCGGGCGACTTCTTCAGCCAGATCGCCACCATCGCCCAGCACCTGGGCAGCTTCAACCCCTACGCCTGCCTGCTGGGTGCGCTGTGCGTGGTGGGCCTGTTCATCTGGCCGCGACTGTGGGCGGTGGACTCGCAGTTCAGACGTCAGCTGGAACAGGTCGACACCATCAGCGCACTCAAGGCCACATCGCGGCTGCCGGCACCGGTGGTGGCGCTGGTGACGCTGACGCTGCTGGCCTGGCTGCTGCAGATGCCGGTCGAGACCATCGGCTCCCGCTTCGGCGGCATCCCGCAGGGCGTGCCCGCGTTCGAACTGCCCGACTTCAGCTGGCAGACCGTGAAGCTCTTGGTGACGCCCACGCTCACCATCGCGCTGCTGGGCGCGATCGAGTCGCTGCTCTGCGCGCGTGTGGCCGACCAGCTCAGCGACACCCCCAAGCACGACCCGAACCAGGAACTCATGGCACAAGGGGTGGCGAACTTCGCCGTCCCGTTCTTCGGCGGCATGCCGGCCACCGGCACCATCGCGCGCACGGTGACGAACATCCGCGCAGGGGCGGTGTCCCCGGTCGCGGGCATGGTGCACGCCGGCACGCTGGCCGCGGTGGTCCTGATCGCCGCGCCGCTGGCGCAGCACATCCCGCTGGCGGTGCTGGCCGGCGTGCTGCTGTTCGTGGCCTGGAACATGGGCGAGTGGCGCGAGTTCGGGCGCCTCAAGCAGTTCACCAACCACTACCGCCTCATGATGGTCTCCACCTTCCTGGTGACCATCGTGTTCGACCTCACCGTGGCGGTGGAACTGGGCCTGGTGCTGGCCTGCCTGCTGTTCGTGCGGCGCCAGAGCGACATCTTCCGCGCCGACCCGGTGCCCCAGCAGCATCCCGGGCAGCTCCACTTCAGGCTCTACGGCTCGCTGTTCTTCGGCGCCGTCGCCAAGATCGACCCCATCGTGGCGGCGGTCGAGCGGGCTCCGGCGGGCCTGGCGGTGACGCTGGATGCCAGCCGGCTGATCTCGCTGGACACCACCGGGCTGGATGCGCTGGAACAGCTGCACAAGGCCATCCTGAAACGCGGGGGCACCCTGGCGCTGACCGAACTGAACCCGCAGCCGCAGTCGCTGATCGAACGCTCCGGCTTCGGCGCCCGGCTGCGCGGCGAGGCGGCCGACCGGCACGCCGGATGAGCCGGGCCGACCAGTAAAATGGCAGGTTTTCCGCTGACCGGCGCCCTGCGCCTTCTTGCCATGAGCATTTTCGGCCGCCCCCACTACACCTCCGACACCACCCAGTTCATCGACCAGCTCAAGTCCAGCCGGCCCGAGATCGAGCAGGGGCAGCTCGAAGGGCGTTCGCTCCTGTGGGACAAACAGGTCGACCGCGACCTGCTGGCCCAGGCGCAGGCCGCGCGCGTGCCGCAGCAGCCCTACGTCTACCAGACCCAGCCCGACCCGCACTGAGCCCTGCCGTCCCGAGACTGCGATGAGCAACGAGGCCGGCGCACTCGATGCGCCCCCGGAGGGCCTGGATGCCGTGCTGCCCGACGTGGTCGACCAGGTGGCGCTGGCGCGCCTGTACGGTGAGCCGCTGTTCGACCTGCCGCGCGACCTGTACATCCCACCAGACGCGTTGCAGGTCTTCCTAGAGGCCTTCGAGGGCCCGCTGGACCTGCTGCTCTACCTGATCCGCAAGCAGAACTTCAACATCCTCGACATTCCGATGGCGGCGGTGACCCGCCAGTACCTGAGCTACGTCGACGAGATCCGCGCCAGCAACCTCGAACTGGCGGCCGAGTACCTGCTGATGGCGGCCATGCTGATCGAGATCAAGTCGCGCATGCTGCTGCCGCCCAAGAAGACGGCCGAGGGCGAAGAGGCCGAAGACCCGCGCGCCGAGCTGGTGCGCCGGCTGCTCGAATACGAACAGATGAAGCTGGCCGCCCAGCGCCTGGCCGAAGTACCGCAGTACGGCCGCGATTTCCTGCGCGCCCAGGTCTACGTCGAGCAGGCGCTGCAACCCCGCTTCCCCGATGTCAGTGCCCTGGATCTGCAGTCGGCCTGGCGCGACATCATGAAACGCGCCAAACTGGTCCAGCACCACAAGATCAGCCGCGAGGAACTGTCGGTGCGCGAGCACATGAGCATCGTGCTGCGCCACCTGCAGGGCCGCAAGTTCGTCGAGTTCGGCGAGCTGTTCGACACCACCCGCGGCCCGCAGGTCATGGTCGTCACCTTCATCGCCATGCTCGAACTGGCCAAGGAAACCCTGATCGAGCTGACCCAGGCCGAGGCATTCGCACCCATCTATGTGCGCCTGGCGTACACCCCTGCATCATGACCACCCACCATTTCGACGCCCTCATCATCGGCAGCGGACTGGCCGGCCTGACCGCCGCCCTCAAGCTGGCCCCCACCCACCGCGTGGCGGTCGTGACCAAACGCGGCATCTCGGACGGTTCCAGCAACTGGGCCCAAGGCGGCATCGCCGCCGTGCTGGCCGAGGGCGACAGCTACGCCTCACACGTCGACGACACCCTGGTGGCCGGCGCCGGCCTGTGCGACCTGGAAGCCACCCAGTTCACGGTGGAGAACGCTCCGGCGGCCATCGCCTGGTTGCAGGAACTGGGCGTGCCCTTCTCCACCGAAAACGGCGAACTGCACCTGACCCGCGAGGGCGGCCACACCCACCGCCGCATCGTGCACGCCACCGACGCCACCGGCGCCGCCGTGCAGGCCACATTGAGCAGCCTGGCGCGCAAGACCCCCGGCATCACGTTCTTCGAGAACCACATGCTGGTGGACCTGATCACCGATGCCAAGCTGCCCGGACAGCAGCACGGCACCGCCACCCAGCGCTGCCACGGCGCCTATGTGCTGGACGTGGACCGCGACGAGGTCGAGACCTTCAGTGCGCCACACACCATCCTGGCCACCGGTGGCGCGGGCAAGGTCTACCTCTACACCACCAACCCGGACACCGCGACCGGCGACGGCATCGCAGCCGGCTGGCGCGCGGGCTGCCGGGTCGGAAACATGGAGTTCATCCAGTTCCACCCGACCTGCCTGTACCACCCGCACGTCAAGAACTTCCTCATCACCGAGGCCGTGCGCGGCGAGGGCGGCCAGCTCAAGCTGCCGCCCCACCTGGGCGGCCACCGCTTCATGCCCGACCACGACCCGCGCGCTGAACTGGCGCCGCGCGACATCGTGGCCCGGGCCATCGACTACGAGATGAAGAAGCACGGCCTGGACTGCGTGCACCTGGACATCTCGCACAAGAGCCCGGAGTTCCTGAAGGAGCATTTCCCCAACATCCTGGCGCGCTGCGCCGAGCTGGGCATCGACATCACGAAGGAGCCGATCCCGGTCGTGCCAGCCGCGCACTACACCTGCGGCGGCGTGGTGACCGATCTGGCCGGCCGCACCGACATCGAAGGCCTGTACGCGGTGGGCGAGACCACCTGCACCGGCCTGCACGGCGCCAACCGCCTGGCCAGCAACTCGCTGGTCGAGTGCATGGTGTTCGCCCAGGCCGCGGTCAAGGCCATCCACACCGCCACCACAACGTCCCGGCCCGAGATTCCCCTGTGGGACGCCAGCCGCGTCACGGACGCCGACGAACAGGTGGTGATCTCGCACAACTGGGACGAGCTACGCCGCTTCATGTGGGACTATGTGGGCATCGTGCGCACCAACAAGCGGCTGGAGCGCGCGGCCCACCGGATTGCCCTGCTGCAGGGCGAAATCCAGGAGTTCTACGCCCAGTTCCACGTCACGCGCGACCTGCTGGAGTTGCGCAACCTGGTCCAGGTGGCCGACCTGATCGTGATGTCGGCCATGCTGCGCCGGGAAAGCCGCGGTCTGCACTACAGCCGCGACTACCCGGACAAGCTCCCGGAAGCCCGTCCGACCATCCTCGTTCCGCCGGCGCGCTGATCACCCGCACCGACTGTGGTGGTGCGCGTCTCGCGCTACAGTAAGGGGATGATCACCAACGCCGATCCCGGCAGCCTCGCCCCGCCTGCACCACAGGCCCATCCCGCCGCCAGCGCGGCGGCGGCGAGCTTTGCCGCGCTGCTGGGTCGGCTGGACTACCTGGGTGCGGCCGACATCGAAGCGATCCGGCGCGCCTACCGTTTCGCCGATGAGGCCCACCTGGGCCAGCTGCGCAAGAACGGCGATCCCTACATCACCCACCCGATTGCGGTGGCGGCCCAGTGCGCCGAATGGAAACTGGACGCCCAGGCGCTGATGGCGGCCCTGATGCACGACGCGATGGAAGACTGCGGTGTGAGCAAGGTCGAACTCGTTGAGCGCTTCGGCGCGCCGGTCGCGGACCTGGTCGATGGCCTGACCAAGCTGGAGAAGCTGGCCTTCGACACCCGCGAACAAAACCAGGCAGAGTCCTTCCGCAAGATGCTGCTGGCGATGGCCAAGGACGTTCGGGTCATCCTGATCAAGCTGGCCGACCGCACCCACAACATGCGCACCATGGGCGACATGCCGCGCAACAAGTGGCAGCGCATCAGCAGCGAGACACTGGAGATCTACGCCCCGATCGCGCACCGCCTCGGTCTGAATTTCACCTACCGCGAGCTGCAGGACCTCTCGTTCCGCTTCCTGCACCCCTGGCGCTACGAGGTGCTGTCCAAAGCGCTGAACAAATCCCGCACCCGCCGCAAGGACCTCATCACCCGCGTGCAGAAAGAGGTGGAGGGCGCGTTTGCCCGCCACGGCATGCAGGTGCGCATCGTCGGTCGGGAAAAGACGCTTTATTCCGTCTACCGCAAGATGGACAGCAAGCACCTGTCGTTCTCGCAGGTGACCGACATCTACGGCTTTCGCATCGTGGTGCCCGAGCTGACCGACTGCTACACCGGCATGGGCCTGCTGCACCAGCTCTACAAACCGGTGCCCGGCAAGTTCCGCGACTACGTGGCCATTCCCAAGGTCAACGGCTACCAGTCGCTGCACACCACCCTGATCGGCCCCTTCGGCACCAACATCGAGTTCCAGCTGCGCACCCACGCGATGGACGTGGTGGCCGAGTCCGGCGTCGCAGCCCACTGGCTCTACAAGGCCAACGAGCCCAACAGCGACACCACCCAGCGCCTGGGCACACAGTGGCTGCAGTCGCTGCTGGACATCCAGCAAGAAACGCACGATGCCAGCGAGTTCTGGGACCACATCAAGATCGACCTGTTCCCCGACGCGGTCTATGTGTTCACGCCGCAGAGCAAGATCCTCGCGCTGCCGCGCGGTGCCACTGTGATGGACTTCGCCTACGCCATCCACAGCGGCGTAGGCAACCGCGCCGTGGGCGCCCGCATCAACGGCGAACAGCGGCCGCTGCGCACCGAACTCGCCAACGGCGACGTGGTGGAGATTCTCACCAGCGAGTCCGCCGAGCCCAACCCGGCCTGGCTGTCCTTCGTCAAGACCGGTCGCGCGCGCTCCAAGATCCGGCACCACCTCAAGACGCTCGCACAGGAAAAGACACATCTGCTCGGTGAGCGCATGCTGGCGCAGGCACTGCGCTCCGAAGGCATCGCCCAACTCCCCGATGCCAGTGGCGAGCACAAGGCCACCTGGGACAAGCTGCTGCGTTTCACCGGCACCAAGTCGCGCGAGGAACTGCTGTCGGACATCGGCATGGGCAAGCGCATCGCCAGCATGGTGGGCAAGAAGCTCGCCGTGCTGCTGGCCGAAACCGGGCTCAAACCCGACGCGGTGCTCATCAGCACCGAGCGCTACGCCGCCGGTGAGGACGGCTCGGTTTCCCAGGGGGTCGTCAGTCTGGATGGCAGCGAAGGCCTGTCGGTCCAGTTCGCGCGCTGCTGCCAGCCGATCCCGGGCGACCGCATCGTGGGATATCTTGGCCGCGGCGAGGGACTGACGGTGCACACCGAAGACTGTCCCACCGGCAAGCGCCTGCTGGCGCGCGACGGTGAGCGGTTCCTCCAGGTCGAATGGGCCGATGAGCCCACGCGCCCGTTCGATACCACCGTGGTGGTCACCGTGACCAACGGCAAGGGGGTTCTGGCTCGCGTGGCCTCCGCCATCGCCTCGGCCGAGGCGGACATCACCCACGTGGACATGGGCGACGAGCCCGCACAGACGGCCACCGACATCCGCTTCTCCGTGGCCGTGCGCGACCGGGTACACCTTGCCGAAGTGCTGCGCAGCCTCAAGCGGACCACCTCGGTGATCAAGGCGCAGCGACTCCGCGCCAATTGAACGGCCGCATCAGCCCCCGGGCGCGGGATAGCTGACCGAAAGGATTTCCAGCTCCTGGCTTCCTCCGGGCACCACCAGCCGAACCAGATCACCCACTCGCGCCTTCAGCAGAGCGCGGGCCACGGGAGACACCCAGCTGATCTCGCCGCGGGAGCTGTCTGCCTCGTCCACGCCGAGAATGGTCACCGTGGTCTCCCTGCCCTCATCGTCCGCATAGGTCACGGTGGCACCGAAAAACACCTGGTCGCCGCCATGGTGCTGCGAGCAGTCCACCACCTCGGCGACTTCAAGCCGGCGCGTGAGAAAGCGGATGCGCCGGTCGATTTCGCGCAGGCGCTTCTTGCCATACAGATAGTCGCCGTTCTCGGACCGGTCTCCGTTGCTGGCGGCCCAGTGAACGATCTCGACGATGCGGGGCCGCTCGTCGTCGATCAGCGCCATCAACTCGGTCCGCAGCCGGTCGTAACCCGCTCGGGTGATGTAGTTCACCCCGGTCGGCAGCACCGCCGGTTCGGGCAGTTCGTCGTCTGCGTCGGAGTCGGTTTCGCGGGTGAATGCTTTGCTCATGAAGGAACGGCCCGGGGAGAACGCTTCGGAGCGAAAAAGAAAAAAGCCCGCAGCTTGTGGCTGCGGGCTTTTCATTTGGTGCGGCTGGCAGGAATCGAACCCACGACCCCTTGGTTCGTAGCCAAGTACTCTATCCAGCTGAGCTACAGCCGCGAAGACATGCATTGTAGCACGGTTTTTTGGTAGGCCGTGTTGGGCTTGAACCAACGACCAAAGGATTATGAGTCCTCTGCTCTGACCAACTGAGCTAACGGCCCGACGAGGCCCGCATTGTAGGGCGCAGTAACGCCCTGCTCATTTGTGGCTCAGGGCGTTGCTCACCAGCTTGGCGGTCACGTCGACGATCTGGATCATGCGGTCGTACGGCATGCGCTGCGGGCCGATGACGCCCAGCGTGCCCACCACCTGACCATCCACCTCGTAGGGCGCCGTGACGACCGACAGGTCTTCAAATGGCACGACATGGCTTTCGCCACCGATGTAGATGCGCACACCATCGGCCTGTGAAGACACGTCGAGCAGGCGGATCAGCTGGGTCTTCTGCTCGAACAGGTCGAACAGCTGGCGAAGATGCCCCATATCGCTGGAAAACTCGCTCACCGACAGCAGGTTGCGCTCGCCCGAGACCACCACCTCCTCACGCTCGGCGCTTGCGTCGGCCCCGATGTCCACAGCGGCCTGCATCAGCGCCGCGATCTCCCCCCGCAAGGCCTCGACCTCGTTGCGCAGCCGCGCCCGCACTTCTTCCATCGTCAGGCCGGCGTAGTGGGCATTGAGGAAGTTGGCCGCCTCCAGCAACTGCGACTGGGTGAAGTTCGCCTGTGTGTGGATGATGCGGTTCTGCACATCCCCGTCCGGCGACACAAGGATCACCAGCACACGGCGCTCCGACAGGCTCAGGAATTCGATGTGCCGGAACACCGAAGCGCGCCGCGGCGCCATCACCACACCCACGTACTGCGACAGGCTGGAAAGCATCTGGGCGGCGTGGCTGATGACGCGCTGCGGCTGAGCGCCCGCCTCGATGCCGGTGGCGCCGATGTTTTCTGCACCCGAAATGTCCTCGCGCCGCACGGTGAGCATGGTGTCCACGAACAGCCGGTAGCCTCTGGCGGTGGGGATGCGCCCGGCCGAGGTGTGGGGGCTGGCGATGAGCCCCAGTTCCTCCAGGTCGCTCATCACGTTGCGGATGGTCGCCGGGGAGAGCTCCATGCCGGCCGCCTTGGCCAGCGTACGGGAACCGACGGGTTGGCCGTCGGCGATGTAGCGCTCGACCAAGGTCTTGAGCAGAAGTTTGGATCGGTCGTCCAGCATGGCCCCATTTTACGGACGGTGCCACCCGAAAACAGGGAATGAGGACAAGGGTTTCCGGGGGGCCGACTGCCCTTTCCCCCTATGTTGTAATTTGCACATGACCCAGCCAGACACCCGCCGCCACGAGGCCTCTGCGCCGAAGCGCCACCTGCGATTCGCCCATGTGGCCATCGTCGGCAAGTACCAGGCACCCGGCTCTGGCAAGGTGGTCGAGACACTGGCCGAGTTCCTGCATGACGAAGGATGCGACGTCTCGCTGGAGCGGGACACCGCGCTCAACACCGGCCTGCTGCAATACCCGGCGCTGGACGTCCCTGCCATGGGCCGGTCCATCGACCTGGCGCTGGTGCTCGGCGGCGACGGCACCATGCTGGGCATTGGTCGGCAACTGGCCCGCTATGGCGTGCCCCTGGTGGGCATCAACCAGGGCCGCCTGGGCTTCATCACCGACATTCCACTGGGCGCCTACCAGGACAACCTGCGGGCCATCCTGCGCGGCGAGTTCGAGGAAGACCCCAGGTCGCTGCTGGCGGCCAGCGTCTGGCGCGACGGCCGCTGCGTGTTCGAGGCGACGGCACTGAACGATGTGGTCGTCAACCGGGCCGGCGTGGCCAGCATGATCGAACTGCGGGTGGAGGTGGACGGTCATTTCGTGGCCAACCAGCGCGCCGACGGTCTGATCATCGCCACCTCCACCGGATCCACCGCTTACGCGTTGTCGGCCGGTGGCCCGCTGCTGCACCCGTCTGTGGGCGGCTGGATCATGGTGCCGATTGCACCGCACACGTTGTCCAACCGGCCCATCGTGCTGCCCTCGCACTGCGAAGTGGCGGTCGAGATCGTCTCGGGCAAGGACGCCAGCGCCAACTTCGACATGCAGTCACTCACCAGCCTGCTCCACGGTGACCGCATCGTCGTGCGCCGCTCGGAACACACGCTGCGGCTGCTGCATCCGTTGGGCTGGAGCTACTTCGACACCCTGCGCAAGAAGCTGCACTGGAACGAGGGCGCCTGAGAGCGGTCAAAATAGCCGCCTTCCTTTCGTTTGTTCCGAAGCCATGAGCCTCCGACGCATCGTCTTGCGTGACTTCGTCATCGTGCCCTCGCTGGACCTCGATCTGGACCAGGGCTTCAACGTGCTCACCGGCGAAACCGGTGCCGGCAAGTCGATCCTCATCGACGCTTTGCAGCTGGCACTCGGTGCGCGCGCCGACAGCGGCGTGGTGCGCGAAGGCGCCACGCGCTGCGAGATCGCCGCCGAATTTGACCTGCCTGCTTCTCTGCGGCCCTGGCTGGATGAGCAGGGCTTTGCCGCTGCCGACGACAGCCTGCTGCTGCGCCGCACCGTCGACACCGAAGGGCGCAGCCGCGGCTGGATCAACGGCAGCGCGGCCACGATGGCCCAGCTCAAGGCCCTGGCCGATCACCTTGTCGACATCCACGGTCAGCACGCCTGGCAGAGCCTGACGCGCGCAGAAGCCGTGCGCGGCCTGCTGGACGCTTACGCCGGCGTCGACGCTACGGCGGCGGCGTCGCTATGGTCCGACTGGCGCCAGGCCCGCAAGGCGCTGGAGAGTGCGGCCGAGCGCCAGAACACACTGCAGCAGGAAAGCGAGCGACTGGCCTGGCAGATCGGTGAACTCGACAAGCTGCAGCCCCAACCCGGCGAATGGGAAGACATCAACGCGCAGCACAGCCGCCTGGCCAATGCGCAGGGCCTGATGGACGCAGCACGCGAAGCCGCTGCGGCACTGGACGATGAGGACAGCAGCGCCGCGTCGCTGATCCACCGGGCGCTGTCCGCGCTGCAGGCGCAGGCCCACCTGGAACCGGCCTTCAACGACGCCATCGAGGCGCTGCAGGCGGCCCTGGCCCAGGTGCAGGACACGGTGCACAGCCTGCACCACTACGCGCGCCATGCCGATCTGGACCCCTCGGGGCTGGAGGCGCTGGACCAGCGCCTGTCGCAATGGATGTCTCTGGCCCGCCGCTACCGCAGACCACCCGAAGAACTCGCCGATCTGCTCGCGGGCTGGAAAAAGGAACTCGCAAGCGTCGACCAGGCCATGGACCTGGACGCCCTGCGCGCGGCGGAGCGCAAGGCCTGGGGCACTTTCGAGGTTGAAATCAAGCGTCTGGGCAAGCTGCGCCAGCAGGCGGCGCCCAAGCTGTCCCGGGCGGTCACCGAGGCCATGCAGACCCTGGGCATGCAGGGAGGCCGGTTCGAGGTGGGCCTGCAGAAGCTCGACGAACCGCAGGCGCACGGCTGGGAACAGGTCGAATTCCAGGTGGCGGGTCATGCCGGCGTGAGCCCGCGCCCGGTCGGCAAGGTGGCCTCGGGCGGTGAGCTCTCGCGCATTGCCCTGGCGATCTCGGTGGTCACCAGCCGGCTGGGGCAGGCACCGACCCTGATCTTCGACGAGGTCGACTCGGGCATCGGTGGTGCCGTGGCGCACACCGTGGGGCAACTGCTGCGCCAGCTGGGCCGCGACCGCCAGGTGCTGGCCGTCACCCACCTGCCCCAGGTCGCTGCCTGCGGGGACCACCACCTACTGGTGAGCAAGCGCCAGAGCGGGTCGGTCACGCACAGCACCGTCGCCCCGATCACGCACGAACAACGTGTGAGCGAACTGGCGCGCATGCTCGGAGGCAACGACCGCTCGGAAGTGTCGCTGGCACACGCCCGAGAACTGCTGACCGCATGAACACGCCGGCCCCCGCCCAACCCCTCAAGCCGATTGAGCTGGTGCTGATCACCGGCATGTCCGGCTCGGGCAAATCGATCGCCCTGACCGCGCTGGAAGACCTCGGCTACTACTGCGTCGACAACCTGCCGCCCGAGCTGCTGGCCTCGTTCATCGCCCTGGAGCAGAGCCACCGTGCCAGCAAGGTGGCGATTGCGATGGACGTGCGCAGCGCGGCCTCGCTGCCCGGGCTGCCCGCGCGCCTGGCCGAGATCCGGCACCAGCCAGGGCAGGATGTCCACCTCACCACGGTGTTCCTGGACGCTACCACCGACACGCTGGTGCGGCGCTTCTCCGAAACGCGCCGCCGCCACCCGCTGTCGCTCAAGCCGTCCAACGACGAGCACCGGGCGCTCACGGACGCCATCGAATATGAGCGCGAGCTGCTGTCGGAGCTGCGCGACCGTGCCCAGGTGCTCGACACCAGCCTGATCCGGCCGGCACAGCTGCGCAGCCACATCAAGGAGCTGATCGGCGCCCAGCAGGCCCCGCTCACCCTGGTGTTCGAGTCGTTCGCCTTCAAGCGCGGCATTCCGATGGACGCCGATTTCGTGTTCGACGTGCGCATGCTGCCCAACCCGCACTACGAACCCGACCTGCGCCCGCTTACCGGACGAGACGAGCCCGTGGCGGCCTTCCTGGCGCGCCATGCCGAAGTGACGGCGATGCAAGAGCAGATCGACACCTTCCTGCGCCACTGGCTGCCGCACATGCTCGACGATCACCGGAGCTACGTCACCGTGGCCATCGGGTGCACGGGTGGACAGCACCGGTCGGTGTACCTCGTGGAACGCCTGGCCAAGGCCTTTTCCAGCGCCTGGTCCACGCGGTTGCGCCACCGCGAGATCGATGGCTGGCCAACGCCTCCGGCCCGGTCGGCCTCCGCCGGGCCCTGACCGAGCGTCAGCCGGGCAGCTGCTGCAGCAGGCTTCGCACGGGCGCGGGCAGACCAACGTCGCTCAGCTGCTCCATCGGCACCCAGCGACCGTTCGGGATCACCGGCTCCGCCGCGCCCGGAACAAGATCGACCAGCACCGGATGCAGCCGCAGCTCGCGGTGGGTGAGCGCATGGGCCAGCGCAGGCAGGTGCCGGGCCGCTCCCGCGTGCTCACCCACCACCGCCAGCGCCTGGGCGTCGTCTCCAGCCACCGGCACACAGTGCAGGCCTGCCCAGATGCCGCGCGGCGGCCGCCGCTCCAGCCAGATGGACAACTGCCCCGCCTCGGTCTTGCGCAATACCAGCAGCCACCAGCTCTCGTGTCGACGTGCGACCCGCTTCGTCTTCACCGGGAACCGGTCGGTGGTGCCTGATCGGCGCGCCTCGCAGAGCGCAGCCACAGGGCAGCGTTCGCAGGCGGGCTGCCGGAGCGTGCACACACCGGCCCCCAGATCCATGAGGCCCTGGGTATAGGCCACCATGTCGTCCGCCGAAGGGCGCTCGGGCAACAGCGACTGGGCCAGTTGCCACAGCTCCCGTTGGGCTCGGGCCTGTGAGAGATCCCCCTCGAAGGCCAGCAAGCGACTGAGCACCCGGCGCACGTTGCCATCGGCAATGGACACCCGTTCGCCGTGGCAGAAGGCGGCAATCGCAGCCGCGGTGGAATCCCCGATGCCCGGCAGGGTGGCCAGCACCGACGACGTGGCGGGGAAGTGGCCCCCATGTTCGGATACCACGGTGCAGGCACAGCGGTGCAGGTTGCGGGCGCGGCTGTAGTACCCCAGCCCGCTCCACAGGGACATCACCTCGTCCTCGGATGCCGCGGCGAGGGCATGCACGTCAGGAAACCGGCTCAGGAAGCGCGGGTAGTAGCCCAGGACGGTGCTCACCTGGGTCTGCTGCAGCATGATTTCGGACAGCCACACGCGGTAGGGATCGCGGGTGCCCTGCCAGGGCAGGCCATGCCGCCCGTCGCGGCGCTGCCAATGCACCAGAGCCGGCGCAAAGCCGGCGCTCACCGGGCCTGGAACCTTCATGCCTCGACGACTTCGGCCTGGGCTGCCTCGGGTGATTCCAGCAACTGACCGGTCAGCTCCACCAGCTTGGCGTCGACCAGGTTGAGCTCGGCCTGTTGGGACTGCAGCTCGCGAATCCGCTCGTCCAGCCCGCTGGCGGCCTGCTGAATGCGCGACACCGCTTCGATGCGGCGGCTGAAGTTGCGGCGGCGCTCGCGCAGCTGGGCGTCCAGCTGGGCTGCGGCCGATTTGTTCCACAGTTCCACGGCGTTGACCGCCGTGTCGTAGACCACCCGCAACCGGCTCATCAGCGCCCGCGCCAGTCGCTCGCCGAACTCCGGCTGGGCCAGCCGCAGGGCGTTGCCCAGGCTGAGGTACTGCAGGTGGCTCTTTTCGATGAGCTCCAGGTCTTTCAGGTACTGCTGAAGCTGCGGCGGCGTGGGCGGCTGCAAGGAGAAACCGTACTCGGCGTTGAGCCCCTTGAAACTGCCTTCGAGCATCGACTGGATTTCAGACGCGAGCTGGTCGGCCTTCAGCAGGTCAGCCCGCAGGAGTTCGAAGGTGTGCCCGTAAGCGCGACGCACGCCCAGCTTGATGCCGGGCTGCTTCAGCGCCCGCGCCAGCTCGGTCACCCTCGACTTGAGGTGGGAGTGTCCGAGCAGCGAGAACAGGTGCTTGAGCAGCCGCAGATGCACCGACCGCACGGCCTGGATCTTGGCCCCACTGGCGTCGAACTCAGCCTGCTCCTGCTCGATGCGCAGCCGCATCTGCTTGATCACCCCGGCGTTCTTGCCGCGCAGGCCTTCGAGCTCCTGGACCTGCTCGACCAGGTCACGGGCACGGGTGTGCACCAGTCGCCCGGTTTCCTGCCGCAGGGCCTGCATCGCGCTGGCCACCGCCGCGCCCAGTATCCTGCGGCGCTGACCCAGCAGGTCGACGCCCAGCGCGGTTTCCAGCTCCATCAGGTTGCTCGCCTGCAGCAGGCGTTCGTCCCGGCTGACCTTGGCCAGCAACCCCTTCTGTGCGGACACCGCGATCACCTGCAGCGGCGACAGACCCAGCACATCGGCCGATTCGGTGCGCTGTGCTGCGATCTGCAGTTGCACCTGCTCGGGGGTGCTCAGCGCGTCCCACATCGTGTCGATCTTGTTGAGCACCACCAGCCGGCTGGCCTGGCCTTCTGGCAACCCGGCGATGTGCTGGCGCCAGATGGCGAGATCCGACTTGGTCACGCCGGTGTCCGCCCCGAGGATGAACACCACGGCGTGCGCCTGCGGCAGCAGGCTCACCGTCAACTCCGGCTCGGCTCCGATCGCGTTCAGCCCCGGTGTGTCCAGAATCACCAGCCCCTGCTTGAGCAGCGGGTGGGCCATGTTGATCAGCGCATGCCGCCACTTGGGCACCTCGATCATCCCGTCGGAGCCCATCACAGGGTTATCGTCCGGCAACTCATCGTTCCAGAAACCCAGCGCGGTCGCTTCCGAACGGGTCACCCGGCGCACCTCGGCCACCTTCTGGATGGCGCGGGCCAGCTGCTGGGGATCGTTGACGTCCAGATCGACCCGCTCCCACTTGTCCGGCGCGTTGCGCCATTCCAGCAGTGATTTGGACTGCAAACGGGTCTCAATGGGCAACAGGCGCAGGCAGGGCGGGACTTCCGAGTCGTAACCCAGCTCGGTGGGGCACATGGTGGTGCGGCCCGCACTGGCCGGCATGATCCGGCGTCCGTAGCCCGCGAAAAACACCGCGTTGATCAGTTCGGACTTGCCCCGCGAGAACTCGGCCACGAACGCAACCATGATCTTGTCGTTGCGGACCTGCGCGTGCAGCTGGTCCAACCGCTCGCGAACCCCTGCCTCCAGCAGTTCGTGGTCCTGCAGCCATTCGGACATGAGCTTGAGGCGCAAAGCAAACTGCCTGCGCCAGACGCCGTGGTCGTCGAATTCCTGGTTGAAGCTCATGGGCCTGTGGGGGAGTGAATCTATTCAATATAGCATCGCGCCCGTCCCGCTCACGGCTTCTGGCAACGGGGACAGAAATAGGTCGAGCGTTGTCCCTGGCGCAGCTGCCGTATCGGGGTGCCACACGCCCTGCAGGGCTGCCCCTCCCGACCGTAGACCATGGCGTCCATCTGAAAGTAGCCGCTCTGGCCATCTGCGCTGGAAAAATCGCGCAGCGTGCTGCCCCCCAGCGCCAGCGCGCGCTGGAGCACATGGACGATCGCCCCATGCAGGCGGGTCGCGCGCGGGCGGCTCAGGCGGTCGGCGCGGACCGTCGGACGAATGCCGGCCATGAACAAGGCCTCGGAAGCGTAGATGTTGCCCACGCCGACCACCACATCACCGGCCAGCAGCACTTGCTTGATACTGGCACGCCGCTGTTGCAAGGCCATGTGAAACCCGACCGGCTCGAACCCCGGCTCCAGAGGCTCGACCCCCAGCCCGTCCAGCAGCTTGCGGGCCCGCGGATCCTCCATCGAGTCGACCAGCACCACGGCACCAAACCGCCGGGGATCGTGCAGACGCAGCACGCCCCGGGAGGTGTGAAGCTCGAAATGATCGTGAACACCCCGCTCGGGCAGCTCGCTGGCGAACTGAAGGCTACCGGACATGCCCAGATGAACGAGCAGCACCCCCTGATCCAGGTGAATCAGCAGGTACTTCCCGCGACGCCCGACCGCCAGGACATGGCGGCCGGTCAGCATCGTGGGATCGCCCCCCAAAGGCCAACGCAGGGGTTTGCCCATCAGCGCAGCCCGGATCTCCGCGCCAGCGATGCGGTCAGCAAAGCTGCGGCGGGTGACCTCGACTTCGGGCAGTTCAGGCATGGCTTGGTGATTTCTGACGGTGAAGGGAACGCCCGACCGGGCACCGGAATCCCAGACCTGCCGACCTGGACCCTTCCATTATCATGAGCTTGATGAATACTCCGCCCGACCGCAGCCACCACAGCCCGCAACGTCGGAGCATCCGGACAGTACAACAAGCAGTGCTGTGTCTCGGCCTCCTGGCGGGTCTGCCGACCTTGGCGCTGGCCCAGGACAGTCCACCTGCAGAGCCTCCGGCGGCCAACTCCGCGCTTTCTGCTCCTTTGTTCTATCAGCTGCTGCTCGGAGAGCTCAATGTGTCCTCCGGTGAGCCCGGCACCGGTTACTCGCTGATCCTGGACGCTGCCCGCAAGCAGAACGACCCCGACCTGTTCCGCCGAGCCGTGGAAATCGCCCTGCAGGCCCGCTCGGGCGACGCGGCGCTGGCGGCAGCGCGCGCATGGTCGCAGGCCACCCCGGTCTCACCCGAAGCCGACCGCTTCGAACTCGAGATTCTGCTGGCGCTCAACCGCGTGGGCGAAACCGGTCCGGTTCTGCGCCGCCTGCTCGACCAGGCCCCTGCCGCATCCCGCAACGACGCCATCAACGGAATCCCCCGCATCTACGGACGGGTGGCGGACAAGGCTGCCGCCCTTCAGGTGGTGCGCGAAGCCCTCGCTCCAGTGATCAAACAGGGACCGCATGCCGCAGCGGCATGGACCACGATCGGCGCCATGGAGCTGGGCAACAACCAGCCCACCCAGGCGCTTACATCCGCCCGGAACGGGCACGCCGCCGACCAGTCCTCGCCATTTCCCGCCCTGCTCGCCCTGGACCTCATGGAACGCGGGCAGACCGCAGCGGAAGCCGTGGTTCGTGGCCAGCTGAAAGCCAGCCCACCGGTGGCGGGCAGTCCAGCCCCCGTGGCACTTGGCTATGCCCGAATCCTGTTCGACCTTCAGCGCCACGCAGAAGCGCGCAACCTGCTGGAAAACCTGACCCGCATCCAGCCTGAGACCATGGAACCCTGGCTGCTGCTGGCTGCGCTGCAGGTGCAAGACAAACGCCTGCCCGCCGCCACGCAGTCCCTGCAGACCTACATGGGCCTGGCACGCCAGTCTGGTGACGAGCGGGCCGCGCGCGGCCTGACGCAGGCCTATCTGCTGATGGCCCAGATCGCCGAACAGCAGAAAGACTTTCAGGCGGCAAACGCCTGGCTGGACCGGATCGAGAACGCCGACGACATCATGGCGGCACAGATGCGCCGCGCCTCGCTGCTGGCCCACCAGGGGCAGATGGACCGTGCCCGGACACTGTTGCGCAACCACCCCGAGCGGCGCCCCGAGGATGCGCGTCTGAAATTCGTGGCCGAGGCGCAGCTGTTGCGGGATTTCAAGCAATGGGAGCAGGCCTACGAGCTCTACGGCGAGGCGGTCATCCGGTTTCCGAAGGACAGCGACCTGATCTACGACCAGGCCATGATGGCGGAGAAGCTCAACCGCATCGACGACATGGAGCGCCTGTTCCGCCAGGTGATCGAACTCAAGCCTGACCACCACCATGCCTACAACGCACTGGGCTACTCTTTGGCCGATCGTGGCCTTCGCCTGACCGAAGCAAGGCAGCTGATCGAAAAAGCCGTGTCCATGGCGCCCGACGACGCCTACATCCAGGACAGCCTGGGCTGGGTGGAGTTCCGCGACGGCAACATCGCCCGAGCCCTGCAGATCCTGCAGGCCGCCTTTGACAAACGCCCCGATGCGGAAATCGCTGCCCACCTGGGCGAGGTGCTGTGGGTCAGCGGCGATAGGGACAAGGCCATGAAGATCTGGCGCGAGGGGCTGCTACTGGCCAGCGACAACGAGACGCTGCAAAACACCCTTCAGCGTCTGCGCGTCAAGCCATGACCAGGGCGGATCGTGGACGCCTCGCCCTTCTGGGCGTGGTGGCGATGACGCTTGCGGGTTGTGCAACCTCCCGACCGAAAGCGTCGAAGGACACCTCGTTCTGGAGCGGTCGCCTGGCGTTGACTGTTCACAGCGAGCCGCCGCAGTCTTATTCCGCCGGATTCGAACTTCGTGGAGCCCCTGCTGCGGGCGAACTGCAGCTGACCTCTCCGCTGGGAACGGTGCTGGCATCGGTGCACTGGTCGCCGCAGGGCGCCGAGCTGCGACAGGGCGTACAGCGCACCCGCCGCCCCTCTCTGGACGAACTTACGGCGGACCTCGGAGGCACCCCCTTGCCCGTGGCCGCGCTCTTCGGCTGGCTGCAAGGTCAGACCGCCGATGCCAGTGGCTGGAATGCAGATCTCAGCCGCCACAGCGAAGGACGCGTGGTTGCGCGCCGGCTTCAACCCCTGCCCACGGCCGAACTGCGCCTGGTTTTCCAGCCATGACCCCAAAAACCGAACCGCTTCAACGCCTGGAGGGTGTGCCCGCCCCGGCCAAGCTGAACCTGTTCCTGCACGTCACGGGCCGCCGCGCCGATGGTTATCACCTCCTTCAGTCGGTGTTCATGCTGATCGACTGGGTGGACCTTCTGGACTTTGAGCTGCGCCCGGACGGCCGGATCAGCAGGGAAGACACCCTCCCCGGCCTGCCGCCTGAGGACCTGTGCGTCCGTGCTGCCCGGGCGCTCCAGGAAGCGACGGGGTGTACATTGGGCGTCCACATCCGTCTGGACAAGCGCATTCCTGCGGAAGCGGGTATGGGAGGCGGTTCCTCGGATGCAGCGACCTGCCTGCTCGCGCTCAACAGGCTCTGGGGGCTCGGACTGACACGGAGGGAACTCTCCAGAATCGGCCTGAAGCTGGGCGCCGACGTTCCGTTCTTCCTCGGCGGCCACAACGCCTGGGTCGAGGGCGTGGGTGAACAACTGACCCCGGTTTCGCTGCCGTCCGCCCGCTTCGTGGTGGTCAAGCCACCCACCGGCGCGTCGACGCCCGCAATTTTCAGTTCGCCAGAACTTCAACGCGACACAAAAACTGCTATACTCCAAGGCTTTGCTGCAAACACCAATGCAGAACGGTTGAATAGCGATGCCCGCATCGCCTGCGATCTTCAGAAAATTCTGGATTTCGGACACAACGACCTGCAGCCGGTGGCACAGACACTGTGTCCCGACGTGGTGCGATGCCTGGAATGGCTGTCGGCCCGTGGTCTCCACGGACGGATGACCGGTTCTGGTACCGCGGTGTTTGCGCAATTGCCGCAGGCAACGGACCTTTCTGGCGCTCCAGCCGACTGGACGGTCCGTGAATGCAGCAACATGGATGCACATCCATTGCTGGACTGGTGTCCCGAGTAAAATCGGGTCGGTCAGCCCGGTCAACGGATGTGTGACCAGCGACATTTTTCGGGTGTTCGTGAAGCGCAAGCCTCACGAATGTCCTGAGTAGGGGAGTCGCCAAGTTGGTAAAGGCACCGGATTTTGATTCCGGCATGCGAGGGTTCGAGTCCTTCCTCCCCTGCCACCCATTTTTTTTGAACCACACACCCAGCGGCTGCGCCGCTGTCGGCCAGCGCACTGGTCGTTGAAACAGCCGGGAACACCATGCAAGTTCAGCCCCCTGATTTCATGATCTTCACCGGCAATGCCAACCCGGTCCTCGCGGCCGAGATTGCCCAGCACCTCAACACCCAACTGGGTGCGGCCAATGTAGGTCGCTTCTCGGACGGAGAGGTCACGGTCGAGATCACCCAGAACGTGCGGGCTCGCGACGTGTTCGTGATCCAGTCGACCTGCGCGCCGACGAATGAGAACCTGATGGAACTCATCATCATGGTCGACGCGCTCAAACGGGCCTCCGCCGCACGCATCTCGGCCGTGATCCCCTACTTCGGGTATGCCCGCCAGGACCGCCGCCCGCGCTCCAGCCGTGTGCCGATCTCGGCCAAGGTCGTGGCCAATATGCTGCAGACCGTCGGTGTGAACCGGGTTCTGACCATGGACCTGCACGCCGACCAGATCCAGGGCTTCTTCGACATTCCGGTCGACAACATCTATGCCTCCCCGGTTCTGCTGGGCGACCTGCGCCAGAAGAACTACGAAGACCTCCTGGTGGTTTCGCCCGACGTCGGTGGCGTGGTGCGTGCCCGTGCGCTGGCCAAGCAGCTGGGCTGCGACATGGCCATCATCGACAAGCGCCGCCCCAAGGCCAATGTGTCGGAAGTGATGCACGTGATCGGCGACATCGAAGGCCGCAACTGCGTGATCATGGACGACATGATCGACACCGCCGGCACGCTGGTCAAAGCCGCCGAAGTGCTCAAGGAGCGGGGCGCCAAGCACGTCTACGCCTACTGCACGCACGCCATCTTCTCGGGACCGGCCATCGACCGCATCGCCAAGGGATCGGCCCTGGACGAGGTGGTCGTGACCAACACCATCCCCCTGTCGCAGGCCGCCCAGGCCTGCGCCAAGATCCGCCAGCTCTCCGTGGCGCCTCTGATGGCCGAGACCATCGCGCGCATTGCCTCGGGCGAGTCGGTCATGAGTTTGTTCGCCGATCAGGACAACCTGTTCTGAGGCGACAAAAGCCAGGTCGTGCCATGTGGTGCGGCCTTTTTCAACCTGAGGCGTTCTGGTCGCGGAACCCCTCCACTGGAGTCAGTCATGCAATTCGTCGCTTTTGAGCGCGCCAAGCAGGGTACGGGTGCGAGCCGCCGTCTGCGCATCACCGGTCGCGCGCCCGGTATCGTTTTCGGTGGTGACACCGCGCCCGTGACGATCGAAGTCGATCACAACGCGCTGTGGCACGCCCTGAAGAAGGAAGCCTTCCACGCCTCCATCCTGGACATGGAGCTGGCCGGCAAGGTCCAGAAGGTCCTGCTGCGCGATGTGCAGTACCACCCCTACAAGCCGCAAGTCCTGCACGTGGACTTCCAGCGCGTGGACGAAAAGACCCGCCTACACAAGAAGGTGCCGATCCACTTCGTGGGCGAAGAGAACTCGCCGGCTGTCAAGACCGACAAGTGCCTGGTCAACCACATCGTGACCGAGATCGAGATCGAATGCCTGGCCATGCAACTGCCGGAATTCATCGAGGTCGACCTCAGCTCCGCCGAAAAGGGTGCCACCATCCACACCGGCGACCTGAAGTTGCCCGCTGGCGTGAAGATCGTGACCCACGGCCGCAAGGACATCACCATCGCCACCGTCGTTGAGCCGGTGGAAGAAGTGGTGGCCGCTCCCGTGGTCGCTGCCGCCGACGACAAGAAGAAGGGCAAGGGCAAGAAGTAATTCTTGGTCCCCCTCTCAAAGGCCCGCTCCATGCGGGCCTTTGTCTTTGGTGCCCCTGATAATCCAACGCCATGATCCGACTCATCGCCGGCCTGGGCAATCCAGGCCCCGAATACGCCGACACCCGCCACAACGCAGGCTTCTGGTTCGTGGACGAGGCGGCGCGCCTGCTCAAGACGTCGCTGCAGATGGAGCGCGGCCATTTCGGACTCGTGGCTCGGGCCAACGTGGCCGGCCAGAGCGTCTGGCTGGTGGAGCCGCAGACCTACATGAACCTGTCGGGCAAGTCGGTGGCTTCGCTCGCGCGCTTCTTCAAGATCGCGCCTGAAGAGGTGCTGGTGGTGCACGACGAACTGGACCTGCCGCCGGGCGAGGCCAAGCTCAAAAAGGGCGGTGGCCACGCCGGCCACAACGGCCTGCGCGACATCCACGCCCAGCTGGGCAGTGCCGACTACTGGCGGCTGCGCATCGGCATCGGCCATCCGGGCAACCGGAACGAGGTCGCGAACTGGGTACTCAAGAAGCCATCGCTGGACGACCGCATCGCCATCGTGCAGGCGCTGGACCGTTCACTCAAGGCACTGCCGCAGCTGATCGCGGGGAATATGGACAAGGCCACGGCCCTGATCCACACCAGCAAGCCTCCACGCCCCAAACCACCGAAGCCAGTGCCGGCGGCAACCCCGGCTCAGCCAGCGGAAGGCGGCAACACCGCCGGGCCGGGCGACGCCAGCGACTGACCGGCCGCCTGCAGGCGCTGGTACTTCTGCCACAGCGTCTCGTGGTTCTCGGTGTGGGCGGGGTCGACCGGGATGCACTCGACCGGGCACACCTGCACGCACTGCGGCTCGTCGAAATGCCCCACGCATTCGGTGCAGCGGTTGGGGTCGATCTGGTAGAAGTCCTCGCCCATCGAGATCGCCTGGTTGGGGCATTCGGGCTCGCAGACGTCGCAGTTGATGCACTCGGCGGTGATCATCAGGGCCATGATGCTGTCCTCACGCCTGAAGGGGTTGCGGTCTGAGGCGGGCAGCCACACCCGGACTGACCATCTGCGACACATCGCCCCCCAGCGTCGATATTTCGCGCACCAGGGTGCTGGAGATGCACTGCAGTTCGGCCTGCGGCAACAGGAACACGGTTTCCACGGTGGGCAGCAGCTTGCGGTTCATGGCCGCCATCTGGGCTTCGTAGTCAAAGTCGGTCATGTTGCGGATTCCGCGCACCACGGCGCAGGCGCCCTGCTCCCGACAGAAGTCCATGATGAGCCCGTCGAACGGCAGCACGCGCACCGGCAGCCCGTCCAGGACCTCGGCGGCTATGGCCATGCGCTCGTGCAGCGAGAAGCGCGTTTTCTTGTGGTGAGCGATGGCCACGGCCAGGATCAGTTCGTCGAACAGGCCGGCAGCGCGGCGCACCACGTCCTCATGACCGAGCGTGAGCGGGTCGAAGGTGCCGCTGTAGACCGCGATGCGGCGAGAGGGAGAGGCGGAATCGGACATGGCGGGATTATCGGCCAAGGGTCACCTGCGGTCCCTGTCCCCACCGCTTGTCACTGCGGCGGCAAGGGGCGCAGGAGGTGGAAATGCACCTGCCCGGCCCGGCCGTGGCGGTGCGTCTGCAGGCCGATCTGCGCCAGCTCGTCATCGCCCCAGGTGCGCGGCGCCTCGAGGTAGATCAGGCCGCTGTCGGCCACCACCAGGCGGGCCAGGCGCAGCGCCGTGCCGAACAGGGTCTCGTTGCCGCCATCGCCGAACGGTGGGTCTAGGAACACCAGGTCCAGCCCCTGTCCGGCCCGCTGGCCCAGCGCAGCCACGCCATCGCCACGCTCCACGCGCACCGACCCGGCCTTGAGCCGCTGCACGGTGGCCTGCAGGGACTTGCACAGCGCCGGGTCCTGCTCCACCAGCGTCACCTCGGCTGCGCCGCGCGAACCGGCCTCCAGCCCGAGTGCACCCGTGCCAGCGAACGCGTCCAGGCAGCGCCATCCGCTCAGGTCCTGGCCCAGCCAGTTGAAGAGCGTCTCGCGCACGCGCGAGGGTGTTGGCCGCAGGCCGGGCCGGTCGGCCACCGGCAGCTTGCTTCGTTTCCACAGGCCGCCAATGATGCGGACCTCGTGCGCAGCCTGTGCAGCGGGACGTGGCGGTGCTTTGTTCATGCGCCAAGCTTAACCAGTCAGGGCTTGGCGCCGACGACGACCGTCACCATGCGCTCGGGCTGCAGCACGCGTGCAAACGCCCGCCGGATGTCTGCCGTCGTCACCGCCTCGACGCGGCGGGTCCAGCTCTCCAGGTAGTCCAGCGGCAGGCCGTTCCAGGCGATGTTGGCCACGTTGTCCAGCAGCTTGCGGTTGCTGTCGAAACGCAGGGCGAAGCCGTTGACCAGGTAGTCCTTGGCCGCCTGCAGTTCCGCCGCGGTGGGGCCCTCGGCGACGAAGCGGCGCACGACCTCGCGCGCCACCTGGACCGCCTGGTCCGCCTGGTCCGGTCGCGTGCTCAGGCCGAGCTGGAAGGCGCCCGCGTGCAGGCCCGGCGCAAAGTAGCTGTAGGCGCTGTAGCTCAGCCCCCGCTTCTCGCGCACCTCGGTGGTCAGCCGCGAGACGAAGCCGCCACCGCCCAGGATGTAGTTGCCGACGAACAGCGGGAAGAAGTCGGGGTCGTTGCGCCGGTGGCCCGGCTGGCCGATCAGGACCTGGGCCTGGGCGGCGTCGAAGGGAATGCGCCGCTCGACGGCGTTCGCCAGGGGCGCGACCTCGGCCACCGCGGGCAGGGGCTCGCAACCGTTCGGAGACAGGGCCGCCACGAGCCGGTCGGCAATGTGCCCGGCCATGGCGCGATCAATGGCCCCCACCATCACGATCTGCGCCCGGCAGGCCGCCGCGTGGCGGCGGTAGAAGCGGCGCATGTCGTCCACGGTGATCGCGTCCAGCGTGGTCGCGGTGGCCTCGCGGCCGTAAGGGTGGTCGCCGTACACCGCCTGGGCAAACGCACGTGCGGCGTGGGTGCCCGGGCGCGTCTCGGCCTCCTTGAGGGCGCCCAGCCAACGCTGGCGGTCGCGCTGCCAGACGGCCTCCGGCCACGCGGGTGCGGCCAGCTGGCGGGCCGCAAGCGCCAGGGCGCGTTCCAGCAGTTCGGGTTCGGTGAGGGTGCGCAGGGACACGCTGAAGCGCTCCAGCCCGGCGCTCACACCCAGCTGGGCGCCCAGGTCGACCCAGGCCTCGCTGAGCGCGTTTTCATCCAGCGCCGGCTGCGCACCCTGCGCGACCACGCCGGCCGACACCATTGAGGCGGTGGCGGTGGCCAGACCGGCGCGGTCGGCGGGATCGCGGCGCGAACCGCCGTCGAAGTCGATCTGCACGTCCAGCATCGGGATCGACGGGCTGGCCACCAGATAGACCCGGGCGCCGCTGGCGTGGGTCCAGTGCTGGATCGGGATCGCGGCCCAGGCGGGTGCGCAGAGCAGGCACAGCAGGACAAGGTGGAAGAGGTTTGTCATCGGTGTCATCGGTGCATCACCCAGGTCTCAGTGGCGGCCCAGGGCGGGCCGGGGGCCGGTCCTGGCGGGGGTGCTGCGCTGCGAGGGGTCGGGCACCAGCACCGCCACGCTCAGACGCTCGTCGGGAAACAGGCGCTGCGCCACCGACCGGACCTGCTCGGCCGTGACGCCGCGCAGGGCCTCCATCAGGCGCGCCGCGCTGCCGGGGCCGAGCCCGTGGACCCACCAGGTGCCCAGCTCCTGCGCCTGGTTGTAGACCGAGTCGAGCTTGTAGATCTCGCCCGCCGACCACTGGGTCTTGACCCGCTGCAGTTCGGCTTCGCTCACGCCGTCCCGGGCGATCCGGCCCAGCTCGGCGCGCAGCGCCTTCTCGACCTCGGCCACGGCCACACCGGCCGCTGGCACCGCGGTCAGTGTGAACTGCGCGGGCCCGCGCCCCAGCGCACCGTAGCCGGCCCCGGCGCTGTCGGCAAGCCGGGTGCCCGCGGTGCCCTGCACCAGCGCGCGGTCGAGCCGGGCGCCGCTGTAACCGTCGAGCAGCGCGGACAGCACGATCAGCGCCAGCGCATCCCGAGACTCGTCATCGCGGGCGCCGGGGTCTTTCAGGCGCGGCATGGGCCAGGCCATGGCCAGCATCGCCTGCTCGGTCGCGGCGCGGTATTCCATGCGCCGTTGACCGCTCTGCGGCGGTTCCTCGCGCGGCTTGCGTTCGGGCAGCGCGCGAGCCGGAATGCGGCCGTAGATGGACTCCGCCAGCGCATGCACCGCGTCAGGCTCCACATCGCCCGCCACCACCACCGCCGCGTTGCCCGGCACATACCAGCGGCGGTGGAAGTCCCGTACGTCCTGCGGTGTCATCGCGTCCAGATCGCTCATCCAGCCCACCACCGGCCGGCGGTAGGGGTGCGCCTGCAGCGCCATCGCACCGAAGGCCTCGAACATGCGGGCGCGCGGCGATTCCTCGGTGCGCTGGCGCCGTTCTTCCTTGACCACCTCGATCTCGCGCCGGAACTCGTCGTCGCTCCAGCGGTTGTTCTCGAAGCGGTCGGCTTCCAGCCTCATCACCGCTTCCAGGTGCCGCGCCGGCACCTGCTGGTGGTAGGCGGTGGCGTCGCGGCTGGTGAACGCGTTCTCGCGCCCGCCCAGCGCTGCGACGCGGCGGGAGAACTCGCCCGGCGCCAGGCTGGGCGTGCCCTTGAACATCATGTGCTCCAGCACATGGGCCACGCCCGAGGTGCCGTCGACCTCGTCCATCGACCCCACGCGCACCCAGAGCATGTGCACCACGGTGGGCGCCCTCCGGTCGGGCTGCACGAGCAAGGTCATGCCGTTGGAGAGGGTGTAGGTCCGGGCGGTTTCGGTGGCGGACGCGGCGGCGGACCAGAGCATGGCCAGCACCACCAGCCCCCGCATCAGGGAGGAGAAAGCTCGTTTCATAGAATCCTGTGGATTCCAAAGATTGAAACATGTTCTCGTTCTTCAGAAAAAAACCGCCTGCGCCCCCACCGGTCCCTGAACCGGTCCCCGCCGCCGCGCCCGCCCCGTCGGCGCCGGTCGCTGCGCCGGCCACGCTGCCGGCCGTCGTCAGCCCGCCGGCTGCTCCCGCAGCGCCGCCCGAGCGCAAGGGCTGGCTCGACAAGCTCAAGGCCGGCCTGCGCAAGACCGGCTCCAGCATCGCCACCGTCTTCACCGGCACGCAGATCGACGACGCGCTCTATGAAGAGCTGGAGGCGGCGCTGCTGATGGCCGACACCGGCGTCAAGGCCACCGAGCACCTGCTGGCCGACCTGAAGAAGCGCGTCAAGGAGAGCAAGACCACCGATCCGGCGGCCGTCAAGGGCCTGCTGGCCGACGCCATCGCCGACCTGCTGGCGCCGCTGCAGAAGCCGCTGGTGATCGGCGAGCACAAGCCGACTGTGATCATGGTCGCGGGCGTCAACGGCGCCGGCAAGACCACCTCCATCGGCAAGCTCACGCGCCATCTGGCGAACGAAGGCGCCAGCGTGCTGCTGGCCGCTGCCGACACCTTCCGCGCCGCGGCCCGCGAGCAGCTGGCCGTCTGGGCCGACCGCAACACGGTGGAGATCGTGACGCAGGAAGGCGGCGACCCGGCCGCCGTGAGCTTCGACGCCGTGAGCGCCGGCAAGGCGCGCGGCCGCGACGTGGTGCTGGTGGACACGGCCGGCCGCCTGCCGACGCAGCTGCACCTGATGGAAGAGCTCCGGAAGATCAAGCGCGTGGTGCAGAAGGCCGACGGCACGGCGCCGCACGAGGTGCTGCTCGTCATCGACGGCAACACCGGCCAGAACGCGCTGACGCAGGTCAAGGCCTTCGACGAGGCACTGCAACTCACCGGCCTGGTCATCACCAAACTCGACGGCACGGCCAAGGGCGGCGTGGTCTGCGCCATCGCGCGCGAGCGGCCGGTGCCGATCTACTTCATCGGCGTCGGTGAAAAGCTCGAAGACCTGGAAACCTTCAACGCACGCGAGTTTGCGCAGGCGCTGTTGAACTGAGGGATGTGACTCCCGCGCTCCGCCGCTGCGCAGGTCGCTACTCTTCTTCTGTATAGCCGCGCCACTGCTTCATCGCGTGGCGCATCGTCAGCATCTGGCGTTCGAACGTGGGGCAGGCCTTGCACACCATCAGATGCAGGCGCAGCCCGACGCGGTCTGCCCACGGCAGCTGGCGGTCTTCACGGGCCACCATCAGTGCGGTGGCCTCCTTGCAGGTGCGGCGAAACGGGTAAGCGGCCTTCATGTCGTGTGTGTTCGTCCAAACCAGTTCAGTTCCAGGCACTCCCGCAAGCGCAGGCGGGCCCGGTGGAGCTGGACATAGAGATTGGTCGGCGTCAGCCCCAGTTCCTTACAGATCTCGTCGCTGGAGAGCTCCAGCCACTCCCGCATCAGGAACAGGCGCCCCTGCACCGGCGGCAGTTTTTCGGTGCAGGCGTTGAGCACGGCCATGAACTGGCGGCTGCCCAGCGACTGCTCGGGATCGCCCCAGTCGGCGGGCATCTGGGCGTGATGGCCATCGGCCTTGAAGGCCATGTGCTCCAGCGGATCGGTGCTGTCGTCGTCAGAGCCGCTGTCCAGCGTCACCTCGCGCTGACGCTGGCGCAGGATGTCGATGATCTTGTGCTTGAGGATGCCGACCAGCCAGGTGCGCATCTGGGAACGGCCCTCGAAGGCTTGCGGCCGGGCCAGCGCGGCCAGCACGGTCTCGGAGACGGCGTCTTCGGCCCAGGCGTCGTTGCGCAGCTGCAGGCGCGCGAAGCGCAGCAGGTAGGCCCGGCACTCGGCCACCTGGGTCGTGAAGTCGGGCGGGTTCTGGGTCATGGGCATTCGGCGATTCGCTGCGAGTGTAAAGACCCGGCCAGCGGAGGACCGAGGAATATTTTTTGTGCGGCGTGTAAGAACCGATCCTCATCGGCTGACTGACGCCCAACCGGTGAACATCGCCCCGCGACACGCACCGGTTGACTCTCAACCCCCACCTCATTCAGGAGAAAACCGATGAACCAGCGCCAGATGATCACCACCGCCGCCGCTTCGCTGATGAGCCTTGCCATGCTCACCAGCCCCGCCATGGCCCAGGACGCCGCCAAGGAAAAATGCTTCGGCATCGCCAAGGCCGGGCAGAACGACTGCGCCAACCTCTCCGGCTCGCACTCCTGCGCAGGCCAGTCCAAGGTCGACAACGACAAGGGCGAATGGAAGTACGTCGCTGCGGGCACCTGCAAGACCATGGGCGGCATGTCGATGGACGACGCCAAGATGGGCATGAAGAAGTCCTGATCCGCGGCCAACCCTCGCACAAGAAAGCCCGCCACCATGACCGCACACGCTCATCGGCCTCATGCCGCAGCGCCCGAGGTCGGCATCGGTTGGCGGCACCCCCATTACGCAGCGCTGCTGGAACAGCGGCCTGCCCTCGGCTTCATCGAAGTCCATTCGGAGAATTTCTTCGCCCCCGGCGGCGCGGCCTTGGCCGTGCTGCGCGAAGGCCGGGCGCAGCACCCGGTGAGCCTGCACGGCGTCGGCCTGTCGCTGGGCTCAGCGCAAGGTATCGACACCGAGCACCTGGACCAGCTGGCGCGGCTCGTGCAGGCCATCGACCCGGTGCGGGTCAGCGACCACGCCAGCTTCGCGCGCGGTGCCATGGTGCACGCGGCCGACCTGCTGCCCGTGCCGATGAGCCGAGCGGCGCTGGACGCCATGTGCGCCAACGTCCAGCGCGTGCAGGACCGCCTGCGCCGCCCCATCGCGGTGGAAACCCTCTCGGCCTATGTGCAGTGGCGCGAGGCCGAGATGGACGAACCCGAATTCCTCAACGCGCTCGCGCGGCGCAGCGGCTGCGGCCTGCTGATCGACGTGAACAACATCTTTGTGAACGCCCTCAACGGCCAGCTGCGCGGCGAACACGACGACCCGCTGGGCGCATGCCGGCGCTGGCTGAACGCCATCGCGCCAGGACATGTGGCGGAGATCCATCTCGCAGGCCACCGGCACTGCGGCGACATCGTGATCGACGACCACGGCAGCCGCGTGAACGAGCAGGTCTGGGCGCTGTACCGCCATGCCATTGGCCGTTTCGGCGCCGTGCCGACGCTGATCGAATGGGACACGGACCTCCCGGAACTGTCCGTTCTGCTGGAAGAAGCCGACCAAGCCCGCAAGGCCGCGGCGCAGGTGCTGGCCCCGGCCACCGACACACAGGCGGTCGCCGCATGAACACCCTGGACACCCTGACGCTGGCGCAGCAACAGCAGCTTCTGCTGGACGCCCTGTTCGCGCGACCGGGCGATGGCAGGCATGCGGCCGACGCGCGCCTGAACACTCAGCTCGATGTGTGGCATCCCCAGTCCGCACGAGGCCTGGCGGCCTACCGCAGCAACGGCCATGCGATGGCCGAACGCGCGCTGCGCGCCGCCTACCCGGTGATCGCCGCGATGTTCGGCGAGCAGAACTTCGACCTGCTCGCGCGCGACCTCTGGCACACGCACCCGCCCCGCGGGGGCGACCTCGCGCAGTGGGGCGCCGCCCTGCCTGGCTTCCTGCAGGCGAGCGACCAGCTGTCCGACGTGCCCTACCTGGGCGACGTGGCGCGCGCCGAGTGGGCACTGCACCGCGCCGGCAGCGCCGCCGACGCCGAGCCCGATCTGCCCAGCTTCGCGCGGCTGGCCAGCGAAGACCCGCAAGGCCTCACGCTCAGTCTCAGCCCCGGCACCACGGTGATCGGCAGCCGCTTTCCGGTCGCCAGCCTGGTCACCGCGCACCTGTTTGGCGACCCCAGCCTGGCCGAGGCGGCGCAGCGGCTGCGCGACGGGATTGGCGAACACGCCCTGGTGTGGCGCCAGGGCCTGCGCCCGCGCATCGCCGCCATCGATCCTTCGGCGGCCGCGCTGGTGCAGGCGCTGCAGGCCGGCGCCGACCTGCCCGGCGCGCTGGATGCGGCCTGCGCCGCCGACACCGAACCGCCGGCCTTCGACTTTTCGGCCTGGCTCACCGCCACTGTCACCGACGGGCTGGTCATCGGCGTGCAGCGCCTGACCGACCCCGCCCCTCACCTGGAGATGACCCCATGAACACGAGCCTGCTGCAGCGCGGCCTGAGCCTCTGGAACGCGTTGACCACCGCTCTCGACGGCGCCCAGCCGCTGGCCGCGCTGGCGGCACGGGCCTACCTCGCCCAGGTGTTTTTCCTGTCCGGCCTGACCAAGCTACGCGACTGGGACACCACCCTGCTGCTGTTCACCGAGGAATACCGCGTGCCGCTGCTCTCGCCCGGTGTCGCGGCGGTCATGGGCACCGCGGGTGAACTGGTGCTGCCAGCGATGCTGCTGCTCGGGCTGGCCGGGCGCTTTGCCGCGCTGGGCCTGAGCGTGGTCAACGTGGTGGCGGTGCTCAGCCTCAGCGAGATCGCGCCGGCTGCGCTGCAGCAGCACATCACCTGGGGCGTGCTGCTGGCCGCGCTCGCGTTGTATGGCGTGGGCCACTGGTCGGTGGACTGCGCCTGGCTCAAGCCCCGGGTGAACGGCTGGCTGACACCGCAGGCCAGCAGGTAAGCTCACGCAGCGGTTCAAGCCGCGCAACCCCGCCGCCCCGGAGACCCTGCTTGTCGACACCGTCCACCCACCCCCTGCGCCACCACCATGCTGGATAGGGCGATCCAGCAGGCCCTGCGACCGGCCTTCGGCCGTGCCGGCGCCGCCCTGGTTCGGCTGGGTGTGGGCGCCGACGCGGTCACGCTGGCCGGCTTCGTCACCGGCATGGCGGCGGCGCTGGCCATCGGCCTGCGGCAGTTCGTGGCCGGGCTGGTGCTGCTGTTGCTCTCGCGCCTGCTCGACGGTCTGGACGGCGCGGTGGCGCGCGCCTCGACCCCCACCGACCGCGGCGGCTTCCTGGACATCACGCTGGACTTCCTGTTCTACGCCGCGGTCCCGCTGGGCTTTGCGTTCGCCGACCCCGCGGCCAACGCCCTGCCCGCCGCCGTGCTGCTGGCCAGCTTCATCGGCACCGGCAGCAGCTTCCTGGCCTTCGCTGCGCTGGCCGAGAAGCGCCGCCTGGCCGATACCGCGCTGCCGGGCAAGAGCTTCTACTTCCTCGGCGGCCTCACCGAAGCCACCGAGACCATCGCCGCCTTCGCCGCCATGTGCCTGTGGCCGCAGTGGTTCGGCCCCATCGCCTACGGCTTCGCCGCGCTGTGCGCCATCACCACCGCGCTGCGCATCGGCTGGGGCTGGCAGCGGCTGCGCGACGGCGCCTGAGGAGACCCCATGAACCTGCGCAAACTCATGCTTCTGATGGCCGTGCTGATCGGTATCGTGGCCTTCTTCGCATTCGACCTCGGCCGCTTCTTCAGCCTGGAATTTCTCCAGCAGAGCCAGGCGCGCTTCGCCGAGCTGCGCGCGCAGCAGCCGCTGGCGCTGGCCGCGGGTTACTTCCTGCTCTATGTCGCGGTCGCTGCGCTGTCGCTGCCCGGTGCCACCATCGTCACGCTGGCGGGCGGCGCCATCTTCGGTCTGGGCTGGGGTCTGCTGCTGGTGTCGTTCGCCTCCAGCATCGGCGCCACGCTGGCCTTCCTCACCGCGCGTTTCCTGCTGCGCGACAGCGTGCAGAGCCGCTTTGGCCAGCGCCTGGCCGAGGTGGACAAGGGCATCCAGAAGGACGGCGCGTTCTACCTGTTCACGCTGCGGCTGATCCCGGTCGTGCCCTTCTTCGTCATCAACCTGCTGATGGGTCTGACCAAGATGAAGGCCTGGACCTTCTACTGGGTCAGCCAGATCGGCATGCTGGCGGGCACTGCCGTTTATGTGAACGCGGGCACGCAGCTGGGACAGCTCACATCGCTGCAGGGCATCGTGAGTCCTGGCCTGCTGGGCAGCTTCGTGCTGCTGGGCCTGTTCCCGCTGATCGCGCGCAAGATCGTCGAGGCGGTGCAGAAGCGCAAGGTCTACGCGAAGTGGGCCGGCGTGCGGCCGAAGACCTTCGACCGCAACCTGATCGTGATCGGCGCGGGCGCGGGTGGTCTGGTCTCGGCCTACATCGCCGCCGCGGTCAAGGCCAAGGTGACGCTGGTCGAGGCGCACAAGATGGGCGGCGACTGCCTGAACTACGGCTGCGTGCCGAGCAAGGCGCTGATCAGGAGTGCCAAGCTGGCGCACCAGATGCGCCACGCCTCGAACTACGGCCTGAGCGACGCAGCACCCACGTTCAGCTTCAAGGCCGTGATGCAGCGCATCCACGACGTGATCGCCGCCATCGAGCCGCACGACAGCGTGGAGCGCTACACCGGCCTGGGCGTGGAGGTGCTGCAGGGCTACACGAAGCTGGTGAACCCGTGGACGGTGGAGATCACGCTGAACAGCGGCGGCACGCAACGGCTCACCGCGCGCAGCATCGTCATCGCGGCCGGCGCGCGGCCTTTCGTGCCGCCGCTGCCGGGGCTCGACACCGTGGGCTACGTCACCAGCGACACGCTGTGGGATCAATTCGCGAAGCTCGACGAGATCCCGAAGCGACTGGTGGTGCTGGGCGGCGGTCCCATCGGCTGCGAACTGGCGCAGAGCTTCGCGCGCCTGGGTTCGCAGGTGACGCAGGTGGAGATGGCGCCGCGCGTCATGATCCGCGAGGACGAGGAAGTCTCCTCGCTCGCGAAGGCTTCTCTGGAGGCCGACGGCGTGGCCGTGCTGACGGGCCACAAGGCGCTGCGCTGCGAGCTGGTGAACGGCGAGAAGACGCTGGTGGTGGAACACGCTGGCGTGGAAAAGCGCATCGCCTTCGACCAACTGCTGTGCGCCGTCGGCCGCGTGGCGCGGCTCACCGGCTATGGGCTCGAAGACCTGGGCATTCCCACGAACCGCACGGTCGAGACCAACGAGTACCTGCAGACCATCTACCCCAACATCTACGCCGCCGGCGACGTGGCCGGGCCGTTCCAGTTCACCCACGTGGCCGCACACCAGGCCTGGTACGCGGCGGTGAACGCGCTGTTCGGCGACTTCAAGAAGTTCAAGGCCGACTACTCGGTCATCCCCTGGGCCACCTTCATCGACCCCGAGGTGGCGCGCGTGGGCCTGAACGAGCAGGAAGCGAAGGAAAGGAAAATTCCCTACGAGGTCACGAAGTACGGCATCGACGACCTGGACCGCGCCATTGCCGACAGCGAGGCCCACGGCTTCGTCAAGGTGCTGACCGTGCCGGGCAAGGACCAGATCCTGGGTGTGACCATCGTCGGCACACACGCGGGTGACCTGCTGGCCGAGTACGTGCTGGCCATGAAGCACGGCCTGGGCCTGAACAAGATCCTGGGGACCATCCACACCTACCCCACGCTGGCCGAGGCCAACAAGTACGCGGCCGGCGAATGGAAGCGCGCCCACCAGCCGCACCGGCTGCTGGCCTGGGTGAAGCGCTACCACGACTGGAAGCGGACATGAACACCTGGAACACCGCCACCCTCATCGCAGCACTGGCCGGCACGCTGGCGGGTGCGCAGGCGCACGCGCAGACGCTGCCGCCGCTGACCCAGCCCGACGGCGCCCTCCACCCCGGCTGGCGCTATGTCGGTTTTCCCCAGCAGAAGGCGCCGATCCCGCCCACCGTCATCGAGGCCGGCCAGGTCGATGGCCAGCCCGCGGTGAAGGTGGTGACCGCGTCGTCCTACGGCAGCCTGGTGCACGACCTGCAGGACGCGCCGCCCGCGCGCCTGCAGTGGCGCTGGCGGCTGGACCAGCCGCTCTCGGGCGGCAAGGCCTCGCCCGACCTGACCACCAAGGCCGGCGACGACGCGGCGCTCAAGGTCTGCGCCATGTTCGATCACCCGCTGGAGCGCGTGCCCTTCGTCGAACGCACCGTGCTGCGCATCGCGCGCAGCGTCAGCGGCGAGGCCCTGCCCGCAGCCACGGTCTGCTACGTGTGGGACAGCGGCCGCGCCGCCGGCCTGCAGGGCGCCAACCCCTATTCACGGCGCGTGCGCTACATCAGCCTGCGCGGCAGCGAGACCGCGGCGGGCCAGTGGGTCGCGGAGAACCGCGATCTCGCGCAGGACTTCACCACCCTGTTCGGCGACGAACTGCCGCAGGGCGCGCAGACGCCGCACGGCGAGCTGCCCAGGGTCGCCACCGTGCTGATCGGCGCCGACAGCGACAACACCGCCAGCCGCAGCAGCGGCTGGGTGGCCGACCTGCGCTGGACCACCACCACCGGCCCCTGATGTCACACCCCGTAACATCGGGGCCCATGCACCACGGAATCAAGAAGCTGCTGCTGCTCGGCGGCGGACACGCCCATGTCCATGTCCTGTCGCGCCTGGCGCAGCAGCGGCCGGCCGATCTGGACATCACGGTCGTCACGCCCTACCCGTACCAGACCTACAGCGGCATGGTGCCGGGCCTGGTGGCGGGCCACTACAGCGAGACCGACTGCCAGATTCCGCTGGAGCCGCTGATCCGCGCCGCGGGGGCCAAGTGGGTGCGTGCGCGCTGCAGCGGCATCGACGCGGCCGGCCGACGGGCGCGCCTGAGCCCGGCCGGCAAGAGCCGCTCGCAGGACGAGATCCTGCCGCCCGACCTGCCCTACCACCTGCTGTCCATCGACACCGGCCCGGTGATCGACCGCCAGCGGCTCGAAGAACAGATCCCCGGCGCGGCGGACAACGCGCTGATCGTGCGACCGATCGAGGTCTTCGCCTCGCTCTGGCCCCAGGTGCTGGAGCAGGCGCAGCAACGCGCGCTGTCGGTGGCGGTGATCGGCGCGGGCGCGGCCGGGCTGGAGCTGCTGTTTGCGGCCGAGCAGTGCCTGCGCACCCGCGGGGCGGCCGGCGCCCGCTTCACCCTCATCACCGGCGGCGTGGAACCCGCCGCCAGCTACCCCGCCGGCCTGCAGGCGCGCGTGCTGCGCCGGCTCAAACGGCTGAACATCACCGTGCTGCGCGACACCTGTGTCGGCCTGGCGCCGGGCGTGGTGAAGCTGGGCAGCGGCACCGAGCTGGCCTGCGACGTGCCGCTGATCGCCATCGGTGCCCACGCGCCGGCCTGGCTGCAGGGCAGCGGCCTGGCGCTCAGCGAATCGGGGCATGTGCTGGTCAATGAGTTCCAGCAGAGCACCAGCCACCCCGAGGTGTTCGCCGCGGGCGACGTGTGCGCCCGCACCGACCGGCCGCACCCCAGGAACGGTGTCTACGCGGTGCGCGCCGGCCCGCCGCTGGCGGACAACCTGCTGGCGGCCCACGAAGGCCAGCCGCTCAAGCCGCACCACCCGCCAGCGAACACGCTGAACCTGATCTCCTGCGGTGCCGGTCACGCCATCGCCAGCTGGGGGCCGCTGCACGCCGAGGGCGGCTGGGTGTGGCGCTGGAAGGACCACATCGACCGCGCCTTCATGGCCCGATACACCCTGCCCACGGCATGAACACCACACCCGACCGCAGTGCCTGGCAGGTCTTCCTGATCTTCCTGCGGCTCGGGCTTACCAGCTTCGGCGGCCCGGTGGCGCACCTGGGCTACTTCCGCCACGAGTTCGTCGAACGCCGCCGCTGGCTCAGCGAGGCCGCCTACGCCGACCTGGTCGCGCTCTGCCAGTTCCTGCCCGGCCCGGCCAGCAGCCAGGTAGGCCTGGCGCTGGGCCTCTCGCGCGCCGGCTACGCAGGCGCCTTCGCCGCCTGGGCCGGCTTCACCCTGCCCTCGGCCCTGGCCCTGATCGCACTCGCCCTGGGCGTGGCACAGGCGGGCGACGCGCTGCAAAGCGGCGCGGGCGCGGGCCTGCTGCACGGCCTGAAGGTGGTGGCGGTCGCCGTGGTGGCGCAGGCCGTCTGGGGCATGGCGCGCAGCCTCTGCCCGGACACACCGCGCCGCGCGCTCATGCTGGGTGCCGCCGCGGTCCTCATCGCCTGGCCCGGCACGGCCTTGCAGCTGCTGGTCATCGGCGTCGCGGCCGTCATCGGCCTGGCCGCGATGCGTCCGCCATCCGACACCGCCCACGAGCCCTTGCATGTGCCCGTCGGCCGGCGGGCGGGCGCGCTGTGGCTGCTGCTGTTCGCCGCGCTGCTGGTGGGCCTGCCGCTGCTGGCCGCAGCCCTGCCCTCGCAGGCCCTGGCCGTGGTCGACGCCTTTTACCGCGCGGGTGCGCTGGTGTTCGGCGGCGGCCATGTGGTGCTGCCGCTGCTGCAGGCCAGTGTGGTGCCCACCGGATGGGTGAACAACGACGCCTTCCTCGCCGGCTACGGCGCGGCGCAGGCCGTGCCCGGCCCGCTGTTCACCTTCGCGGCCTTCCTGGGTGCCAGCATGCAGAGCGACCCCTCCGGCTGGGCCGGCGGACTGCTGGCGCTGGCAGCCATCTTCGCGCCGGCCTTCCTGCTGGTGGTGGGTGCGCTGCCATTCTGGGAACGCCTGCGCGCCCAGCCCCGCGTGCGCGCCGCGCTCATGGGCATCAACGCCGCCGTGGTCGGCCTGCTGCTGGCCGCGCTGTGGAACCCGGTCATCACCAGCGGCATCCGCGGGATGGGCGACGCGCTGCTGGCGGCAGTGGCGCTGCTGGCACTGATGAAATGGAAATGGCCGCCGTGGGCGGTGGTGGCGGGGTGTGCCACCATCGGGTGGGCCATGGCGGCCTGATCACGCGAAGGACACGAAATGAAACTCGGCTACACCATCACCTACGTCCCCGACGTCGCGGCCTCCTTGGCCTTCTTCGAGCAGGCCTTCGGCCTGAAACGCCGCTTCCTGCACGAGAGCGGCACCTATGGCGAGCTCGACACCGGCGAGACCACGCTGGCCTTCGCCGCGCACGAGCTGGGCGACATGAACTTCGCCGGTGGCCACGTGCACGCCGACACTTCGGCCCAGCCGCTGGGCTTCGAGATCGCGCTGGTCACGGACGATGTGCCGGCCGCGCACGCCCGGGCCGTGGCGGCCGGCGCGCGCGAGATGGCGCCGCCGTCGCAGAAGCCCTGGGGGCAGGTGGTGTCCTATGTGCGTTGCCCGGACGGCATCCTGGTGGAGCTGTGCACGCCGGTCGGCGGGTGATCGGCTTCAGGGTTTGACGAGGTGCCAGATGCCGCGGAAGCCGTCGCCCTTGTGGTCACCCGGCTGCTTGTCGTTGGCCGACTGGTACAGCGGCCGGCCCTTGTAGGCCCACTGCAGGGTGCCGTCGTCGCGGGTCATCAGGGTGAAGTCGTCGAAGGCCTTGGCGCCGTCCTTGGCGAGCATCGGTGGCCAGGTGATGGTGCAGGGCCCGGTGCACAGGATCTTTCCCGGTGCGGTCAGTTCGTTGTCCCAGACGTAGAGGCTCATGCCTTTTTCGTCCGTGAGGATGCCGTTGGTTGTCTTGGGCTGGGCGGCGGCGACGCTGGCACAGGCCAGCAGGAGCAGTGCGACCAAGGTTTTGAAGGTGGTGTGCGGGTGGTTCATGGAGATGTCTCCGGTGGGGTGGGAATTTCCACTCTAGGCGCCTGCCCAGCGTCCGCTTTGACCCCCGTCAAGAGGATGCGTCACACGCGCACTGGCACGGCTCTTGTATGGTCCCTGCACCGCCGTCCGGCGGCCCACACCGGGAGCCCACCATGCCGCAGCAAGTCACCGTGCCCCTCACCTGGCAGCTGGCACCGACCAGCCTGACCCAACCCCTCCTGCCCAACTGGCAGTTCCACCTGTTCAACGTGAACCTCGGGACCTCGTCCAACCCGGCGGTCGAGCAGTCGGCGCTGGCGCGCGTGGGCAGCTACGGCCGCCAGATCGGGCACCTGGCGGAGGCGCTGGAGCTGGTTGTGCGGCGCCTGAAGCTGCTGGAGAGCAAGGACCTGACGTCCGAAGAGAAGGACGTGATCCAGGTGTTCCTGGGCGACGTGTCCACCATCCGGCAGATCAAGGCCTCGATGACCCCGTCCTGAACGGATCAGGCGACGCTCAGCAACCCAGCTGGTCGGCCAGGTGCAGCAGGTCGCTCGCGTGAAGGGTGTTGGCCGCGACCGGTGACACGTCCTTGATGTGCGCCGCGCCGAACTCCAGCGGGCGCTCGATGTAGGCGGTCATCAGGCCGCAGTCGCGCGCCGCGGCCAGATCCTCGTGGTGGGCAGCGACCATCATCACCTCGCCGGGTGCGGCCTCGAACACGTCGGCCGCGCCGAGGTAGACCCGCGGGTCGGGCTTGTAGGCGCGGAACACCTCTGCGCTGAGCACGCAGTCCCAGGGCAGGCAGGCCGCCTTGGCCATGTCGGTGAGCAGGCCCAGGTTGCCGTTGGACAGGCTGCAGATGGTGAAGCGCGACTTCAGGCGCGTGAGCCCGGCCACGCTGTCGGGCCAGGCGGCGAGCCGGTGCCAGACGCGGTTGAGGTCGGCGCGCTCGGCTTCGGTCAGGTGCGCCAGACCGAAGCGCGGCAGCAGGCCATCGAGGATTTCGCGGTGCAGCACATCAAGCTTGACGAAGCCACGCCCGCCCGAGCGCACCGCCTCCATCGCCGGCTGGTAGCCCGCGCGCCAGGCGAGCGCGAAGGCGTCGGCGTCGACCTGCGGAAAGCGCTGGCCCAGCTCGCGCACGATGGAGCCGTGCCAGTCGACGACGGTGCCGAAGATGTCGAAAACGAGAATGCGTGGAGGCTTCATCAGGTACACCACTGGGTTGGAAAGCTCGCCGGGCGGGTCAGCGCACCCGCAGGCGCACGCCGTCGGCCTGCGCGGCCACGATCTCGCCCACTTCCGCCGCAGCGCCGAAGCCGTGCCGGTGGAACACCGCCAGCACCTCGTCCACCGCGTCGGGCGAACAGGCCACCAGCAGGCCGCCGCTGGTCTGCGGGTCGGTCAGCAGGGCCTGGTCGACCGGCTGCAGCGATTCGGCCAGCCGCACCTCGCTGCCGTAGGCGGCCCAGTTGCGGCCGCTGGCCCCCGTCACCATGCCCTGCGCCGCCAGGTCGCGCACACCGCCAATCAGCGGCACGCGGGCCATGTCGAGCGTCACCGTGGTGTCCGAGCCGCGCGCCATCTCCAGCGCGTGGCCGGCCAGGCCGAAGCCGGTCACGTCGGTCAGCGCGTGCACACCGGCGATGGCGGCGAGATCCGGGCCGGGGGTGTTCAGCTTGGTGGTGTTGGCGATCATCTGCGCGTAGCCGTCGGCGCTGAGCGCGTCCTTCTTCAGCGCGGCCGAGAGCACGCCCACGCCCAGCGGCTTGCCCAGCACCAGGCGGTCACCCACTTTCGCGTCGGCGTTGCGCTTGACGCGCCTGGGATGCACCAGGCCGAGTGCGACCAGGCCGTAGATCGGTTCGACCGAGTCGATGGTGTGGCCACCCGCGATGGGGATGCCCGCCGCGGTGCAGACCGCGCGCCCGCCTTCCAGGATCTTGCCGATGGTGTCGGTGGACAACACGCTGATCGGCATGCCCACCAGGGCCAGCGCCATGATGGGCGTGCCGCCCATGGCGTAGACGTCGCTGATGGCGTTGGTGGCGGCGATGCGGCCGAAGTCGAACGGGTCGTCGACGATGGGCATGAAGAAGTCGGTGGTGGCGATCAGCGCCTGCTCGTCGTTGAGCTGGTAGACGGCGGCGTCGTCCGCGGTCTCGATGCCCACCAGCAGCTCTTTCGGAATGGGCATGGCGCTGGTGCCCTTGAGGATTTCACTGAGCACGCCGGGCGCGATCTTGCAGCCGCAGCCGCCGCCGTGCGAGAGGCTGGTCAGGCGGGGCTGGGTGTGGGCGGGCGTGGACGGGGCGTTCATTCGGGGTCTCCGTGGGTTGGGACAAATCGATCCAGCGGGCCAGGCCGGCCGGTTTCAGCGCGGCCCGGCCAGTGCCCGCAGCAGGGCGGCCCGTTCGGCGGCCGGCTCGAACAGCGGCGCTCTGGCCGAGCATTGTGCTTGCAGGGCGGCCAGGGCATCGCCGGCCCCCGCGATGTCCTTGCGGCATTCGCGCAGCCGCGCCACCAGCGCCGCCGCATCGCCCACCGGAAAGTAGCCGCCGTAGTCCGGCCCCAGCATGCCCAGGTTGCCATCCATCTGCGAGGCCAGCACCGGCGTGCCGCTGAGCGCGGCTTCCATGATCACGTGGGCGCCACCTTCCATGCGGCTGGGGTGCACCAGCAGGTGGGCGCGCTGGATGCGGCGGCGCGTGGCCTCGTGCGGCAGGCCGCCGAGCCAGCGGTAGTGCGGGCAGGCCGCGGCCGTCGCGCGCGCCCGATCGGCCAGCGCGGGGTCGAGGGCGTTGCCGATGTGGTCGATCAGGATGCCCTCATCGGGCGCCAGCAGACGCGCAGCCTCGAACACGGTCTGCGGCGACTTCTCTTCGCGCAGATGGCCCACCACCACCACGCGCAGATGCTGGCGCGTCTTGTCCAGGGTCTGGCGCCGCGTGCTCGACTGGAACACCACATGGCACTTGCCGCGGTGGGCCTCGGGCAGGGCCAGGGGCGCCCGCTCCTGCAACACGATGAGGCGGTGCGCCAGCACCAGCGAGCGCTGCGCACGGGCATCGGTCTGGATATCGCGGTAGAGGTCTGTGCCGGTGAGTGCGAGCACCAGCGGCCGGTCGGGATGGGCCTGGGCCCAGGCGGCCACGCTGTCGGCCGAGCGCCGCGCATGCAGCGCCAGCAGCAGGTCGGTACCGTTGTCGGCCATGCGGTCATCGGGCCACGCTTTCACCACGCGAACCTCATAATGGCCCGCTAGCAAACGCGCCCAGCGGTGCGCGGTCTGCCAGTTGCCGTTGTTGGCATCGGCCAGCGCAGGCGTCACGAGACACAGGGAGGGTTTTTTCATGGCGGAACCACAGAGCTCAGCGATTGTGTCCGAAGCAGAAGCCCTGCGCCGTGGCGGCAAAGCCGTGCTGGCACAGGCAATGCAGGACGCGCGCGGCCGCAGCCTGGCGCTGCTCGATGCCTACACGGCCGCGCTCGGCCCCGGGTTGCGCGTGCCCTGCACGCCCGAGCTCAACCCGCCGCTCTGGGAACTGGGCCACATCGGCTGGTTCGCCGACTGGTGGCTGGCGCGTTACCCGCAGCGCCACCTGGGCGTGGCAGCCGATCCGAAGGCCCCGCGATCACCCGCACGCCAGGCCACCCGGGGCGTCGATGCGGACGCGCTCTACCACTCCAGCGAGGTGCCGCACGACCGCCGCTGGCAGCTGCCGCTGCCCGATGCCGACGCGGTGCGCGCCGACCTCCTGGCCAGCCTGGCTGACACGCTGGCACTGCTGGACGAGGCGCCCGAGAACGACGACGGTCTTTACTTCTTCCGGCTCGCGCTGTTCCACGAAGACATGCACGCCGAGGCCGCGATGCACATGGCGCAAACGCTGGGCTTCGATCCCGGGGTCCGGCTGCCGCAGGCCGATCGCGCTGCGCACCGCACCCGTTCGCTGGGCGTCGATGCCACCACCTGGACGCTGGGCCGCAGCGGCCCGGGCTTCGCCTTCGACAACGAGCTCGGCGCACACCCGGTGCCCGTCGGCGCTTTCGAAATCGACGCGCAGCCGGTGAGCTGGGCGCAGTTCCTGCCCTTTGTCGAAAACGGCTCGTACGCGCAGCGCCGCTTCTGGAGCGCGCCGGGCTGGATCTGGCGCCTTTTGGGCGAACGGCAGGCACCGCGCCACCTGCGCCAGACACCACAGGGCTGGGAACAGCAGCGCTTTGGCCAATGGGAGGCGCTGGACCTGTCCGCCCCGGCCCGCCATCTCAGCGCCTTCGAAGCGCAGGCCTGGTGTGCCTGGGCCGGGCGGCGGCTGCCGACCGAGGCCGAGTGGGAGCTGGCGTCGCAGCAGCCCGGCTTCCGATGGGGCGAGGTCTGGGAATGGACCGCCAGCCCTTTCGCGCCTTTCCCCGGTTTCACGCCCCACCCCTACGTGGACTACTCGCAGCCCTGGTTCGACGGCCGGCCGGTGCTCAAAGGCGCCAGTGCCTTCACCGTGCCGCGCATGCGCCACCCCCGGTACCGCAACTACTTCACGCCCGAACGCAACGACATCGTGGCCGGGTTCCGCTCGGTCGCCATGGCGTGAGCGCCGCGACGCTCATGCCGCAGGCGCCCAGAACACGCTGAACCAGCCGCGCTCGTCGGTCCATTGCGTGGCAGGGCCGAAGCCGGCCTCGCGCAGCAGGGCCTCGAAGGCCCCGGGCGTCCATTTGTAGGAGTTCTCGGTGTGCAGGCGCTCGCCATCGGCAAAGCGGCGCTCGCCGCCGGGCCAGCGCACGGTCTGTGCGCCGTCCGAAGCCAGGTGCATCTCGATGCGCGAGGCGGCCTCGTCGTAGAAGGCCACGTGGCGCCAGCGCGCGGGCGCAAAGTCGCTGCCCAGCAAGGCGTTGACGTTCAGCAGCAGGTTGCGGTTGAACGCCGCCGTGACGCCCAGCGCATCGTCGTAGGCGGGTTCCAGCACCGCCTTGTCCTTCACCCGGTCCACACCGATCAGGATGCCGCCGCCCGCACCACCGGCCGCGCACAGCGCGTGCGCCTGGCGCAGCAGGGCCAGCGATTCGCCGGGGTCGAAGTTGCCGATGCTGGAGCCGGGGTAGAACACGCAGCGCGGCGCCGCCGCCAGGTCGTGCCGCTCCAGCCAGTCGGCCGCGGCCGGCGGCAGCGCCAGGCGCGCCGAGAAATCCATGCCCAGGCCCAGCATGGGCACATGACGATGCCGCTGCTGCAGCTCGCCCATGGCGTCCCGCAGGTAGTCCACCGAAATGTCCACCGCCACGTAGCCCCCCGGCCGCAGCACCGGGAATAGCCGCGCGGCCTTGGCGCAGTTGCCCGCGCCCAGGTCGACCAGCACCGCGTGCGGGGGCACCCGCTGCGCCATGGCGGTGCCGTGGGCCGCGAAGATCGCCGCCTCGGTGCGGGTGGGGTAGTACTCGGCCAGCTCGGTGATGGCGTCGAACAGACGCGAGCCCAGCGCGTCGTAGAAGAACTTGGGCGCCGCGCGCGGCGGCTCGGCCAGCAGGCCCGCGACCAGCTCGGCGCGCAGGGCCGCGTCGTTGCTCTGGTGGATCTGCACGAACTCGGGCATGGCCCGATTTATAAACCGCCCCCGCAGCGGTGCAAACCCTCTGGCGCCGGGTTCTAATACCTCCCCCTATCCCCCTTCACCGGATACCCCATGAACCGCAACATCTCCCGCACCCGCCGCGCACTCTTGACCTGCGCCGTGCTCGCCACCACCGCCCTCGCCCCGCTGGCCCACGCGCAGCAGACCGTGTTCCGCGTCACCGCGATCCCCGACGAGTCGCCCACCGAGCTGGCGCGCAAGGCCGCGCCGCTGATGAAGTACCTCGAAGCCAAGCTCGGCATGAAGGTCGAGTTCACGCCCGTGACCGACTACGCCGCCTCCGTGGAGGCGCTGGTGAACAAGAAGGTCGACCTGGCCTGGTTCGGCGGCTTCACCTTCGTGCAGGCCAGCGTGCGCTCTGGCGGCAAGGTGATCCCGCTGGTGCAGCGCGAGGAAGACGAGAAGTTCAAGTCGGTCTTCATCACCAGCGACCCCGCCATCAAGGCCCTGGCCGACCTCAAGGGCAAGGACGTGTCCTTCGGTTCGCAAAGCTCCACCAGCGGCCACCTGATGCCGCGCAGCTTCCTGCTGCAGGCCGGCCTGAACCCCGAGAAGGATTTCAGGCGCGTGGCCTTCAGCGGCGCGCACGACGCGACGATTGCCGCCGTGGCCTCGGGCAAGGTGCAGGCCGGCGCGCTGAACATCTCGGTGTGGGACAAGTTCGTGGCCGACAAGAAGGTCGACACCGAAAAGGTCCGGGTCTTCTACACCACCCCGCCCTACTTTGATTACAACTGGACGGTGCACGCCGACATGCCCGCCGCCACGCGCCAGAAGCTGGCCGACGCCTTCCTGTCGCTGAGCAAGGCCACGCCCGAGGGCAAAGAGATTCTGGAACTGCAGCGCGCCACGAAGTTCGTGCCGACCAAGGCCGAGAACTACAAAGGCATCGAGGCCGCCGCGCGCAGCGCCGACCTGCTGTGACCGGCTGAGGTTGATCGCTTGAAAGTCGCCCTGCAGGCCGCCACCGCGCGGCACCCGGCCGCCCGCCCCGGCACCACGCCCGCCCTGCGCGGGCTGGAGCTGCAGGTGGCCGCCGGCGAGCAGGTGGCCGTGATCGGCCCCAGCGGCGCGGGCAAGACCACGTTGCTGCAGCTGCTGGCCTGCGCGCTGCCGCCCAGCGCCGGCGTGCTGCAGCTGGACGGCCAGTCGCCCTGGCACCTGCCGCGCGCCCAGCTGCAGCGCCTGCGCGGCCGCCTGTTCCTGGCCCCGCAGGTGCCGCCGCTGCCGCCGCGCCAGCGCGTGGTCACCGCCGTGCTGGCCGGCCGCCTGCCGGCCATGGGCACCTGGCAGAGCCTGCGCTCGCTGTTCTACCCGGTGGACATTCCCGCCGCGTTCGAGGCGCTGGACCGCTTCGACCTGGCCGACAAACTGTTCGAACGCGTGGACCGGCTCTCGGGCGGCGAGCGCCAGCGCGTGGGCCTGGCGCGTGCCCTGCTCTCGCCGGCCTCGCTCTGGCTGATCGACGAACCGCTGTCTGCCCTAGACCCGACGCGTGCCAGCCAGGCCATCGACACCCTGCTGTCGGCCGCGCGCGAACGCGGCACCACCCTGGTCGCCACGCTGCACCAGGTGGACGTGGCGCTGGCGCATTTCCCGCGCATCGTCGGCCTGCGCGACGGCACCATCGCCTTCGACCTGCCGGCCGCGCAGGTCGGTCGCGAGCGCCTGGCGGCGCTGTACGCGCAGCACGAGCACGAGCTGACCGGGCCAGCACCGGTAGCGCAAGACCTGGCACAGGCTGCGCCGCAACCCGTGGTGATGCACTGTCGCTGACACATGACCACCGCCACCCTGCCCGCGCACACCGCGCCCACGCGCGACCCGGCCTGGCTGCCGCGCCTGTTCTGGGCCGGCGCGGGCCTCGTGCTCCTCTGGCCGCTGCTGGTCGCCACCGAGTTCCGGCCCTGGGTGATGTTCGAAGAGCAGAGCCTGCGGGTCAGTGGCCAGTTCATCGCCAGCTTCTTCCCGCCCGCGCACTCGGCCGAGTTCCTCACCATGGTGCTGAAGGAGACCTGGCGCACCGTGGCCATGGCCACCGCGGGCGTGGCGCTGGCACTGCTGATCGCGGTGCCGTTGGCGCTGCTGTCGACACGGGTGCTCTCGGTGTCCGCGCTGTCGGGCCGCATGGCGCGCGGGCCGTTCTGGCTGCGCCAGCTCGCGCGCTGGCTGCTGATCGTGCTGCGCAGCATCCCGGAACTGGTGTGGGCGCTGGTGTTCGTGCGCGTGGTCGGGCTCGGCCCCACGGCCGGCGTGCTGGCGATTGCGCTCACCTACGGCGGCATGCTGGGCAAGGTCTACGGCGAAATCCTGGAAAGCGGCGAGACCCACGCCACCGAAGCCCTGCTGCGCAACGGCGCGGGCCGCCTGCAGGCCTTCTTCTACGGCCTGCTGCCCGCCAGCGCGGCCGAGCTGACGAGCTACACCGTCTACCGCTGGGAGTGCGCGATCCGCTCCTCGGTCATCCTGGGCTTTGTGGGCGCGGGCGGCCTGGGCCAGCAGATGGACAACTCGATGAAGATGTTCAACGGCGGCGAGGTCGCGACCATGCTGCTGGTGTTCATGGCCCTGGTCGCCCTCGCCGACCGGGTCAGTGCGTGGCTCAGAAAGGTGCTCGGATGAAGCAGCCCCGCGCCGCCAACGAGGTCTACCGGCTGCCGCCGCCGATCTTCGACGCGCGCTGCAAGGCCTGCTGGTTCACTGTCGGCCTGCTGGTGCTGGTGGTCGCCAGCTTCTGGTCGCTGGACCTGCAGTGGGCGCAGTTTTTCTCGGCCGAGGCGGCGGCCAGCATGGGCCGCTTCGTGGGCGAGTTCTTTCCGCCCGACACCTCGCCGGCCTTCCTGCACAAGGTCGCCGTGGCTGCCTGGGAAACGCTGGCCATGTCGGCCGTGGGCACGCTGCTGGCCGCCATGGCCGGGCTCGCGCTGGCCCTGCCGGCCGCGCGGCTGCACGCGGGCGACGCGGCGCGGACCCGCGCCCCCACACGCCTGCTGCTCAACGCGCTGCGCAGCGTGCCCGAGCTGGTCTGGGCCGCGCTGCTGCTGATCTCGGCCGGCCTCGGCCCGCTGGCCGGCACGCTGGCGCTGGCGCTGCACACTTCCGGTGTGCTCGGCCGCCTGTTCGCCGAGGCGGTGGAGAACGCGCCGCCCGGCCCGGCCGAGGCGCTGCGTGCCCAGGGCGTGGGCCACGGCCGCGTGTTCCTCTACGCCACGCTGCCGCAGGTGCTGCCGCAGCTGATGAGCTACACGCTCTACCGCTGGGAGAACAACATCCGCGCCGCGGCCGTGCTGGGCGTGGTCGGCGCGGGCGGCCTGGGCCAGCTGCTGGCCTTCCACATGGGACTGTTCCACATGCCCAAGACCGCCACCGTGCTGGGCGCGATACTGCTGCTGGTGGCCATCGTCGACGCCGCCAGCCTGGGCGCGCGGCGCTGGATGACGCGGTGATCTCATGAGCGCACACGCACCGCCGGCCCTCACCCCGCTGTCGGCGCTGCAGCGCCGCTTCCATGCCGTGCGCGACCAGTCCCTGGCGCTGGCCGCGCCACTGTCCGAGGCCGACTGCCAGGTGCAGTCCATGCCCGACGCCAGCCCCACCAAGTGGCATCTGGCGCACACCACCTGGTTCTTCGAGACCTTCATCCTCGAACGCGCCGAGCCCGGCTTCCAGCCCTTCGACCCGGCCTACCGCGTGCTGTTCAACAGCTACTACCAGGGCGTGGGCGACCAGCACCCGCGGCCCCAGCGCGGCCTCATCACGCGGCCGGGCATGGCCGAGGTGCGCGCCTACCGCGCGCAGGTCGACGCTCGCATCGACAAGCTGTTCGCGCTAGGCCTGGCGCCCGAGCTGGCCACGCTGGTCGAGCTGGGCCTGCAGCACGAACAGCAGCACCAGGAGCTGCTGCTCACCGATATCAAGCACCTGCTCTCGTGCAACCCGACCGACCCGGTCTACCACCCGCCTCGGTTGCCGGCCCCGGCGGTGCCGCAGCCGCTGCGCTGGTGCGCGTTCGAGGGCGGCGTCGGCGAGATCGGTCACGGTGGCGAGGGCTTCGCCTTCGACAACGAAAGCCCGCGCCACGCCGTGCTGCTGCGCCCGTTTGCACTGGCGGACCGGCTGGTGACGCAGGGCGAGTGGCGCGCCTTCATCGACGACGGCGGCTACAGCGACCCGCGCTGGTGGATGGCCGCCGGCTGGGACTGGCTGCGCGCCCAGCGCATCGCGGCGCCGCTGTACTGGCACAAGAACGAGGAAGCGGGCAGCGATCCCGCGCCACAAGACGGCTGGACCGCCTTCACCCTGCACGGCCGCGTGCCCATCGACCCGCACGCGCCCGTGGTCCACATCAGCTGGTTCGAGGCCGACGCTTACGCGCGCTGGTGCGCCGCGCAGCAGGACGAGCCGGTCCGGCTGCCCACCGAGGCCGAGTGGGAACACGCAGCCCGCCGCCTGGGTGGGCACTGGGCCGACGGTGGCAACTTCCAGGACAGCGGTGCCCTGCACCCCATGCCGCTCGCGCACGGCGCGGACGCCGGGCCGGGCCTGCAGCAGATGGGCGGCGACGTGTGGGAATGGACCGCCAGCGCCTACCTGCCCTACCCCGGCTACCGCCCCTGGACCGGCGCCGTGGGCGAATACAACGGCAAGTTCATGGTCAACCAGATGGTGCTGCGCGGCGGGTCGTGCGCCACACCGCGCGACCACATCCGCGCCAGCTACCGCAACTTCTTCCCGACCGAGGCGCGCTGGCAGTTCAGCGGCCTGCGTCTGGCCCAGGACCTCTGAGCCACCGCACCGGAGCCGGTGCCGCGCGCAGCACGGGGCTGCGGGCGGACCTGGTCGGGCCTTACCAAGGCGTGGTACCCCCCGGCTCGACGAACACCCCGTTCTCTTCACCCGCCAGGGCGTACTGCACCGGCAGCCTCGCGCCTTCGGCCGGGGTCATGGTGCCGTAGCCGGTCAGATCGGTCTTGACGAAACCCGGGCTGACCGAGTTGACGACGATGGGCGTGCTGCGCAACGCCTCCCGGAGCTGCACGGTCAGCATGTTCAGCGCCGCCTTGGAGGCGTTGTAGCCGATGTATTGCGCCGCGTAGTAGGTCGACGACGGGTCGCCGTTGAGCGTGAGCGAGCCGAGCGAACTCGACAGGTTCACAACACGCGCCGCCGGGGCGTCCCGCAGCAGCGGCAGCATCGCCTGAGTCACCGCCAGGGCACCGAAGAAGTTGGTCTCAAACACCCGGCGCACGGCGTCCATCGAGGCCTTGCCGGGCGGGCCATCGGTCGGGTCGAAGATGCCGGCGTTGTTGACCAGGATGTCCAGCCTGCCGTGCTCATGCCGGATCTGCAACGCGGCGGCGCCGATGCTCGCTCCGTCGGTGACATCCAGCCTCAGGGCCTGGGCGGCCAGTCCCTGACGGGCCAGATCTGCGACGGCTGCGCGACCGCGGTCGTCGTCCCTGGCGCCGATGAGGACGTGGACGCCGGCCTGAGCCAGTTGCCGGGCGATTTCAAATCCGATGCCCTTGTTCGCGCCGGTGACGAGTGCGATGCGTTGGGTGGTCATGCAGAAAGTCCTTTCAGAGAAAATGCAACGCCGGCACTATATGAACAATCATTCAGTTTGAGGATTCGCTTTTGGCCTCCACCGCTTCACGCTCACTGAACCCAAGAAGGACGCCGCGCCAGGCCCGGTCGGCGTTCACGCTGGAAGCGATTTTTGAGGCCACCATTCAGCTTTTGGTGGCGGACGGCATGCACCGCCTGACCACCACCAAGGTGGCCGAGCGGGCGGGTGTGTCTGTCGGCACGATGTACCAGTACTTCCCGCACAAGGAGGCGCTGGTCTATGCGCTCAACGAGCGCTATCTGGAAGCCCTGGCCGCGAGGATCGAGGCCACTTGTCAGGCCTGTCGGGGCCGTCCCATCGGCGAGATGGTGGAGGCGCTGATCGACACTTACTGGCGCGCGAAGATGGAGCGCGCGGACGTGACCCGGGCGCTCTACCGCTCCGTCGCCGAGCTGGACAACCAGGCGATGATCGATGCGTTCGCCAGCCGGGCGAACGCGGCCACCTCGGCGATGCTCGCAAGCGCGAGCGATGCAACGTTCACCGACCTCAGGAACGTGAACCTGACGCTGGTCACCGTCGTGTTCGGCGCGGTGCGAAACGCCTTCGAGCGCCACCTGCGGCCCACCGAGGCGCGCAAGCTGCGCCGCCAGCTGGTGGTGATGTGTCGCGCCTATCTGGAGAGCGTGGCGCGACCCTCCGCATGAGGCCACCCGCCGGTCAGCAGGGCTTGGCGGCCTTCGACAGTGCCTTCGGTGCGAGCTCGGCCAGAGAGACCTCCGCAAAGCGCTGAACAAACAGCGCTTCGGCCTGCGCCATGCTGTCCGCCAGCACCGCGTTGACGCGCGCCTGCACCTGGCAGGCCGGGTCACGCTCCCGGTTGCCGAAGGCAAACAGGGTGGGCCGGCCCAGGGCGACGTAGACGTCGAGCAGGGAGATCTCGTGCAGGGGTCTGGCCAGCAGCCACCCCCCGCCGTGGCCCTTCTCGGCGCTGACGTGGCCCGCCGCGCGCAGACCTGCCATGGTCCGCCGGAACACGGCGGGGTTGGTCCCCATGCTCCGGGCCAGCACCTCGGAGGTGATGGGCTCCTTTGCGTGCCCCAGGTGCAGCAGCACATGCAGCACGTCGGACAGGCGTGTGTCTTTGTTCATCCGCTTTTCCCATCATGAAACATCAACTGATATTTGATCATGTACGATCAAGTGTCTTTTGATGATTCATGAAGAAGACCACCACCGCATGACCACCACCGCAACATCAACAGCAAGCCACCCTTACCTGGACGGACCACCAAAGCAGGTACCGGGCTTTGCCAGCCTGCACCGCATGGTGGGGCTGCTGCTCGCCGAGCAGGCGCCTTCCGACGCGCGCATCCTCGTGCTCGGCGCCGGCGGCGGCATGGAAATCGACGCGCTGGCCCGCGAACAGTCCACCTGGCGCTTCGACGGCGTCGACCCATCGAGGGACATGCTGGCGCTCGCCGAGCAGACCGTCCGGCCGCACCAGGGCCGGGTGGCCCTCCACGAGGGCCGCATCGATGCGGCCCCGCCGGGGCCGTTCGACGGCGCGACATCGCTGCTCGTCTTCCACTTCATCCCGCATGCGCAGAAGCTGGCGACGCTGCGCGCGGTCCGCCAGCGCCTCAGGGCCGGAGCCCCCTTTGTCGTGGTGCACATCAGCATCCCGTCCGCCGAGCCCGAGCGCTCCCTCTGGCTGTCGCGGCACCTGGCCTTCGCTGGAACGCCGGCCGCCAGCGCAGGGACCTCCCAGCAGGCGATGCAATCGCAACTGGCGATCCTCTCGCCGGAAGAGGACGAGGCGCGCCTGCGGGAGGCCGGGTTCCAGCGGGTCGCGCTGTTCTACGCGGGGCTGAGCTTCCGGGGCTGGGTGGGGTACGCGTAGGGCGCTGAGCACCGGCACCGGTGGAGCGCCCCGTCGAGCGCCCTCACTTGGGCTGCAGGCGCAGCAACTGGCCCCGGACGTGGTCGGTGAGCAGGTAGATGAGGCCGTCCGGCCCCTGGCGCACGTCGCGCACCCGCTGGTTGAGGTCGGGCAGCAGCTTCTCTTCCTTCACCAGCTTCGTGCCGTTGAACTTCAGCCGCACCAGGTGACGGAACTTGAGCGAGCCCACCAGCATGCTGCCCTTCCAGTCCTTGCCGTAGCGCTCGCTGGTGACCCAGGCCATGCCGGACGGCGCGATCGAGGGCACCCAGTAGTGCAGCGGCTGTTCCATGCCGTCCTTGCTGCTGAGGCCATCGCCGATGGCGCCGCCGCCGTAGTTCTCGCCGTAGGTGATGACGGGCCAGCCATAGTTCTTGCCGGCCTCGGGGCGGTTGATCTCATCGCCGCCCTGCGGGCCGTGTTCGCTGGTCCACAGCCGGCCGTCCGGCCCGATGGCCGCGCCCTGCAGGTTGCGGTGGCCAACGCTCCAGATCTCGGGCAGCGCACCGGGTTGGGTGGTGAACGGGTTGTCGGGCGGCGAGCTGCCGTCCTTGCGCAGGCGCACCACCTTGCCATGGTGGTTGTCCAGGGTCTGCGCGTCGTCCATGCGCTGGAAGCGGTCGCCCAGCGTGAGGAACAGGGTGTGGTCCTTGGCCTCGGCGATGCGGCAGCCGAAATGCACCCGGCTGGCGAACTTCGGCTTCTGGCTGAAGACCACCTTCACGTCCTCCAGCTTCGTGGCGTCGTCCGACAGCCGGGCCGAGGCCAGCGCGGTGGAGTTGCCACCGGCACCGGGTTCGGAGAAGCAGAAGTAGACGGTGCGGTTGCGCTCGAACTGGCTGTCGGTGACCACGTCCAGCAGGCCGCCCTGACCACCCGCGTCGACCTTGGGCACACCGGCCAGCGGCGCGCCGATGTGGCCGTCGGGCTCGACCACGCGCATGCGGCCCGGGCGCTCGGTGACCAGCATGCGGCCCTCGCCGATGAAAGCCAGACCCCAGGGGTTCTGCAGGCCGTTGGCCACCACCTCGACCGAGGGCGAGGCGGCAAACACAGGAACCGAAGCGAACAGCAAGGTTCCCATCCAGCAAGCACCGTGGAACCGGCTCAGCCGGGCCACAGGTGCTGTCCCCCCTTCCAGGGGGGAAGACGCGAAGCGGCGCAGGGGGGTCATCTCGTCATCCTCCGAAGGGGCGAACGCCAAACAGGGCGGCGTGCGCCCACATCACCGTCAGTCCATAAAGCGCCAGCCCGCCCACCACCGCGATCAGGTCGTTGGCACCGCTGGCGGGCAGCACCGGCACCGTCCGCAAGGTGCCGGCCTGGGCGCGGCGCTTGAGCGAGACGCGGTCGGCCGCGGCCCAGAGCAGGAAGCCGCCGAACAGCAGGATGTCGGCCAGGCTGCCGCCGGTGACCGACTGCGCCAGCAGGTGGCCCAGCGCCCAGAGCTTGACGGCCAGCAGCATGGGGTGTTTGGTGGCGCGCTGGATGCGCCCGGGCAGGTAGGCCGCCAGCAGCAGCACGAACACCGGCAGCAGCACCAGCGCGGCCAGGTGGCGCATGCCACCCGGCAGGCTGTAGACCAGCACCGGGTTCTCGCGCGCCAGGCCGTAGCCCCAGACGATCAGCCCCAGCCCCACGGCCGAGACCAGCGAGTACAGGCCCTTCCAGGCGCCCTCGCCCATCTGCGCCACCAGCCGGTCGCGCCCGGCGGGCGCCATGATGGCCACCGAATGCACGCCGAGAAACAGCAGCAAACCCAGGATCAGCACGAGCATGAAACCTCCTTGAAGAGTTGGCGGGACACCTCGGCCATCGAGGGTCGGGCGCCGGGGTCGGTGTCCAGGCAGGACGCGGCCAGGCCGGCCATCATGGCACGCAGCCCGTCTCCGGGTAGGACATCGAGACGATCTCCCAGTTCCTCCAGCAGGCAACCGAAGGCCCGCACCTCCAGCGCCTGCAGCGCGCGGGCCAGCGCCGGCTGGTCAGCCGGCAGCAGGGCGGCGGCGCCGAAGTCGCTGAGCAGGGCGTCGCCGGTGGCCGGGTTCCACAGGATGTTGTGGGCATAGAGGTCGCCGTGCACCACGCCGTGTCCGTGCAGGTGGGCCACCGCGTCGGCCATGCCGCGCAGCAGGCGCAGCGCCGGCCCGGCGGCCAGGCGCCAGCCGTCGGGGTAGACGTCGCGCGTGCAGCTGGCCAGGCTGGGCGGGCCCGCCAGCAGCACGTGCCCGGGCGGGATCAGCGGCAGCAGCATGCCCTGCGCGCCTTCGGGGTGGCCCTGCACACGGGCCACCGGGGTGCACAGCGCGGGGTGCGCCCCCGCGGCACCACCAGCGGCCATTTCGTGCTCGGGCAGGCCGTCGCTGGTGACCGCGCCCTTGAACAGCTTGAGGGCCAGCCCGTCCGGCCGCCCGGCGACCCGGGCGCGCAGAGCCCGGCCCGAGGCGCCTTCGCCCAAGGCCTCGCCCAGCGTGAGGTCGCCCCAGTCCACCACCGGCAGCTGCAGCGGCGGCACCGCCCAGCCCAGCGGGTTGCCGGCCAGCGCCAGCCACGACAGTCGCGGCAGGCGCAGCAGCCAGTCGGGCAGCCGTTCAAAACGGTTGGCCGAGATGCGCAGCAGCTCCAGCCGCTGCGCCCCGGCCAGCCCTTCGGGCAGGGCCTGCAGCCGGTTGCCGGCGAGCATGAGCTTCTGCAGGCGCGGCCGCTCGCCCACCGCGTCGGGCAGGGTCTCGATGGCGTTGTCGGTGAGGATCAGCCAGCGCAGGGCCGGTGGCAGCGACGCCGTGGGCACCCTGGTGATGCGGCAGGCCTTGAAGCCCACCATCTCCAGCGCCCGGCAGTCGCCCAGCACCTCGGGCAGCGTGGTGAAGGGGTTGTCCGACGCGAAGACCACCTTGAGCCGCTGCAGCCGCGGCAACCACGCGGGCAGTGTGGTCAGGCGGTTGCCGCTGAGGTTGAGCACCTCCAGCGAATCGGCCAGGCCGAGCACCTCGGCGGGCAGTTCGGTCAGGCTGCAGGAGAGGTCGAGGCGGGTGGCGCCGGCCAGGTCGCCGCGCAGCAGTTGTTCGAGGGTGTGCATTAGGCACGGATTATGGAATCCGCACCCTCGACAAACGGAACCAAGCTCCTAGAATGAAATTCACAAACATTCATTCATCAGCGGAGCGGACATGACACTCAAACCTTTGGCACTGGTTGCCCTGCTGGCGGCAGCCACCACCCCTGCGGCCATGGCCCAGAGCGTGTACGGCGAGCTGGGCTATTCCGCCCTGTCCATGAAGCTGTCGGTGCCCGTCATCGGCCTGCGCGCCAGTTCCAACCCGGCCATGATCCGGGGCTTGGTGGGCCTGCAGCTCACCGACGGCCTGGCGCTTGAAGCCATCGGCGCCGTCAACTCCGGCAGCAGCGCCTACACCAACAGCAACACCGGCACCCGCTACAGCGGCAAGATCGACCAGCTCTACGGCCTGTACGTGGCGCCCAAGATCGGCCTCGGCCCGGTCGAACTGTTCGGCCGCGTCGGCATGGCGCGCACCAAGCTCAGCTTCCAGGGCCTGGGTTCGGGCGAAGACAAGAAGCTGTCCTACGGCGGCGGCCTGCGCCTGATGCCCACCAGCAACCTGTCGCTGAGCGTGGACTACATGAACTACCTCGACAGCGGCGGTGCCAGCGTCAACGGCTACTCGCTGAGCCTGGGCCTGCGCTTCTGACGGCCCTCAGCCCGGCGGCGGGTCGCCGTCGGGTGCGTACACCAGCAGATCGCCCGGCTGGCACTGCAGGTACTCGCAGATCTTCTCCAGCGTCTCGAAGCGCACGCCCTTGACCTTGCCCTGCTTGAGCAGGGACATGTTGGCCTCGGTGATGCCGACGAATTCGGCCAGGTCGCGCGACTTGACCTTGCGCCTCGCCAGCATCACGTCCAGCTGCACTGTGATGGGCATCAGACGAAACCCTCGTTCTCTTCGGCCAGCGTCTGCCCCTGGGCGATCACCGCGGCCATCAGCCACACCAGGCCGGCGAAGAACAGCGTGAACACCAGGTCCGAGCCGATGCCCACCGAGAGGTGGCGCTGGCCGGGCGGGTTGTTCAGGGTCAGCAGCACCGAGGTGGCGCTGCCTGCCAGCATGGACGCCAGCGCCGCCCAGGCCACCCAGCCCGCAAAGCGGCCGAGCAGCGCGGTGGCCTGCAGCGTGAACACCTGGCCCTGCGCAAACATGCCGAAGCAGCGCCGCGCCTGCCACACCCCCGCCAGCAGCAGGCCCAGCGGCAGCGCCATGACCGCGGCCCCCGCGATGCGCTGCCACACCGCCAGCGGTGCAGCGATGGCCTGCGCAGGCAGGTTGGCGTGGGCCGCCAGCTGGGCCTCGCTGGCCGTGGCCCAGTAGACCACCAGGGCCAGCGGCAGGGCGACCAGCAGCGCCCAGCAGGCGGCCACCATCCAGCGGCTGATGCGGCGCACGCGCTGCGAGGACGGGGGAACGGGATGGGATTCAGCCGTGTTCATGGGTCGCTTTTGTTCAGAGGGGTTTGACTTGCTTTATTGTTTTATGATAATTTTTTACCGATCAACAATGAAAGTCAAGCCCATGTCACACCCTGCCCCCCTTCTGCTGCGCCGCAGCCTGCTGCTCGCCGCCGCCGCGCTGGCGGCCTGCGGCGGCATTCCGCTCACCTCCCTGCCCCGGCTGGCCCAGCTGTCCGGGCAGCTGCTGGAGGCCGACCCGGCGCAGTTCATGGTGGCGCTGCAGGTGGACGCGCGCGTGGTGCCGCCGCCCGGTGCGGTGCCGCTGCTGCACATCCAACTCAAGCCCAAGGTCGAAGGGGCGTTTGCACCGGTGGACAGGAAACTGCCCCTGGCCCTCACCACCGCCACCAGCGCCACGCTGGGCCTGGACGCGCCCGGCCCGGGCCGCCGCTGGCTGGTCTACAGCCTGCCGCCGGCCACGCAGGCCGAACTGAAGAAGGTGCAGGCGACGGTGAAGCAGGCCCAGGCGCAGCCGGGCTACCAGCGCGGCGGCACGCTGGCCCTGGGCGTGGAGCAGAAGGACCTGGCCGTCACCGACCCGGCGCTGGCGCGCACCAAGTGGTCAACCTGGATGCAGGTGAAGCAGAGCGAGGGCTTCTTCGAGGTCTGGAACGGCACGCCCGAAGAGATCAGGAAGCTGGCCGAGGTGAAGCGCTGACGAACCCGGTGCCGAGAGGCAGCACCCGCCCCTCACTTCACCTGCTGCTTGTCGAGCTTGCGCGCCAGCGTGCGGCGGTGCATGCCCAGGCGGCGCGCGGTCTCGGAAATGTTGAAGCCGGTTTCGGCCAGCACCTGGTGGATGCGCTCCCACTCCAGGGTCTTGATCGAACTGGGCCGGCTGGTCAGCGCGACCTCGGTCGTGCCTTCGGAGCGGCCGAACGCCGCCTCGATGTCGTCGGTGTTGGAGGGCTTGGCCAGGTAGTGGCAGGCGCCGAGCTTGATGGCCTCCACCGCGGTGGCGATGCTGGCGAAGCCGGTCAGCACCACGATGAGCATGCCGCCGTCGTGCGCCACCAGCGCGCGCACGCAGGCCAGGCCCGAGGCCTCGCCCTGCAGCTTGAGGTCCACCACCGCGCGGGTCGGCGCGTAGCCGCCGGCCAGCACCGTGGTGAGTTGGTCCAGGCTGGCGGCCACGCGCACCTCGTAGCCGCGGCGCTCGAAGGAGCGCGCCAGGGTGCGCGCAAAGGCCGCGTCGTCCTCGACGATGAGCAGGCGTTGCGCAGAAGCGGTGTCGTCAGATGCCATGGGGCGCGTCCTCGGCCAGGGTGATGGCGGCCAGCGGCAGCGTGATGCGGACCTGCGCCCCGCCCTCGGCAAGGTTGCCCACCACCACATCGCCGCCCAGCGTGCGTGCCACGTTGAATACCAGAAACAGGCCCAGCCCACCACCGGGATGGCCTTTGGTGCTCTGGTAGGGCTTGCCGATCTGCGGCAACAGCTGGGGCGCAAACCCCGGCCCCTGGTCCCAGACGGTGAGCACCAGTGCGTCGTCCTCGCGGCGGGCCTCGAACCACACCGCCTGGGGCGAGGCATCGGCCGCGTTGTCGAGCACGTTGCCGATCATCTGCTGGATGGCCGAGTCGGCCACCATGGGCAGGTCGCTGCCGAAGGCGTTGTGGTAATGCAGGCCGCTGCAGTTGCGCCGCTCGCACCAGGCCTGGACCACGCTGTCGAGGAAGGCGCAGACCGTGGTCTCGCTGGAGGATTCGCCGCGCGCCTCGCCCGCCGAGAGCAGGATGCCGCTGACGATGGCCTTGCAGCGCGCCACCTGGGCCTGCATCTCCGCCACGTCGTCCGCCAGCTCGGGCTCGGAGCTGAAGTGCGGCAGGTGCTGCCAGTCGCCCAGGATCACCGCCAGGGTGGACAGCGGCGTGCCCAGCTCGTGCGCCGCGCCCGAGGCCAGCAGGCCCATGCGCACCACGTGCTCCTCTTCGGCGGCGCGCTGGCGCAGCAGGGCCAGGCGGGTGTCGCGCTCGCGCAGGTTGTCCACGATGCGCGAGATGAAGACCACCAGCAGCACGGCGTTGAGCACGAAGCAGATCAGCATGCCCTGGGTGTAGGGGCTGGCCAGGCCCTGGTCGTGGTCCAGCGGCAGGGGCAGCGGCGGCGCCCACAGCGCCAGCCCCGCGAAGCACAGCGTGGTCACCCCCACCATGACCCAGGTCGCCCACACCGGCAGCAGCACCGCGCCCAGGATCACCTGCAGCAGGAACAGGAACACGAAGGGATTGGTGGCGCCGCCGCTGAGGTAGAGCAAGGCGGTGAGCGCGCCCACGTCCACCAGCAGGGTGAGCAGCAGCTCGGGGCCGGTCACGGGCCGCGGCGAGCGGCAGCGCAGCAGCGAGAGCAGGTTGAACACGCCGAGCCCCGCCAGCACCGCGTACATGACGTGCTCGGGGATCGGGATGTCCATGCCGTGGGCGACCACCGCCACCGTCGCGATCTGGCCGAACAGCGCCATCCAGCGCAGCTGGATCAGCTGCTGCAGGTTTTTCAGGCCAGCCGCCTGGTCCGGACCGACGGCCGCGAGCGACGGGGTAACGACATTCACCATGGGGCTTGCGGTGCCGACGAGAAACATCAGGAGGAGGCTCCGGATTGTCCGGGAAGCCGCCGCCGCGCACCGTCCCGCAGCACAAAGACCGTGGCGGCCACGGTCATCGCGGCCAGTGCGAACCAGGTCAGCGCGTACACGAGGTGGTTGTTGGAGAAGCGCAGCACGGTGAGCCCACCCACGGGCCCGTCGGGCGTGGCGCAGGGCGTGTCGGCACCGGCGTCGACAAAATACGGCGCCACCTTGGTGGGTGATTGGCCTGCGGCCGCAGACAGCGCCTGCACGTCGCGCGAGAACCAGCGCCCGGCGGCCGGGTCGTTGCGGCGCAGGAAGCCGCCGCCGGGTTCGGTGCGCCGCAGCAGGCCGGTGACCGTCGCCGGGCCGGTGCAGCGGGCGGCCTCGCGCGCGCCCTGCCACTGAGAAGCCGAGGGCACGAAGCCGCGGTTGACCCAGACCACGGAGCCATCAGCCATGCGCAGCGGCACCATCACCCAGAAGCCCGCGCCGCGCTCGGTGACGGCCTGCACCAGCTGTTCGGCGCCGTGCAGGAACTCGCCGCCGAGGCGCACGCGCCGGTACTCATCGGCTGCGGGGTCGGCCTGCAGCGCCGGCCAGGTGTCGGCGCCGGGCGCGGCCACGGGCTCGGCATGTGCGCGTGCCGCCACGCGGGCCACGAGATCGTTCTTCCAGGCCAGGCGCTGGACCTGCCAGGCGCCCAGCGCCAGGAACAGCCCGCACAGCAGCGCGCCCGCTCCGGCCAGCAGGGCGCGTCGCAGCGTCATGGGGTGCCGTGCGGCGCCGCGGCGGGCGGGTGGGCGGCGTGGCCGCCGTGCGCCGGCATCATGTTCTCGTTCATGTGGAACATGACCCAGAGCGTGCCGGCGATGGCGATGGCCACGAAGACCACGGTGAAGATGGTCGACAGCAGGGTCCAGCCGCCTTCGACCTTGCCGTTCATGTGCAGGAAACACACCATGTGCACCAGGATCTGGGCCACGGCGAAGGCGCCGAGCACCAGCACAGCCGTGGGCCGGTGGGTGATGACGCCGGCCATGACCAGCCAGAACGGAATGGCGGTGAGGACGATCGACAGCACGAAACCGACCATGTAGCCCGAGAAGCTGCTGTGCGGGCCGTCGTCGTGGTGGTCGTCACCGTGATCGCCGTGATGACCGTCGTGGTGGATTGCAGTGTCGTGCGCGCTCATCACAGCACTCCCATCAGGTAGACAAAGGTGAAGACGCCGATCCAGACGACGTCCAGGAAGTGCCAGAACATCGAGAGGCACATCAGGCGGCGCTTGTTCTCGCGCGTCAGGCCGTGCTGGGCGATCTGGATCATCAGCACCACCAGCCAGATCGAGCCGAAGGTGACGTGCAGGCCGTGGGTGCCGACCAGCGTGAAGAAGGCCGACATGGCGGCGCTGCTCTGCGGCGTGGCGCCTTCGTGGATCAGGTGCGCGAACTCGTACAGCTCCACGCCCAGGAAGCACAGGCCGAACACGCCGGTGACGGCCAGCCAGCCCAGCGTGCCGCCGACCTTGCCCTGCTGCTTTTGCAGCATGGCGAAGCCGAAGGTGATGGACGAGAGCAGCAGGAAGGCGGTGTTGATGGCCACCAGCTTGAGGTCGAACAGCTCGGCGCCACCGGGGCCGCCCGCATAGCTGCGGCCGAGCACGCCGTAGGTCGCGAACAGCGCCGCGAAGATGAGGCAGTCGCTCATCAGGTAGAGCCAGAAGCCCAGCGCGGTGCCGTTCTCGGGGTGCGGCTCGCGGTCGAGGTGGTAGGCGCGCGTGGCGCCGGGGGTGAGGGCGATGTCAGACATGGCGGGCCAGCAGTTGGGTGCGTGCGTGTTCGGTGGCGGTCACTTCGGACGCGGGGATGTGGTAGTCGCGCTGGTAGTTGAAGGTGTGCACGATGGCCGCGAGCACGATGGCCGCGAACGAGGCGATGGCCAGCGGCCACATGTGCCAGATCAGCGAGAAACCCCAGACCAGCGAGAGCGCCGACAGCACCACACCGGCACCGGTGTTCAGCGGCATGTGGATGGCCTTGAAGCCGGACAGCGGGCGCTGGTAGCCGTGCTTCTTCATGTCGGCCCAGGCGTCGATGTCGTGCACCACCGGGGTGAAGGCGAAGTTGTACTGGGGCGGGGGCGACGAGGTGGCCCACTCCAGCGTGCGGCCATTCCACGGGTCGCCGGTGTGGTCGCGCAGCTGCTCGCGCCGGAAGAAGCTGACGGCGATGCAGACCAGGAAGCTGGCGATGCCGATGGCCACCAGCACGGCGCCGAACAGGGCGATCTGGAACCAGATCTGCAGCGACGGGTCCTCGAAGTGGCTGACGCGGCGCGTCACGCCCATCAGGCCCAGCACGTACAGCGGCGTGAAGGCGAACCAGTAGCCGGCCAGCCAGAACCAGAAGGACACGCGGCCCCAGAAGTCGTCGAGCCGGAAGCCGAAGGCCTTGGGGAACCAGTACACCATGCCGGCGAACAGGCCGAACACCACGCCGCCGATGATCACGTTGTGGAAGTGCGCGATCAGGAACAGCGAGTTGTGCAGCACGAAGTCGGCCGAGGGCACGGCCAGCAGCACGCCGGTCATGCCGCCGACGACGAAGGTCACCATGAAGCCCACGGTCCACAGCATCGGCACCTCGAAGCGGATGCGGCCGCGGTACATGGTGAACAGCCAGTTGAAAATCTTCGCGCCCGTGGGGATCGAGATGATCATGGTGGTGATCCCGAAGAACGAGTTCACGCTGGCGCCCGAGCCCATGGTGAAGAAGTGGTGCAGCCACACCAGGTAGGACAGGATGGTGATGCAGACCGTGGCGTAGACCATCGACGTGTAGCCGAACAGGCGCTTGCCGCTGAAGGTGGCGACCACCTCGGAGAAGACGCCGAACACCGGCAGGATCAGGATGTAGACCTCGGGGTGGCCCCAGATCCAGATCAGGTTCACGTAGAGCATGGGGTTGCCACCCAGCTCGTTGGTGAAGAAGTTGGTGCCGACGTAGCGGTCCAGGCTCATCAGCACCAGCGCGGCGGTGAGGATGGGGAAGGACGCGACGATCAGCGCGTTGGTGCACAGCGCGGTCCAGGTGAAGACCGGCATGCGCATCAGGCCCATGCCCGGTGCGCGCATCTTCACGATGGTCACCAGCAGGTTGATGCCCGAGAGCGTGGTGCCCACCCCGGCGATCTGCAGCGACCAGATGTAGTAGTCCAGCCCCACGCCGGGGTTCTGCGCGCCGAGGTTGGACAGCGCCAGCCAGCCCGAGGTGGAGAACTCGCCCAGGAACAGCGAGACCATCACCAGTACCGCGCCGGCGGTGGTCATCCAGAAGCTGAAGTTGTTGAGGAACGGGAAGGCGACGTCGCGCGCGCCGATCTGCAGCGGCACCAGGTAGTTCATCAGCCCGGTGACCAGCGGCATGGCCACGAAGAAGATCATGATCACGCCGTGGGCGGTGAAGATCTGGTCGTAGTGGTGCGGCGGCAGGTAGCCCAGGTTGTCGCCGAAGGCCATGGCCTGGTGCAGGCGCATCATGATCGCGTCGGCGAAGCCGCGCAGCAGCATCACCAGGCCCAGGATCATGTACATGATGCCGATCTTCTTGTGGTCGATGCTGCAGAACCAGTCGCGCCACAGTGGGCCCCACAGGCGGAATTTCGTCAGCAGGACGAGCACGCCCAGGCCGCCGAGCACCACGGCCACGAAGGTCCACAGCAGGATGGGCTCGTGCGTCATCGGGATCGAGTCCCAGGTCAGGCGCCCCAGCAGCCAGTGGTTGGAAACGGAAGAAGGATCAGCGGACATGGTGGTGTCTTGGGTGAACGGGTCGGTCGGTGCTCAGGGGCGGGCGGTGAACGTGGGCAGCGTGTCGTCGGCGGAGCAGATCTCCTGCGCGGCGGCGGCTTCGAGGGCGCGGGCGCTGCGGTGGGCGCGGTTGCGCGAGGCGTCGAGCGCCATCACCTGGTGCATGCAGGTCTTGCCCTCTTCCACGCAGAGGCCCACCACGCGGTCGAACAGGCCGTCCTCGACCGACGAGAAGCGCTCCACCGGGTGGCGCTCGCTGGGCTTGGCGAGCGCCAGGTAGGCCTGGCGGGTCAGCGGCTGGCCCTCGGCCTTGGCCCTGGCCACCCACTGCTCGAAGTCCTGTTCGCTCAGGCCGTGGAAGCGGAAGTTCATGCCCGAGAAGCCGGCGCCGCTGTAGTGCGAGGACATGCCGCGGAACACGCCGGGCCTGTTGATGACGGCGTTCAGCTCGGTCTGCATGCCGGGCATGGTGTAGATCATGCCGGCCAGGTCGGGCACGTAGAACGCGTTCATGGTGGTGCTGGAGGTCAGCGTGAAGCGGATCGGGCGGTCCACCGGCGCGGCCAGCTCGTTGACGGTGGCGATGCCCTGCTCGGGCAGCACGAACAGCCACTTCCAGTCCAGCGACACCACCTGCACCTCCAGCGGCTTCACGTTCTCGGGCAGGGCCTTCTGCTCGGAGATGCGGTCCAGCGAGCGGTAGGGGTCGAGCTTGTGGGTGGTGATCCAGGTGATGGCCCCCAGCGCGATGATGATCACCAGCGGTGCGGCCCAGATCACCAGTTCCAGCTTGGTCGAGTGGTGCCAGTCGGGCGCGTAGTCGGTCTCGGCGTGCCGGCTGCCCTGGCGGTAGCGCCAGGCGAACCACAGGGTGAGCGCGATCACCGGCACGATGATCAGCAGCATCAGCAGGGTGGCGATCACGACCAGGTCGCCCTGCTGGGCGGCCACGTCACCGGCGGGGTTGAGCACGACCAGCTTGCTGCAGCCCGTCAGCAGGCTGGCGAGCAGGGGCAAGGCGGCGAGACGGAGGGGTGTGGTAGGGCGCATGCGGAGCAGGAGGGTTTCTCGACAAGCCGAACCGGGAAAACCCCAGTTGCGGAATCGGCGGGAATGTATCGGCTTTCCACCCCGTTTTCGATTGGACGTTTTGTCCTATGTCAATGCGCCGGACTTCGAGTCACGATATAGGGGTCGCTCAAAATCGGCTCTCCGGAATCCCCACATGCCCAGCCACAGCCTTGAAAAACCCGGCGCCGCGCCCCGCCAGCCCGCCGCCGCCCCGACCCACGAACACACCAGCCCGGGCGACATCGCCGTCGGCGTGGTGATCGGACGGACCTCGGAATACTTCGACTTTTTCGTCTTCGGCATCGCCTCGGTGCTGGTGTTCCCGGCGGTGTTCTTCCCGCACCTGAGCCGGCTGGACGGCACCCTGTTCGCCTTCGGCATCTTCGCGCTGGCCTTCGTCACCCGCCCCATCGGCACGGTGCTGTCGATGGCGGTGCAGCGCCGCTGGGGGCGCGCCACCAAGCTCACCCTCGCCCTCTTCCTGCTGGGCACCTGCACCGCCGGCATGGCCTTCCTGCCGGGCCACGCCAGCCTGGGCGCCGCCGCCATCGTGCTGCTGACCGTGCTGCGTCTGGGCCAGGGCCTGGCGCTGGGCGGCTCATGGGACGGCCTGCCCTCGCTGCTGGCGCTGAACGCACCCGCCAGCCGCCGCGGCTGGTACGCCATGCTCGGCCAGCTCGGTGCGCCACTGGGCTTCGTGCTGGCCGCCGGCCTGTTCGCCTACCTCACCAGCAGCCTGTCGCAGGAGGACTTCCTCAGCTGGGGCTGGCGCTATCCCTTCTTCGTGGCCTTCGCCATCAACGTGGTCGCGCTGTTCGCCCGCCTGCAGCTGGTGAGCGCGCATGAGGAGGAAGGCCTGCTGAACCGGCAGGAGTTCGAGCCCGTGTCCACCCGTGAACTGCTGGGCTCGCAGGGCCACAACGTGTTCATCGGCGCCTTCGCCGCGCTGGCCAGCTACGCCCTCTTCCACATCGTCACGGTGTTCCCGCTGTCGTGGATCCACATCTACGCCGGTCAGCCGGTGACTGGTTTCCTGGTGGTGCAGATCGTGGGCGCGTTTCTGTGCGCGGGCGCCATCGTCGCCTCGGGCTGGCTGGCCGACCGCTACGGCCGCCGCACGACCCTGGGCAGCCTGGCGGTGCTGATCGGCGTGTTCAGCGGCTTCGCGCCGATGCTGCTCAACGGGGGCGAAGTGGGCCAGGACCTGTTCATCCTGATCGGCTTCGTCCTGCTGGGCCTGTCCTACGGCCAGGCCTCGGGCACGGTCACGGCCAACTTCGCGCCGCGCTTCCGCTACACCGGTGCGGCGCTCACGTCCGACCTGGCCTGGCTGTTCGGCGCCGCCTTCGCACCGCTGGTGGCGCTGGGCCTGTCGGCCCACTTCGGACTCGCCTTCGTCAGCCTGTACCTGCTCTCGGGCGCAGCCTGCACGCTGGGCGCGCTGCGCCTGAACCGCGCGCTGGAATCGCGCGACTGAACCTCAGACCACCATGCCGGGGTTGCCCTGCATGCCCACCAGCTTGGGCGTGTTGATCTTGCGCGGCGCGATGGTCTTGTGGTTTTTGAAGTAGGCCTCCATCACATCCCAGATCGGCTCGCCCTTGGCGCCTTCGGCCACCGGTGCCCAGCCCGCCACCTTGTAGGTCTTGCTGGCTTCGATGGGCTTGCCATTGAGCACCATGTTGCTGATGCGCTTGCCCGAACCCGCATTCGGGTCGCAGGTATAGGCCAGACCACCCACGCGCACCATGTCGCCGCCCTGCTGGTAGTAGGGGTCGGGGTTGAACAGGTTGTCGCAGACGTCTTCCAGCACGGTCTTGATGGTCTCGCCGCTCATCTCGGTCAGCGTGCTGGTCGGGTAGGTGATGGCCACCTGGTCCATCATCAGTTCGCGCGTGATGGCCTGGCCCGGCAGGATGGTCGTGCCCCAGCGGAAGCCCGGCGAGAACGCCAGGTCGGCGCCCTTGACCTCCATCAGCGCGTCCACGATGAGCTGATCCCACGAGCCGTTGAAGTTGCCGCGGCGGTACAGCAGGCCTTCCGACACCGCCAGCGTCTCGTCGAGCTTGGCCTTGTAGGGCGCACGCACCTTGTCGATGTAGGCCTGCATCTCTTTGTCGGCCGGCAGCAGGTTGGCGAACACGGGCAGCAGCTTGTAGCGGAAGTCCTGCACCTTGCCACCGCGCACATCGAAGTCGAGCACGCCCAGGAACTTGCTGTTGGAGCCGGCGTTGGTCACCAGGGTCTGGCCCTTGGCGTTCTTGACCACCAGCGGCGCGGGCATGCCGTCGTGCGTGTGGCCGCCCAGGATGGCGTCGATGCCGGTCACGCGCGAGGCCATCTTGATGTCCACGTCCATGCCGTTGTGCGAGATGACGACCACGGCCTGCGCCCCCTTGGCGCGCACCTCGTCGACCATCTTCTGCATGTTCTCGTCCTGGATGCCGAACTCCCAGTTGGGCACCATGTAGCGCGGGTTGGCGATCGGGGTGTAGGGGAACGCCTGGCCGATCACAGCGACGGGCACGCCGTTCATTTCCTTGATGACGTAGGGCTTGAACACCGGGTCGCCGAAGTCGTTGGTCTTGACGTTCTGCGCCAGGAAGTCCAGCTGGCCGGCGAAGTCCTTCTCGATGATCTCCTTGACGCGCTGCTCGCCCAGGGTGAACTCCCAGTGCGGGCACATGGCGTTCACGCCCAGCAGCTTGCAGGCGTCGACCATGTCCTGGCCATTGGTCCACAGCGCGGTGGCACTGCCCTGCCAGGTGTCGCCGCCATCGAGCAGCATGGCGTGCGGACGGCTGGCCTTGAGCATCTTGACCAGGGTGGCCAGGTGCGCGAAACCGCCGACCTTGCCGTAGGTCTTCGCGGCCTTCTCGAAGTTGAGGTAGGTGAAGGCGTGCGCCTCGGCGGTGCCGGGGCGGATCTTGAAGTGCTTGAGCAGCGCCTCGCCCACGATGTGCGGCGGCCGGCCCACGGCGTCGGCCACGCCCAGGTTCACGTTGGGCTCGCGGAAGTGGATGGGCATGAGCTGCGCATGGCAGTCGGTGAAGTGCAGGAAGCTGACGTTGCCGAACTTCGGCAGGTCGTACAGCGCCTGTCCCGCGCCAGGCTTGGCGGCCAGCACGTCCTTGTGGTTCAGGGCCATGCCGCCCGCACTGGCGACGGCCAGCACCTGCATGAATTCACGACGGCTGAAGCTCATAAACATTCCTTCTCAATTGCACACTGATATTTGAGTCAAATTTTTTTGGCCGGAGGGCCCGCGCCGGCTTGCACCGGCGCGGGCCCGGCCGGTCACTGGTTGACCGGCGACTTGGGGTCCAGCAGCAGGGCCATCACGTCCTTGAGGTTCTTCTCGCTCAGGATGCCCTTGTGGCCGGCGCGCGGCATCTGCGAACACGCGTTGTAGGCGCGCGAGTTCCACAGCTTGCCCCAGGTGTATTCCACGATGGCCTTGGAGGCCGGCGCATCCGGATCGCTCACGCCCCGCAGCTTGCCGTAGTTGTAGAGGCTGGGGCCGAGGTTGCCGAAGGAGATTTCCTTCTTGTCCATCTGGTGGCAGTTGTAGCAGTTGCCGCCGTTGACGTCGGTGGCCTTGTCGGTCCAGGTCAGGCCGCGGCCGCTCTGGGCGATCTTCTCGCCCTCCTTCCAGTCTCCGATGAACTTGCCGTCGCTGGGCATCTTGATGGTCTTGAGCGCGTCGGCCTCAATGGCCTTGGCGGTCTTCTCGTCCAGCGGCTTGCCAGCCACGTCGGCGGCGCTGCACAGGCGGTTGGCTTCGTCCTGCTTGAGGTAGTCCAGCGTGGCGATGCCGTTGGGCTGGAACGAGGCTTTCACGACACTGGCGTGCACCTGGTCGTAGTCGGCACCGGCACCGCCGGTGGAACAGGCGCCCAGCGCCAGGACGGTCAGGGGGAACAGGGCGATGGCAAAGGTCTTTTTCATGGGTCGTCTCCTGCGGATCAGCGCTTGATGGCCGGCACGATGGACTCGGCGCCCTTGGCGTTCACACCCATGTACACCTGCAGCGCGATGGTGGCGTCGCTGCCGAACTTGGGCTCGGGGAAGCGCTGCTGGCGGTAGCAGTCGTTCAGGCGCTTCTGCATGGTCCACATCTGCGAGTTCGACACGCGGTAGGCCGGCCAGGCGGCCACCCCCACACCGTCGCCCGGGTTCTTGGTCAGGTTGGGCAGCTCCTGCAGGCGGATGCGGCCACCGTCGACGCCGTGGCAGGACGAGCAGGCAAAGTCGTGCGGGCCGCCGCGCTGGAAGAACAGGCGCTTGCCCACCTCGTACATGGTCTTTTCCTGGGCATGCGTTTGCGACAGATTGAACCGCTCGCCCTTGGACTGGGTCGCCACATAGGTGGTGATGGCCACCAGGTTGGCGCCCTCGCCTTTTCCGATCGAAGGCGCGGCCTTGTACAGCTCGGCCTCGCTGAGACCCTGCAGCGTGACCATGCAGTGGATCAGACGCGTCTCCAGGTCCATGACCTTGCCGGTGTCCTTGAAGTAGCGCGGCAGCTCGGTGAAGGCGCCCTTGAGCACACCGGGGCCCTTGCCCAGGTCGCATTGCTCCAGCGAGGCGTTCTTCGGCCCGCGCTTCTGCTTCCACAGTTCCTCACCCTTCATCTCGAAAAGTTCGGCCGGGTTGCCGTCCTGCAGCATCTCGCGGTATTTGTTGATGCCGTCCAGCGCGGCGTTGCCCTGGGCATGCACCGCACCCAGCGCGAAAACGCCACCCATCAGGAGGGCGGCATGGCGAGCGTCGAATTTCATGGGTGATCTCCTGTTGTTGTGAAAGGCAAAGGCACGGCAGGTTCAGCCGTCCAGGGTCACCGCGGAACCGGCTCCGCCGGGCCGCAGGTGACGCCCCCCTTGGGGGGTCGCGCGAAGCGCGGCGGGGGGTTAGGCGATCGCCGCTTCGTCGGTGCGCGAATCGCCCTTGTTGTCGACCCACTTCACCACGACCTTGTCGCCCTTGGCCGCGCCCTTGAACTTGAAGGACAGGAAGGGGTTCTGCGACACCGAGCCGCTGAACATGGCCTTGAGCACGGTCTTGCCGTTGTGGGTGGCTTCCAGGTCCTTGATGAAGTGGGCGGGAATGAGGGCGCCGGCCGCGTCTTTGCGGGTACCGGGTTCCATGGGGTGGGACATCAGCACGCGAACGGTGGTTTCGTCGCCGGCGAGGGCGGCACGGATGCGCATCGGATCAGCCATGATGGACTCCTGTCAATTCAATGAAATGGGGGAAGGTTCGGGAGGTTCGGGGCCGGTCAGCCGCCGCAGCCACCCAGGGTCACCTTGGTTTCCTTGGTGGCCGAGAAGAGCTTGCCGTCGGCCTTGACCACGGCGATCACGTTGGTGCTCTGGCCCATCTTCAGGCGGGTCTGCACGTCGGCGGCGGTGCCGGCCGGGATCATGAAGCCGCACGACAGCGGGGTCGGGTTCTTCTCGACGATCAGGTACATCTCGGTGGTGTTGGGCAGCTTGCTGGTGGCGCCCACGGGCACCACGGCGCCGTTCTCGGCGATGTCGGGCGACACCACCGACACCTGGTCGCTGGTGGCGGGCGTGCCACCGATGGCCTTGAGTGCGTCTTCCAGCGTCTTGACCTGGAAGCTGGCCTGGTCGACGGCGGCCTGGGCCTGGCTCTGGGTGACGATGCCCAGCGAGACCAGCGTGGCGAACGCGCCGGTGGACTTGAGGGCGGTGCGACGGGATTGGTTCATCTTGAACTCCTGGTGAAAAGAGGGATGGGAGATTATTTGTCGGGAGCGCCGGCCAGCACCCACTCGGCAAGCAGTTTCAGCTCGTCGTCCTTCAGGGCGGGCTGGGGCGGCATGGGCACCGCGCCGTACAGACCCGAACCGCCGGACTTGATGCGCGCGGCCACCACGGCCACGGCGTCGGCCTGGCCCTTGTGTTTGGCGGCCACTTCCTTGTAGGCAGGGCCGACCAGCTTCTTGTCGACCGCGTGGCAGGCCAGGCAAGCGCTCTTGGTGGCCAGGGCCTTGGCGGCGGCGGCGTCGACCGCAAAGGCGCCGGCACACGACAGCAGCGCGGCCGCCGACACGACGATTCGGGAAAGGTGCATGGTCATAGGGTAGTGGCTCCTTGTGATGGGAAGAATGGGGTTAACGAGTAAATCCGAATATTCAATCTGGCTTGTCCTTCACTCACTTCGCACCGGTGGCGATCCACTGCGCGATGGCCTTGGCGTCGTCGTCCTTGATCTGGGGCTGGGGCGGCATGGGCACCGCGCCCCACACCCCCGAACCACCGGACTTGATCTTGCCCACCAGGTAGGCCTCGGCATCGGCCCGGCCCTTGTGCTTGGCGGCGATCTCGTTGAAGCCGGGGCCGACGATCTTGTTCTTCACGCCGTGGCAGGCGGTGCAGGCGTTGGCCGCCAGCAGGCTGCTGACGTTCGTGCCCTTGCCGGCCGCCGGCGCGGCGGGTGCCACGGTGGCGGCCGCGGCAGCACCGATCAGCCCCTTGGGCGCGGGCTGGGTGGTGTCGGCGCCACGCACCGGACCGATCACGCGGTTCTGCTGCTGGATGTTGCCGTGCGCGTCGCGCGCGAAGTCGGGCAGGAAGGAATGCACCTTGGGGTCCACCGCGCAGTCCTTCATGCAGGCCACGTTCTTCACGTCGCCCTTGCCATTGACCTTCCACAGCGGCTCGTGGAACACCATGCCGTTGCGGTTGGGCATGCGCTGCTGCACCTCGGCGATGTTCTTGTCGCTCAATGTGAAGTCGGGCGGCACCACTTCGGCCAGGCTCAGCAGGTAGGCCGTGACGCCGTAGACCTCGTCGGGCTTGAGCGTCTTGGGGTTGTTCCAGGGCATCGCCCGGTTGATGTAGTCCCACAGCGTGGAGAGCGTGGCCACCTTCATGATGGTGGTCTTCTGCGGTGCGGTGCTCTTGGCACCTTCCACCAGCGCGGCCACGCGCCCGGTCTCGATGTCCTTCTTGGTGGTGCCGCCGATGATGGGCGTGAACACCTCGTTGGACTCGCCGAAGGCACCGTGGCAGGAGGCGCAGCGCGACTCCCACACGGTCTCGCCCAGGGACACGCTGCCGGCACCGGCCGGCAGGCCCTTGAAGTCGGGGCGCACGTCGATGTCCCAGGCCTTGACCTCGGCTGGCGTGGCGTCACGGCCCATGTTCGCCCAGGGTTTGTCCTGTGCAAACGCCGAAGCCGAAGCCAGACCCAAGGCGAGCGCAGCGACGCCGCGAGACAGGCCAAGAAAGCCGTCGAACCGGCTTTGCCGGGCGACAGGCTTTGCCCCCTTGAGGGGGGATGCGTTTACACGAAGTGAATAAGCGACGGGGGTGGGTTTCATTTAGTACACCTGCACGTTGGAGACTTCGCCGTTTTCACCGACCAGCCAGCTCTGGATCGCGTTCTGGTGGTAGACCGACCGTGTGCCGCGCACCGCGCGCAGCTGGTTGATCTTGGGCTGCACATAGCCCGTGCTGTCGATGGCGCGGGCCTGCAGGATGGCGGGCTTGCCATCCCACACCCAGTCGATGTTGAAACGCGTCAGCGCCTTGGGCAGCACCGGGCCTTCGATGCGCGCGGTGCGCCAGTTGCGGCCGCCGTCCACGCTCACATCCACGCGCTTGATCGTTCCGCGGCCCGACCAGGCCAGGCCGGTGACGTTGTAGTAGCCCTTGTCCAGCAGCGTCTGGCCGGCCGAGGGCGTGGTGATGACCGACTTGCACTCCTGGATGCCGGTGTACTGGCGGTGCGTGCCGTCGGGCATGTGGTCGATGTAGTGCACCGCCTCGTCCTTGGTCGCCCACTTCTGGTCGCCCACCTCGATGCGGCGCAGGTACTTCACCCAGCTCACGCCCTGGATGCCCGGCACCACCAGGCGCAACGGGTAGCCGTTCTCCGGCCGCAGCATCTCGCCGTTCATGCCCCAGGCCACGATGCAGTCGTCCATGGCGCGCTCGATGTCGATGGTGCGCGTCATGGACGAACCGTCGGCGCCTTCGGCCAGCACGTACTTGGCGGCCTTCTTGTCGTACCCGCACATCTCCAGCAGGGTGGACAGCAGCACACCGGTGAACTCCGAGCAGCTGACCATGCCGTGCGTGTACTGCACGGTGGGCACCGCCACGTTGCCCCACTCGGTCGCCGTGTTGGCACCGCACTCGATGAAATGGATGCGCGAGACGCTGGGCAGGCGCATCAGGTCGTCCATGGTGAACACGCGCTGACGCTTGACCAGACCGTTGACCATCAGGCGGTGCTTGGACGGGTCGATGTCCCACCAGCCCTGGTGGTGGCGCTCGAAGTGCAGGCCGCTGGGCGTGATGATGCCGAACAGGCCCTGCAGCGGCGTGAAGCTCACCGAGGCCTGGTCGACGCGGGTCAGGCCCGGGCTCTGGCGGCGGCGCAGGTTGGTTTCCCACTTGCTGGGCTGGCCGTAGCCCGGGTCCATGGCCACCGGCTGGCCCAGGCCCGTGCTGTGCTCGGGCAGCTTGAGGATGGCGTCCTCGCCCTCCGCACCGGCCGCCATCGCGCGGCTGGCCGCACCAACCGAGGCTGCGACGCCGGCGCCCATGGCCAGGGCATTGCCCATGAAGCGGCGGCGGGCCTTGCGCGCCTGTTCCAGCTTCTCGGCACTCAGGAAATTCTCGGGCGCGGGCAGCACGCGCCCGATCACGTCGTTCAGGTCTTTAGACACTGGTGGGTTCCTTCTCGTTGGCGGGGAATGGGCGGGGCGCCGCAACGACGCCCTGTCCGGGTGGGGACAACTCGGCGTCGGCGCGGGCCAGCATCTGCGTCGAGACCGTGCGGCAGAGTTCGATGTAGAGCGGGTCGGCCACGCGGTAGAACACCTGCGTGCCCTCGCGGCGGCGCGACAGCAGGCCGGCCTGGTACATCAGGCCCAGGTGGCGCGAGGCGTTGGCCTGGGCCAGCCCGGTTTCGCGGATCAGTCCGTTGACGCACTTCTCTTCCTGGCACAGGGCATGGAGGATGCGCAGGCGCGTGGGCTCGCCGAGCACGCTGAAGTAGCGCGCCACCGACTCGAACACCGACTGCATGCTGTCCACCTGGTCTGTCTCCGGAAGAATTTGATTTCAATCAATCAACTATATGATTGATTGCCTATATACAGATTAGTGTAAACCCGGATTCCTTCGGATCGCTGACAGACGGGACCTCCGACGCCCCGGCCAAAGGCCAACGCACTGACGACGCGCTGACAAAACCCCGCAAATTCGCTTTGATTTCTCTAGGGTTTTTACCGTTCAGGCAGGGTTTTTCCCGGTGCTAGCATCAAGCATCTAAATATGCGAAATCACTGATGCTTTGCCTGCCAGCCGAGGGGCTCTGCTACAGTTTTTGATCCCTTCCCCAACCCCAGTGGAGACAACGATGGTCAAGACAATGAAATGGCTGACGGCGGGCGCCCTGTGTGCCGCTGCCGTGGGAGCGCAGGCCCAGGTGAACCAGGTGCGCGTGTGGGCAGCCGCCTGCGCCAACTGCCATGGCACCGAGGGCCGTGCCCTGCAGGGCAACGAGCCGTTGGCGGGCAAGGACAAGGACGAGCTGTACCAGAAGCTGATGGACTTCAAGAGCGGCCGCAAGCCCGCGACCATCATGCACCAGCTGTCCAAGGGCTACTCCGACGAGCAGCTCAAGGACATCGCCGCCTACTTTGCCGCCCAGAAGAAATAAGGAGCCCACCATGCAACGTCGTCAATTTGTTCAGACCCTGGGCGCCGGTTCGGTCCTCGCGGGCATTGGTGGTCTTGCAGGCTGCGCCACGGGTGGCGGCTACGGCCCCAAGGTGGTGGTGGTCGGTGGCGGCTACGGCGGTGCCACCGCCGCCAAGTACGTGCGCATGTTCTCCGACTACGGCATCCAGGTGACCCTGGTCGAGCCCAACGCGGCCTTCGTCTCCTGCCCCATCTCCAACCTGGTGCTCCAGGGCAGCAAGACCATCGCCGACATCACCACGCCCTACGACAACCTGGAAAAGCGCCACGGTGTGAAGATCGTGCGCGACATGGTCACCAGCATCGACGCCGAGAAGCGCGTGGTGAAGCTGGCCGCCGGTGGCGAGCTGCCCTATGACCGCCTGATCCTCTCGCCCGGCATCGACTTCATGTGGGACACGGTGGCCGGCATGACCAAGCCCGGCGCGCAGGACAAGGTGCTGCACGCCTGGAAGGCCGGCCCGCAGACGGTGGCGCTGCGCAAGCAGCTCGAGGCCATGCCCGACGGCGGCGTGTACGCGCTGTCGATCCCGCTGGCCCCGTACCGCTGCCCGCCCGGCCCCTACGAGCGCGCCTGCATGGTGGCCAACTACTTCAAGAAGGCCAAGCCCAAGAGCAAGGTCGTGATCTTCGACGCCAACGACGACATCCAGTCCAAGAAGGGCCTGTTCATGAAGGCCTGGGACGAGCACTACAAGGGCATCATCGAGTACCGCCCCAAGCACAAGGTGGTCGAGGTCGACGCCTCCACCAACACCCTGAAGTTCGAGTTCAACGACGACTTCAAGGCCGCGGTGGCCAACGTGGTGCCCAACATGCGCGCCGGTGACATCGCCGTGCGCACCGGCCTGGCCACCGCCAACAACCGCTGGTGCGAGGTGGACTTCCTGACCTTCGAGTCGAAGGCGAAGAAGAACATCCATGTGCTGGGCGACGCGATCCAGATCGCCCCGGGCATGCCCAAGTCGGGCCATATGGCCAACCAGCATGGCAAGACCTGCGCCGCGGCCGTGGTCTCGCTGCTGCAGGGCAAGGAGCCGCCGCAGCTGCCGATCTACGCCAACACCTGCTACAGCTTCGTGACCGACGAGGACGTGGTGCACGTGGCCAGCGTGCACCGCTACGACGCCGAGAAGAAGACCATGCTGGCCGTGCCGGGCTCGGGCGGCGTGTCGTCCGCCGCGAGCGAACTCGAAGGCCGCTACGCGCACGCGTGGGCGCGCAACATCTGGGCCGACACCCTGGCCTGACGGACTCCCGCAGCGCCCCGGTGTCTCATCGGGGCGCTTTTTTTCGCAAACAAATATCAGTCAGAGGTTATGCAATGAAGGCCCACCGACTCACCCTGCTCGCTCTCTTGGCGCTGGCCGGCACCACCGCCTGGGCCCAGGCCGACGAGGCACGGGCCAAGAAGATCGCGGGCGGCTCCTGCTTCCTGTGCCATGGCGCGCAGGGCGAGTCGACCAGCGAGGTGTTTCCGCGCCTGGCCGGGCAGCACGCCGAATACATCACCAAGCAGCTCACCGCTTTCAAGAGCGGCGCGCGCAAGAGCACGGCCATGGTGGAGATGGTCAGCAAGCTCACACCGGACGAGATGGTGGCGTTGGGCAAGTACTACGAGAAGTTCGTGCTCCCGCGCGAAGAAGCCAAAGACCCGCAGCTCGCCGCGATGGGCCGCTACATCTTCCACAACGGCAACAAGTTCAGCGGCGTGCCGGCCTGCGTGAGCTGCCACGGCACCAACGCCGAGGGCGCTGCCAACCTGCCCCGCCTGGCGGGCCAGATCCCGGGCTACATCCACACACAGCTCAAGTCCTTCAACAAGCGCGAGCGCACCAACGACAACGCGGTGATGCACACGGTGGTGGAGAAGATGACGGAGCTGGAGATGGCGGCCGTGGCGGAATACGTCAGCAGCAAATAAAACGAACCCCCACGCTCCGCCGCTGCGCGGGTCGCTGCCCCCCGAGGGGGCGCGAATTCAGCTTGGGGCGGCCCGGCGCTGAATTCAAGCCTGCGTGGCCCTTCTTGAGAAAGCGCGCCGCACCACCGCGGCGCCCGCGCCGCTGCCGCTGTCGGGTGCCGTGGCCTGTGCGGTCGACACCGGCTGCGCGGGCGTGCACCGCAGCGCGTCGAAGGTGGCTTTCAGCTCCTTCTTCAGGGTCCTGAGCTGCGCCATGTGCGCGTCGATCTGCGCTATCTTGGCCTGCAGCTGCTGCTCGATCTCGGCGCGGCCGAAGGCGCCCTTCGCCACCTGCGGCAGGATGGCCCGGATCTCCGCCAGCGAGAACCCCAGCGCCTGTGCGCCCCGCACGAACCGCACGGCGGCGACATCGGCGTCGGTGTAGCTCCGGTAGCGGTTGGCCTGGCGCCGTGGCGCGCCGATGAGGCCTTGCTTCTCGTAGTAGCGGACGGTGTCGGTGGACACCCCGGCCGCCTGGGCGAACTGGCTGATGTTCATGGTGGCGCAGGCGCTGAAACCCTTGAAACGGGCGCTTGACATTGGAGCATGGACCAGACTTTACGCTCGGCCAATCCATCCATCAGGCCACGAAAAATGCTCCGATCCTTTCTGCACTTGTGCACGCTCCTCCTGCCGGTCGTCATGTCGGCCACGCTGCAGGCCCAGACCATTTCCCCGACGCCCGGCTCCCCGCCGAAGGTAGGCTTTGCCATCATCAAGACCTCGCAGGTGGCCGTGCCGCAGGCGCTGCTGGTGCCGGGCGGAGACATCACCCGGCAGGTGAACTCCAACTTCTCGGCGTTCCTGATCAAGCACCACGGCGACTACCTGCTGTTCGACACCGGCCTGGGCGAGCAGATCGATGCCCAGTACCAGCAGGGCATGCCGCTGTGGTGGCGGCCCTTCTTCACCTACGACAAGCCGGTGGTGAGCGCGCGCACGCAGCTGGACAGGGCCGGCATGCCGCCGCTGCAGCGCGTGATCCTGAGCCACAGCCACTGGGACCACGCCGGCGGCGTGCAGGACTTCCCGGAAGCGCGGATCGGCATTGCCGCGGCAGAGCGACCCCGGTTGCGCGCTCCGAGCACCGGCCCCGGAGGCACCTGGGCCTCGCAGGTCGGCGCGGACGCCATCCGGTGGGAGGAGCTGGCGTTCCAGCCCGTGCCGTTCATGGGCTATCCCGAAAGCCTCGACCTCTACCAGGACGGCACCGTGGTGCTGGTCCCGATGCCCGGCCACACCCCGGGCTCGCTGGGCCTCTTCGTCACCACCGATTCCGGCCGGCGGTATTTCTTCATCGGGGATGCGGCCTGGACCCTGGCGGCCTTGCGGCAGGGCGCACCCAAGTTCTGGGTGGCGGGAAAGCTGGTCGACGGGGACGCCCCGCAGACGCAGACCAGCCTGGACAAGGTCCGCGCGCTGATGCTGGCCGACCCGGATCTGGTCGTGATTCCGGCCCACGACAGCACCGTGCAGGACGCCCTGGGCTACTTCCCGGCCTGGGTCCGCTGAGCGGCGCTGGCACGCATGCGCCGGTACAGCCAGCCGGCGATGGCCAGGTTCAGCAGGTTCCAGGCGATGCCGTTGATGAAGGCGGCGTCGTAGCTGCCGGTCATGTCAAAGATCCAGCCCGAGAGCCAGCCACCCAGCGCCATGCCGATCAGGGTGGCCATGATCACCGCGCCAACCCGCGCGCCCACCTCCTGCAGCGCGAAGTGCTCGCGGATGATGATCGCGTAGGACGGCACGATGCCGCCCTGGAACAGGCCGAACAGGGCCGACACCACGTACAGCGGCACCATGCCGTCGAAGGGCAGGAACAGCAGCAGCGCCACGCCCTGCAGCGCCGAGCCCAGCAGCAGGGTGCGGATGCCGCCGATGCGGTCGCAGATGAAGCCCGAGACGAGGCGGCTGACGATGCCGCTGGCCAGCATCAGCGAGAGCATCTCGGCGCCGCGCGCGGCGCCGTAACCGAGGTCGGTGCAGTAGGCCACGATGTGCACCTGCGGCATCGACATCGCCACACAGCAGCCCACGCCCGCCACGCACAGCAGCCACTGCGCGCTGGACGGGCTCAGGCCGAAGGGGCGGCTGCGGTCGGCGGCTGGCGCGGCGCCCGCAGCGGCCACGGGCTGCGGCAGCGCCAGCGGTGGCCGCTGCCGCATCAGGCCCGAGAGCGCGAGCATGCCCAGGCCGCAGACCAGACCCATGATCGTGTACGTGGGGCGCCAGCCGATGGTCTCGATGCCGTGCTGCACCAGCGGCGGCCAGAGCGCGCCGGCGATGTAGTTGCCGCTGGCGCAGATCGCCACCGCGATGCCGCGGCGCCGGTTCCACCACTGCGAGGTGTCGGCCAGCAGCGGCGCGAAGGTGGAGGCACCGCCCAGCAGGCCGAGCAGGCCGTGCGCGAGACCGAAGGTCCAGATGCTGCCGGACTGCGCAGCCCAGAGAAAGCCGCCCGCCACCGCCAGCGCGCCCACCCAGAGCACCTTCATCAGGCCGTGCCGGTCGGCCATGCGGCCGGTCCAGATGCCGCCAATGCCCAGACACACCATCATGAAGGTGTAGGGCAGCGAGGCGCTGGCGCGGTCGATGCCGAACTCGGTCTGCACCGTGGGCAGCACCACCGACACCACGTACATGCTGCTGTTGCCCAGCACCACCAGGCCCAGCGCCACCAGCAGCCGCCAGGCGGCCTGGCGCGAATCGATGACGGAGGGGTCGGCGTGCAGGGGTCGGTTCATCCCCGCAATCTAACGCAGGCGCAGCACCACGCCCTGTCTCGATGGCAGCTCTTCGCGGGCAGCTCGGCCCGCGCAGGCAGCTCAGGCCACCTGCGCGGCCAGCTCGCCCTTGTCGTAGCGCTTCTGCATGGCTTCGAGGCTGTGCACCTTCGTGATCTTGCTGGCCATGCCGGCGGCACCGAAGGCTTCGTAGCGCGCCGCGCAGATCGCCTGCATGGCCTTGGTGGCTTCCTTGTAGAACTTGCGCGGGTCGAAGTTCTTCTTGTCTTCGGCCAAGTGACGCCGAATGGCGCCGGTGCTGGCCATGCGCAGGTCGGTGTCGATGTTGACCTTGCGCACGCCGTTCCTGATGCCTTCGACGATCTCTTCCACCGGCACGCCGTAGGTCTGGCCCATGTCGCCGCCGTACTGGTTGATGATCGCCAGCCAGTCTTCCGGCACGCTGGACGAGCCGTGCATCACCAGGTGCACGTTGGGGATGCGCTGGTGGATTTCCTTCACGCGGTCGATGCGCAGCACCTTGCCGCTGGGCTTGCTGGTGAACTTGTAGGCGCCGTGGCTGGTGCCGATGGCGATGGCCAGCGCGTCCACCTGGGTCTTGGTCACGAAGTCGGCGGCCTCGTCCGGGTCGGTCAGCAGCATGGAATGGTCCAGCTCGCCCTCGGCGCCGTGCCCATCCTCTTCACCGGCCTTGCCGGTTTCCAGCGAACCCAGGCAGCCCAGTTCGCCTTCCACCGACACGCCACAAGCGTGGGCCAGGTCCACCACCTGCTTGGTGGTGTTGACGTTGTATTCGTAGCTCGCGGGCGTCTTGCCGTCGGCCAGCAGGCTGCCGTCCATCATGACCGAGCTGAAACCCGACTGGATGGAGCGGAAGCACACGCCGGGCGTGGCGCCGTGGTCCTGGTGCATGCACACAGGGATGTGCGGGTACATCTCGATCGCGGCGGCGATCAGGTGGCGCAGGAAGGGCTCGCCCGCATAGGAGCGCGCACCGGCCGAGCCCTGCAGGATGACCGGGCTGTCCACCGCGGCGGCGGCCTGCATGATGGCCTGCACCTGCTCCATGTTGTTGACGTTGAACGCGGGCAGGCCGTAGCTGTTTTCAGCCGCGTGGTCGAGCAGCTGGCGAAGGGAAATGAGGGCCATGGGGTTGTCTCCGTGGGATTGAAAAACTCAGGGTTCAGCGCGCTTTGCCAGGATCTCGAACGCCGGCAGCGTCTTGCCTTCCAGCACTTCGAGGAAGGCGCCGCCGCCGGTGGAGATGTAGCCCACGTCCTTCTCGATGCCGTACTTGGCAATGGCGGCCAGCGTGTCGCCACCGCCGGCGATGCTGAAGGCACTCGATTCGGCGATCGCCTGAGCGATCACCCTGGTGCCGTTCTCGAAGGCCGCGAACTCGAACACGCCCACCGGGCCGTTCCAGACGATGGTGCCGGCCTGCTTGAGCTTCTGTGCCAGCTTGGCCGCCGTCTTGGGGCCGATGTCCAGGATCAGGTCGTCGTCGGCCACCTCGGTCGCGGCTTTCACCGTCGCGGGCGCATCGGCGGCGAAGGCCTTGGCACAGACCACGTCCTCGGGGATCGGCACCTCGGCGCCGCGCGCCTTCATGGCGGCGATCACGGCCGTGGCCTCGCCCAGCAGGTCGGGCTCGGCCAGGCTCTTGCCGATCTTCAGACCCGCGGCCAGCATGAAGGTGTTGGCGATGCCGCCGCCGACGATCAGGCCGTCGACGTTTTTCGCG